>CALLXD010000033.1 GCA_937766455.1 Vicinamibacterales bacterium | reverse complement strand
ATCGACGGTCGGTGATCGCGATACGCCGGATTTCTCCACCGTGCGTTTCAAGAAGGGCCAGCTGAGGCAGTCCGCCTTCGTTCTGGATGAATGCGATCCACTCGTCGTCGGGAGACCAGCGCGGGTGGAACGCGTCGTGCTGAAAAAACGTAAGTTTGTAGGGTTCTCCCCCAGCCGTCGGCTGGACATACAGATTGTTGAATTGGTCGGCCGCGCCTCGGGTCGACGAATAGACGAACCGCTTGCCCTCGCTGGACACGTCGGGCCGCGTTCGGTAGAGCGTTTGTTCGCGGAGAACCGTCGTCGCATCGCGGATGCCCCCTTCGACGGCCGGCACCCGAATGGCGTTGCCAGAACCGAGCGGGACGTTCCGGTTTGACACCAACAGCAACTCGTCATTCTCGGGGAGCCAGGTCGGTGTGAGGTGCATGTCCCACGGTCCGAAATACAACCGGTCTTTCCCGAAGTTGTTGTCAGCCGTCACGGGCATCTCGTCGCCCGCCCACTGACCGTTTGAGACCGGGCGTACCGACAGATTGAAGAATCCTCGCGGCTTGGTGGAGATGTAGGCGATGCGGGTGCCGTCGGGGGAAAAGACCGGGTCGCTATAGACGTGCTGATCGTCGGTCAGTGCGCGTGTTTCACCTGTTTCCAGGTCCACGACTTCGAGTTGCACCCGCTCGCCGTCGTAGTCAGCGGTGTACACGATCCACCGGCCGTCGGGTGACCAGTCCGGCGACGAGTGATACGCGTCGGGGCTGTAGGTCAGTTCCTCGGCGATGCCAGTGTCCGGGGCCACCCGCCAGATGGACCCGCTCATCGAGACGGCCAGCCACCTGCCGTCTGGGGCCCAACTGGGCGCCCACGGGGTAGAACTTGGCGCCGGTGGGAAATAGAAGTTCTGCATGTAGTTCCCGCCATGCTGAGACGCCGGGTAGCGTCCCGCCTGCGCGAGCACTTCAACGACGCCGACCGCCAAGCAACCAAGGGTCGCGGCGAGTACGAGCCTGTTTCTCATCCAGAACCTCTGGGTCCACGGAGTCCACGCCGCCGGGTCGGGAGGGGGAGTGTCTACCACGCGGCCCGCAGGCCTTCGCGGTCGAGCGCCTCGCCACCGAGATAGACGGCCGCGATCTGGCGGGTGTTCTCGATCCCGTACATCGGATTGGCATCGAGCACCAGGAAGTCGGCGCGCTTGCCCGGCGCCAGGAGCCCGGTGTTCACCCCTAGCACCTCCGCGGAGGCGCTGGTCGCGATCTGAATCGCCTTTGCCGGCGAGATGCCAGCCTCGACGATCAGCGCCAGCTCGTGGTGCTCCATGTATCCCTGGATATGGTCCTGGATCCCGGTGTCGGCGCCGAACACGAGCCGGGCGCCCGCGTCAGAGAGCTTCTTCAGACTGCGAAGCATCATCGCGAACGACTCGGAACCCGCGGCGGCCGCCTCGGGCGTGCGACTGACGTATGACTCGCGAATTCGCCCAATGACTTCAGGTGAGACCGATTCCGCCAGCAGTGGGTGATCCACCCAGGCCGGCGGGTCGGCGTTGCGTCCCCGCTCAGAGACCGCCAGGTTCGGCATGACGAAGACATCGTGTTCCACGATGGCGGCGACCAGTTCGTCGTCCATCTCGACATCGCGAGCCAGATGCGCGAAGCCGTCGACGCCGGCGTCGACGAGGTCGCGGGCATCCTCCGCGTTGAAGATGTGCGCGATCACCCGAAGGTCATGCGCGTGTGCCGCCTCGATGATGGGTCGGTAGAGATCCGGTCCAAGCTTGTCGACCGATCCCCCACGATCGTCGACCCAGATTTTGAGAAAGTCCGCGTCCGTCGCGGCGATCTCGTCCACCACGGCGATCGCCTCCTCCTCGGTGGCAGCCCCCAGGGCGGTCGAGCGCATTGTGGGCGCGCCAGGGCCGGCGTCGGGTCGAGCGATACCGCGGAACGCGGTGTGGAGACGGGCGCCGCCGAGCGTGCCTGCCTCCTGGTCGGCCTTGATCGTGAACGCCAGCTCACCCGGGTCGGTGCCCAGGGACACGATGACGCCCACACCGTGGTACGCATACCGATTGAGCTGGTCGACGATGGTCTCGCGTGTGTAGTTGGCGTTGTCAAAGCTGAGGTCGTCGACAAAACCTACGTGGCCGTGAAGGTCGACCAGGGTCGGCATGACCGTCTTGCCCGTCAAGTCGACGACGGTCGCACCTTCCGGAATCGCCACGTTGGCGGCCAGTCCCACTTCCTGGATGACGCCAGCGTCGACGAGCAGCACACCACCGCCAAGGGGTGGCCCGCCGTCGCCCGTGATGACGGTGGCGCCTTCATAGGCCACAACCGTACTGACTGGCTCCTCCGGCGCAGGGGCCCCGCACGCGGTGACACCGAGGGGGATACCGACGGTGAGGGCGACGACGGCCGTGATCTGTCGAATACTCATGGGGGCAACTTCCTTCGTGACTCGCGCAGGAGGGCTCGCGCCCGGGTCGATGCACGCGATTATATCCGTGAGTGCGGGTTGTGCCGGTGGGCCGCACTCGTCGGCGTGCACGAGTCGTCGATCTCGGTCACTTTAGCGCTACGATCGTGACGTGACTTACGACTACATCATCATCGGCGGCGGCACCGCGGGGTGTGTCCTTGCGAATCGCCTCTCGGCTGATCCTGACGTGAGTGTGTTGCTGCTCGAAGCGGGCGGCAAGGACGATTATTTCTGGATCGACATTCCGGTCGGCTACCTCTACACCATCGGGAATCCGCGTACTGACTGGTGCTACACGACTGAGCCGGATCCGGGGCTCAACGGAAGGACCATCGGCTACGCCCGTGGGAAGGTGCTGGGCGGCTGCTCGTCGATCAACGCCATGATCTACATGCGCGGGCAAAGGACGGACTACGACCACTGGGCCGCGCTCGGCAACCGTGGGTGGTCCTGGGACGATGTGCTGCCGGTGTTCAAGCGTTCGGAGGACTACGTGCACGGCGCCGACGAGTTTCACGGGGTCGGCGGCGAGATGCGTGTGGAGGAGAAACGGGTCAGCTGGGAGATTCTCGACGCCTGGCGTGACGCCGCCGAGGAGTGTGGCATCCCGAAGATCGCCGAGTTCAATCGCGGCGACAACTTCGGCAATGCCTATTTCCAGATGAACCAGCGCGGCGGACGGCGCTGGAGCGGGACGAAAGCGTACTTGCGTCCGATCATGGATCGGCCGAACCTGACCGTCCGGACCGGCGCGCAGGTGGCTCGGCTGCTTATCGAAACAGATGAGTCGGCCGGCTCCAAGAAGCGGGCGACCGGTGTCGCGTTGGTCGGCGGTGACAGTCTCCATGCGCGGCGGGAAGTGATTCTCGCGGCCGGTGCCATCGGGTCGCCTCAGATTCTGCAGCTGTCCGGTATCGGTCCTGGCGCCATGCTCCAGGAGCGGGGTATCTCGGTCGAGCACGATCTGCCAGGTGTGGGCGAGAACCTGCACGACCATCTGCAGATTCGGACGATGTACAAAGTGTCCAATACGGTCACCCTGAACACGCGTGTGAATTCGTTGATCGGTAAGGCGGCGATGGGGCTCGAGTATCTGTTTTTCAAGACTGGACCGCTGACAATGCCGCCGTCGCAACTGGGGGCGTTCGCCAAGAGCGACGCCTCGCGGGAGTCGGCGAACATGGAGTGGCATGTGCAGCCGCTGTCGCTCGACAAGTTTGGTGACCCGCTCCACACCTTCAATGCGATTACCCCGTCGGTGTGTAACCTCCAGCCGACAAGCCGGGGCCACGTGCGGGTCAAGACCACCGATCCGCTCGATGCACCGGCCATCACGTTGAACTACCTGTCGACGGAAGCGGACCGCAACGTCGCCGTGACCGGTCTACGGTTTACGCGTCGGATCATGAAGGCGAAAGCCCTGGAGCGTTTCGAGCCCGCCGAGTGGAAACCCGGTCTCGAGTTCCAGAGCGAGGAACAGCTGCTGAGCGCGGCGCGCGATCTGGGTTCGACCATCTTTCACCCGGTCGGCACCTGCAAGATGGGGCACGACGAGCTGTCTGTCGTCGATGACAGGCTTGCTGTGCGGGGCATCGCCGGACTGCGGGTCATTGACGCGTCGGTGATGCCGCGTATCTCGTCCGGCAATACCAATGCGCCGACGGTGATGATCGCGGAAAAGGGCGCCGCGTTCATTCTCGACGACGCGCGCTGAACGCGACCACCGTCATGATCAAGCTCTCCGACACGATCTGGGTGGAGGCGCACGAACTACAGGAGCGTTTCGTCCGCGCGTCCGGGCCCGGTGGGCAGAACGTCAACAAGGTGGCGACGGCCGTCGAGCTGCGGTTCGACGTGACGAACTCCTCCCTGGCTCCCGAGACCAAGGCGCGGCTCTTCGAGCAGCTCGGGAGTCGGATCTCCGGCGACGGCGTACTGATCATCGATAGCCGGGAGCACCGGACGCAGGGGCGCAACCGGGCCGCCGCTCGGATCCGCCTGGCCGAGTTACTGGCGCAGGCCTCCAGACGACCTACCCCGCGTCGTCCCACGAAGCCCGGGCGAGCCGCGGGCGCGCGACGGCTCGATGGAAAGCGCAGACGGAGTGAGGTCAAGGCCCTACGCGGTCGGCCACAGGGCGACGACTAGCTTGGGGTCCGTCGGCCCCACGGGCGATCAGACCCACTCGGCTGGCGGCGTGATCTCTTCTGCGGGGGCACCGCCCGCGTCGGGTCGGCCGGTGCCTTCCAGTCGGCTGATCGCGCGCACGTTCATGTCCTGGTCGCACAGGACCTGGCACGACAGCCGCACGCCGGTCAGGCCCCTCGCTTCGAGGCAGGCTTTCTCGGCCGCCGTCGTCTTGGTCGGCTCGCCGTCGATAAACTCGACCCGGCAGGTGGTGCATCGGGCGTTGCCGCCGCAGGCATGCATCACATCGACCGAGGCATCCTGCTCAAGGGCCAGAACCAGTCTCTTGTTCGCGGGCACGTCGAACGTCCCGTATCCTTCAACCGTCAGTGTTGGCATAGCTATGGATTCTAGCGTAGACCGGGGCCTGGCCCCGAACGCGCGACGGACACTCCGTGTAGACGCTACCAGGGACGGGCGATACGATCAGCGTCGTGAACCGGGACAAGAAGACCGGAGCTGTGCCGTCCGAGAGGGGTGACATGTCCGCGCGCGCGTGTCGTCGGCCGAAGCCCGACGAGCTGCCGCTCAATGACACGCCGGCCTACGGGAGTACCGCGCTTCGTCATCCGACGCAGCCGCTTGTCATCGTGCCTCGGACGCTGTCCGAGATGACGGGGCCGGCGCATGGCGAGGCGTTGATCGGCGCGCTCGACCACGACCTCACGCGACAACACTCCGGGGAACCGCTCGGCGAGCGCATTGTCATTGCGGGTCGGGTCGTCGACGAGGACGATCGGCCGGTGCCGCACACGTTGGTCGAGATTTGGCAAGCGAACGCCGCCGGCCGCTACGCACACGCGCGCGATACGCATGACGCCCCGCTCGACGCCAACTTCAGCGGTGCGGGTCGGGTGCTGACCGACGCGGACGGGCGCTACAGGTTCGTGACCGTCAAGCCGGGCGCCTACCCCTGGAACAACCATCACAATGCCTGGCGGCCGGCCCACGTGCATGTGTCCGTCTTCGGACAGAGTTGCCTGACTCGAGTGGTCACGCAGATGTATTTTCCGGGTGACCCGCTACTCGCGCTGGATCCGATCTTCAACAGCATTGCCAGCGAGCGGGCACGCCTCCGGTTGATCTCCGCGTTCGATCTTGCGTTGACCGAGCCGGGGGCGGGCGCTTGGGTATCGGTTTGATATCGTGCTCCGGGGCCATGAGGCCACGCCCACTGGTCTCTAGCATGCGCCAGCCGACGCCGCCGCAGACGATCGGGCCTTTCTTTGGGGTGCTTGCCCCCAATGTCGGCACCGTCGCGATCGCGCCCGCAGGCTCGCCCGGTACGCGAGTCACGGTGACCGGCACTGTTGTCGATGGGCAAGGGGCGGCGATCACAGATGCCCTCGTCGAGATCTGGCAGGCGGACGCAGGCGGCCGTTGGCCCGGGGATGGCGAGGCCAGCGGTGTCCCGCTGCGAGAGGGGTTCAACGGGTTCGGTCGGGTGGCCACGGACGGCACGGGTGGGTTCGCCATCCAGACGGTGAAACCTGGTCCGGTGCCTGGGCCGGACGACCGGTTGCAGGCGCCGCATCTTGTTGTGGGTTTGTTCGCGCGGGGGGTGCTGACCCGACTGGCCACCCGCGTGTACTTCGATGATGAGCCGGCGAACGCGAGCGACCCGGTGCTGATGTGCGTGCCCCCTCATCGGCGTGTGACGCTCATTGCGGTCGGTGAAGGCTCGGGGCGGTATCGATTCGATATTGCGCTGCAGGGCGCCCACGAGACCGTGTTCTTCGACGTCTGACCGCACCACCCGCCGAACCGAGATGACCATGACCGACCGTTTACACGACCGCCTGCTCGGCGATGACCGCGTGGACGCCCGTTTTGCCGGGCCCGCCCAGCTGCAGGCCATGCTGGATGTTGAAGCCGCGCTCGCGGCGGCGGAGGCGGCCGTGGGCGTCGTGCCGGTCAGCTGCGTCGAGCCGATCCGCGCCGCGGCGCGGGCCGAGTTCTACGATCTGGCGGCCATTGCGGAGGAGGTGGCCCACGGCGGCATCCCCGCCGTGCCGGTGGTGCGGCATCTGACCGCGCGGGTTGCGTCGACCGACCCCGACGCGGCGCGCTACGTGCATTGGGGAGCAACCAGCCAGGACATCATGGATACCGGGTTGGTCCTGCAGTTGCGCGCGGCCGTACCGATAGTCTGTGACCACATGCAGCGTTCGTCCGCGGCTGCGGCCGATTTGGCCCGACGCTACGCCGACACGCCGATGGCTGGCCGCACCTGGCTGCAACAGGCCACCCCGGTCTCGTTTGGGTTGAAAGCGGCCGGGTGGCTCGACGCGTTGGAGCGTGTTCGTGCGCGCATCGTCGTCGCGCTCAACGACGCGCTGGTGCTGCAGTTTGGCGGTGCAACCGGCACCTTGGCGTCGCTCGGATCGGACGGGCCGGCGGTGGCCGACGCGTTGGCCGAGCGCCTTGGTCTGAGAACCGCGGACACCCCCTGGCACGCGCATCGCGACCGGGTGGCCAACCTGGCCTGTGCTCTGGGTGTCGCGGTTGGGACCATCGGCAAGGTGGGGACGGATCTTGGGTTGATGGCGCAAACCGAGGTGAGCGAGGCGTGGGAGCGGCCGGCCGAGGGGCGTGGCGGTTCTTCGACGATGCCTCACAAACGGAATCCGGTGGGCGTGTCGGTGGCGCTCGCGGCCGCGACACGCGCGCCGGCACTTATCGCGACGGTGCTCGGCGCGATGACCCACGAACACGAGCGCGGTCTGGGTGGCTGGCAGGCAGAGTGGGACGCACTGCCAGACCTGGTGCGGGTGGCGGCCGGTGGTGCGAAGGGGCTGGACGACGCGCTTGATGGCCTCGTGGTCGATCCAGACCGCATGCGGGCGAATGCCGAGTTGACCGGAGGCCTCGTGCTGGCGGAAGCGGTCGCGATGGCGCTGGCGCCCGCGCTCGGCAAGGAGGAAGCCCACGTGTGCGTCGGCGCCGCGTGCCGCCGCGCACGGCTGGAGGATCGTCCCCTGGCGGATGTGCTTGCCGACGACCCGATGGTCACCCCTCACCTGGACGCCGCCGCCATCGCTCGGTGTCTGACACCCGAAGACTACCTCGGGGCGGCGCCGGTCTTCATCGATCGCGTGCTGGCGCGGTACGCCGGGCAGAGTCGTCGATGACGGGCTCACGGGCCATGGTTGGTGGGGTTACAGGGGCCGGCGGGTGCCGCCTGTCCTACGACGTCGAGGGGCCTGAGCGGGCCCCCGTCTGCCTGCTGTTGCATTCGTTGGGTACGACGAGTGCGCTGTGGTCCCCCCAATGCGAACGTTTCCGTCAGTCGTTCCGCGTCATCCGGTATGACGTTCGCGGGCACGGGCGGTCTCAGCCAGCAGTGGGTCCGTATACGCTGGACCAGTTGGGACGCGATGCACTCGCCGTGCTTGATGCGGTCGGGGTAGCACGCGCGCACCTCTGCGGCGTGTCGCTCGGCGGCCTCACCGCCTTGTGGCTCGGCGCGCGCGCGCCGGACCGGGTGGACCGAATCGTCGCCGCGAATACGGCGGCTCGCCTTGGGACTGCCCAGGGCTGGGCCGACCGCATTGACAGGGTGCGGTCGGGCGGCATGGCGGCGGTCGTGGACGGCGGGATCGCGCAGTGGTTTACGGAACGGTTCAGGGCGCTGGAACCGGAGACCGTCGAGCGATTCCGGTCCCTGTTGCTGCGGTGCCAGGTTGACGGCTATGCCGGCGCCTGCGCTGTGCTGCGCGACGCCGACGTACGCGAAGAGATCGGTCAGATAGCGGCGATGACCCTGGTCGTGACGGGGCGCCATGATCAAGCGACGCCACCCGCGCTGGGCGACCTGATTCGCTCACGCGTCTCCGGCGCGTGTCGACTGGAGCTGGACGCCGCGCATCTGTCGAATGTGGAGCAGGCTGACGCCTTCACCGCGGGCGTGTTGGACTTCCTGCGTCGTTGATCGTCGGACCTCGCATTTGCCACAGCTACAAGGAACTAGACCCGCGTGATGGTGACGCTTGGTTTCAGCGACGTCCGGTAGAGCGCATGGAGGAAGCAGGTCTGTTCACCCATGTCGAGACACTGCCTGGCGAAGTCCGCCCCGTCTGGCGTATCGAGAAATACGTGGGTCTCGACCGCGCCGACGGCGCCCGGTCGCCCCTGGTCGCCCATCGCGTAGTAGGTGTCTTGCACCACGCGGTAGCCGGTCAGCGCGCGTTTCATGATCGTCGCAAAGCGGCCCAGCTGTGTCATGAAGCAGAAGGCCACACCAGCCGCCATGTAGCTTGCCGCATCAGGTGCGAGACCGGAGCCGTGTTGTGCATCTCCGTCGTGCGCCAGCATTGTGAAGGTTGACCCCAGAGGGCTGTGCAGCTCTTGGCGAATCTCGTGCACCCCGTCGGGGCGCCGCCGACACGACGCGCGCACGTGCAGCTCACGACGTTGCTCGGCCCGCAGGCTCGACCCGACACCACCGGCGACGCCGGACACTGGCGTCACCGCCTCGAGGCGCGCGACGTGGCCGCCGTCGGCATTGGTGGCGGGGTGGACGCGCGCAAACAGCCGTTCCGGGTCCTGGGCCACCGGGCCCAGCAGCGGGACCGCGCGACCGAGGGAGATGACTTCCCCGTTGACGGTCAATGTGAACCGCGAAGTGTGGCGCTCGCGCTGGAGTCCGTCCACCGGCGACGCCGCAATCGCCTCAGCGACCAGGTCGCGCAGCACGTCCTCGTCGACGTCAGCGCCGATCCGCACCTCGAGCGCGACCGGCAGCGCCCCGCCGGTCATCGTGCCTTGTAGCGCCGAACCCTCCATCGTGTACCGGTTGTCTTGCACCAAGACCACGTCTCGGAGGTCGAATTCCCGCCGGCGGGCCGCCGCGTACAGCGCGTGCATGTACGACGACACCATGCCGACCGTCATGAATGCCAGCGGACACGGGGCGGCATCAAAACCGTCGAGGTACGGGCCCTCGTCGCTCGCCAAACGCCAGAGTGTGCCCGGGTGCGTCGGGTAGGACGACCCGACGATCGCCTCCTTCTGCATGCCTGAGAGAGACCGTGCCCAGACTCGCACCCGGTGTCGATCGTCACGTGCGGGACGCGCGAGGTCCAAGCGCTCGGGCTGATCGACCGCAAAGAAGGTGGGCTGACCGCTCTCGGACAACAGGTTCGCGCCTGAGCGAGGGCCGGATGACGGGCTGCGCGGTGTGACCATTTGGAGTGCCGGATCCAGCGAGTCCGGCTATTGTTACATGTGCAATTTGGCCGCGACGCGCGGCGAGCGCCACACGCCTATCAGTCCGTGGTGAAAGTCCCGCGTCGCACAGAGACCGTCGGTCGAATGCAGCGGGACTTTCACCACGGACTGCTATGGCTAGCGAACGGAATTCACCGCCCTTGACCCCGGAAGAACCGCCCTCCAGCACCCCGACGGCATTCATGGGCGTGGCGGCCGCCGCCCTGCTTGCGCTCGTGGTGGTGATCCTGCCGGGTGCCGAGGCGCTCCCTGCGGAAGGTCAGCGGATGGCCGCCATCTTTGTCGTGGTCCTCGTGCTGTGGACGACCGAGGCGGTCCCGGTCGGGGTGACGTCGCTGTTGGCCGTCGTCCTGCTGCCGATTTTTGGCGTGGCCGACCTGCCCACCGCGTTCAGTAATTTCATCAGTCCGGTGTTCTTCTTCGTGCTGGCGATGTTCATCGTCGCCCAGGCCTTCATCAGTTCCAGGCTCGACCAGCGGTTCTCGTTGTGGCTGCTGTCAAAGGCCGGTACCGACAGTCGTCGCGTGGTGCTGGTGTTCATGGTGGGCACGTGTCTGATCTCGACCATCATGTCGGACGTCCCGGCCACGGCGATTTTCATGGCGCTCGCGATGGGGCTGTTCGGCAAGATGGGGCTGACCCCGGGGCGTTCCAGTTTCGCGAAAGCGTTGATGATCGGGATCCCCTTCGCGGCGCTCATCGGCGGCGTTGCGACGCCGGCCGGGAGTTCGATCAACATCCTGGGGATCTTCTTCATCCAGGAGTACGGCAACGTCACCATCAGGTTCCTCGACTGGATGGTGATCGGCGTGCCGATGGTCGTGATCCTGTTGCCGCTGTCTGTCCAGATTCTGTTGCGTTTCTATCCGCCGGAGATGGCACACGTCACGGCTGTGGGCAACGTGGAGGCGGAACGGGCTGCACTCGGGCCTGTGAGCGGTCGAGAGTGGCGGGTGCTCATCATTATCGGCACGATGGTGGTGCTCTGGGTGCTGAGCACCTGGTTTCCGGCGCTGAACGTCGTGCTGGTCAGTTTGCTCGGGGCCATCACGATGTTCCTGCCGGGCATGCGCCTGTTCACCTGGAAAGAGGTGGAGCGCGGCATCGGCTGGGAGGCGCTCCTGATGGTCGGCGGGGTGACGGCGTTGGGGGCAGCCTCCGTCGATACGGGGTTGGCGCAGTGGCTCGTCGATGGTTCGCTCGGCGGGCTGGAAGACTGGAGCGCCGTCGGCATCGTCGCGCTCGTGAGCGCGTTCACCGTGGTCATCCATCTGGCATTGCCCATCGGGCCGGTGATCAATTCCGTGCTCATTCCACCGCTTGCTATCCTTGCGCTCTCAACCGGCCAGAATCCGGCCCTCTACGCGCTCCCCGTCGCCTTCACCGCATCGTGCGCGTTTCTGCTGCCGCTGGACGCCGTTCCGCTCGTGACCTACACCAAGGGCTACTACCGCATGCTCGACATGTTCGCGCCGGGCGTGGTCTTGAGCGCGTGTTGGGTGGTGCTGATTACGGTGCTGATGGTGTGGCTAGGGCCTCTGGTCGGGCTGATCTAGTAATTGGACGGGGCTACGCCCCGAACCTCACGCGACCGCTCGCGTGGAGGACCAAAATCTCGCTCCATGACCCGAGGGCGGCGGTTCCGGGGCATGTCCAGCATTTGCGTGTCGGGGCGGATACGGACATCATGAGCCCACAGCATTCAGGTCCCGGGCGGCGTAGGGCTCCGGTATTCGCGATGTGAAGGGGAACCGAACAATGAACGTAGACTCTCGACATCTAGTCAGGACCAACTGGAGAGGGCTGGGGCGCTGCGTGGCTCTTGGCGCGGCAGGGCTCGGAATCCTGGTGTCCTCCGCGCAGGCGCAGGGGCCGGCTCGGCTGAACAAGGTCATCGAGGCGATAGAAAACGGCCAGCCCGCCGTCGCGAACGAGCACTGGCGTTTCGTGGACATGGAACACTCGCCATTCTCCGGCGCGCTGGTCCAGGCCGTCCTCGCTGAGATGGACGAGGACCGCGACCCCGACGGCCGGATGCGGCTGGCCCCGCTTGTGCGGATCCCTCAAGAGGGAGACGAGGATTTCAAGTGGGCAGTGAAGCAGGTGCTGGACATCGGCGGCTACGGTGTCATCTTGCCGCACGTGGACACCAAGGACGAGGCGGTCCGGTTTGTGCGGGCGATGCGCTATCCGCCGCAACAGAGTTCGTCGGCGCCGTCCGAGCCGCGTGGTGAACGAGGCTGGGGACCTGGTGGGGCGATGCGTCTCTGGGGTATGGGTGGCGCCGAGTATGCTGCGAAGGCCGACGTGTGGCCGCTCAATCCAGATGGCGAGCTGTTCGCCGTGGCCATGATCGAGTCACAAGAGGCGGTCGACAACATCCACGAGATTCTCGAGGCGCCCGTCAGCGCCATCATGGTGATCCCCGGTGACATGGCGATGGATCTGGGGCTGGGACCGAACCCCTCTGAGCGCAACCATCCCGAGGTCGACGCGAACTTCGCCACCGTGCTCGAGGCGTGCCAGACGCAAACTCGGGTCATCTGCGGCGCCGGAGACGGGCGGGTCCGGACGGAACAGCGGCTGGCCGAAGGCTGGATGTTCTTCTTGCCGCTGTAGCGCCCAGGGCCGCGCTACCCGCCGAATTTGGCTTTGGCCTCACGACGGCGTGCGTGCAGAATCGGTTCTGTGTAGCCATTGGGCTGTTCGCGGCCCTTGAACACCAAATCGCAGGCCGCCTGGAACGCGACGCTGTCGTCGAAGTCTGGGGCCATCGGCCGATATTTTGGGTCCCCGGCGTTCTGGCCGTCTACGACCCCCGCCATCCGCGCCAGGGTCTCGCGGACCTGAGCTTCGCTGCAGACACCGTGTCGGAGCCAGTTACAGATGTGCTGGCTGGAGATGCGGAGCGTCGCACGGTCCTCCATCAACCCGATGTTGTTGATATCTGGCACCTTGGAACAGCCGACGCCCTGGTCGATCCACCGGACGACATAGCCGAGGATGCCCTGGGCGTTGTTGTCCAGTTCCTGTTGAATCTCCTCCGCCGACCAGTCGGGGTGCTCCGCCCTGGGAATGGTCAAGATGTTGTCGAGATCGGCGTGGGCGCGTGATCGCAGAGCGTCTTGTCGCGCGGTGACGTCAACCTGGTGATAATGCGTGGCGTGGAGCGTCGCGGCGGTCGGCGAGGGTACCCACGCGGTGTTGGCACCCGCCTGCGGATGACCGATCTTGGCTTCCAGCATGTTGGCCATCAGGTCCGGCATGGCCCACATGCCCTTCCCGATCTGCGCGTGGCCGGGGAGCCCGCACTCGAGACCGACGTCGACGTTCCAATCCTCGTACGTCGTCATCCAGGTGGACGACTTCATGTCGGCCTTGCGAATCATCGGACCTGATTCCATGGCGGTGTGCATTTCGTCGCCGGTGCGGTCGAGGAAGCCGGTGTTGATGAAGAACACGCGGTCCTTCGCCGCCCGAATGCACTCCTTCAGGTTCACGGTGGTGCGCCGCTCCTCGTCCATGATGCCGATTTTCAGCGTGTGACGGTCGAGTCCTAATGCGTCTTCCACCTGTCCCAGCAGCTGATCGGTGAATGCCACCTCTTCTGGTCCGTGCATCTTCGGCTTCACGATGTATACGGAGCCAGCGCGGCTGTTCTTGCGGAGCTTCAGATCGTGCATGGCGATCAT
>CALLXD010000032.1 GCA_937766455.1 Vicinamibacterales bacterium | reverse complement strand
GACCACGGCATGAAAGCGGGTGATGTCTTTCCCGACGACGTGGACGTCGGCCGGCCACCACTCGTTGAATCGCGCCTCATCCGTACCGTATCCGACCGCCGCGATGTAGTTGATCAGGGCGTCGAACCAGACATAGACGACGCTCGACGGATCAAATGGCAGCGGAATGCCCCAGCTCTGCCCGGTCCGACTGACCGAAATATCGTCCAAGCCACGTTCTAACAGGCGTAGCATCTCGTTCCGGCGAACCTCTGGCACCAGGAATCCCAAATTCGCCGCGTAGTGCGCCAAGAGTCGGTCCCGATATTTCGATAACCGAAAAAAGTAATTCTTCTCCTTGATCCACTCAGGCCGTGTCTGGTGAACCGGGCAGTTGCCCTCGACGAGGTCCTTGTCCTGCTTGAACGCCTCGCAGGACACGCAATACCAGCCCTCATACTCGCCCTCGTACAGATCGCCAGCGTCGGCGATGCGCTGCACGAGCGCCGTCACGGCCGCGCGGTGCCGATCCTCGGTCGTCCGGATAAAGTCGTCGAACGACACGTCCAGCTTGTCCCAGACCTCGCGAAAGACCTGCTCCATCTCGTCGCAGAACGCGAGTGGGTCCAGTCCCACGCTCGGTGGCGCGCTGATACACGTTCTGGGAGTGCTCGTCATTGCCCATGACGAACTGCGTTGGCACACCGGACAGTCGGTGATACCGCGCAATGACGTCCGCCGCGATCTTCTCGTAGGCGGTCCCCAGATGTGGCCGGCTGTTGACGTAGTCAATCGCGGTGGTGAGATAAAAACGGGACATCAGGACTCCTGGTACGCCCGCAGGGCGGCGGCCTGCACGTCCTTTACTGGCACGCCGTGCTGCTCGGACAGCCTGACGCAGTCATCAAACTCTGGTGCGACGTTGGCTCACGCCCGCCCCGTGTCGCGCCACCTTGCAACGGACGTCACCGAAGCGCGTCGTCACCGACACCAGCTCGCGCGGCAACGTGTCGCGGTCCACGTCGCGGTACCGCAGACCAATGGTCGTCGAGTCGCGAAACAAGGCGGCCGCGACCGCCTGGCGGTGCCCTGGCGGTGTCAAGTACCGTCACGTGTGTACCGGGCCGATTCTTCTTCATCTGGACGGCGGTGTAGAACACCTCGACCGCGCCGGCTTCGTACAAGCGCTCCATGAGCACCCCGAAGAGTTGCGGGTTCATGTCGTCGATCTCGCACTCGACCACGGTCACGCGATCCGCGGTCACGCGATCCGAGGCACCGGCCTCGTCACTCTCGCCCACCAGTACACGTAGGACGTTCGGGTAGTCCTTGGGGTCGCGACTCCCGGCCCCATAGCCGATGTGCTCGATACGCATCGGCGGCAGCACCCCCCGTACTCGTCGGCGAACTCCGTCACCAGCAGCGCCCCGGTCGGCGTCAGCTTCTCCCCTGGCGGCCCGGCGGCGTACACCGGCACCCCGGCAAGCAGCGCCGCGGTAGCCGGCGCCGGGACGGGCAGCGTCCCGTGCTCACACACGACCGTCCCACTCCCCACGTTGAGCGCCGAGGCGACGATGCGGTCAGCCCCGAACCACTCCAGCCCGAACACGCCGCCGACAATGTCGACGATCGAGTCGAGCGCGCCCACTTCGTGCAGGTGCACCTTCTCGACCGGCATCTGGTGGATCGCGGCCTCGGTCTCCGCCAGCCGAAGAAACAACCGATTCGCCCGTCGCCTTGGCGGCCGCCGAGAGGGCCGAGCGGTCCACCAGCTTGGTGATGCCGGGCAGATGGCGATGCCGATGACGGCCGGTGTCGGCGGCCGTCTCGGTCACGACGAACTTGGAGGCACCGACCCCGGAGCGACTCACGCGCTCGACCGACACGGCGCACTCGTCCTCGAGCGCCAGGCTCCCGAGAGCGGCCCGGAGCAACTCGAACGGCAGACCGGCATCGAGGAGCGCACCGATGAGCATGTCACCCGAGGCGCCCGAATAGCAGTCCAGATACAACACACGAGCCATAGACACTGGGCGCCGGTTACAACCGCCCCATCTCCTTGAAACTACAGTACCGGGCATCGGCCAGTACGAGGTGGTCCACCACGTCGATACCCATCACCCGTCCTGCTTCGACCAGTCTCGCCGTCAGTGCCGCGTCTTCGCCACTCGGTGTCGGATCACCGGACGGATGATTGTGAAACAAGACGATCGCCGCCGCGCCGCCTCCGGCCGCCTCGCGAAACACCTCCCTGGGGTGCACCACACTGGCATCGAGGATCCCCACCGATAACACCGTCGTCTTCAGAACCCGGTGCTTCGTGTCGAGTAGCACGATGCCGAACTGCTCGACCGCCGCGCGCCATAGCGCGGCAGGAGATACGACGCGACATCACGCGGAGACCCCAGTTGCTCGCGCCTCTCGGGGGCACGCAATAGCGTCCGTCTGCCCAATTCGACGGCGGCGAGGATCTGCGACGCCTTGACCGCCCCGATTCCTTTGAGACGGCGCAGCTCCCCCTGTGACTGCCGTGTCAATCCGTGCACACCGCGCACGACGTGCAGGACGTCGTTTGCTACGTCAATCGCGCTTGAGGCCCGGAAACCATGGCCCAGAATGACAGCCAGCAGCTCGTTGTCACCCAGACCTGCCGGCCCGAGACGGTCGAGCTTTTCGCGGGGTCGGTCGTGAGGAGCGAGTGGCTTCATCGTACCATACCGGCTATGCCTCCTCCTTCGCGGGATGCGACGGTCTCGCGACGGACTCTTGCAAGAACCGCACGCAACCGGAACCCGGCACGAATCCCCATTTCGACGCCAAGGTACGAAAAACCTGCGCGATGAGGCATCGCACCGCACCGCACCCTTTGCGGCAGCCGAATCGATGGAGATCGACACCACCTCGCCGGCTGGGCTGGCAGCCCCCCCGCGCACATCCCGCGGCGCACCGAGACCCTGGGCAGCGAAATACCGGCAGTCTGTGACCGATGAACAACGCAGAACGGCCGGATCCAGCGCCGGGCGAAAGCAGCGGGTTATCGACTGCGGGCGGCTAGGCGTGCCAGTGACCGGTCATGACCACCTCGGCCCACCCGGTCAGGCGAATACCGTCGTCGGTCCAACTCACGTGCTGCGTACCACCAGGTGAGACGACATCCACATCGCGCGAGGCGCCGCCATACGCCGCCGCCGCCACTGCGCTCGCGCAGGCGCCGGTACCGGACGCCTCGGTGGGACCGACGCCTCGTTCCCAAATGAGGATGCGAATTCTCGACGCCGACTCCACTTCGACCAACTCCACGTTCGACCCGGCCGGAAACTCGGGATGCGTCGCCAGCGCCGGTCCCAGCCGATGCAGTTCGGCCTCGTTCACCGGACGGTTAGGCCCCCCCAACACGATGCACTGTGGATTGCCCACCGACAGCTGCACCACCTCGACAAGCTCTCCGGCCGCCTCGAGCGATCGCTGACACAGACCGGTTGGTGTGCCCATGAGCGCCTCCAACGTCATCTGCTGTCCGGTCCGCTCGAGCACTCGCAGCGGGATGGCGCCAGCCGCCGTCACGACGACCAGGTTCGCCAGGCCGGGCCGCTCACGGACAACGAGCGCGGCCAGACACCGCACGGCGTTCCCTGACACCTCGGCCTCGCCCCCATCAGCGTTGAACAGCGTCATATCTGCCCCGGCATCGCTCGGGGCATACAGCACCAGGCCGTCCGCACCGATGCCGGCATGGCGATCGCACATGCGGCGGGCCAGGGCCGGGCGCTGCTCCTCAACCGTCTGCTCGATCGGCACAAAGAGAAAATCGTTCCCGTATGCGTGCGCTTTGGCGACGTCGATTAGCATGGCAGATGATCCACGCGTCTCATGGAGTGAGCGGACTGGTGAACACCCAGGTAACGCCCCCGGTGAGCCCCAACTTCGGGTCTCGCGAGGTGAGGCCAGTGAACAGCCCCGCATCCAGCCGCACCGCGCTACGGGTGTAGCGCACCCCGAATGTCATGCGCCCGTTACTGTCGGTGCCGGGCGGCGCGGTGCCACTCCGCGTGCTCGCGCGCCCGTTGATCTCGCCGACGACCTCGGCGCCGGGAGCGATGGCGCGTGCAAGCGAGAAACCGTACGTCAGCACATCGTTCTGACGGTCGCCGCGGGTCGGATCCCCAAGAATCGCGAAGCCGATGTTACCCACGACCCGAACGGACTGCACGGTCTTGCCGAACAGCAGCGACTGAAAGAAATCGAATGTGTCCAGCCCCAGACCACTCTCGTTGCTGGCATTCGGGAGCCGGGTGGCAAAGCGAAGTGCCACCGCTGGGCGCCACCCCGCCTCGCTGGCAATCTTCACCTTCGTCCCAATCACGATATCGTCGAAGCTCCGCGTGCTGTCCCCTGGCACCTCAAGCATGCCCGACAATGGCGCATCGACCCGTTCGTTGATCAGGAGCCGGCTCGTCGAGATGCCGTCAATCTGGACCTCAGCGAACGGCCCGAGCCCAATGCTGAGCCCGAGCAGCGGCCCTCGCAGCAGGTCCCCCGTCAACCCGGACACCGGGAACGGCTGGGACCACGCATGGTCAAACCCTGCCTCCAGCAGAATGAGTCCCTCGCCGATCGACTCCGGGTCCTCGGTCAGCAGTGGCCGCTGCTGGGCCTCGGCCGACACCGCGACCAGACACCCGGCCACCAGCCAACACCCCACGCTCGTTATCCGTCGTTTCGTCATGGTCATTGTCATGTTCACGTTCGATCGCTCCAGGTCAATACTCCTCCACCCTCGCACCGCTGTCCCGCCTTGCCGCTCGCGGGCCGTCCCCGACACCCGTGGGCGCCACGCTCACACCGGCCGCTCGTGCCGCGTAGCGGCGTCCCTACGGATGTATCCAATCGCGGCCGCGTCATAGACCACATGGGCCACGACGGGAGCCAACAGGCCACCGCCGACATGCGCCAGACCGCCCAACCCGAGCCCCATCACGGCCACCCACGCGCCGAAAACCAGCGAGTCTCGGCCCCCAACATGCGCCAGGCCGAACAGCAGACCGGCGACCACCACCCCGAATTCGGCCTGGACCGCTCCGCGAAACAACAGTTCCTCCCCAAGCCCGGCGGCCAGGCTGACGGCTGCCGTGTCGAAACCACTGGCCGCCGCAAACACCGGCCGCAGCGTCTCTACATACAGCCGGCGCAGCGCCCGCACCGGCGTCACCGGCGGCGCGAACCGCAAGACACCATAGTTCACCGCCGCCAGCAGGGCCGCCGCGCCAAGCCCCAAGACGAGCCCCCGGGCCGGGTCGCCCACCTCGACGGGCAATCCCCTGGTCCAGATCCAGACCACCGCCACGAGGGCCAGCACCGTCTCTCCGGCGACCGCCACCACGACCAATCGGCTCGGCCACATGGGGTCAGAACTCCTTGCCGCTGTCAATCAGCAGCGTCACCGGACCGTCGTTGTTCGACGCTACGACCATATGCGCCTGGAACTCACCCAGACGCACCGGGACGCCGAGCCCTCGCACGGCGTCGGCCAGCTCTTCGTAGACCGCTTTGGCCGCGACCGGTGGCGCGGCCTTGTCGAACGATGGACGACGGCCGCGCCTGCAGTCACCGTAGAGTGTGAACTGCGAGACCAACAACACCTCGCCCCCGACGTCTCGCACCGAACGACTCAAACGCCCGTCGGCGTCGTCAAACACGCGGAGGCTCGCGATTTTGTTGGCCACGTACGCGATGTCGTCCGCCCTGTCATCGTGCGTGGTCCCGACATAGACCAACACCCCGGCTTTGATGGTGCCGACCACACGGCCCTCCACCGTTACCGTCGCGGACGTCACCCGCTGCACAACCGCTCGCATGGCTGGTGATACTCAGGACTCACGCCGGGTGCCGCCGTCCGCGGCTCCTGCCCCGACACACATTTCAGGAAGATACAGATTCGATCGACGCGTGAGCCGGGTCACCCACGGGTCGCCCCGCCTCAGCCCGAAGCCCATCGATCGGATTGAGGCGCCGATCGAGCAAGTGGCGGCCCGCGACGTTGCTCAACGCCTTCAACATGGACTGCTTGACGCCCGGGTGCTCCCGCTCCAGGTCGAGCAGCATGCGCTTCATCCGCTGTCGCTGCAGACTCAGGTCGCCACACACCGGACAACAACAGCCGATCACCGGCAATCCGGCCTGTTCGGTATATTCGCGCGCCTCTTCTTCACTGACGTATACCAGCGGCCGGATCACCACGTGCTGTCGGTCGTCAGACAACAAGCGGGCCGGCATCGCCTTCAACGAGCCTGAGAAAAACAGGTTCAGCAACAAGGTCTCGATGAAGTCGTCGGCGTGATGCCCAAGCGCGATCTTGGTCGCTCCCAGTTCGCTGGCGATGCGATACAGGACACCGCGTCTGAGTCGCGCGCAGAGCGAACACGGCGTCGCGGTCTCATCCAGCTTGTCGTCGATGATGGCGCCGATCGTGGTGTGCTCAATCCGATACTCCCAGCCCCGTGCCTCGCACGTCCGGGCAATCGTCTCGTGCTTGTAGTCGACATACCCGGAGTCGACGTTCACCGCGACCACGGAAAATTCGATCGGTGCGCGCCGCCGCAGCGCGTCCAACAGCTGCATGAGAGCCCAGCTGTCCTTGCCACCGGACAGGCCCACCATCACCCTGTCGCCGTCCTCGATCATGTCGAAGTCGACAATCGCCTTGGTCGCCTTCCGGGCCAGTCTCTTCTCGAGCGCACTCTCGTATGCCATCGTCTCAGTCTAACGAATTGTGGTGGATTTCTTCGGCGAGGCGACGCGTCGCCCCCAGCAGAGCACGGACACCGCGAGGCACCCGACCTACCCGCCGAGTAGGCGCGGAATCGTCCGCGCCCAGGTAAACTCCGCCGCCCGCGCCCACGCCGCTCTACCCAACCGTTCGGCCAGCGCTGGGTCGTCCATGACGCGACGAAATGCCTGTGCCAGCGATTCTGGGGTCGGCTCGGCGACGATGCTGTCTACCTCCGGGCGCACCATCTCCGCCGGTCCACCGCTGTCGGAACAGGTGACGACGCCCTTCGCAGACGCGAACGCCTCCAGCGTCACCAGCCCGTAGTCCTCGGCGCTCGGGGGATAGCAGACAGCGCGGCAGGCGGCCAGGCGTGCGACAAGGTCCAGCTCGGTGATGTTACCGAGCCACTCCACCCGACCCTCCAGCCCCAACGCCCGGGTCCGGGCCAACAGCGCCTCTCGCTCGGTTCCGTCGCCTGCAATCAGACAGCGAATCCCCGCCGCCGTCGGATGCGCCAGCGCCTCGAGCACGAGCCCCACCCGTTTGAGCGGGGACAGACGACAGGCGACGAACAGATGGTCGCCATACCGATCGCAACGATAGGCTCGCGGCCGTGGCGGCGGGTACAGCACGGTGGACGGAATGGATCCCCACTGGTCGAGCCGCCGTTGAATCGTCTCGGATTGCGCAAACACCCGTGTGACGTTCCGGGTCAACAGGTAGGTATCCGCCGCATGAACCAGGCGGCGCCGCAGTCCCTCCTTCAGGCGAGCGCGAGCGGACAACGTCTGGGCAAAGTGCGGCCATTGGTCGTAGTACTCGCGCATCCGGTGATTCAACCAGCAGACGTGCGAGGGGTGCCGAACGGCGTAGCTGGGAAATCGAAAACTGACGACATGATCCACCGGCTGTCCGTCGTGTGCCTGGCCGACATCCGTCAACCAGGTCGCGAGATAGGCGGCACCCTGACGACCGAACCGGTTCTGCGGGGTCCGTACGACCGTGGCCTCGTGCCCCGATGCTCGCAACGCCGAGACGAGCCCGTCCGCGATCACGAGGTGGCCGCCGTCGGCGAACAACGGGTGTGACGTGACGACCGCTACCCGCGCCATCCGATCACTTCCTCCGTCCCACGACGATCATCCCAAGCGACAGCCATGGCAACCACCGCCCCAGGGCGAAGAGTCGCTTCATGAGCCAGACGTTCGACCGGCGGTTCCCGTGTGTCTGCAGGTGGTCGTCGGTCGGGTCGTTCGCCCAGACATTGGTCAGCCACAACTCCAGGTAGAGGCAGGACTGTTCGACAAACTGCAGCCCGGCCTGTCGCAGTCGGGGTCCTGACAGTTCACGGTACGACAATTCGCTGAGATGGTCCTCACTATACGGACGCTCACGGCGGTCCGCCACGGCCAGCAGACGCTCGCGGTTCGGCGTGGTGACGATGACCACGCCCCCTGGTTTCAACACGCGCCGCCACTCCGCCAAGGTGATCGCCACATCGGGCATATGCTCGATGATCTCTCCCGCGAACACCGCATCGAACTGCTGGTCGGCGAACGGAAGCCGGTCGGCGTCGAACACCGCCCACTGCTGTTCGGGAACCTCTCCAGCCCTGGTGCGGACACCCACATACTCCAGATCGCCGGCCACGACGCTGAATGGAAAGTCGACATCAATTTCGGAAAAGAGAGACCGCCCACAGCCCACATCCAGCGCGCGCCCGCCAACCGGGATATGTTTCTCGAAGAGACGACGCAATCGTCGCTTCTTGTATTCGTGCAATTCCCACAGAAATGGTTGGTCCGTGGGCGGGGTGTAGCCCTCGCTGGCGTACTGCCGATCGTAGAAGGCACGGATGATATCGCGGTCGAAGAACTTCAGCAGGGTCGTCTCGCTGCGACGGATCTGACCGCCTCTGTCGCGGAACACCAGTTGCAGGTCTCCCAGCGGATCGAAGCAATAGTCAGGGTTGTGCCACGAATCGACCAGCGGCAGGGTCTGGCCGTCCACCGACACCGTCACCGACTCCGGACGAACCGGATCAAAGTCGAGATGCACCTGGGCCTGACTCTGCCCGGCCGGCAAATCGAATCGCCACCATCCCACATGTCGATGCGGGTGCGCGTGGTCACGATAGCCGTAGATATCGACGGTAAAGACGTACTGGGACGGGTCACCCGCCGCATAGTGAAAGTGGGCCGTCCCCTTCCGGTCGTGCACCGCGACCGAACCTGAAGCGAGCCGCGCGCGGTGCGGCCATCTGGACGTCAGCACGGACACGTGACTCCCATTACGGCGCGCTCACCGGAGTCGCCGTCAGGCTGATGGCCGCACTCAAGTAGCGCCCGTCCTCGGACTCGGGGTCGACCAGCTTCGGCACAAACCCGCCGGTCGCCCGCACTTGCATCAGGTACGCCCAACTGTTGCGCGAGTTCACCCCGCGCGGGCGAATCGTGACCGACCCCGGCACGCCTGGCTCCAATGAGATCCGCCCGTCACGGCCGCCGATGTCAATCGACAACTCGGCCGACACTGGCGACTCAGCCGTAATGGTGATGGTCTCGAGCGCGTAGGAGTTTCGCACGATGATATCGGCCCGCCGGTCGCCATGAATCCAGATACCGGGTGGCTCAGGCAACGACGCATTGCGGTCGAGAAAGTAGAGTTGCACCAATGGGCTGTGGCCATAGAGCACACGAGCGCGCGGCTGATCCAGGGCAATCGGGAGATCGCGGACCATGGTCAGTTCAACCGGCAGCAGCCGGAAGAGCCCTCTCTCCGGAGCCAGGTAGGGCTCCTTGGCCGACACGAACGGATTGATCAGAATCTGTCCGACGAACAGCCATCCTCCCACGGCCGCCGCCATGGCGGGAGCCGGCCCGCGGAGAGGTGGCGTGAGAAAGAAGAACAGCGCGTAGACCGTCAGGTAGTACCGATTTCCGTTGGGCCACCGCCACCGGACCAGGTATTCGGCATCCACGCCGCGAGGAAGATCGCGACGAACACCGCGGTTGCGAGCGTCACCCACTGCCACTCGAGCGCCTCGCGGCGCGCCCGCCACAACAGCACGACCGCCAACACACCCGGAAAGAAAAACGGGACGAAGCCGAAGTGCCTCCCGAACAGGAAGTAGGCCATGTTGCGCGGCAGCAGCACCAAGTTGCCGACAAACCCGAGCGGCTCCTCCACCACGAGCCCATCGGTCGACACGCTCAGACCCACCTCATCCCACTCAGACCCAGGCTCGAATGGAAACTCGCCGGCCACATACCTGCGGTCCAGCCCCCCCTGATAGTTGAATTCACCGGTAATCGCGCCATTGAGTCCAAACGCGGCCCACGAGACGCCGGCGGCCACGAACCCGACCGCCAGCCCGTGGCGGAATCGACGTTGTCGCCAGAGATGCAACACGGGCGGGACGACCAGCACGGCGGGCATGAGCTTGGAGAACACCACCAACCCAAGCAGGACCGCGGCCGCGATGTCGCTCGATGGACTGCGAAGCCACCGACCGAACCGCGTGGTCGGTGCGGGCGCGACTTCTTTGTAGAACCAGAGGAAATAGGCGAAAAAGACGACCGCCAGGTTGAAAACCTCCGCCGTCAACCAGACCACATACAGCGGCACGATAGACGCGCCAAAGAACGCCAACACGTACATCAGCGCCGTGCCGGTCGGAGCCCGGGCCGCGACGAAGCGATAGCCACACAGCAGCACGACCGCCAATAGCGTGACATTGAACCAGACGATGCCCTTGACGCCGGCCAGCCGCACGAACGGCGCGGCGAAGACCGACGACATGTATGCCTTGGCGAAGAAGAGCCGGTCCTCCCGTCCCTCGGGGTACGTGCCGCGATGGATATAGGGGAATACCGAGTCAATCTCGAAGAATGACTTGACCCCCTTCTTGAGATAGATCCCCTGGGGCCCTCCACCGTATGTCGCGAAGAACCGTTCCTCGTCCTCGCTGACGTAGACCAGATCACCGTCATAGGCGAGACTCATCGCCATGGCAATGTAGGTGGCCTCGTCGCCCTTGATGCCGCGCAACGTTCGGGGCGCGTCGATGGACAGCGCGAGGATGGACCCGAGCACGAAGACGGCCAAGGCGGCGATCACGCCGGGGGTCGCGCAGCCCGGCCCGAATGGAGACCGGTGGGGCGACTGCGTCAGCGCGGGGCGGGTTCATCCGGTCCATCATAGTGTCCCGACTCGCGACGCCGGGAGATCGGTACGCATCCACCACAGCCTTGGCGCTCCCGGAGAGTCGGCCACGGGAGTCGCGCGGCAGAGGCACGACGGATGACGCCTCTTCTGGAGCTCTCCGTCATGAATTCCTATAATCCATCCAGGTCCCACGTTCACGGGTCGACGCCACAGGCCACGCCACGTGCGACCGACTCGATGCCGCTCTGCGAAAGGTCTCTCATGGCGTTCGGAAAAATAAGAATCACCAGGCAGATCGCTCAAATCGTTGGTCCGGTGGTGCGCCACCCGACGCTCGCCCGGCGTGATGTCGACACCGACGAGGTGAGCGGGCAACTGCAATTCGAGATTCTCAAGCGTGAAGGATGCGTGCCGTCGTCGCGGGTCTTGGAAGTCGGATGCGGCTGCCTGCACGCCGGCAGACAGCTCATACGCTACCTCGATGAGAGTCACTACGTCGGAGTCGACCCCAACGCATGGCTCGTGCAGACCGCGAGGGACGAACCCGACGTTGAACAGCTGGTCACGGATAAACGGGCCCGGTTTCTCCATGTGAACACGTTCGACGCGAGCTCTCTGGGCGTGGCCTTCGACTATGTGCTGTCGCATTCGGTCCTGTCACACTGCGCGCATTGGCAACTGGATCAGTTTCTCCAGGGCGTCGCGAAGGTTCTGGCTCCCACAGGTCGCGTCCTCGCCTCCATCTACCTCGCGGAAGGCAACGCATACGGCAGCGCCCCAGCGCCGAACGAAGACGACTCCAGGGACGAAGAGTGGGTGTATCCCGGCATTTCTCGATTCAAGCTCTCGACGGTGGAGGACGCCGCCGCCCGGCACGGACTGACAGCGGTGACGCTCCCTGATTACACCGCGCTCATCACCAGCACTCGTCCCCGCGAGTGTCACGACTGGATGATCTTCACGCCCCACCACCGACTAGCTACGCACCATCGGGTGGATGCGCGTCGCGCGCCAGAAAACTCAGGTCGGACTTCGCCACCCCTTCCCGATGCGTACGACGGGACACCTCATGCATCACGTCGTACAACCGCTCCATCTTGCGTACGAATCGGTCAATGTCGTACGCAGCGCCAGTGGTACGCGCGGCACGCCCCAAGCGGTCGCGCGCCGCTGAGTCGGCGTGAAGCGCCAGAATCGCGTCCGCCAGCGCATTGGCGTCCCGTCGCGGGACGATCCTCGCGTCAACCTCTGGCGTGAGAATGTCGAGTAGTCCGTCGCAATCGGTCGCGAGGATCGGCCGCCCCATCGCCAGCGCTTCGAACGCGGTCAGGGGTGTGCCCTCCCAGAGGGACGGGAACACGACGAGGTCCAGGGCGGCATACGCCAGCGACACGTCGCGCATGAACCCCACGAACGTTACCTTGTCTGTGAGCCCCAGCGTGTGGGCCTGGGCTTCAAGCGCGCCCTGAAGTTCGCCCTCGCCAACGATGTAGCAGTGACTGTTCGGCTCCGTCGCAAGTACTCGCGGGATCGCGTCGATCAGATACTGGTTTCCCTTGGACGGCATCAGCCGGGTCACTGTCCCAAAGGCGAAGCAGCTCTCTGGCACACCAAGCGCAGCTCTCGCCTCGCTGACCTCGCCGTCTGTCCGCACCCGCCCGAACTCGCTGGCCGGGGCCCCCAGATACACGACCCGCGTCAGGTCGGCCGGAATGCGCCGGGCTTGAATCACGAAGTCCGCCGTCGAACGGGACACCGCAATCGCCAAGTCTGTAAACGGTAGCAGCAGCTCGTCAGCCACCTGCTGAAACCAGGGGGTCGACGTCAGGTTTGCGTGCTCGTGCAGCACGGTCGGCGTGCGGCGCCACGCAGCCGCAATTCGACCGAACGTGGTCGCTCCGTACCCGTGCATGTGCAGAATGTCCGCCTGCTTCTCCTCCAGCACGCGCAGCAGCGCCGGCAGCGTCCGGGGATCGAACTTGCCACGCCCGAGATAGGTGACATCTATGCCGAACCGCTCCAGGTTGTCTTCCGACTCGTCCTGGCCCCGCAAACTGATGAGCGACACGGTGAACCGTTCAGGGTCGAAGCGCGGGATCATCCAGGCGAACAGTCGCTTGACCCCATGCATGCGCGACCCGGTCCACCCGAGGTGGTCGCAAATATGGACAACATTCAATTTACGCATGGCCTTCGGCTACCGATCCTGACGGCGCGTTCATTCAGAGCAGCCCCTGCTCGCGATACCAGACGGCGGTGCGATGGATGCCCTCTTCCAGTTCCACGTGCGGCGAGAAACCCAGCTCGCGTCCTGCCCGCGACGCGTCGAACGCACGGCTCTTCGTGAAGAACTCGACGCGACGTCGATACAGCGGCGGCTCGACCCGCAGAGGCACACACACGAGTTCGCACAGCGCGCCGGCCAACCAGACAGGCCACACCGGAAGCGTCAGCCGTGGCGACTCCGTCCCGAGTTCCGACGCAATCATCGCGACGAGCTCCTTGAGCGTCGTGTATCGGCGTCCGGCCAGCAAATAGGTCCGCCCTGCCGCCTCCGGCACCGTCCCGCACAGACGGAACCCTTCGACCAGTCTTCCACGAACGTTAGATGATAATAGGCCGCCCCGGCGCCCAGCATCACATGACCGGTGGCGAGACGGAAGAGCTTCAAGAACCGGGTATCGCCCGGCCCGTAGATACCGATAGGTCGCGCCACCACCACCTCGACACGACCCGACGCTCCCGCCGCACGGGCCACGCGCTCGCCCTCGAGCTTGGTTTCCTGATACACGTCACCCGGTGCTAGCGGTGCGTCCTCAGTGGCCGGAGGGTGCTCGATGTGCCCATGCACGCCGCCGGTGCTGCAGTGCACGAAGCGCCGGACACCGCTCGCCTCGGCGGCGGCGAGCAGCCGACGGGTGCCCTCGGTGTTCACGTCTCGATACACCGACGCCGGCTGTCCAGCCGCGCGGTAGCTGGCCGCGATGTGATACACGACCTCGACCCCCTTACAGGCCGCCGCCAGTGACGCCGCGTCGCTGAGGTCGCCCTCCTGGACATCAACCCCCGTGCTCACCAGCCCGTCCGCCGCCTCGCGGCTCGCGGGCCGCACGAGTGCGCGCACGCTGTCACCGGTCCGAATGAGGTGACGAGCCAGCCAGCCGCCGGTAAACCCGGTGGCCCCGGTGACCAGCACCCTCACAAGGTGGCCACCGGTCCGGTCTCGCCCCGCGCTCCAGACCCGCCGGTGGGTCGAGACGCCGCCCCAGCACCGAGCAGCCGGTCGTACGCCTCGCGCGTACGTGCGAGGTACGAGGCCCGGCTGTATTTGTCCGCGGCGAGGGCCGCGGCGGCGGCGGCGATCCGTCGGCGCTCGTCCGGATCGTCGAGCAGCCGCGCCAGAGCCGTGGCGAACGCCGCCGGGTCCGGTGGCGTCAGCACCGCGGTCCCAGGTTCGAGTACCTGCGTATGGGTACGCAGATCGGTCGCCACGATTGGCCGACCTGACCGCAGGTACGAGTAGATCTTCAATGGAGTGTTTGTTCCAGCGATACGCGGCGATGCCAGCACATCGCATGCCGACACGAAGGCAGGGATCTCGTGGGCCGGCCGACGTCCCGTAAACACCAGTGGAGCGCCCGTCCGCTCGGCCGCCGCCTTGGCGGCAGCAACCTGGTCAGGATTCCCGCCGACCACAAGCACTCGGGCCTCGGGGTGTGTCGTGGCCAAATGCGAGGCTGCCGCGAACAAGAGATCGAGGCCCTGGTACGATTCGAATGTGCCGGTATAGAGGACCAGCGGCGCCCCCGCACCGATATCCCATCGCTCGCGCACCGGGATCACGTCCGCGACAGGCTCGACGTCGCCGCCCATGACGTTCTCGATCAGAATCGCCCGATCGCCGGCACCGGTGGCGACGGCCGTTTCTTGCAGGGCCGGGCAGATAGTGATGACCACCTGTGACCCATCGAGCATGGCCTGCTCTGATCGCTCAAAGCACCATCGGATGAGCTTCGACCGGGAGTAGCTGAAGTTCGCCAGCTGCTGCGGCAAACTCGAGTGCATGTCGTAGAGGTGAGGAATGCCAAGGCGCCGAGCCAACCAGACGCCGATAAGGCCAGCCTCTTCGTGTGAGTGGATCGCGTCATACCGCCCCGGCCGCGCGCGCCTGAACGCGGTGAAGGGCCAACAAGAGATCCAGCAAAATCTTGCGAAACGATGGACCGATAGCCACGCGTCTGACAAATGGTGGCCGCGCGCATCGATAGATACGCAAATTCGGCAGGTGGACGTCCTGCCCGACCGGATAAGTCACCAGATCGATCTCATACCCGAGTTCGACAAGTGCCTTGATCCGGTGATACTCGCTGAACGGCGTGCCGCGGGGCTCAAAGAACGGCTCCGGGGCGAGCATCAAGATGCGGGGAGCGGTATTCACTTTCTTCGGTGGGACCCCAGCGCTACTCGGGGAACGTGTCCGCGCGCCGGCACGACAGGTCCAGTGGGACACGTCAGAGGCGACGCTGTCGCCGGTGGCCCGCGTCACAGCGCGCCACCGGCGACAGCCTGATCAAAGAGACATGCACCGGGGCCACGTTGCGTCACCCCAGGGCGAGCTGGCAAACACGCGAACGCTACCCGGGGCTGTCTGCCGCCACGGGCCCGCATCAACGCAACCGCCCGCTAGAACGCGATCCGGAGACCGACGCCAGACTGCACGCCACCCACATCAATCGACTGCACGCCGCCAGTCGTCGGTAAGTCGACTGACGCGCCGGCCCAGCGAACAAAGACACCGCCGCCGAGCATCTCGGTGAACATGTACTTCACGTCGACCCCGACATTGCCACCGACCACCAACTCGCTCGCTTGCGTGGAGGACGGCAGAACGGACACCGCACTGAACGGCGCAGTTTCCTGGCCGACCGTCACACTCGAGAGCAATCCTTGGTCCACGCTAAAGAACGACGGACCTCCAGCCACCGACACGATAATCTTCTCAGTGATCGGCATGACCCACACTGCGTGGAGATGCACGCCTGTTTCCTTGTATTCAAGGCCGGGAGGTCAGCCCCTACCGTTCGTGGACGGTTGAAGAACAGGGGATGAGGCACGGTGCCAGACACGGTAGCGGCACTCGCGCTGGAAAAGGATGTCACCGCCACGCCCGCCGCCAGGTTGCCCCAGACACGCACGCCACCACCGATGTCGAAGCCGCCGCCACCACTACTCGAATGGCTGGCCGAGTAGGTCGCAGTTTCCCCATAGATGGGCACGGTCACGCTCTCGGCGAATGCCCGATCGGCCACCTCGTACGCGTAGTTGATGCTCACGTAGCCGTTGTCTTCCCACGGCAGCACCTGCGCCTCGGCCACAGGTGCGGTAGTCAGACCCAACGCGAAGACGGTGCCGACCGCCGCGATTGCTGCTCTCGTAGTTTTGCCGATTTGCTGCATGTAAGTGTCCACCTCGGTTCGCAACGCCGTTCCGTCCGCGTACGCGGCCGACGCACCGCGCCAACCAACCACGGATACTAACACAGCATCTGGGCCACGCTCCTCCAAGCCCACAGCGACAGACCACGCAAATGTGTGCATCTCGCGGGATGGGATCAGCGCCCCGCGCTTCTGTTATGATCACAGGCTGTCGTCACTGGTCCCTTTAATGACCGTTCGGTCAAGGCTCTTTTTCGACGGCATAGGTGGAGGATTCGCGCTCTCATGCTCATGAACCGAACAAATATATTGCGGGCCTACGGGCTCGTTGCACTGACGCTTGTTGCCCTCATCTCCAGTTGTGGCGGCAGTTCGAACCCCGCGGCCCCCAGCAGCACCGGTGGTGCCGTGCTCGGCGATGTGCTGAGGGCGTTGCCGCCGGACGGTCTCGTCACGTTGAAGGTGGCAGCGCCCACACTGCAGTCACCGCCAAACAACAGTGAAACCGTGGGGCTCACTCCTACGGTCACCGTCGCCAGTCCACGGCCGACCTTCATCCCAGACGCAGGTGAGCCCGTGACCGTTGATTTCCAGTTCTTTAAGAATATGGAAGGGGGGCTGATGGCGCCGGTTGGCGACAACCGATCGGTGATTGCAGCGCCCGGTATTACCAGCTATGCCGTGCCCGCGGGCGAACTCGAGCAAACGTCGACATACATGTGGCGCGCGCGCGCGCGTATTGGTAATGAGTATGGCAAGTGGTCTGACGCGTGGTCGTTCCTGACGCCGACCCTCGTCACGATCGGCGCACCCACCCCCTTATCGCCGGCCAACGGTTCCGAGGTCTCGACCAGCCGACCGGATCTCATTGTCACCAACGGAGCGGTGTCCCCGAGTGCCGGCGCAGTGGCCATCGAGTATCAGATCGACAACGACGTGCTGCTGTCCAGCCCCTCGACGTTCCAAGTGGCGATGGGCGCAAGCGGCACGACCAGCGGGGTGTTCGAGGATGCCTTGCAGCCGGGTGTGTACGGCTGGCGCGCACGGGCCACGAACGGGACAGTCGTGAGTGACTGGTCCGATATCTCCACGTTCACGTTCAGCACCAGTAGCGGGCCACGCACGGCTGACCCACCACCCGGTCAGAAGCTTCCGCTGCCGAACGAATCAGCCCTTATCAACGCTGTCGCCGCAGAATTCCCAGACGAGCTCTACAACTCCTGCATCGAAGACGGAGGCAACTGGGATTTCATGGATGAGGTAGTGAGGCGGCTACGGCTGAAGGACACTCGTTGGGCCTGGAACTGCAAGCGGGGAGACTGCAATCACATCTCGGTCGACGTCGTAGACTACCACTACGGGGCTGGTCAGAGTGAGGGGAGCGACGAGGTCTACATCATCGACGTCATCCTTGCCGTGTGCCCCACTGGCTCGGGGTCAGCACCAGCCTGGATCAATCAGACCGGGTTAGGTGCCGGTGCCTGGATCTACCCGCGGTAGACCAGCCGACTCGCACCTGCCTCCTCACGCCGGCAGACGAATCGTCTGCCGGCGTGACCGACTCATCGAGCCTCGATGACGAGCACATTTCTAGGGTGGTCCATGCTTGATACTCAATTCCTATGCGGTCTCGTCGTCGCATCCATCTGCACGTTAGCGTTTCCCGTTACGTCGACGGCACAGACGCTCAAAGCTGGGGCCCCGACTCAAGTCAGCCCAACTGACGCCGCGGTCCTCACCACACACACGCCTACATTGGTCGTCGAAAACGCACAAGGCACGTATGTCAACGGTGTCTTCCTACACCGTTTCGAGGTCTACGATGCCGGCCGCATGGCGCTCGAGGCGCTCGGGGTCGTCGCTCAAGGGCCAGGCATGACCGAGTTCAGCGTCGCACCCCCGCTCGCGTACTCAACGAGCTACTGGTGGCGCGTACGCGCAGAACTGGACGGGACGGCTGGGCCGTGGTCACCCACCCGCAGCTTCGTTACGCCGGCCGCTCCTGCCACACCGAGTACCCCGCTCTCGTTCACCGACATCTCGGTGACGGCAGGCATCGCGCCGTCTGTGCTTGGTGGCCACGGTGTGATGTTCGCGGACACCACGGGCGGGGGCCACCCTGACCTGTACATCACGATGAATTTTGATGTTCCACAGGACGACCTGTTCTTCCTGAACGGCGCCAATGGGACCTTCACGGAGTCGGGCGCTGCGCGCGGCATCGCTGACTTCGATGTCGGCTCGCACGGGGCCGTCTTCGCCGATCTGGACCACGACGGAGATTTCGATCTGGTCAACGGCGCCACCGGGTTCGGCGCGCCCAATAACATCTTCCGGAACAACGGCCAGGGCTTCTTCACCGACGTCACCCCGGCCAGTATGCTGGCGCGCGCCGAAGGCACGCGGGGCCTGGTGACGTTCGACATGGATCGCGACGGAGACCTCGACATCTACTCGGTATCCGGTTTCCTCGGTGAGGGTGACCCGGCGGGTGAGCGCAACGAGCTGTATCGCAACGACGGCGGCTTCCAGTTCACCGACGTCAGGTCCGGGGCGGCGTACGACGCGCTGGCCGGGCAGGGCGTGACCGACACGGACTACGACGGCGACGGCGACATCGATCTGATCGCCGCGAACCGAAGCGGCCGACTCGTGGTGCTACGCAACGACGGCGGCACCTTCTCTGCCGTCAGCGCGGCGAGCCTCGGAATTGACCGCGATGCGGCCAGCGGTATCACCATGGCTGACATCGACACGGACGGCGACCAGGATATGCTCCTCGTCGACCTCGACCCCAGCGACCTCCGCAACGGCCATCTGTTCAGAAACGACGGCGGCACCTTCGTGCGGATCCGAGACTTCAACAACGTCATCGGGTTTATGGGCGGGTTCGCCGACCTCGACAACGACCAGGACCTCGACCTGATCTTCGCGGGCGACGACGTGTCGTATCTGAACGACGGCGGGGGCTCATTCACGCCTGGTCCGGCAGTACCGGTGGCCGGTATCGACGACCCTCGGGCCATTGCGTTCGCTGATATCGATGGCGACGGCGATGTGGACTTTGCGATCGGCGCGAAGAGAAGCGACAACTGGCTGGTTCGCAACAACGTCAGTGGCGCCAACTGGTTGAAAGTCATCCTGATCTCTCCTCAGGGACAGCTCGGTGCCTTCGGGGCGAAGGTGTCAATCTACCCAGACGGCCTGATTGGCGCCGGTATGATCGGTATGCGCGAGGCCCGCAGCAGCAATGGATACATCGCTCAGGACGACCCCACGCTGCATTTTGGTCTTGGCTCGACCAGCACGGTGACGATTATCGTCACCTTCCTCGACGGCACACTCCGCACGATCACCGGCGTGGCCGCGAACCAGACCGTCACCGTCGACGGACGGTAGTCGCTCGGGGGCGCCGAGCGCTCCCCCCTCCGGTCTCACCGGTTTCCGCGCCACCACCCAGCCCCCAATCCTCGGTTCGGCTTCCTATCCGCGTGACCAACGCCGGGAGTCTGCCCGTTCCCATGCAAAAAGGGCACGGTATTTGCTTCTCTCAGACCTTGTAGCCCCGCGAGCCCTGTCTGAAATCGGTGCAACGACCGAGTACATAGACAAGGTTGGCTCGCCGCACGGTGCGGATGACTCCAGGAGTGAACGGTGACGAGCAATATTTGCAGGACGGCTTTCACGATTGTCAGTCTCAGCGGCCTGATAATGGGCCTCTCGGCCTGCGACGCAGAGCGCAGCACGAATCCGCTGAGCCCCCAAATTGCCGGTCCGCTGGCGGGCGTTCTCATCACCACCCCGTCCGCGGTGCAACCCGCGAATGGTCTGCTGCTGGCCGAAACCGAGCAACCGGTCACGCTGCGCTTCATGAGTTCCGAATCGAACAGCGTGCGGCCCTTCACCTACGAGTTACAGGTCGCCTCGGATGCAGCGTTCGCCCAGGTCGTCCTCGACCTGATCGGGATCGAACCCGCAGCCTCTGGCGAGGTCATCGTGGACCTGGCCCAGGCACTGGAGCCGGGCGTCTACTTTTGGCGAACGAGAGCTGTGGATGGCGCCAACAGCGGCGAATACTCCCCCGCGGCCTCGTTTGAGTTGTTTACGCCGGTGATCATCGGCGCGCCAACAGCGAGCAGCCCGGCTGGCGGAGTGACGATCGTCGGGAACGCCCCCACACTCGTGGCCGCACACGCGACGATCACGGGGCCGGCCGAATCGACGAAGTACCGGTTCGAGCTATCCACTGACGCCGGCTTCGCGACTCTGACGGCCGTGCTCGAGACGCCTCCGTCCGGGGGCGACATCACCTCATTCGAACCAGGCGGGCTCCCCTACGACCAATTGTTCTATTGGCGTGTGCGGGTGTTCGCAACGGCGCGAGACGGTCAGGTGCTTGGCCCCTGGGATAGCACCAGTTTTCGCACGCCGCCGGCACCGGTCATCATCGGCACGCCGGTGCCCATCAGCCCGGTCGGCAACACCACGACAGCCACGGTGCGCCCGACATTGACGGCGAGGAACGGTACCATCTCCGGACCGGCGGGGACCGTGAACTACCGCTTCGAGGTCGCCGGAGACACGTCGTTCAGCAGTCCAGTCGCCTCGGTTGTGGTTGCCGCATCCGGCAGCGGCACCACCACAGCGACGCTGGGCAATGACCTGGAAGCGGGTCGCTCGTATTTCTGGCGAGTGAGCGCCTCGAACGCCAACATCACCACCTCATGGTCTGCTCCGCAGCCGTTCAGGACACCGTCCAGTGGCGGGGGCGGGGGCGGAGGACGTACGCCCGACCCACCCGCCGGGGGCCAGTTGCCGCTGCCAAATGAATCAGCCCTTATCGACGCTGTCGCCGCAGAATTCCCCGAGGCGCTCTACAACTCCTGCGTCGAAGACGGAGGCAGCTGGGATTTCATGGATGAGGTAGTGAGGCGGCTACGGCTGAAGGACACTCGTTGGGCCTGGAACTGCAAGCGGGGAGACTGCAATCACATCTCGGTCGACGTCGTAGACTACCACTACGGGGCTGGTCAGAGTGACGGGAGCGACGAGGTCTACATCATCGACGTCATCCTTGCCGTGTGCCCCACTGGCTCGGGGTCAGCACCAGCCTGGATCAATCAGACCGGGTTAGGTGCCGGTGCCTGGATCTACCCGCGCCCCTGAGCCAGGGCAGTTTCCGCCGCGCGGCCTCGCTGGTCCGCCGAGCGAGGCGGGATGCATTGGGCCGCGATATGCAGTAGAGTTCGTTCGCGTGTCTGACACCTTCTACCGGTGGTTTTCTCAACGTCAGCTTACGACCTTTGGCAGCGCCCGGCGCGGGCGGATCGAGCGCTCCCGCCTAGGCCTGCTCGAAGAGGCGATCGCCCCTCCCGGCGACCTGCTTGAGATCGGTCCAGGCACGGGAACCCTGGCGGCTCGCGCCGTCGCCTCTGGCTGGCGCTATCGGGCGATCGAGGCCAGTGAGACGCTGGCCGATGCGCTGCGGGCCAAGGGCCTCGATATCACCCTCGCCTGGGCCCCGCCCATTGTCGCCGACGACGCCAGTTGCGATGTGCTGTACGCCGATCAGGTCCTCGAGCATATGTCTGGCATCGACGCTGCCCGAGAATTCGTCAGCGAGGCGTTGCGAGCCCTGCGGCCAGGCGGCGTCTGCTTCATCGTGGTGCCCGACTACCTCAAGGAACGGACCTTCTTCTGGGATGTGGACTACACCCACAACTTCGTGACGACCGAGCGACGTATGCGCCAGCTCCTGTGTGACGGCGGCTTCGATGTTGACCGCGTCGTGCGCAGCATTGGCGTCGCCACAGGCCCCGCGCGGGATCTCCTGGCCGCGGGGTCGCTCCTCGCAAACATCCCAGGCCTCGACGCCCTGAGCCGCTACACCCGCACGGAAGAGATGCTGTTTCGCGTTCGCAAGAACTTGTTCGAGACACTCACCTTCGTAGCCCGCAAACCATCGGCCTCGTGACGTTCGTTACAGCGCCCTGGTTCCGAGCGGGCCTGAGCGTGGCGCTACTCGGCTATCTCGCCTCCCAGATAGACATGGCCGAGACGGCCCGGGCCACGCTTGCCATCAATCCGGCACATCTGTTGACCGCGGTGACGCTCGTTGTCGTTGACCGCGTGCTGATGCTGAGCCGATGGTTGCTGCTCCTCCGCCGCGCGGGCATGGCCCTTCCGCTCAAGTCGGCGGTCTGGGTCTACCTGGTCGGGTCGTATCTGGGCAACTTTCTGCCGAGCGGCATCGGTGCCGATGCCGCGCGGGCGTTCGTCCTCGCGGGACGAACGGACCGCGGGATCGACTCGGTGGCGATGGTCACCATCGACCGGTATCTGGGCTTGTATTCCCTGGCGCTCCTCGCCGTCGTGGGACTGGTCTTCTGGACAGGCCAAGGCGAGGCAGACTTGCAACGCTGGAGCATCGCGCTTGCCGTGCTGGTGACCCTCGGTGCTGGTGTATTCCTGTGGGCAGACCGGCTACTGCCGCTCCTCGTCCCGACCACATGGGCCACGCGGCCGTGGTTCAGCCGCGCCCGGCGCCTAGCCGAAGCACTGGGCGGCTATCGCCGATATCCGAGTCTGCTCGGTGCGCTCACGGCACTGTCTCTCGTCGTGCAGATCGTGCGGGTGGCCCAGGCCTACGTCCTGGGCGAAGGACTCGGTTTCGACGTCCCCTTCAGCTACTATCTCGCATTCATGCCGATCGGCATCGTGGCGATTCTACTGCCTGTCTCGATCGGTGGCTTCGGCTTTGGTCAGGGCGTCATCGTCTGGCTGCTGCGACCGGTCGGCGTGCCTGACGCACAGTCCCTCGCCATGTCGACTCTCTATGTGCTGATGGGGGTGTTGAGCACCTTGCCGGGCGCACTGCTCCACTTTCGCTCTCGCTCACGAGGACTCAGTTGATGAATCCACTCACCACGCTATCGCGCGCGCTCATGCACGAGATCAGGACGCTCCGAGGCGCGTTCTACCGCCGTCTCTATGTAAGTCGCGACGATGAACAAGGGATCGTGGACCAGTTCCACCGCCTGTATTTCGATGCCCGCGCATTCAATATGACCTGGCGGAATACCTTCTGGATGGGTCATGCGATTCTCAAGTGCCCGCTGGATCTCTGGATCTACCAGGAGCTGATCGTCGAATTGAAACCAGCGGTCATCGTGGAATGCGGAACGGCGTTTGGGGGCAGCGCGCTGTATCTGGCCTCGATCTGCGACATGGTCGGCCAGGGCAAGGTTGTGACGGTCGACGTCGAGCACCGCGACGGCCGACCCGAGCACCCACGTATTACGTATCTGACCGGCTCGTCGACCAGCGACGAGACGTTCGACCGGGTCCTCCAAGAAACGGCGGGGTGCGATGGGCCCATCGTGGTCATCCTCGACTCGGACCACCGAAAACCACACGTCTTGGCAGAGCTACATCGTTACGCAGCGATTGTCAGCCCGGGCAGCTACCTGATTGTGGAAGACACGAATCTCAACGGTCATCCGATCGAGCCGGACTTCGGACCTGGGCCGGCCGAAGCGGTCGAGGAGTTCCTGGCCGGCACCCCCGGTTTTACGGTGGACCGCTCCCGGGAGAAGCTCTATCTCACCTTTAATGCTGGCGGCTATCTCAAGAAGGCCCCGGGCGCCTGACCGCACTTTACGGCCGGCAAAAAGCCCTGTAGAATCTATAACTTAATGCCGCAAATCTATGCTGCGAAGTATCTCGCTCGCGCCGCCGCCGGCGTACCCCGCGACATGGCCAACGCCGCGATCGCGAGGTTCAAGCCCATACACCCGACGGTGTTGATCTATCACTGCACGTTTGTCTGTGACGCGCGGTGCGAGATGTGCAGCAACTGGAAGCGTGGCGACCGCAAGTCGGATATGTCGCTCGAAGAAATCGAGCACACCTTCGACTCGCCCTTCTGGAAGTACATCGAGAATGCCAACGTCTCGGGCGGCGAGCCAACGACACGCAACGATCTGGTCGACATCTGCCGCGTGATGCTCGACAGGTTGCCGCGGCTGCGTAAGTTCGGACTGAACACGACCGGCCTGACCCCGCACCGGGCGATTCCGATGCTGACCGACATCGTCAAGCTCTGCGACGAGCGCGGCATCATCTTCAGCTTCCGCGTCTCGATAGACGGTGTGGAAGAGATGCACAACGACGTGCGCAACGTGCCACGCGGTTTCGAGAAAGCCGGCGAGACCATTCGCGCGATGCAGGCACTGCAGAAGCAGTACACCTTCAATTTCGGGATCTCGACAACGATTTTCTCGCAGAACCTCGGCGACGCGGACAACATCCTGAACTGGGCGCGGAGCGAAGACCTGGACATCGTCTTCAACATGGTGCGGTTTACCGACACGATGCTCAGCAACCTCGATCTCGCCGACACGTGCAAGCCGGTCGGCGAAGAAGAGGAACAGATGCGACAGTTCTTCCTGGACCGCGTGCGCATCGATCCGTTGCTCGACGGGCAGAACTACATCTACATGCACTACGCGGACATGATTGCCAACGGCTACCACCGGCAGGCGCCGTGCCCGTTCCAGACGCAGGGCATCATGCTGAACCCGGACGGCGGCATGTTCTTCTGCGAGAACAGCGATGTGGTCGGCAACGTCCGCGATCAGGACCCTGGCGAGATCTACTTCAGCGACAAGAGCCAGGCCCAGCGAGACCACGTCATCAACAACGAGTGCCCGAGCTGTCTGAGCCCGTGCCAGATGAATGTCTCCGCGATCAAACAGGTCGTGCCCTACGCGAAATTTCTGGTACGCGCCTCCCGCGAGAAGCGCAAGTATCAACAGGTGACCGCAGCCGCAGAGTCGGCAGTCAACCCATAAGTCACCCCGGTCGCCTACATCCTGAACGGCGACGCTCTCACCCGCCGAGGGCCAACGCCCGGCCCTACCCGCTCAGGCAGAACTCATCCGGTGTCACCGCGGCTACTGGGCGGGTGGCCTCACGTCCGACAAAACGCCATCAGATGCCAGCCGTACCGCTTGACCAGCGGCCGGGGAATCGCGTTGAACGTGCCCACGAACACGCCATTGAAGGCCGCCGCTTTCCAGCCGGTATGCAACCGCGACTTCACGGGAAACCGCTCAGGCACGATGCGGATGTCGGCGAATCCGTGTAGGAGACGCTCGAATTCAGGAATCGAGTATTTGTTCAGCACCGGCGCATCGGCGTGCTCGAGACCGACCCCCAGCACCGTTGACATCGCATTCAGCCAGGACACGCGGTTGTAGACCATGAAAATCGCGAGACCGCCGGGCGCCAGTACACGACGGCATTCCGCGACCATTCGCCGCGCGTCATGTGTGTACTGCAGGACACCGTGCGCGTACGTCACGTCGAAGTGCGCGTCTTCGAACGGGAGCGCCTCGCCGTTGCCCTCCCTGAGGTCAGCCTGGCCGCCCAGACCGTGCAGCTCGAAATTGGACCGGGCCAGCGCGATCGACTGTGGTGCGAGGTCAACCCCGGTGACGTGGGCCCCGCCCCGGGCGAATCGCACGAGGTCGGTTCCGATTCCACAGCCCACTTCCAGGAGCCGTTGGCCGCGAAACCCGTTGAAATCGACCACCCTCGGCAAGTAGTCCAACTTGTCGAAACGATAGTCATCGAGGTCGTCAAAGAACCGGAGCGTCCCGACTGGCTCGTCGGTCATCTCCAGGTCGTGAATACGCTCGTTCCAGTAGTCGGTGATGGCTTTGATCATGACCTGTGTGCGGGTTGAAGGACCTTTACGCACGGGGACGTCACTCCCGACGACCGCTGCCCTGACCTGGGCACCCTGACTGGGGGTGGTGCGACCTGGGTGCCGTGGCCTGCGTGAGTCGACCGCGGCACGCGTACAATACAGCACGGTGACGCGTGATCTGCAGGTGCTGGCCGACACCACATTCGACCTCCTGATCGTCGGGGCCGGTATCTACGGCGCGACCCTGGCGTGGGACGCAGCGCAGCGTGGATTGTCGGTCGCACTGATCGACCAGCAGGATTTTGGTGGGGGCACCTCTGCCAACAGTCTGAAGACAGTGCACGGCGGCGTCCGAGCACTGCAAACCGGAAACGCGGCAGAGATGCGCCTGTTCGTGCGCGAGCGGCGCGCCCTGTCCAGGATTGCCCCGCATCTGGTGCATCCGCTCCCGTTCGTCGTCCCCACCTATCGCGGACTGACCCGGCATCCGTTGGTGATGCGGACCGGATTCGGTCTCTACGATCTTGTCGCCCACGACAGAAACGATCTCCCAGATCCCTCGAAACATCTTCCACGCAGCCGTTTGGTGTCCCGGGATGAGTGCCTCGCGCTGAGCCCGCACATTGATCCGACAGGGGTCACCGGAGGCATCGTCTGGCACGACTGCCAGATGTACAGCTCCGACCGCGTGCTGCTCTCTTTCGTCCAGTCGGCGGTCGCAGCCGGGGCGGTCGCGGTGAACTACCTCCAGATGACTGGCTGGATCCGCGACAGCGAACGCGTCACGGGCGTCCACGTCGAAGACCGGGTCCGAGGGACCGCGTTCGAGGTGCGGGCGTCGCTGGTCGCCAACGCCAGCGGCCCATGGAGCCGCCGCGTGACGACTGAGCTTCCCGCGACGGTCACCACCGGGCGCCCCCGCGGCCTTTCGAAGGCCATGAACCTCGTCACGCGGTCGATCACCGCTGACCAGGCGGTGGGAGGCATGGCCGGTTCCCGGTTCCTGTTCGCTGCGCCGTGGCGGAATGTGTCCATCATCGGGACGAGCCACGATCCGTTCGAGGGAGCGGGCGGCGCGCCACCTGTGGATGACACGGACGTAGTCCGATTTCTCGGCGAGGTGAACGACGCGTTTCCTGGCGCCGCGCTCAGGCGAGACGATGTTCGGCTCGTGCATCGCGGCCTCCTGCCCGCTGATGACGACGCCGGACATGACCTGCTCAAGGAGAGCCTCGTCCGGGATCACCGGGCGGACGGCGTACCTGGATTGATGACCGTGCTGGGTGTGCGGTACACCACGGCCAGAGCCACCGCTCAGCAGGCGACAGACCTCGCCTTCACGGTCTTGGGCCGCGCCGTACCACCCTGCAGGACCGCGACGACCCCGGTCGAGGGCGGAGCCATCACCAACTGGAATGACTTCCTGCGCGACGCGCGTGACGACCGGCACAGTCCGCTTCCACCCGAGACACGCGTAAGGCTCGCCCACACCTACGGCTCCGGGCAGGGCGACATCGTCCGCATGCTCGGCGCGGATCTGTCGCTGGCGGTGCCGCTCTCGGATCAGTGCCCCGTGACCAGGGGCGAACTGCTCCATGCGGTTCGGGGGGAGATGGCGATCCGGCTGTCAGACGCCGTGCTGCGCCGCACCGAGGCGGGCTCGGCTGGCCATCCCGGCGCGGCAGCGTTGCACGCCGCCGCCCAGGTCATGGGGGACGAACTCGGGTGGACCCCAGCCGACCGCGCGCGCGAGGTCGAGGATGTGGAGCGGGTCTATCGCACGGCCCCCTGACCCCACGCCTGCTCCCCGCTGTCGCCCCCCGCTGTCGCCCACGCGCTCGACAGCCAAGTCCGCTCGTGGCATCGCCTCGCGCGGGGCCCGACATGGGACGCGAAGCCGTGGTTCACATCGACGCCATGAGGCGGCGCTGGTACCCTTCGTGCCATGAGTCGCCCGTCTCGCCTCGCTGTGGTTTCCGCGTTCGCTGCGATCTACCTCATCTGGGGCTCTACCTACCTGGCCATCGGCTTCGGCGTAGCCGCGATTCCACCCTTTCTGCTAGCCGGCGCCCGTTTCATGGTGGGCGGCCTGGCGTTTATCGCCTGGGCATGGAGCCACGACGCGAGACGTCCGACCGCGTTGCATTGGATGACCACGGCCTGTCTCGGCGTGCTCATGGCCGCCGGCGGAAACGGGTTGGTCAGTTGGGCACTGCAAACGGTCCAGTCCGGACTGGGCGCACTGCTCGTATCCCTCGTGCCGCTGTGGGTGGTGCTGATCGACTGGTTCAGGCCCAAGAGCCGTCGTCCCCCTGGACGTGTATTGCTCGGGCTGGCGCTCGGTTTCGGTGGCGTGGCGCTGCTCATCACCCCTCCAGGGGGCGGCATGGGACAGATCGATCCCGTAGGCGCTGGCACCATCGTCGTCGCCGGACTCTTGTGGGCCAGCGGTTCGGTGTACTCACGACACGCCCCGCAACCCGCATCGCAGGCGCTGTCGTCCGGGATGCAGATGCTGGCCGGCGGCTGCGTGCTGCTCGTGCTCTCAACCATGACGGGAGAATTCGCCCGCGTGGACTGGGCTGCGGTGCCCAACCGCGCCTGGGGCGCGTGGGCCTACACCACTGTGTTCGGCTCCGTGGCCTACGGCAGCTACCTGTGGCTGCTCAAGGCATCGACCCCGGCCAAAGCCGCCACCTACGCCTACGTCAATCCCGTCATCGCGTTGCTGCTCGGCTATCTGCTGGGCGATGAAGTGCTCACGCTGTGGACCATGGGCTGTTCCACCGCGGTGGTCATCGCGGTCTTGCTGGTCGTGTCAAAATAAGTAGGCGGTCGCTCCGGTCTCCCTGAGCCCGCCGACGGGCGACCTGTCGCCCCCCGGTCAAGCCGATCGCGGTGTATGCTGTCCTGGTCACCGACAGCTCACTCGCCCGTGTCGTGTCTGACAAGAGGCCAACCCTATGACCCCAATGACGAGAGCCGCTCGGTGTCTTCTCGTGCTGACCCTGTTCATGGCTCCGGCGATCGCGCTGGCCCAACCGGCGGCCGCTCCCTCGGGAGACCCGGATCTGCACGGAATCTGGGACTACCGCACCATGACGCCACTCCAGCGTCCTCGCGACCTGGCGCAGAAGGACACGTTTACCGTCGAGGAGGCCGCTGCCTACGAACAAGCTCAGGCGGACAGCCGCGCCGACTACAATGCGCTTCCGACCGTCCACGCCAAGTTCTGGCTCGACTACGGCACCGAACTCACCGCCGATCGCCGCACCTCCCTCATCATTGATCCACCTGAGGGGCGCGTGCCGGCACAGACCCAGCGTGCCCAGGCACGCGCACGAGATCGAGCCGAGAAGCGGGCCCGCACGCACAGCATCCAGGACCGCAGCATCACCGAACGATGCGTGCTCGGCTTCAACGCGGGTCCGCCGATGAACCCCGGAGCCTACAACAACAACGTCATGCTCCTGCAGGTGCCCGGCATGGTCGTGCTCCACAATGAAATGGTCCACGAAGTACGATTCATTCCACTGGACGGACGTGACCATCTGCCAGACAGTGTCCGGCAGCTACGCGGTGACTCGCGAGGGCACTGGGAAGGGCGGACGCTGGTGGTGGAAACGACCAATTTCACTGACCGCACGAACTACCTGGGCTCGGGCGAAGGCATGCGACTCATCGAGCGATTTACCCGGACGGACGAGTCAGGCCTGCGCTACGAATACACCGTCGAGGACCCGGCCTCATTCGAGGCTCCGTGGACCGTGTCGCTGCCGATGACCAAGACGGACGGTCCGATGTTCGAGTTCGCCTGTCACGAGGGGAACTATGGGCTGACCAACATCCTCTCCGCGGCACGGGCCGAGGAACGCCGCGAAGCCGCACGTTCGCCCCGCTAGACGTAGCCGGAGAGCGCGCGCTCGACCGACGCGGGATAGCTGCCGCCGAACTTCACCGCGTGGATCACCAACGGCGCCAGTTGGTGCAGTGCGACCCGGTCGTGCCATCCGGCCGCCAGCGGGTGCGTCTCCGCGTACGCCGCAAAGACGTCAGGCCCAAAGCCGCCGAACAGCCGCATCATCGCGAGGTCGAACTCACGATGGCCGCCGTGCGCGGCGGGATCGATGAGCCAGTTGCGCCCCCCGCGGCCCACCAGACGGTTGCCGGCCCACAGGTCACCGTGCAGACGAGCCGGTCGCTCTGGGTCGCCACCCAGTTCGCCAAGTTGCCCAGCAATCGTCTCAAGACCACGTAGCGTGCGGTCCGGCAGAGCCTGGCTGTCCCTGGCCAGGCGAATCAACGGCAACAAGCGCTGTGTTGCATAGAACTCGGTCCAGGTGGCGCAGGGCTCATTGGGAAGCCCACGGCTCCCGGTCGGACGGCGGTCCGTGCGGCCAAAGCTTGCCGCGCCGGCGTGATGCAGCGCGGCCAGCCCCCTACCGAGCGACGCCTCCGTCTCCGCGGCCGCACCCTCCTCCTCGATCCACTCGAGCACGAGGAACGGGGGGGTGTCTGACACCGCGATGAGTTGCGGCACGCACAGCTCGGACGCACCACGTATCCAGGCGAGACCGGCAGCCTCGGTCGTGAAGTGTTGCGGGGGTACGGCCGCGCTGGTTTTGGCGAACACCCGCCGCCCGTCTTCGAGCTCCAGCCTGAAGGCGGTCGCGACGTCGCCACCCTGCACGCCCGTCGCCCGGACGATCCCCACCCCGATTTCATCCGCAATGTCGCGAAGCACTGTCTCTACCATGTCCGCACCGTCACCGGGAGTCTACGGTACCGGCGGCCGACACACTGGTCTCACCGACGAAACCGACGCACAATAGCGGGCCGATGGCTGGTCCGCTCTACGACATGTTGCCCCGCCCCGAGAAGGGACGGGACGTGGACGAACTCCTCGGGCGGTTCCTCACCTACGTGGACGGCCAGGGACTCACGTTGTACCGCGCCCAGGAAGATGCGACCCTCGCGCTCTTCGAAGGGCACAACGTCATCCTCAATACCCCTACGGGATCCGGCAAGTCGCTCGCCGCGTCGGCGCTCCACTTTGCCTCACTGGCGGCCGGCAGACGATCGATCTATACCTGCCCCATCAAGGCCCTGGTCAACGAGAAGTGGATGGCGCTCTGCCACGAGTTCGGCGCGGAGCACGTCGGCCTCGCCACCGGAGACGCGACGGTGAACCGTGACGCCCCCATCTTGTGCTGCACGGCAGAGATCCTGGCCAATATCGCGCTCCGCGACGGTGACGAGGCACGGGTGGACGACGTCGTCATGGACGAGTTTCACTGGTATGCGGACCGCGACCGCGGCGGCGCATGGCAGGTGCCGCTGCTGACCCTGCCGCACACGCGTTTTCTGTTGATGTCGGCGACGCTCGGTGACGTCTCGTTCTTCGACGAGGCACTGACCCGTCAGAACCACCGGCCCACCGTCACGGTCACCTCACTGGAACGGCCCGTGCCGCTGGAGTACGAATACTCAGAGGTTCCGCTGGCAGAGGCCGTTCAGGCACTCGCCGACGCGGATCGGGTTCCGGTGTATGTCGTCCATTTCACGCAAAAGGACGCAGCCGAAAGCGCGCAGAGCTTCACCAGTCTCAAGGTGTCGAGCCGGGAGGAGAAGAACGCAGTCGGGGCAGCGATCACCGGCGTGCGCTTTTCGAGCCCCTACGGCACACGCGTGCGCACGTGGCTCCGCCAGGGCATCGGCATCCACCATGCGGGACTCCTCCCGAAGTACCGCATCCTTGTGGAGCAGCTTGCCCAGCGAGGTCTCCTCAAGGTGATCTGCGGTACCGACACCTTGGGCGTCGGGATCAATGTGCCGATTCGGACGGTCCTGTTTAGTCGTCTGTGTAAGTTCGATGGTGCGAAGACCGCGGTCCTGTCCGCGCGTGACTTTCACCAAATCGCGGGCCGCGCCGGTCGAAAAGGGTTTGACGACCGCGGGTTCGTCGTCGCCCAGGCTCCCGAGCATGTGATCGAGAACAAACGGCTGCAGGAAAAGGCGAACACGAGCAAGAAGAAATTCGTCACACGGAAGCCCCCCAAGCACAACTTTGCCAACTGGGACCAGCGGTCATTCGAGCGACTGATTTCCGGATCGCCTGAACGACTCGTCTCTCGCTTCGCGGTCTCGCACGGCATGCTCCTCAACGTGCTGTCCCGACCGAGTGACGGATGCCAGGCGATGCGACAGCTGATCCGCGATTGCCACGAACCCCAGCGCGCAAAAGCGGCGCATGTCCGCCGTGGTTGGCAGCTCTTCCGCTCACTCCTGGCGCGAGACATCATCGAATTGACTCCGCGGACAGATTCCGGCTCGCGGGTACGAGTGAACGTCGATCTCCAGTCGGACTTCTCGATGGACCACACGCTGTCCCTCTACCTGCACGAGGCCATCCCACTGCTTGATCGCGACTCGGATGACTACGCGCTGACGCTGCTGACGCTGGTCGAAAGCATCCTCGAGAACCCCGGTGCCATCCTGCGGCGCCAGCTCGACAGGATCAAGGGGCAGGCCGTGGCGGCGATGAAGGCGGAGGGACTTGACTATGACGAGCGCATGGCCGAACTCGAGAAACTGGAGTATCCCAAGCCAGAGGCCGACTTCGTCTACACAACCTTCAATGCCTTCGCGGATCGGCATCCCTGGGTGGGGGAAGAACATATCCGTCCGAAGTCGATCGCGCGAGAGATGTTTGAAGGGTTTCGCTCGTTCGCCGACTACGTGCAGGAGTACGGTCTCGAACGTGTCGAAGGCCTCCTCTTGCGCTACCTCACCAGCGTCTACAAAGCCCTGCGACAATCCGTACCGGATGGGATGAAGTCCGACACGGTCGTCGAGATGGAGCTCTATCTGCGCGACATGGTTCGCCAGGTGGACTCCAGCCTGTTGGAAGCGTGGGAGCGGATGCGCAGTCCAGACTATCGAGCGCCCGGTCCTGTCGCCGACGAGCCGCCGTCGCAGGCCCGAGCGGTGGCCGTCGACGTCACCCTCGACGACGCCGCGTTTACCGCGGCCATCCGCACGCGCCTCTTTGCCTTTCTGCGAGCCTGGTCGATCGGCGCCGATACCGGGGCGCTCGACGCGCTCGCCTCCACCGTGTCCGACTCGGCGCCGCTCTGGACCGTGGAGCGACTGGCCGGGGCGCGCGAGGCATTCCGCGCCGAACACCGGGGTCTCCGCCTCGACCCCGAGGCGCGCAATCTTCGCCACACACAGACGCGTCCGTCCCACGACGGCGCGACCTGGCGTGTCGAACAGATGCTGGTGGACACGGAGGGACTCAACGACTGGGTGGCGGAACTCGACGTGTATCTCAGCGACTCGCGCAAGGCGCAGGCGCCGGTGCTCACGCTGTTGCGCCTGGAAAGCCTGATACCCTGACCACAACACGGCCCGATCGTGAAACAGGGCCGGAGGACAACGCACGTGCCTGTACGAAGTATTGGAGGACGGAGAGCGCGATGGCTCACCGCCGTGTTGGCGGTCGTGAGCTTGGGCGCTGGGGCTCAGGCGCCACCCGACACTCGGGTCTTGGAGGCCGCCAGCGCGGCGAGCGCCGCGGACAGGGCCGCAGTGGCGACGTTGCTGGCGCAGGGCATCGACGCCAACATCGCGCAGGCGGATGGCGCCACGGCGCTGCATTGGGCGGCTCATTTCGACGACACGGCGATGGCCGACGCGCTGATCACGGCCGGCGCCACCGTCGACCCGGCGAACGACTTTGGCGTCACGCCGCTGTGGCTCGCGTGCGTCAACGGTAGCGCGGCCATGGTCGAGAAGCTGCTCACCGCAGGAGCCAACGCGAATCTGGCGCTACCCTCCGGCGAGACGGTGTTGATGACGGCGTCTCGCTCCGGGTCACCTCACGCTGCGCGGCTGCTCGTCGATCACGGGGCGGACGTGAACGCACGGGAACGGTCGCGCGGTCAGACGGCATTGATGTGGGCGGCGGCGCAGCGGCACGCTGACGTCGTAGCCACGCTGATCGAGCTCGGAGCCGACGTCCAGATGCGGTCTGACCCCTTGCCGCGGAGAATCCACACGAGAACCGCGGGCTTCAATCCGTCTGGCGTGCTCGACATCGTGCAAGGCGGATACACGCCCATGCTCTTCGCGGCCCGCCAGGGCGATCTCGACTCCGCGACACATCTGGTCGCAGGAGGCGCCGATGTCAATGACACCGCGCCTTCTGGCACGAGCGCCCTGGTCGTCGCGGCCCATGGTGGACACACAGCCCTGGCGACCTATCTACTGGAACAGGGCGCGGACCCCAACGCGTCAGAGGCCGGCTACACCGCGTTGCACGCCGCCACCTTGCGCGGCGACGAGACGCTGGTGACCGCGCTGCTGGCAGCGGGCGCCGACCGAAATGCGGTGGTGGTCACAGGAAGCCCGGGGCGACGCAACAGTCCGGACTACGTGCTGGAGCACGATGTCGTTGGCGCGACATCGTTCTGGCTCGCAGCACAAATTTCGGCGCCGGGCGTCATGCGGGTGCTCGCGGACCACGATGCCGACCCCCGGTTCGTCATGCCCGGTGGCATCACCTCACTGATGGCGGCCATCAGCGCCCGTCGGCGGACCGAACCAGGGCTCACCCCAAATCCGATCGAGAACGAGCGGCTCATCCTGGACGCCGTCCGTGTCGCGATTGACGTCGGCCTCGATGTCAATGCCGCTGCTGACAATGGCCACACTGCCCTCCACACCGCCGCGTCGAGGCACCTTGACACCGTCGTACAGTTTCTGGCCGACCACGGGGCGGACGTCAACGCGTGGAGCGAAGACGGCAAGACGCCGCTGATGATGGCAGTGGGTAGAGGCGATACCGAGGACAACAGCACGGTCGAATTGCTGCGCCGACTTGGTGCAGACGGAGTCTGACCGGAGCCACCGGAGAATCAGACACCGGGCGGACGGGTCCTACCGGGGAATCAGACGCCGGCCAGCGGCTCGACACTGAGCGTGCCGTCGCTCTTCCCGAGGCGCTCAACGGGCACGCCCAGCTTTTCGGTGAGCGTCACCAACAGGTTCGGCATCAAGGGATCGCCGTCATAGCTGAGGTGGCGTCCGCCATCGAGTTGCCCGCCGCAGCCACCCAACAAGACCACCGGCAGGTTCAGCGGGCTGTGCGCATTGCTGTCGGACATACCGCAGCCGTACAGCAGCAGCATGTTATCGAGCAGCGATCCGTCGCCGTCCGGCGTAGCGCGGAGCTTTGCCACGTAGTCGGCGAACAATGACGCGTGATAGGTATTGATCTTCGCCATCATCGCGATTCGCTCCGGATCGTACTCGTGGTGCGACAACGGATGATGGGCGTCGGGAATGCCGATCTCTGTGTAGGTTCGCGAACTCACCTCACGCCCCATCATGAACGTGCTCACCCGGGTCAGGTCCGTCTGATGGGCCAGCAGCTGGAGGTCGAACATCAATGCGACGTGCTCGGCGAACGTCGCCGGAATACCCTCGGGCTGAACCACCTCAGGCACGTCGAAGCTGTCCTGCTGCTCGGCGGTCTGAATACGTCGCTCGATGTCTCGCACGCCTTCGAGATACTCGTCGATCTTGAGGCTATCGGCCTGTCCCACTTCGCGTCTCAGATCGGATACTTTCTCGGTCACGGAGTCGAGAATCGACCGGTCCCGCTGCATCCTCGCCAGACGAACGGCCGGATCGGTGCTGCCGGTGTCTCCAAACATCTGTTCGAACACCACGCGAGGGTTGTTCTCCATCGGCAGGGGCGTCGTCTGGCTCCGCCAGCAAATCGTGTTCGTGTAGACACAACTATGCCCGCCGCTACACTGGCCGGCGTTCGCCCGACTGTCGATCGACAGCTGCAATGAGGCCAACTCGGTGTGCTGGCCGTACTCCTTGGCCAAGATCTGATCCATCGAGATGTCGGCGACCGGCGCTGTCTCGCCAGCCACCCCGGCCGCGCCGGTCAGGAAGGTGGTCGACGCGCCGGCGTGCGCCGGCGTCCAGTAGCCCCTGAGGCCGGAGACCACGGTCATCTGATCCTTGAACGCCGCCAGCGGCTGAAGAATCGGAGTGAGCTCAAAGCCTCTCCCCTTCTTCTCCGGGGTCCAGTGCTCCATGGCAATGCCATTGGGCACATAGACCACCCCGAAGCGCCGTGGCGCGGTGGCCGCTGTGCGTGACAGCGCCGACAGGGCGGGAACCATCGCGTCGAGGAGCGGCAGCGAGAGTGCCGCACCCAGACCGCGGAGCACCGTTCGTCGTGGCAGCGACATTTTGGTAATGATCATCGTTGGGTCCGTGTGGTTAGAGCCCTATAGCTGTGGTTCGACAGATACGTGCGCGACGAGACGTCCCCGCCCATGCACGGTCATACTCAGCGAGCGGTCGGCGCACGTGATGCCACGCGCACCGCCCCGTCTCCCCGTGATCGACGCCCTTGAAAGGGAGCACTCTTGACAATTCCCAGGATGAGGGACGACCAGCGATACGTGTCCGGAGCCGCGTCACGCAGCATCTGACGCACGCTCGGTTGATCCGAGTACTCGAGCCCGCGGCCCACGGCATAGGCCAGCAATTTCTCGGTGAGGGCGCCCGCGAACTCTTCGTCACGGCTCAGCAGGACGCTCCGCAGACCGGCCGGCCCCTCGAATTGGGTGCCGCTGGGCATTGTGCCAGACGAATCGATCGGAAGACCGGCCTCACTTGTGGCACGCCAGCTCCCAATGGCATCGAAGTTCTCAAGGGCGAAGCCAAGGGGATCCATCGGAGCATGACAGCTGGCGCACACGGGGTTCGCGCGATGCTGTTCCAATCGATCGCGGACCGAGGCCGGGACGCCACCGTCTCCCCGCTCCGGCAAGCCGGGCACATTGGGGGGCGGCTCTGGCGGCGGCGCCCCCAGCATGCTCTCTAGTAGCCACTTGCCGCGAAGCACTGGCGAGGTGCGGTTGGGATGCGAGGTCACCATCAACAGTCCGCCCTGCCCCAACAAGCCACCGCGCGGGTGGTTCTCGTCCAGCGTCACGCGTCGGAAGCGATCGCCGTAGATCCCTGGGATGCCGTAGTGCCGAGCCAGCCGCTCGTTCAGAAACGTGTAGTTCGCGCTGAGCAACTCCAGCACGCTCCGATCGTCACGAATGGTGCTTTCGACAAACAACTCCGTCTCGCGTCTGAACGCCTCCCGCAAGTTCTCGTCGAACTCGGGGTAGTCGGCCGACTCACGCTGTTGCGACTCCAAATTGCGCAAGCGAAGCCACTGGCTGACGAAGTTGTCAATGAGCGCTCTGGAACGGCGATCTGCGAGCAGACGCCGAGTCTGCTGCTCCAACACGGCTGGGTCGGTGAGTTGCCCACGCTCCGCGATGGCCAGGAGTTCGTCGTCCGGCAGGCTGCTCCACAAGAAGAACGACAACCGGGACGCCAGCTCCAGGTCACTGAGACGATAGGGCGTATTCGGGGCGAGCCCCGGCGGGTCACGCTCGATGCGGAACAGGAACTCGGGATCAACCAGCATGCGTTCGAGCGCGAATTGGATGCCCGCGTCGAAGTTCCCATCTCGGCGACCAGACGCATAGAACTCCATCAGCGTCGCGACTTCGGCGTCCAGAACTGGCCGGCGATACGCTCGACGTGCCAGGCGGGACAGAATCCGGCTGGCGCAGCCCGCCTCGTCCGCGGCCACGTCGGGCTGGCACACGAACACCTCGCGCCGACTGGGCGTATCGCCGGGGCCCTCCACCGTATACGGACCGCCGATCGCGACCTGCTCGACACCCGGGTTCTCGTCGTAGCGTTCATCAACGAAACGGCCATAGCCGCGGTTACGCGGCTGCAGCACGCCGTCGGCTTCGAACAGGCGCCTGACGAACGACACGCCGACGGTTCGTTGCCCCGCTTTGGCTGGGAACCGGACGTCGAGACCGGCATCCCCGGTGTTCATGTAGTACTCCCACTCAGGATCGCCGGCAATGTTGCCGGAAAAACTCAGCGGGGCCATCTTGCCGACGGCGTCGGCGTCGCCAACCGAGAACCGGGTCACGAACTCACCATCGATCCGCACGTCGAGCTCTTGCGGCGACGAAAAGCCGATGATGTAGTCTGAGAAATTCCGATGAAGGCGAATTTGGATGGTGTATTCGCCGTCGACTGGGAAGTAGTGCGACACCGCAACGCCACCGCGAGACCCGAAGGACAGGGCGTCGTCCTGGCGGTCGTCCTGCACCAAGGCTGGGTGCACGCGATACGTGGCAACGGCGGGTCCGACCGGGGGGATCCCCACCGCGAGACGACTGATCTTTCTGGCGGCTGACAGGTACCGCGAAACCAGGTCTGGCGAAATAGACAGCATCTCGCCGTTGTTGTCGAATCCGTGTTCGTAGGTATTGTCGGCTGGCAGCAGCGCGGCGACATCGACGTCGACCGCGAGCAGATCTCGGACGGCCGCCTGATACTCGGCCCGATTGAGACGATGAAACGTCTCACCCCGCCCCGGGTCCGCGTTGTCTAGCGCCACCGCGTCGATCTCGGTCGCGAGCCAGGATGCGGTCGCACGATACGTGGCCTGGTCTGGCCGTGGGCCACCAGCCGGCGGCATTGTCTGAGCTCGCAGCTTGACGATCACCCGCTCCCAGGTCTCGGCCTCGGTGCTCACGTGGCTCAGGTCAGTCGTGTCCAGGGCCAGCCCCGCCACGCGGGTTCTGTCGTTGTGGCACCGCACGCAGTACTCGTCGAGCACCTCGCGGGTCGAAGCGGCCGTCATTCCAACCGCCGGCTCTGCCTCTTGCGCCCGGACGGCGTCCGGCCGACCGACGACAGTCAGCACGCCAACCAGGACGACCAACCACCGGACCATCGAACCAGGTCTCATCACCGTCCGCGCCTCCACATCCATAGAATGGGCACAACTTTTCCGGATCCGCAGCGGCGTTCAAGACGCTCACTGACGGATGCCCTGCGCCGGTCGGTGCTGTCGCGTGAGCAGCCGACCAGACCGTACGCCAATCATAGTGCCGAATGCCCCTCGTGAGTGCACTATCACGCCGGTTTTTGTGCGCTGCGTCCCGGCGCCCGGCATTCGCCCCTCCGGATCGACGTCGATGGCCTTGGCCGCCCCTGTGCGTCGCACACGTGTAAGGGACATCGGGCTCATCCCTGCGACGAGCGTCCGCGTCAGTTGGCGCCAGACAACCCACGGAGGGCCGTCACGAACGTGCTCCACGGCACGGGGCTCCCGTGTACGGGTGCGAGCGTCTCGACCCGCATTTGCATCCGCTCCACCTGGTTCGACAGGCTTCGCATCGCCGGCAACTGCGCGCGACGCGGCGGCTCGTGGGTGTCAAACAGATCTGCCTGGAACACAATGCCCTCCGCCGGCAGATACGCCATGAGCATCCCGGTCACGTGCTGGAGGGGTTGCACGTAGTAGACGCGCAGGATCCGGGAGTCGTCGGCGATGACGTAGTTCTCCTGGATCGCCTCGTAGTTGTAGCCCTCGGCCAGTTCGGTGGGTGGCCACTTCGACACGATGTCGGGCTCCACGGTCCTCGGCTCGTAGCTCAGCACGTCGCTATTCAGGAACTCGAGATTCTGCTGGTGGGTCACGATGGTCGAACCGATGTGCAAATAGGTACGCAGCCCGCCAATGTGGTCGAAGTGTGGGTGAGAACTGATCAGCCACCGAATCGGCTTGTCCGGAGCCAACGTCGCGACGGCTTCGATGACAGCCAGGCTGCGGGCCTCGTTGCCAGGCGCCTCGAACACGGCCACGAAATCATCGAACTCGACCATATAACTGTTCGCGGGACCGCCACCCAACAGATACACGCCGTCGGCCATCTCTTCGACCGCGACCTGCTCGGGAAACGTGGTTTGCGTCACCGACGGCGGCACCGGGACGGCGTCGTCGCACATGTTTGGCTCCACGGCGGGAAACGACCCGCCGTAGGCGTTGTGACCGGTACTCTTTCGATAGAACTGCCAGTTGTCGTCCCAGCCCTGGTGTGAATGCCAGGCCGTGGGCCACTTCACATTGCCGAAGGTGGCTTGATTCGTCGACTCGTGTTCGATATTGAAATCACCCAACGCCGGGATATTCACCGTTGTCTTGATCCGCTGTATCTGATTTTGCGGGTTGATGGTGGCGTCGACCCTGTACTTGCCGAGCATGGTGATCGCGACGACATGCATCTTCTCGGGGCTGACCACGTTGCCGTCGCGACCTTTCTCGATCTGCTCCCACCGCCACAGCGCCACCGGGTTCGCCCCGGGCAGGCGAGCGGCCTTGAGGAACCCGTGGGGGTTCATCCACATTTCCAGTTGGTAGAACTCCGCCAGCGCCGGCGGCACTGCCACTGGCGGCCCATCACCATCGATGTGCCAGGCAAACTCGCCATTGACGATATGTGTCTGGCGGATAGCCTGCTGGGTCGGCGTCCCACCGGTCCAACCCATCCCATACTTCCATGAAGCTGGATTCAGACCCGGCGCACGATCGAACGTCTCCTTGCTCGTGCCAGCGTCCCAATTGATCGTGCGCGTGTAGTTGGCCATCGAGTCGATGCGCGGCCAGTCGATGTTCACCGCGTTCTCGAACGTCTGGCCGACCGCGCCACTGTAGCCGGTGCCGGAGTAGGTGATGCAACTGAGGTTGGCTTCACCGATCTCCGCCGCCACCGCGGCCAGCAGCGGCACCGGGTCGACGTAGCCCGGGGCATAGTCCTGGGCGGACGTCGGCCCTCCCATCAGCACGAGCAGCGCGACGACGCGTCCCAGAGGTTTCGCCATTGGTCTTCCTGACATGTTGAGCTGTCGCCGCCCCGCCGCACAGGACAGCCATGCTGTTGGCTCGAGATAGATCCGTGCGCCGATTATCGATGGTCCACAGGGACGACGCAAGACTTCTCAGGGGCTGCTCGGTTGAACCTCCAGCCAGCCCGCAGTACGCTCACCGCCAGGACCACGCCATGCCAATAGAGACCGCCTTGTCACAACGCGGCGTCGCCGCGCTCCTCGTCGTGGTATCTGTCGCGGCTCCATCGGCCGTCCGCGCGCAGCCGACACAGGACTTCGTCCCGGTAACCGACGCCATGCTCCTGGACCCGTCGCCCAATGACTGGCCGATGTGGCGCCGCACCCTCGATGGATGGGGCTACAGCCCGCTGGACCAGATTGACCGCGACAATGTGGACCAGCTGCGCCTGGTCTGGTCCCGTGCGCTCAGCGCAGGAGGCCGGCAGCAGGGCACACCCTTGGTGTACGACGGTGTCATGTACATGCCCAACCCCAGCGACGTCATCCAGGCGATCGACGCGGCCAGCGGCGACCTCATCTGGGAGTATCGACGGTCGCTGCCCGACGACGTGTGCGAGCGCTTGATCCCCGGCGTCTGCACGACCAACCGCAATCTCGCCATTTACGACAACCTGATCATCGATACCAGTGTCGACGAGTTCGTCTTCGCGCTCGATGCACGGACCGGAGACCTGGTGTGGGAAACCGAGGTTCTGGACTACCGCGTGCATCCGGCCAATCAGAGCACGGGACCGATCATCGCGAACGGCAAGGTCATTTCTGGTCGCAGCTGCATGCCTCTCGCCGGACCCGACGCCTGTGTCATCACGGCGCATGATGCGAAGACCGGAGCAGAGCTATGGCGCCGACGGACCATACCCAGACCGGGCGAACCTGGCGACGAGACCTGGGGCGGCGTACCCGATGCGGAGCGCCGGCACGTTGGGACGTGGATGGCACCGAGTTATGACGCGGAATTGAACCTGCTCTACATCGGCACGTCGGTCACCTCGCCGGCGCCGAAGTTCTTGGTGGGGGGTGCGGACAACACGCATCTGTACCACAATTCGACGCTCGCCCTCGACGCCGACACCGGTGAGATCGTCTGGTATTACCAACATCTGAACGACCACTGGGACCTCGATCACCCATTCGAACGCCTCCTGGTCGACACCGCCGTCAGGCCCGACCCGGCCGCTGTCAGTTGGATCAATCCCCGCCTCCGACCGGGCGAGGTCCGGCGCGTGATGACCGGCATCCCCGGCAAGACGGGCGTGGTCTACACCCTAGACCGCGCCACCGGCGAATTTCTCTGGGCCACGCCCACCGTCGCGCAGAACGTCATCACGCATATCGACGGCGCGACCGGCGTCGTGTCGGAGAATGCAGAAGTGGTCTTCGGCGGGTTTGGTCAAGAGGTATTCACCTGCCCCACCGCCATGGGCGGCAAAGATTGGGAAGCGGGCGCCTACAGCCCGCGCACCAACACGATGTACATGCCCCTCCGCAACGCGTGCGCGCGGATGGCGGCGTTGGACGATGGCGGCACGTCCCTGTATAGCCTTGCCATGCGCAACGAGTTGGCGCCCGGTACCGACGACCTTGGTGCCGTCTGGGCGATCTCTGCCGAAACGGGTGCGACCCAGTGGACCTACGAGCAACGGGCGGCCACGATGTCGCTCGCAGTCACCGGCGGGGGCCTCGTGTTCGTAGGCGACATCAACGGGCGGTTTCGCGCGCTCGATGACGAGACCGGCGACGTGCTCTGGGAGATCAACCTCGGGTCGCCGGTGAGCGGTTTCCCGGTCACCTACGCAGTCGACGGCCAACAATACGTCGTCGCCGGTACGGGAACGGGCGGCAATGCCTCGCGCTGGAATGCCATGACCCCAGAGCTACGACCGAGTAGCGGAAACAATCTCTTTGTCTTCGCGCTACCCGCGCGGTAGGCCTCGCTCGCACGCGACCCGGTTAGTCGAGTTCCACGATCACCGGCGCGTGATCCGACGCGGTCAAGCCGTCCTGTTTCTTCCGGTAGTCGCGGTCAACTTCGGCATGGCGCACGCGCGTGGCCACCGGCGCCGTGCCTAGGAGCAGGTCGATGCGGAGACCGTGGTTGCGGTGAAAGGCGCCGGCTCGGTAGTCCCACCAGGAAAAGAGCTTGGCGTCTGGCAGGTGATGCCGAAAGAGGTCGGTGAAGCCCCAGCCGAGCAGTCGCTGCAGGCGCGCACGTTCGGCATCGGTGTGAAAGATGCGTCCGGCCATCGCCGCCTCGTCCCAGGTATCCATCGGCGTCGGGACGATGTTGAGGTCACCACACAGCACGACGGACTGTCCCGAGTCGTGCTCCGCCTCCAGCAGTCGATGCAGGCTGTCGAACCAGGCCAATTTGCGGGGAAAGTCGTCGTGGTCGGTGGACTTGCCGTTGGGGCAGTAGACCGTCGTGAAAGACAGCCCCCCAACGGTCGCGGTGATCAACCGGGACCCGAGCGCCTCCTCGCCGGGGAGGCCTCGCCGGACCAGGGTCGCCGGCTCGCGTGACAGGATGGCCACGCCGTTCCAGCTCTTCTGCCCGTACCACTCGGCATGGTAACCGGCCTCCCGAAACGCCTCGGCGGGAAAGTCCGCATCGGTGAGTTTGAGCTCCTGGAGTCCGACGATATCGGGCTGCCTTGCCCGTAGCCAGTGCAACACGAAGTCAAGTCTGGCCCTCAGGCCGTTCACATTCCAGGTGGCGATTTTCATGACTGCCCTAGACTAGAAAAACCAGCTAATCGACGCGAACCCGGTGGTGCCGGAGAGGCCGTATTCGGACGCCAGGGGCCGTTCGGGCGTCACCGTAATGGCGCCGACTCCGACATACACGCCCCCACTCACGGACACCTCGTCGCCGGCCGAATAGGACAGGCTCGGCGCAAGCAGCGCACTCCGGTCGTTCAGATTCCACAACCACAAGCCGCTGAGCCCGACGAGCGGGTGCAACTGATAGGCCGCAAACACCACCGTTTCGTCTCGACCGAGCACTTGAAACTCGCCGCGACGAAACGGCTCCGACAGCACGACCCGAAGATACTCGCCCGGGTTGGCTGCGGCGAGGTTGTCGCGTTGATATTCAAACCCGACGGAGAGGTCCCGCCCGCCCATCTGCAGGAGACGATCGAACCCAACGGCACCCCGGAACACCACGGCGCCATCGATTTGCCGCAGTGTGCCCTCGCTCCGTACTGCCCAGGAGCCGAGGCCACCGGCGGCACCAAACGCGGCGGTGGCATCGCCATACAGCGAGCCTCCCCAACCGGACAGCTCCCAATTGTGCCATGTGGCCAAACCGCGTCCCAGCGCGGTGACCTCGTCGCCGGTCACGGTGTGACTGGGTCGGAGCACGAGGTCGACCTGGCTCAGCGGCGTTGGATACAAACGCACGCGCGCCGCGTCCACCCCACCACGAAACTGGCGGAACGGGTCGGCCGGACTGAACGGGAGAAATGGATCCGCTGGGGTGAGATAGAGCGTGGTGCCCCAGGACACTGCTTGCCGGCCGGCGCTGACCTGCAGCGTCGCCGTTGGGCTCCACCCAACGTTGAGTCGGTCGAATCGGTGACGCCACCGGACGTGCTCCTCCTCGGCCACGGTCCAGTCCAGATCGAGCCACTCTCCGCCACTGGGCACCGCGCCGAGGCTGAACCCGGCGCTTCCGTCGCGCTGCCGCAGGGTCAACGCGTGCTCGTACGCCACCTCGAAGTCCAGCGGTCCGAGCACCGGCCTGGTGGACAGGCGAAACCGACTGAATTCAGTGGCACTGCTCTCGGTGAGCGGGGTCGAGCCGCTGAACAGCGGCACGGTCTGGAGATAGCCCGTCAACCAGCCTGGCTGCGCCGATGCCGGGGCGGCGACCAGCGTGATGAGACAGCCACCGACCAGTCCCCACCTCAGGACCCGGCTGGTCACGCGCGAGTCTCGTCCGAGTCGATGCGGCCGTCGACCATCTGCACCAATCTGCGGGCCCGCCCCATGACCCGCGCATCGTGGGTGGCAAAGACGAACGTCACGCCGAGGTCACGGTTGAGCTCGGCCATCACATCGAGCAACGCCTCGCTCGAGGCCGAGTCAAGATTGGCGGTGGGCTCATCAGCCAACACCAGCGCCGGCCGACTCGCAACCGCGCGGACCACCGCCACGCGCTGCTGCTGGCCGCCGGAGAGTTTGCCCGGGCGGCGGTCTTCGAGTCCGGCCATGCCGGTTCGCGCGAACAGTTCGCGGACGCGCGTGGCACGTTCCTCGGCCGCAAGCCCCTGCAGCAACATCGGGAACTCGGCGTTCTCCATCGCGGTCAGCACCGGCAACAGGTTGTAGGCTTGAAAGATGAAGCCAACCTGCTCCAGGCGCAATTGAGCCAGCGCCTGGTTCGACATCTCGCTCACCTCTTGCCCCGCCACCCAGACCCGTCCACGCGTCGGCGGTGTCAGTCCACCGATGAGATTGAGCAGCGTCGTCTTCCCTGAGCCGGACGGGCCGGCCAGAGCGGTAAATTCTCCGCGCTCGATCGTCACGCTGACGTCTCGAACGGCCTGCACCTCCTCGGCCTCCTGCTGGAAGATCTTCCAGACGCCCTCGGTGCGGACAGCGGGTATGTTGGACTCGGTCATGTGCTGACGTCCTGCCTGATCATGACGCTCTAACGCTCGAACTTCATCGCCTCGGCGATGTCGATCCGCGCCGCCCGAAGCGCCGGGTAGATTGATGCGACAGCGCCAATCGCGACAATGAACGTCACGACCTGCGCAATACGTACGGCGCGAAAGAGCGGCACGATCACGGGATCAATGACGACACCCGAGAACGTCATGTCCTCCCCCACCAAGGCGGACATGTCGAGACCGTCACCCAGGAAATACCAGGTCGCCACCAACCCCAGGCTGACACCGACGAAGCCGCTGACAGCGGTCAGCGTGAGTCCTTCGACGAGCACGATCGCGCCGGTCTGTCCGGGTGTGAGGCCCAGCGCCTGCAGCACCCCGAACTCGCGGTGGCGGTGCAACACCGACATCAGCACGGCGTTGACGATGCCAAACGCGATGATCAGGAACAGGATGCCAAACACCAGATAATTGCCAAAGTCGTCGATTGCAATGGCGGCGGCGAGGGCGGGATTCGCCTCTCGCCACCCCATCACGCGCACCTCGCCGCGGGTGATCGGCTCGGCCAGTGTGGTTTCCAGGTGTCTGGTGACGGGACCAACGGCCTCACTCCCCTGTAACACGACGCCGACGTTGGTCACGTCCTCGTCTGACCCCAACCACTCGCCCGCGACCTGCAGGGGAATATGGACCACGGTCTGGTCCACTTCAGGCACACCGTTTCGAAAGATCCCGACAACGCGAAGCAGCTGCGCGGCTATCTCGTTCTCGGTGTCTTGCGCCTGCACGACGAGTCGGGAGCCGATACGCAGTTCGAGACTGGACGCGAGACCGACGCCGATAAACGCCGCGAGCCGGTCATCGGGTTCGAGATACCGGCCCTCCACCACCTGGTCATCGAGCGTGCTAAAGCGTGCTTCGGCGACCGGGTCCACAGCCAGGATCTGCGCCGGGCGAGCGCCCGCGGCCGAACTGGCCAGTCCCCCGATGCGCAGCCGAGACGACACCGCCACAACGAGCGGCGCGATATCCGGCATGGCCAACGCCCGCTCGGCCTCGCCCCGCTGCGCGGAGGTCAGACGGTCCTCAAGCTTGCGACTAACGCGAAACTGAGGCTGCTCGACCGTGACATGCCCCGACGAGGTGCGAATGCCCGAGTCGATCCAATTCTCGTGGGAGCCGTCCCCTATAGCGAAGGAGAAGATGAGCAGCGCTCCCCCCAGCACCATGACCGCGGCGGTCAGCATGGTCCGTCTCGCCTGACGGCTCAGGTTCCGCATGGCCAGCACGAGGATTGTGCGGGTGTGCAGCGAGCGCGGACGCGCAGGTGGTGCCGTCATCGAATGTGTGTCTCGGCCCTCTCCCCGGGGGAAAGGGAAAAACTGGAGCGCCTGACGTAGCCGTCCGCGTCAGGCGGGATGCCCCGGCCGGGAAGTGTCAAGGCATGTGCGGGACACACGACTAGAGCCCCGAGAGTGTGTCGGCGGGCGGCACGCGGGCCGCCCGCCACGCGGGGAGGAGGGACGCCAGGAGCGCGGTCGCGAACAGCGCGACCGCACGCGCTGTATCCAGATCAACGTACGTCGTACTCGACGCGCAGGCTCGGCGACAGCAGCGCGCCCATGAGCGTGAGGTCGCCGATCGCCCAGCCTCATATCGGGCGGCGCGGTGTGGAACCACACCATCAGCGGAAAGGTGATCGCGGCCCCGAGGACGAGGCTGCAGCACACCGAGCGCCACCGCCTCATGCAGCACGATGGCGCGCACCGAGCGTGGCGTGGCCCCGAGCGCCAGCATGACGGCGAACTCCCGGCGGCGCTCGTAGGTCGCCATCACCATCGTGTTCGCGACGCCGAAGATGGCGATGGCGAAGACGATGATGATGATGACGAAGTACACCGCGTCACCCGAGGGCGACGTACTCGACTCATCGCCGGGTTGAGCGTGGTCCACGGGACGACCTCGATCGGGCGGTCAGCGGGTGGCAGGCCGCTGCCAAGACGCTCCGCTGTCGCATCGGCAATCCAGGGGTCGATCGTCGCCACCGCGATTTCATGAATCCGCTCTGGCGGGAGTACCACCAGTGTCTGGAGGTCGCCTATGTCCATGACCGCGAACGTGGCGTCGAGCTCCACCAATCCGGTGCGGAACACACCGACCAATGTAAAGAGATCGTTCGCCATCGACCCATCCGCCCCGGACGCCACGACCACCAGTTCCTCGCCGAGCCCGGTGGAGAGCTGTCGCGCCATCTCCTCGCCGACGAGCAACTCGTTGCGGCCGGACACCGGCAAGCGCCCCTCCACCAACGGATCGAGAAAGCGGCTCAAGCGCATCTCGCGGACTGGGTCGATACCCATGAACATGCCGGCCGACGTCGCTTGCCCGGAACTGATAAGCCCGCCGGTGTACACCCGCGGGGCCGCCGCGGTCACTGTGGGGTCCGCGTCGATGGCGCGCAGCAACGCATCGACATCAGTGCCGTTGCGCCCCCCGATGGTGTCGTAGATGCTCCGGTCTGGCCGGTAGTCGGCGTCGTGAATCTCGATCTGGCCATTGACCAGGGAGGTGGCGCTCTCGACCATCTCAACCATGAGCCCCTGGGACCAGCCCACGATGAACACGACCGCGAAGAACCCGACGGCGAGTCCGAGCGCCGTGAGCACCGTGCGTTTACGGTTGCGCCCGAGATTGCGCCAACCGATGCGTGACCAGGGCGTGCCGCTCATTGCCAGCGCCTATCTGCCGCTCTGCAACGTGCGGAGGGAAAAGAACGACTGCTCGACGTCTATGTCGAACTCGAGTTCCTCGTAGCGGATCGTCGTGCGCTCACCCGGTTTGTCCGCCGGCTGCATATTCATGACCGCCGGCACCAATCGGCCGCCGAACTCGGAGACCTCGCTGTATTCCATGGTGCGGGCCAGCTCGCCATCCTCGTCGTAGTACCTGGCCCATCGCGGCAGGTCGTCGTCCTGCCCCACGAGAAACTCGATATGGCCCCACACCACCGCCGCTTCCGGCTTCGGGGTCAATCGAAGCTCCCACACCGACTCGCCGTCGCGCTCACCATCGAACGCCACCTCCACCTCGTAGAGGTCGATCAATTGGCTCTCTTGCACGAGATCATCGTTGGTGAAGTGCGAGCCCATCCAGGCCCCGCCCATCATCGATGACGGGATCTTGATGCTGCGATCCACCTTGGGCAGGTAGTTCCAGATGTCGTCCTCCGCCATCAGGGTCGCCGTGCCGGCGTCCTTGGCCGGGGCTCGTAGCCTGACCAGCGAATAGTCGGTCCCGAGCGACCACATCTCCATGGTCATCTGGCGCTCCCAATGCTCGGTCACCACCTGCATCGTCGCGACTCCGCGACTCGAGTCACCGCGCATCAAGCGGTCAATCCGCTCGACGATCTCACGCGGGTCAGGTTGGGCCGACGCGGTGGTCCAGACCGCCAGGCACCCGAGCGTACACAGCGCGATCAGTCGGTGCCCATGAGCCGTATCGAAACGTACCATTGCGTCTCCTCCCTGCTGCGCGTCAACCCTGTCCCGCGAATCCGGACAAGGGCGTCATCGCCGGCGGACTCGGTGAGGCCGTGGGGCCCACCTCAGACTCGCCGACCCACGCCATCACGTCGGCCGCCTCAAACAAGAGCAAGGTCCCGGGCCCAGCGCCCAATACACGCTCCAGCGTCTCATGTAATGCCGCAACCGCCTGCTCGACATCGACGCGATCGCGAGCCCCCACGACAGGCGTCGTCAACACTTCCAAGACGATGTGCCTGAAATCCTCAATTATGGCAACGACCATCCGGCCGACCTGCTGAGGGTACGCTGTCGCGAACAGCCCAGCGACCACTCCCTCCGTGATGATCTGGCCCAGCAATGGCGCCAACCGCTCCCGCACGTGCAGGGCTGCCCTTTCACGCACCGCCGCGTTACCTTCAGGCAACCACATCGGTAACAGCGCGCGCCAGAGCCCGTTTCGCTCCAGTTTGAGTCGACTCGATTCTCGAAACAAACAGACCAATTTGTCGACCGCCGAGAGTCTCGGTGCTTCCAGTCGCCGCTCCAGATGCGCGAACATGACCTTCCCCTGGTCGTCGACCAGAGTCTCGACCAGGGCCCGTTTGGAATCGAAGTAATGATAGAAGGCGCCTTTGGACTGCCCCACATCGTCCAGGACATCCTGGACCGTCATCTGCTCGTAGCCCTTGCGCTCGATGACTCGTCCAGCCGCCTCAAGGAAGCAATGCCGCCGCCGGGCGTGCGCCACATCGTCTACAGTTCTCGCCATTTAGTTAATAAACCAACCGTCGGTTTATTATTATTGACATGGTGCGTGGTGTCAACGAGTGCGTGCCCACAGGCCAACGGGATATCATCGGCGGTACGACCGGCACGCTTTCGTCATGACACAGACTGACAATATTGAACTTGGGGCACCATTCCGTCTCCATGTCGTCTCCGCGTCGTCTCCCCTGGCACTCGACTGAAGGTACGACTCTTGCACTGATACCCGGTGGACTACTACTTGCTGAATGGGGTACGTCCACTCGCAGCGCATCGAAGATCAGGATCCAGGATCCAGAATCCCGAATCCAGAATCCCGAATCCTCCCATGAAGCCCGCTCCAGCTGCCGCCACCGACGACACCTTGCTCAGAGGCGTCCGGCGTGGAGCATCCGGCGAACGAGCAGGTCGGCCAGAGCTCAAACTGCTTGGTAGGAGCACCTCGTGGTTCCGGTGGAGCGCCGTGTTCATGGTGCTCCTGTTGTCTGGAGTCACGGCGCTAGTCGCCTTGCCGATGCGCACGTGGCTTGAGTTCATGGACGAGGGCGCGGTACGGGTCTTGGTTCAGGGCCTGCTCCTGGTGATGCTCGTGATTCAGGTTTTCTCGATGTGGGAGCAGCGCCATCTCCGAGCGCTCTGCGACCACCTGGCCGAGCAGATGGAGAAGGCGACCGAACAACGTGCGCGGGCAGATCAGCTCTATGGATTGTCGATTCTCGATCCGCTTACCGGTCTGTACAATCGGAGGTTTGGAGAGCGCCGGCTGGACGAAGAGGTCACGCGTGCGGCGACGACCGGCAACCCACTACTGCTGGTCTCGCTCGACTTCGACCGATTCAAAGCGATCAATGACCAGCATGGACACGCAGCCGGAGACACGGTGCTGCAAGAGTTTTCGCGACGCTTGCGGCGAGCGATTCGCGCCAGCGATGTGCCCATCCGGGTGGGCGGCGACGAATTCCTCCTGATACTTCCAGATTGCCCAACGGACCAGTTGCAAACGGTGCTGTCCCGCTTGGCGGCGTTCGACCTGGAGCTGGCAGGGGGGACCGTGCACGTCTCCTACTCGCAGGGAGTGGCAAAGTATCAGGTGGGTGATACGGCGAAAGAGATGATCGCGAGGGCCGACGGGCATCTCTACGCTGAAAAGGCGAAGCGCTCCGCGCCTTCTGGCACCGACGTGCAGCACTCGTAGGCTGGCGGACTGGCTGGCCCGCGAGCTCACGCCTACAGGCTTGCCAGCCCGTCCGCCAAGTTGTGCACTGCCCGTTCGACGAGTTGGCGGCTGGTCGCTATGTTCATCCGCATATGGCCTGACCCGCCGGCGCCGTAGCTGGATCCCGGATTGATGTGAATGCGGGCATGTTCCACTAGATATCGCTGAAACCGCTCTTCTGGGGTCTCGGCGTCGGAGGCATCTCCGTCAACGTCATCGTCCCCGCCCCCAACCCGATCGATGGCGTCGCTGACGTCCAGCCACGACAAGTAGGTCCCCTCAGGTTTCACGACGCGAACGCGCGGTACCTGTGAGCTGACAAGCGATTCGACCAAGGCCTGCGTCCCGTCGACGTAGTCCACCAGTTGGTCGAGCCAGTCCTCGCACTCGTTGTACGCGGTTTCCGCAGCGATGATGCCCAGGGTGTTCATCCCCTGCCGGTGCTGTCCGGCGCCGACGATCCGGGCCAGGT
>CALLXD010000031.1 GCA_937766455.1 Vicinamibacterales bacterium | reverse complement strand
GCACCACCACCGCGAACATGGTGCGAAAAGTGGCGCCACCCGCCGAATCCGACGTAGCCCACGGTCCACACCACGCCAGCGACGATGAGCGAGAACAGCGGCATCATGACGAGGACCCCGCCCGCGGTGAAGTACACGGCGCTCACGAGTCGGCGCTTCAACTGGCCATACATCTCCTCAGAGACCGTGACCCCGAACGACTCCATGGCGTCAACCTGCTGCTCGAGCAACATCTGTTGGCCAAGCTCCGTGCTCACCAGCCAGCTGCTCGCGCCTGCAATGATCAGCGCGACGGTCAGCAACGCGCCGAGCCATCGTGGGTGCCGTGAGATGACCCCGAACGTCCGCCTCGGCGCGACGATGACCCAACCAGGCGTCCAACCAGACCCATGTCCCGGTCGGTTGTTGGGCGCACCACGTCGGCGCGGCGCTCCGTCTCCGCTCCTGCTGTTTCGGACATGATCGGTGTGGGTCTGATCGACGGATCCCGGCGATACCTGCCGTGGCACGGACAGGGACTCGCCCATGCGATTCTACCGCGTGGTCGCCGGTTCCTCTGCGGTAGGCGGAATGCCCTTGTCTTCCTAGACGAGCAGCGGCAGCCGAATGTTTCCTGAGGTGGGTGCCGCGTCTTGACACGGCGCAAGACGTTGACCTAGTGTCCCGTTTCAGATGCCGGCCTCATGTGGGCGCGGAGAGCGTGCCGTCGGCGCTGTCACCGTCGCCGTGACATCATTGTCCGCCTGTCCGCGGCCTGCCGTTCGCCCAGTGCGCTAACGCCGTGCGAGTGGCAGCGGGCCGGAGGATGACCCGACAGAGACTGCATTCCTGATACCGTCGGCGTTTCCCGGAGGGCGACGTGATCGAACTTGTCCCGAAAGAGCTATTTCTTACGAAGGGGGTTGGTAAGCACCGCGAGAAGCTCACCTCTTTCGAACTCGCCCTGCGTGCGGCCGGTATCGCCGCGTGCAATCTGGTCCGGTATCCAGTATCTTCCCGCCAGGTTGCAAAATTCTATCGAAGACCGCTGGCATCCGTAAGTTGAAACCTGGCCAGGTGACCTTTGTTGTGATGTCAGAGACGGCGACCCGCGAAGCGCATCGGCTGATCGCAGCGACCGTCGGCGTCGCGATTCCGCGCGACCGCAAGCTGTTCGGCTATCTGTCGGAGCATCACAGTTTTGGTGAGAACGAAGAGACGGCTGGTGACTACGCGGAGGAGTTGGCGGCTGAGATGCTCGCGACGACGCTCGGTCTCGATTTCGACCCAGACCATAGCTGGGATGAGAAGAAGGAAGTGTACCGGCTGTCCAACCAGATTGTCAGGACACAGAACATTACGCAAACAGCCGTTGGGGACAAGAGCGGGGTCTGGACGACTGTGATCGCCGCCGCCGTCGTCGTCGGGTGAGCGGCGGCCCAGGGTGTGCGGGAGGTCAGGCCACCGGAGGGTCCGGCGCGCTGCGCGAAGATCGAGTGATGATGCATATAACCGGACCGTACCGCGAACGCAGGGCCGCACGGATGACCATCTGCGCCGTGATGCTGATTGCGGGACGGCCCGTCCAGGCGCAGTCCTTTGAGACCGTTGGCGTTCGCGCGCTCGGGATGGGCGGCGCGTTCGTGGCCGTGGCCGATGACGCCACCGCGAACTATTGGAACCCCGCCGGTCTGGCGGACGTCTTCTTCAGCGCGGTGCTGGACGTCCAACGAACGGAGACCCGCCTCGGGGCGGATCAACACCTCCTCGAGGGCACCCGAGACGGCACGACGTTCGCGTCCATGGGGAGCCCGACCATGGGGCTCAGTTACTACCGGCTGCGGTCGTTCCAGCTCGATCGGCCAGGGGGCGTTGAACCAGCGTCTCTCTCGGCACTCGTGACACAGCATGCGGGGCTGAGCCATTCTTGCCGGGCGTGACGCTTGCGAGCGTGGTGAAGGTGGTGCGAGGCACGGTGGCGGTCGGGCTCGGTGACGGACTGGCAACAGCCGGCGACCTCTTCGCGGAGGCGGCCGCCCTCGAAGGGCCCGCGACGACGCGTTTCGACCTCGACGTTGGCCTGATGGTGAATTTGGGGCGGGGCCAGGTTCGGGCTCGTCGGCCGCAACCTGCGGGAGCCTGAGTTCACGTCCAGTGATGGCCAAGTCGTGACGCTCAACAGACACCTGCGTGCCGGGTTGATGATCCGGCCTACCAATTCCCTCACCCTCGCGGTGGACGCGGATCTCAGCACGATGCAGACCGTGACCGGTCCACGCCGGGCCATCGCGGTTGGGGCTGAGCAACGTATCGGGCGTCTTGCCGTGCGAGGCGGTGGTCGGATCAATAGGGAAGACGATGACGCAGAGCCAGTCGGGGCGATCGGGCTCAGCCTTGAACTGATGAGTGGTCTCTGGGTGGATGGTCAGCTTACGGGAGGTCGCGACGAGGGCGACCAGGGCTGGGGCCTGTCAACCCGCGTAGGGTTCTAGCCACCACACAGTCACTGGGCCAGGCCCTCGGATCCGACGCAGCCGGGCCACGGCCTGCGCCAAGCCCAACGCTCTTGTCGGGGCTCGCACTGTCGCTCCCAAGGCGGCCGCGTGACCCGCGCACCCCGCGCACACGTCCCGCGCCGCCTTCGCCGCCATCCTGCACCGCGCGCTCGCCCGGTGGTGAGCTCCACGTCTTCGGCGTTTTCAGGCCCGTGCGACTCGCTGAACAGCGGACCATGGTGAGATTGTTGGCCTCGTGTCACGTCGCAAGACTTTTTTTGTCCTCTTTCAGTAAAATATAATTTGTTTATACTCAGTAAGTTACGGTGGTTGACGTTATTTGTCTGGAATTATTGACATTTTACGTCGGTTACGTATAATTGTTGTCACTGCTCCCGTGGGGCAGCGAATTACGAACGAGACGCCGACCTTCAATCATCGACTCCATCATGGCCGTCCGCATTGGTGAATTGCTCCTGAAAGAGGAGCGCATTACGGCAGTTCCGCTGCAGGAAGCGCTGGATCGTCAGAAGGAGAAAGGGGGGAAGCTCGGGTTCAACCTGGTGGAGCTGGGGTTCGTCGAAGACGACGAGATCGCGTCGGTCCTGAGCAAGCAGTACGGGGTCCCGTCGATCAATCTGACCCAGTTCGATGTCGACGCCGGCGTGATCGACTTGGTGCCGGCGGCGACCGCGCAAAAATACGAAATCGTGCCAGTGAGCCGTGATGGGGCCACGCTGACCATCGCCATGTCGGACCCGACCAACGTCTTTGCGGTCGACGACATCAAGTTCATGACCGGCTACCAGGTCGAGCCAGTCGTCGCCGCGCAGACGGCAATCGGGGCGGCGATCGCGCGCTACTACGGAAATGGCGACGAGCCGACAAACGGGGATGGGAGTGTCGACAGCGCCGAAGCCCAGGAGCTCGGCGAGAACCAGCTGGCGTTGGCGTCCCAGGCCCTGGAGGACATGCCGGTCCTCTCCGACGATGACGTCGAAGTCCTCGAAGAGGAGGCAGATACCGATGTTGTCACGCTTGAGAAGCAGGGGGGCGAGGCGCCAGTCGTGCGTCTGGTCAATGTCGTACTGGCGTCCGCCATTCAGAAGGGCGCTAGCGACATTCATATTGAGCCCTACGAGAAGGAATACCGCATCCGCTACCGCATCGACGGCACGTTGTACACGGTGATGTCTCCGCCACTTAAGTTCCGAGACGCGATCACATCGCGGCTGAAGATCATGGCGAAGCTCGACATCGCGGAGAAACGTCTGCCGCAGGACGGACGGATCAAGCTGCGCCTCAGCGCGGAGGGCGGTCCCAAAGAAATCGATTTCCGGGTGTCCTGCCTGCCCACGCTGTTCGGCGAGAAGATCGTCATGCGGCTGCTCGATCAGAGCAAGCTCATGCTGGACATGACAAAGCTGGGCTTCGAGTCCGCGTCGCTTGAACGGTTCGAAGACGCGATCGACAGGCCCTGGGGGCTGGTGCTGGTGACGGGTCCGACCGGAAGCGGTAAGACGAACACGCTCTATTCGGCCATTTCGAAGATCAACACCCCCAGTACCAACATCATGACGGCGGAGGACCCCGTCGAATTCAACCTGACCGGGGTGAACCAGGTGCAGATGCGAGAAAACATCGGCCTGAACTTCGCCGCCGCGCTCCGGTCATTTCTTCGCCAGGATCCCAACATCATCCTCGTGGGTGAGATTCGAGACTTCGAGACGGCGGAGATTGCGGTCAAGGCTGCGCTGACGGGGCATCTCGTGCTGTCCACGCTGCACACCAACGACGCTCCGAGCACGGTCAATCGGTTGATGAACATGGGGATCGAGCCGTTCCTCGTGGCCAGCGCCGTCAACTTGATCTGCGCACAACGGTTGGTGCGCCGTGTCTGTGACAACTGCGCGGAAGAAGTGCCCACATCGCCCCCAGCGCTTGAGGACATTGGGTTCGACGCAGAGCTGGCCGCGACGGTGGTGCCGCGCCGGGGCACCGGGTGTGAGCGATGCCGCGAAACCGGATACAAGGGGCGGGTCGGGCTCTACGAGGTGCTTCAAGTCACCGACGACCTCAAAGAGATGATTCTGATGGGGTCGTCGACCCTCGAGATACGGAAAAAGGCGATCGAAGATGGGATGTTGACGCTACGGAGCAGTGGGCTGCACAAGATCGCTGCCGGTCAGACCACCATCGAGGAAGTACTGAAGGAGACGGTGAAGTAGGCCATGACTACCCTGCCTGAGTTGCTGATGTCGACGGTGGAGCTCGGCGGGTCCGACTTGCACATCACGACGAATTCAGCGCCACAAGTACGAATCGATGGCGTGTTGCAACCGCTCGACCTGCCCCAGTTGGGTGCGGCCGAGACGAAACAGCTTGTCTACAGTGTGCTCACGGACCGCCAAAAGAAGGGGTTCGAAGAGACTCACGAGCTCGACTTCTCATTCGGTATCCGGGGCATCGCCAGATTTCGGTGCAACGTCTTCAGCCAGCGCCGCGCCGTCGCGGCGGTGTACCGGGTGATTCCTGACGTCATCCGCAGCTTGAAGGAGTTGGGGTTGCCGCCAATCGTCGAGCGCCTGGCCGAGCGTCCGCGTGGGCTGGTCCTGGTGACCGGGCCCACCGGCAGCGGCAAGAGCACGACCTTGGCGGCCGTGATCGACCGAATCAATGAGCGGCGCCACGGCCACATCCTCACAATCGAAGACCCGATCGAGTATCTCCACAGCCACAAGAACTGTCTCGTCAACCAACGCGAAGTGCACAGTGATACCGAGGGTTTCGGGCCGGCGTTGAGGGCCGCACTACGAGAAGACCCGGACGTCGTGCTGATCGGAGAACTCCGCGACCTGGAGACGATCGAAGCGGCGCTGCGGATCGCAGAGACGGGTCATCTGACGTTTGCGACCGCCCATACGAACTCCGCGTATCAAACCATCAACCGGATCGTCGATGTGTTTCCTGACAACCAGCAGGCACAGATCCGTACACAACTCTCCCTCGTGCTCGAGGGCATCATGTGCCAATCGCTTCTACCCAAACAGACAGGGACCGGTCGCGCGGTCGCGATGGAGGTTATGGTGCCGACCCCCGCGATCCGCAATCTGATCCGCGAAGACAAGGTGCACCAGTTGTATTCGGTCATGCAGGCGGGTCAGGACAAGATCGGCATGCAGACCATGAACCAGTCGTTGGCGACGCTTGTGAAGACGCGGCAGGTGTCGATAGACACGGCGCTCGGCGCTTCGTCCATGCCGGACGAGTTGCGAGATCTCGTCGCCCGTGGCGGCGGGGTGATTGAGAGGGCTGGGATGCAACGTCCCGAGCACCGTTCACTGCCCCCACGGCGATAGGACACGAAGAAAGGTAACAGCATGCCTACTTTCGCATATTCGGGACGAGCCAGGGCGGGGCAGTCCGTCACTGGGCAGCACGTCGCCGACACCCTCGACGCAGCCAGGGCGGCCTTGCGCCGAGAACAGGTGTTCGTCACCAAGATTGACGCACTGAAGGGCCGGGCCCGCGCGCGGAAGGCGAAGCGCGGCAAGGCGGTGCCGGCCAAGAATCTGGCCATCTTCACCCGACAGTTCTCCGTGATGATCGATGCCGGTCTCCCCTTGGTGCAGTGTCTCGAGATCCTCGGAAAGCAGGAGGAGGACAAGAACTTCGCCGCGATCATCATGGCCACGCGGGCCGACGTGGAGAATGGGGCGGGGCTGGCGGACGCCATGCGGAAGCACCCCGGGGCTTTCGACCCGCTCTACGCCAACATGATGGCCGCAGGGGAGGCCGGCGGGATTCTAGACACGATTCTGAAGCGGCTTGCCACCTATATCGAGAAGAACGTCAAGCTCAAAGGGCAGGTGAAGGCTGCCATGACGTATCCGATCGCCGTGGTCACGATCGCTGCGATCGTGGTGGGCGCGATTCTCTGGAAGGTGATCCCCACGTTTGCCAGCTTGTTCGCCGGACTGGGCGCGACGCTGCCGCTGCCCACCCGTATCGTTATCGCACTCAGCAATTCGCTGGTGTCGTACATGCCGTTCGTGATCGTGGGAGGCATCGCGATGACGTTCGCGTTTCGGCAGTACTACGCGACGGAGGGTGGACGTCGTATGGTCGACGGGGCGCTGCTCAAGACACCGGTGCTTGGCAACATCCTACGGAAAATCTCAGTTGCCCGTTTCTGTCGGACCCTCTCGACGCTGCTGGGGTCCGGCGTGCCGATTCTCGAGGGACTCGAGATTACGGCGAAAACCGCGGGGAACGCTATTATCGAAGACGCGATCATGGTGACGCGCACCGCGATCGAGCGGGGCGAAACGGTCTCGGGGCCGCTCCGTGAAACAAAGGTCTTCCCACCCATGGTCACTCAGATGATCAATGTCGGTGAAACGACCGGTGCGCTCGACACGATGCTGAGCAAGATCGCCGACTTCTACGAAGAGGAAGTGGACACGGGCGTGGCCGGCATGCTGACGCTGATGGAGCCGATCATGATCGCATTTCTGGGCGTGGTGGTCGGCGGCATCGTCATCGCGATGTATCTGCCCATCTTTGACTTGATCAGTCGCATGTCGGGCTAATGGACGACGGGGAGAGATCGGTGGAGTCATGACGCGCGAATCGAGCACGCTTCGACGAAAACTGCTCTGGCTTATCGGGGTACGGTTCGTGATTATCACGATCCTGCTTGGCTCCGGTCTGCTGGCACAGGTGCGGACCCCAGGTCTGTGGCCCGTTGGACCGTTCTTTTTTCTGGTCGGTCTCAGCTACACCGTCACGGTCGTGTTCCTGATGACGCTCTCGCAGGTCGAGCGGCGCCGCTGGTTGATCGACGTTCAACTGGCGACAGATGCGGTGGTGATCTCTGCGGTGGTGCTGCTGACAGGGGGCGTGTCGAGCTACTTCTCAACGCTGTACGCGTTACCCATTATCGGTGGCAGCATCCTGCAGTTTCGCCGTGGTGGGCTGTTGGTCGGCTCGTTGAGCGGCCTGCTCTACGCCGGGGTCGTCGTCGGGCAGTACCAGGGCGCATTCGGCCTGCTCGAGGCGCAATGGCCTGCCATCGCCCTCCAACCGCGGCCAGCGGGGACGTTGGCGTTCTACATGGCGGGTCTCGATGTCTTCGGATTTCTGGCGGTAGCGGCGTTCAGTGGCTATCTCGCAGAGCGGCTCCGGAGCGCGGATGAGAGTCTGGCTCGCGCCTCGACCGAGATCGCCGACTTGCAGGCGTTCAATGAGCATGTCATCGAAAGCCTGACCAGTGGTCTCGCGACTACCGATCGAGACGGCCGCATTCTGACGTTCAACGGCGCCGGTGAACAGATCACGGGCTATCCCGTGTCCGATGCGCGTGGTCGGCGCATTTTCGAACTGTTCCACCTGCCGTCGGACTTCGAGGCGTCGCTCGCCGGTTCAGGGGAGGCCAGCCATCGGCTCGACTTGAAGTTCACGAGGCCGGATGGACGCGAGATCGACCTCGGACTCAATGCGGCGCCGCTCAACACACCCGGGGGGCAAGCCGGATTCCTCGTTGTGTTTCAGGACGTGACCGAGAACAAACGGTTGCAGCGCAAGTCGGCCGTCCAGCAACGACTCGCGGCGGTTGGAGAGATGGCCGCCGGCATCGCGCACGAAGTGCGCAATCCGCTGGCGTCGATGTCCGGCTCTATACAAATCCTGCGCCAAGAACTACCTGTGAATGCCGAACAAGGTAAGCTCATGGATATCGTGGTACGCGAGTCCGAGCGACTCAACGAGACGATCAAGTCGTTCCTGGCCTACGCGCGACCCCAAAGTGCTACCACCCGGCGCTTCGACCTTCGGCGGGCGGTAAACGAGACCGCCTTGTTGCTGCAGCACAGTCCGGAGTCGGCCGACGGACACCACATCCAAGTGGATGTTCCGTCGACTCCGGTCTGGTTCGATGCGGATGAAGGTCAGATGCGGCAGGTGGTGTGGAATCTCGCCACGAACGGCATCCGCGCGATGCCAGATGGCGGCAACTTGGTCGTAGGGGTGCAACGTGAGGAACCCGGCTCGGTGGCGCTGAGCGTCCGCGACGAGGGTGTCGGTATCCCACCAGACGAACTGGACAGCATGCTGCAACCCTTCCAGGGAAGGTTTGCGCAAGGAACGGGGCTCGGGCTCGCAATCGTCCACCGGATCGTGAGCGACCACGGCGGAGAGCTGCAAGTAACGTCGGCCCCAGGTTCGGGCACGACCGTGTGCGTGCGGCTTCCGGCGCCGGCAACCGCACTTTCGGCACAGGCCCAATAACGGCGGCCCAGGAGCTTACGATGTCGACCGACATGACCACTACCGAAAGCAACACCGCGACCGGGAGCATCCTTGTCGTGGACGATGAGCGCTCCATGCGCGAAATGCTGTCCATCATGTTACGAAAGGAAGGCCACGACGTGGTGGTCGCGGATTGCGGGAAGGCGGCGGTCGAAATACTGCGACGTCGGCCCGTCGATCTGCTGATTTCGGATATCAAGATGCCGGACATGAGCGGTGTCGATGTGCTCCGGGCGGCGAAACAGATCGACGACGCCATCGTTGGCATCATGATCACCGCGTTCAAGTCCACAGAATCCGCGGTCGAGGCGTTGCGCCTCGGTGCGCACGACTATCTCGACAAGCCGTTCGATATCGACAAGCTCAAGACCGTCGTGGGCAGCGCCTTCGAGCAGCGTCGGCTGCGCGAGTACAACATCGTGGGCGAGAGCCCGCAGATGGAGCGCATGAAGGAGCGGATCAAGCGCGTCGCCCCCACCAATAGTACCGTGCTCATCACTGGCGAGTCCGGCACGGGCAAAGAGCTGGTCGCGCGCGCGATTCACAGTCACTCGAAGCGCGCCGCGCGGCCGTTCGTGCCGCTCAACTGCGGGGCGTTGCCAGAGACCCTGCTCGAATCAGAGCTGTTTGGCCACGAGAAAGGCGCGTTCACCAGCGCCGACACGACAAAGAAGGGTCTGGTCGAAGCCGCGGAGCGAGGCACGATTTTTCTCGACGAAATCGGCGAGATGAGCCTGATGATGCAGGTGAAGCTGCTGCGTTTCCTGCAGGAGCGTCGCTTTCGTCGGGTGGGCGGGACGGTGGAGCAGGACGCCGACGTCCGCGTGATCGCGGCGACGAACCAAGAATTGGCGAAGATGGTCGAAACCGGGGATTTTCGCCGCGACCTCTTCTACCGCGTCAACGTCATCAAGCTGGATGTGCCACCGCTCAGGGAACGCAAGAGCGACATCCTCGCGCTGGCCCAGCACTTTGTGGCCAAGTTCAATCGGCAGATGGGCAAGGCACTACGTGGCCTCTCGACGAGCGCAGAGCGGGCGCTGGAGACCTATGCCTGGCCGGGGAACGTGCGCGAGCTCGAGAATGTGATCGAGCGCGCGGTCGCGCTCGAGGACACCGACACCGTGCAAGCGGAGAGCCTGGACCTGGGCGACATCCCCGGCCAGGATAGACGCCCGGCACCGCACTCGCTGCCGGGCGCCTCGGCCGCCGCTCACCGGCCCGACGGCCCCGAACAACTGCCCGAATCTGGATTTGTGCTGGAGGATCACGTCCAGGGCATCGAGCGCGAGTATCTGGCTCACGCGTTGCAGCAGGCTGGTGGTGTCAAGGTCCGGGCCGCGGGTCTGCTGGGTATGAGCTTCCGATCGTTCCGGTACTACTTGAAGAAATACCACCTCGGGTGACGCTGGGTTGTTGTCAATTTTCGTCAGTGTCAAATTTGGTCACATCAGCTGCGCGTCCATCCGGCCGTGCGTGCGCGCTGTCCCCCCCGTTCTAGGCACAATCCCCACGAGTCGGGACGAGACCCCCTCGTGGATCTACACTTGCATGAGTACATGCTTTTGCGATGAAGCATGGACTGGCACGCCGGTGTAAGGTCTGGCACGTCTGAAGATCGCGCCCGGATGTGACGATAACTTAGGGGGAGAGCTAGTGCCCATCACGGAGAGAGACAACACGGGCTTCACGCTCATCGAATTGCTGATCGTGGTTGCAATCATTGGCATCATCACAGCTATCGCGGTGCCCGGTCTGCTCCGGGCTCGCATGGCAGGGAACGAAGCATCGGCCATCGGGTCGCTCCGCGCCATCAACAGCGCGCAGTCGACATACGCGGCCAGCTGCGGCTATGGGTTCTATTCTCCGTCGCTCGTCTCGCTTGGCACACCACCAACGGTCGGCGGCGGGGACGGGTTCATCGGAACTGATTTGAATACGGATCCCGCGAACAAAAGCAGCTACACCCTGGTCCTGGTGCCAGGCGCGGCGGCGGAAGGGTCTGCTGCTTCCTGTAACGGCGTCGCGGCGGGCGCCAGCGTCTCAACCTACTACGTGGGCGCGTCCCCACTAGCTGGCGGAGGCGTGCGATTCTTTGGTACGAACCAGGGCGCCACGATCTACCAGGCCTTCAGCACGGTACCGATTGCGCAGAACGGTGCGCCGGCCGGTGTGTCGCCCATACAGTAGTGCGTTGGCTGCCAGGGCCTGTCGACTGACGTCGGGCGTGTAGCAGCGCGACGCGGCATCGTTCCCGCGGCGCCCCGTGTGCCTCGCGCACGAGGTGGCCGGCATCCGGGTCGTCATATGGAGGAATCGAATCCATGAGTCCCCTCGTTCGGCGTATCGTGCTCGTGCTGGCGATGGTCGGTTTTGCGTCGGCGGCGACGTCGACCTATGTCCACTATCAATTGGCCCTGGACGCAGGCTACACCAGCTTTTGCGACATCAATGAGAGCGTGAGCTGCACACAGGTGTATCTCAGCCGTTTCGGCTCGGTGGGTGGGATTCCGGTCGCACTGCTTGGTGCTTTCTGGTTCGGCTTCGTGGGGTTGCTGGCACTCGCGGCAGGGCGGGGGGACGACGCGCTCGCTGAGAATGTGGGCGGTTACCTGCTTGTGCTGTCGACCGTCGGGCTCGCCACGGTGCTGTTTCTCGGCTACACGTCCTTCATGGTTTTGGGGGCCGTGTGCCTGCTGTGCGTCGTCGTGTACGTCGCCGTTGTCGGGATTTTCCTATCGTCTGGCGCCGTGGGGTCGGTGCCTTGGTTGTCGATACCCCGACGAGCCGTGAGTGACCTGGGCCGTCTTGTTCGGACCCCCGTGGCGCTGATCGTCGCGCTGGTCTATCTTGGCGCGACCGGGGCGGCGGTGATGATGTTCCAAATCGAGCCTGGGAGCGCCCCGGTTCTCACGGCTCGGCCCCCCAGCCAGCCGGCGACGGGTCCCGCCGAGTCCGCCGATACCACCTCTGAAATCGAGCGCTTCTGGGACGCGCAGCCCCGCGTGGAGTTGTCGGTATCGCACGAGGGCGCGCAAGTGCTGGTCGTCAAGTTCAATGACTATGAGTGCCCGTCTTGCGCGGCTACCTACCTCGCCTACGAACCGATCTTCGCGCGGTTCGAGTCCAGCCACCCTGGGGCGGTTCGGCATGTCAATCTCGACTATCCACTGGATCCCGAGTGCAACGACCAGACGCCTCGCGGTATGCACGCGGGCGCCTGTGAGGCGGCAGTGGCGGTGCGGCTGGCCCGGCGAGAGGGCCGGGATGAGTCGATGTCACGGTGGCTCTACGAGAATCAGGAGTCGCTCTCACGAGAATCGGTGCGAGACGCGTTGGAGCGAATTACGGGGATGTCTGACTTCGACGCCCTCTACGAGGCGACGCTCGAGGATGTCAGAGCGGATATCGCGCTCGGTGGCCTCATCGCCATAGAGGCCACGCCCACGTTCGTTGTCAACGGGGTCATGCTCAAGGGAGGGCTGCAACCTCAGTACTTCGAGGCCGCCATCGCGCTGGAACTGGAACGCGCCTCGGCCGGCCCCGCGTCGGAATAACACGTTTCGGACGATGCCATGGCCCGCTACGCGATCCGCCTCACCGAACTGACGAAAGACTATCCCACGGGTTTCTGGCGGCCACGCCCGGTACGGGCCCTCGACCAGGTCTCGCTGGATGTCGAGCCGGGCGAAGTGCTCGGGTATCTCGGGCCGAATGGCTCCGGCAAGACGACGACCCTGAAGCTGCTGATGCAGCTCATCTATCCGACGTCAGGACGGGCCGAAATTCTCGGACGACCGGCCGGAGACATCGAAGCGAAGCGACGGCTGGGTTACCTCCCCGAGTTACCGTACTTTTACGACAATCTGACCGCGGAAGAACTCTTGGTCTACTTCGGTGGACTGTTCGGGCTCGCGCCGGCGGTCGCCCGCACCCGGGCGTCGACGCTGCTTGATCGCGTTGGCATTGGCGCCGAGCGTCGGCGACGGCTGCGGAGATACTCGAAAGGTATGTTGCAGCGCGTCGGCATCGCCCAGGCACTGGTGAACGATCCCGAGGTGGTGTTCCTCGACGAGCCGATGTCGGGTCTCGATCCCGTCGGTCGACGTGACACGCGCGAGCTTATCCAGTCGTTGCGGGGAGAGGGGCGAACCGTTTTCTTCAGCTCTCATATCCTGTCTGATGCCGAAGCGCTCTGCACGCGCGTCGCGATCATGGTGAAAGGGCGACTGGTCTCCACGGGACGACTCGCGGATCTTGCATTCGAGGTCCAAGGGTGGGAGCTGGTGGTGAGTGGCGGCGAGCGGGGCGACTTGGCGGGTCTCGGGCTCGACGCCGTGACGACGACCGTGTCGGACGGTCGTCACGTAATCGAGCTCCCGTTCGATCGCCCTCCGGACCAGGTGTTGCCCGAGCTGAGTCGACTCCGGTTCCAGGTGGTGTCATTGACCCCACGACACGAGTCACTCGAGGACTACTTCATGCGTCTGGTGGCCAGTCGTCAGGAGCCCGCGGCCTAGCGCCCTGTTTTCTATGTCCGTTATTGCACGCATCGCGGTCCAAGTCTTCAAGGAGTCGGTGCGGGACAAGGTCTTGTACAACCTTGTCCTGTTCGCCGTCTTGTTGATCGCCGCGTCCTATCTCATCGGGCAGCTCACCGCCGGCCAGGACGTCAAAATCATCAAGGACCTGGGTCTGGCCGCCACACAGATCTTTGGGTTGTTCATCGCGGTGTTCATCGGGATCGGACTGGTCTCGAAAGAGGTGGAGCGGCGCAGTATCTACGGGCTACTGGCGAAGCCGGTGAGACGGCACGAGCTGATTCTTGGGAAGTACGCAGGATTGGTACTGACGTTGGCGGTCAACGTGTCGGTGATGGCCGTCGCGTTGTACGCCGTGCTCGGGTACATGTCGTGGGTGGAGACCGAGGAATTTCGACAGAGCTGGGACGCATCGGCGACCGACCCGGCCATGCTGACCGCCATTCTGCTGATCTTCGTCCAGTTGATGCTCGTGACCGCCATTGCCCTGTTTTTCTCGACCTTTTCCAGTCCAATTCTCTCCGCTGTGCTTACCTTCGGTTTGTTCGTGGTCGGTCACTTCAATGCGGATTTGCGGAATTTCGAGGGCGTGGTCGACTCTCCCGTCGCTGCTTCCCTTGCACGAGCGCTGTACTATGCGCTGCCGAACCTCGCGCCATTCGATGTCAAGGCCCAGGTGGTGCACGGGCATGCCGTACCGTTTGGGTACGTGGCGGCGACCTCTGCGTACGCTGCCGCCTACATCTGTGCCCTGCTGCTGGCGGCCATGCTCATTTTCTCCAGGCGGGACTTCAAGTGAAGGCGCGGGCCGACTTCTGGTGGCAGCGCCCGGTGCTATTCACGGTCGCGATGGTCGCGCTGATCGTGGTGTTCGTTTCCAGCACGCTCGTGCGGGACCGGGTCTACGCTGTGACAGACTCGGAGAACGAGCTGCTCTATATTCCCTCTGGCGCCGTGTTGGAGCGGATGGCCTTGTCGTTCGACTCGCTGTTGGCCGATGTGTACTGGATCCGTGCTCTCCAGGTGTACGGTGGCACGCGCCGCTCGGACGGCGAGGAGAAGAACTACGATCTGTTGGGGCCCCTGCTAGATATCACGACGACGCTCGACCCCGAGTTCAATGCGGCCTACCGTTTTGGCGCGATCTTTCTCACCGAAGCCTTTCCGAACGGACCAGGGCGCACGGACCTGGCCGTGGCGCTGCTCAAGAAGGGCATCGAGCGGAAGCCGGAACGCTGGGAGTACTACATGGACATCGGGTTCATCTACTACTGGTGGGTTCAGGATTACGAGCAGGCGGCCGAGTGGTTTGACAGGGCCGCGGATGTCCCCGGTGCTTCCTGGTGGCTGCGTTCGTTGGCCGCCAACACGCTTGCTGCGGGCGGCAGCCGCGAGTCATCCCGCATGTTGTGGCGCCAGCTGTACGACTCGGCCGACTCCGATTGGATTCGCACCGAGGCGACCCGGCGGCTCACGCAGCTGCAGGCTTTGGACGAGATTGACCAGCTAATCGCCGCCGCGCGACGCTTCTACGAGCTCGAGAGCCGGCCGCCTGCCTCGTGGCAGGAACTGGTCGACGCCAGAATGTTGTCCGGGATTCCGCTCGATCCCACCGCTAGGCCGTACGTCATCGATAGCGTGAATGGGACCATCAATGTGTCCGAGGATTCGTCACTCTTTCCGCTGCCCGGCGAGACGCTCCCTCCCCTGCCTCAATGACTGCATCGATGGCAATCGGTGTCGTGGCCGCGCTCGGGCTGGCCATCGGTAGTTTTCTCAACGTGTGTATTTACCGCTTGCCCCGCGGTGAGTCCATCGTGACGCCTCCGTCGCGCTGCCCAGGTTGCGGTCAGGGGCTCCGCTGGTTCGACAACGTACCGGTGTTGGGGTGGCTGCTGATCGGTGGTCGTTGTCGCCACTGTCGGACCGCCGTCTCGCCCATGTATCCCATCGTCGAGTCGGTCACGACGCTGCTCTTCCTGCTGCAACTGTGGCAGGTCGGCTGGCAGCCGTTGCTTGCGATTCGGCTGTTATTCGTATCGGCCATGATCGTCCTCTTTGTCATCGATCTGCAGCACCGCATCTTGCCGAATGCCATCACGCTTCCGGGCATCGTGGTTGGCCTGGTGGCGTGTCTGTTCTTTGAGCCAGGGTGGCGGTCGGCACTGATCGGCGTTGCGGCCGGCGGAGGCGTGTTGTGGGTCGTGGGTGAGGCGTATTTTCGGCTGCGCGGCGAAGAAGGCATGGGGTTCGGCGACGTGAAGATGCTGGCCATGATCGGCGCGTTTCTCGGTTGGCAGTTGATGCTCGTGACGCTCTTGACCGCGTCACTGACCGGGTCGATTATCGGCGGCGCGATGATCGCCGTTGATCGCGGCAACATGAAGTATGCGCTGCCCCTGGGGTCCTTCCTGGCGGTCGGCGCTGTCGTCGCGACCCACGTTGGATATCCTCTCCTGGAGTGGTATCTCGGGTTTTACTGATGCGACTGACCCGCTCCCGCGTTAGTCGAGATTCTTGCCACGCTACCGGCCACAGCTGATCGCGTACATCGCAATCTGCGACACCCCCGAGTGCGTGAGACGGCCGAAACACACCGGTCCGTAGCCTGGTCGAACGCGGCCCGGACCTTGCACCGGTCCTCGTCATGAACGGCCGACTGATGAATTCGCACAGGTGGCCACGGCATCGTCTGGTTCTTCCGAATGCAGGCCGGTCCAGCGCGGAGGCGGGTCTCGCTCTGGTCGAGGTGATCATCGCGGTGGGGCTCCTGGTCACATTGGCGGCCGGGGTGATGCAGTTGTTCGTCATGTCCGCCAGCGCCCTGGTACGAGCTCGGCACCGAACATCGGCGCTGATACTGGCCGTCGAGAAGCTGGAACAGATGCGCGCGGTGGCGCTGGCGGAGGGCGTGACCGACCTCGTTGGTCGGGCCGGACCCCAAACCGAGTACCTCGACGCGGAGGGTGGGACCGTTGACGCTCGGCTTGGGGGAGTGCCCCCGGGGGGGCGTTACGAGCGGGTCTGGCTTGTCGACCGACCGGTCGGCGCGAACGGCCTCGTCCGGATTCAGGTGCAGGTGGCCCCGACCCGTCCCTTGGGCTCGACGGTCCTCGGTATCGCGCCGGCACCCGATGGTGCCCGTTTGACGACCCTGTTGTGGACGCCGTGACCGGGAGCCTGACGCCGACGGGAGGTCGGAGTACGGGGGAGGCGGAGACGGACAACACGGGGCTGTCATTGGTGGAGGTCGTGATCGCGCTCGCGCTGACCCTGTTGGTAACGGGCAGCTTGCTAGAACTGGTTATCCCGGCGACCGCTTTGCACAGGGTTCTGCCAGAAGCTGCCGCGATGGAGCAGCGCCTACGGTACGCGTTTGATCGTCTGTTTGCTGACCTCGTGACAGCGGGTCGGGGAACCACTGAGTATGCCTCAGGGCGCCTGGGTCGGTTCCTCCCGCCGATCGCGCCCTACCGGATGGGCCGTCGAGCGGCTGGTGACGTCCACCGGCACCCGGTGTCTGACGCGGTGAGCGTATTGTCGGTGGTGCGTCGGGCGGGTGCCGAGACCACGATTCTCGACCCGATCGCCGGTGCGACGACAAGCGTAAGGCTCTCGTCTGGGCTGGGTTGCGCGCAACCGGCGTGCGGGCACCGCGCGCGGGACATGGTGGTCGTCTTCAACGAACGAGGGGTTTGGGAGCTGTTTCGGGTGACCGGCGTCGCCGCGGCGCGACTCATCCTGAAACGGGTGCACGCGACCGGGACCGCATTCGGGGCGGGGGCCGTGTTGGCGCCCGTCGACTTCAACCACTACTACTTCGACCCCGAGCGGGCGCAGCTCCGTCACTACGATGGATGGGAGGGAGATTTTCCCGTAGTCGACCAGCTCGTGGACCTGCGCATCGAGTTTAGGGGTGTGATGTCCGGGGCGGTCGCTTGCCAGCCGGCGCCGCCGCCCGTAGGGCAACTGGTCGACATCGATCTGCTGCAACTCGGTGATGGTCCATGGTGTGGACCGTCGGGCCTCCCGTTTGATGCGGATCTGCTCCGTATTCGGGCGGTTACCGTGACGCTGCGGGTCCAGAGTGCCGCGTCGGAACTCCGAGGTGCCGATCCGCGGCTCTTTGCGAGACCTGGTTCCGCCCCCGGAGGGCGTGGTTCCGTGCCGGACCGCGAGGTCACCTTCACCGTCGCGCCGCCGAATTTACAATGAGACGAGAGATGGCGCCTCGGAATGAACGGGGCAGCGCCCTGCTCGTGACGCTGCTGACCACAGTGCTCATGGCTGGGCTAGCCGGTGGCCTCGCGATCACGGTGATGACGGAGGAAGCGATCGAAGCGAATCACCGCCGCGCGGTGGCAGGCCTGTATGCCGCCGACGCGATGTTGGCTCGCGCGGTGTCGGAAGTGGCCGGCCGGCCACGCTGGCAGTCGCTGCTCGATGGCACAGTGCCATCGGCTCTGCGGGTCGGGCCCGCGGTTCGGACGCTGGCTGACGGGTCGTCGGTGGACCTAGCCCGGGTGACGAAGGCGCTGCAACGCGAGTTGGACCGCGCCCGCGGTGACGGCGTACCCCGCTGGCGGTTGTACGCCTGGGGCTGGCGTGGCGATCTGGTGACCGGCTCATCGCACGATCGACTGCTGCTCGTCGCGGCCTGGGTGCGAGGCGGTATCGGCGGGGGAGCACCCCGCGACGACGCCGAAGAGCGGATCGTGGTGCGTGCCGCCGCGTTTGGTCCATTCGGGACCCGTCGAGCAGTAGAGGCGGCGTTGGGCCGGGGGCCCGACGCGGTTCGCCTGGTCGCCTGGGACCTGGACCGCTAGACGAGGGCGAGCCAGGGGAGTGTTGGGGCCTGCAGCGCGGACAGCGGCCAGCCCACCTCACGCACCCCACCTCACCCGGCCCCAGTCTGCTACACTGACCCGCCGAGGTACACTCGTGAGCACCACCCCCCTTTTCGCACCCGCCACTGTCCTCCTTGTTTTCGCGTCTGACGCTCAGCCGAGTGGGCTGCGGCTCGCGCTGGAGACCGTCGGAATGGAGGTTGTGGAGACTGGTGACGAACAGCAGGCCAGAGAAGTGATTCACCAGGCACCTCCGACGGCGGTGCTCACCGACTTGGCCCTTCCAGGCGGCGACGGACTGGGTGTGCTCAGTGCGGCCAAGGCGGCTGACGGGACGCTGCCGGTGATTGTCGCCACCGAGCCAGGCAATGTCCTGGATGCAGTGTCGGCCATGAAAGGCGGGGCGCTCGATTGTGTCGTCAAGCCACTGGACGTGGGACAATTGGTTTCCCTGGTCGAACGCGCGGTCGGCGCCTATCGCGAAGTGGCTGAGGTCCTGCCGTTTACGACCGCGGCAGGGGCTGATGTTCCCGGCATCGTCGGACGCGATCCACGGTTAGCGACGGTGCTGCGGGGGCTAGGACGGGCCGCCGCCACCGATGCCACCGTGTTGCTCCAAGGGGAGAGTGGCACCGGCAAGGAACTCTTCGCTCGCGCCCTTCATCTGTTGAGCCCGAGGGCCGACGGCCCTTTCGTGGCTATCAACTGCGCCGCAATACCAGAAAACCTGCTCGAGTCAGAGCTGTTTGGTCACGAGAAGGGGGCGTTTACCGGCGCGGTGGCACGCAAGCTTGGTAAGTTCGAAGTTGCAGATGGCGGGACTCTGTTCTTGGATGAGATTGGCGATCTGCCAGGCGCACTGCAAGCCAAGATTCTCCGGGCGGTGGAACTCCGCTCGTTTGAGCGAGTTGGAGGCACGCAGTCGATTACGGTCGACGTGCGACAGGTGGCCGCGACCAACCGCGAGCTTCGGGCACGCGTCGCAGCCGGTCTGTTTCGGGAAGACCTGTTCTTCCGGTTGTCGGTGTTTCCGATTCAAATTCCGCCACTTCGTGATCGCATGACGGACGTGCCTCTGCTCGCGAGGTTTTTCCTGGTGAAGGTCTGCGCCGATCTCGGGCGGCCTCTCGTGAGTCTCTCGCTCGCTGCCGAAGATCACCTGATGTCCTACGCGTGGCCGGGGAACGTGCGGGAGTTGCAGAACTGCATCGAGCGAGCCGTCATCATGTGCGAAGGCGCTGAGCTCCGACCCGCCGACCTTAGCCTCGACACGGGAGCGGTAGAGAGGCCAGCAGCCGACCCATGGGACGCGATTGATCTGTCGGGGAGTCTGGCGGATGCATCACGCCGAGCGTTGGGCGAGGTCGAGCGCCGGAAGGTCGTCGCCGCGTTGCAGGACGCTGGGAGCCACACTGGTCGCGCGGCCGATGCCCTGCAAATCAGCCACCGCGCGTTAGTTGTGAAGATGCAGGAACACGGTATTCAGACGTAGACCGGGCGCTCCATGGGGACGAACTCTGGAGGCCGCGAGGGCGGTATGCGGCAAGGCGTCGGGGCTATCGAACGCCGATGGTGCGGAGTGCTCGGCGGATCTCTTTCTCCGTGACGTCGTCCACGATGACGGTGTCGCCGAGACCCTGGGGTAGCACCATGTGCAGTCGCCCCGCGACCACTTTCTTGTCACGCTGCATGGCCGCGAGCACGTCGGCTGCCGGTAGGTCGGTCACCGATGGGAGGGGCCCCATGCGTCCTATCAGCGCCGCGAGGGCCGCGTGGTCTGCCTTGTCGAGGAGGCCACGACTGACTCCGAGATGCGCCGCGACCAGCATGCCGTAGGCGACCGCCTCGCCGTGACGCAAGCGCCGGTACCGCGTGACCGCTTCCAAGGCGTGCCCCGCCGTGTGCCCGTAGTTCAGCACGCGCCGGCGGTCCCCTTCGCGTTCGTCGGCCGCCACGACCTCCGCCTTGATACGACACGATTCGGCGACGATCGCGGTCATGACCTCAGACTCGCAGGCGAAGATTCGCGGCAGGTCGGAGACGATCCGTTCGAAGAGCGGCCGGCTGGCAATGACCCCATACTTGACCACTTCATAGAGCCCGGCCCGCAGCTCCCGCCTGGGAAGCGTCTCGAGTAGCGTGGGGTCGGCAATGACTGCCACGGGCGGATGAAAGGCACCAATAAGGTTCTTACCGAGCGCGTGGTTGATCCCGACCTTCCCTCCGACCGCGCTGTCAACCTGTGCCAACAAAGTGGTGGGCACCTGCACGAGGTCGACGCCCCGTAGATACGACGCCGCAGCGAAGCCGACGGTATCGCCAATGACGCCGCCGCCGACCGCGATGACCGTGGAGGACCGGTCCGCCCCGGTCTCAATCAACCATTCATAGACGCGGCTGAGCGTCCTGTGGTTCTTTGCGCGTTCCCCATCCGGCACAAGCAGGTGGGCGACTCCCGGAAGCGCCGCCGCCACGGTCTCGCCGTGGTGCGCCCAGACCGTGGGGCTCGAGACGATCAAGCGGCGCTCGCCCACACCGGCGTCGGCGAGCCACCGCGCCAAGTCACCGGCTATGCCGGGCGAGACGAAGACCGGGTAGGTACGACTGGAGCTTTTAACGTCGATCCGCGTCGGATGCATGGGATGTCGTTCGAAGGACCTGTTCCTGGGACGCTGGCCGTTGACGGACGAGTGGTAGGATAACAGCAATTTTTCGGTCGGAGGACCCACACTGATGTCGGACAAGGCTGCGGCGTTCGTTAAAGAAATCACTCCCAGGTCGGACGACTTCTCGCGCTGGTATACGGATGTCGTCCGCCGCGCTGAGTTGGCCGATTACTCCCCCGTCAAGGGCACCATGGTGATCCGGCCGTACGGCTACGCCATCTGGGAGCTGATACAGCAGGCGCTCGACCGTCGTATCAAGGAGACCGGTCACGTAAATGCGTACTTCCCGATGTTCATCCCGGAGAGCCTGCTCAAGAAGGAGGCCGCCCACGTAGAGGGGTTTGCGCCAGAGGTCGCCTGGGTGACACACGGTGGTGAGGAGAAGCTTGAGGAGCGGCTGGTCGTCCGCCCCACGTCAGAGGCGATCGTCGGCACGATGTACTCGAAGTGGATCCAGTCGTGGCGTGATCTGCCGGTCTTGATCAATCAGTGGGCCAACGTCGTGCGCTGGGAGAAAGTGACCCGCCCGTTCCTGCGCACGAGCGAGTTTCTGTGGCAAGAGGGGCACACCGTCCACGAGACTGCGGAGGAGGCCCAGGAGGAGACGCTGAAGATGCTCGGCGTCTACAAGGAATTCGCGGCGACTGAACTGGCGATGCCGGTACTCGAAGGCGAAAAGACCGAGAGTGAAAAATTCGCCGGAGCCACCAAGACGTACTCCATCGAGGCGCTGATGGGGGACGGTCGAGCGCTGCAAGCGGGGACCTCGCACAATCTGGGTCAGAACTTCGCCAAGGTGTTCGACATCACCTTCCAGGGGCGCGACAAGACGGTGGAGTACGGGTGGCAGACCTCCTGGGGCGTGAGTACCCGCCTCATTGGTGGAGTCATCATGACCCATGGTGACGACAGCGGGCTCATCCTGCCGCCGCGGATTGCCCCCTATCAAGTGGTCATCGTGCCGATTCCTCGCGGCGACTGGCGCGAAACCGTGTTGCCGCACGCCGAGCGAATCAAGGCCGAGCTGGAGCAGCGTGGTGTGCGCGTTATGCTCGACGACAGGGACGAGCACTCGCCCGGCTGGAAGTATGCGGAATGGGAGATGCGTGGTGTCCCGTTGCGCCTCGAGATTGGCCCCCGCGACATCAAGAACGAGCAGGTGATGCTCGTGCGCCGCGACACGCGTGAGAAGCTGCCGACGCCGATGGACGGCCTGGCCGCGCATGTCGTCGGTCTGCTAGACGCTATCCAGCTGGCGCTGCTGGAGCGCGCCACGATGTTCCGCGACGAGCACACGCTGAAGACAACCGACCGTGCCGAATTCGACACCAGCCTCGAAGGCCGTCCTGGCTACGTGGTGGCCCCGTGGTGCGGTTCCGGCGAATGCGAAACGCTCATCAAGACCGCCACCCAGGCGACCATCAGAAACATTCCGCTCGACTCCCCCCCCGCCTCTGGCACCTGCATCCAGTGCGGCGCGCCCGGCAAGGTCGACGCTTACTTCGCCAAGTCCTACTAGTACCTCGGCACAGGGGAATCGATTGATTCAGGCTGCGATGGCATTACCGCCGCTGTCACCTGGAGCCGGATAAGAACGACCGAGCTTTCGGCGCGCCCCGTCCACGTTGAACATCCACGTGATGCGTGCCCCGGTCGCGTCGCGACGTCGTTGCCACGCCGCCACTTCGCGGATGAGCATTGTCATGTCGGGAATGCGGCGGTCGAGGCACTGGCGGCTCAGGACTGAGATCTCGATGTCGACCATGTTGAGCCAACTGGCGTGCTTCGGCGTGAAGTGGAACTCGAGCCGTCGCAGGATCCGGCGTGCCTCTGCGGCCGGAAAGGCGTCGTAGAGGTTCTTCGCGCGGTGGGTGCTCAGGTTGTCCATCACGACGCGGATGACGTCAGCCCGTGGAAAATGGACATCGACGAGGTCGCGCATGCACTCGGCAAAATCGAGGGCGGTGCGGTGCTCGGTGACTTTCACGTGCCGCCACGGACGATGCGCGTCGACGAAGACGACGAGGTTGGCGGTGCCGTTGCGGCAGTATTCGTAGTCGAGGCGGCGCAGCCGACCGGGCGCCGCTGGCACGGGCACCCGGGTCTCGCCGATCAATTGAATCGGCGTCTCGTCGAAGCTCACCACCGGCCGTGTGTCGCTGGGCCGTTCCGCGTAGAGGTCGAGCACGTCCTCCATGCGCATCACGAATTCCGCGTCGACGGCGGGAATGCACCACATCTTCCGCCGCCACGGTTTCAGCGCGTTCTCGGCCAGCCGTCGACGGATCGTTTCTGTCGAGAGGCTGTCGTGGTCCACGAGGCGCACCACGTGATCAGCGAGCAACTGCAGCGTCCAGCGGCGGCACCCCTCCGGCGGGGCGGCACAGCAGAGCGCGACGAGCGTCGCTTCCTCTGTGCCGGTCAGTTTCCGCTGCCCCCCTTCGCGTGGCTGTTCGCTCAGCGCGGCGTCGATACCTTCCTCGACCCGTCGCTTCTTGGTCCGGTAAATCGTCGACGTGCCGCAGGGCAGCGTCTCGGCGATCACCATGTCCGGGATACCTCGATCACAGGGCAACAAGATCTGTGCGCGGCGCCGTTGCTGCGGACCCGCTGTCGAATCTGCGTCGACGGCAACCAACTGCTCCCGTTCTTCATCTGAAAGCTCTACGATGTATCGAACGTTCATGATCCTCTCCTCCGTGGTTCGCACGGTGGTTTGATCATGATTTGGAGAGTTTGTCGATCCCGTGAGTACACCTTTCACCGCCAAGCAGGGCCAGGACCTCGCCTTTATCCACCTCTACACGAAGCTCCACCGGCAGGCGCCCGCGGAAGCCGACATGCAGCGCTACTTCCGGGTCACCCCGCCGAGCGTCCACGGCCTGGTCATGATGCTCGAGACGCGCGGGCTCATCAGCCGAACTCCGCGGGCAGCGCGCTCCATCAAGCTGCTGATCGATCATGCGGAATTACCGCAGCTCGATTGATCCGCCAACCGATCGATTTCCCTGTGTCCAGGTACTAGGTCTCTGTGCGGGAAGCATAGCGGACGATGGTCTACCTCCGCCCAGGCGCCTCTCAAGAACACTGAGGGCCGTCCACCCGATCGCGTGGACGGCCTAGCTGTTCCCAACCGGACGGACTTGCGTCGGGGATGCGTCGAACGTAGGGGAGTTGCGGAACAACGACGCGACGGCCACCGGACTGGACCCGGTGGCCGTCGTGCAGACTGGTCTGCTACTGGAGGCGCACGACGAGGGCGGCGCGTCGGTTGAGGCGGCGCGTTTCCTCGCGAGCGTTGTCATGCATCGGGCGCTCCTCACCAAAGGTGACGGGCTGCAACCGGCTCGCGTTAATGCCGCGGCTAGTCATGTAGTCGCGCACCGAGTTCGCGCGACGTTCCCCGAGAGCCTGATTGTATTCAGAGGTGCCGATGTTGCAGGTATGCCCCTCGAGCGTGAGGCCCAATGAATCGTCTTCGTTCATCGCCGCGATGGCCTCGTCGAGAATCCTGACGGCACCCGGACGTAGCGTGTATCGATCGAAGTCGAAGTGTACATCCTCAAAGGCATACTCACGCGCTGGCGGTGGCGGCGGCGAGACGACTCGAATCGTGGTCGTATCCGAAGCAGTACCACCCCGACCATCGTCGACGGTTACGGTGACCGGGACCGGACCATCCGCGGACGGCGCGGTCCAGGTGCTGGTCATTTGGTCGCTCGGGCTCAGCGTGCCGGTGGGAGCGGCCCAACGATACGTCAGAGAGTCGCCGTCCGGGTCATTCGCGCTCGCGGTGACGGTTGACGTCTCGCCCGGCGCGACGTCGCAGGGGTCACACATCGCTTCGACCGTGGGAGGCCTGTTGGCAGGAGGGTCAGGCCGAGGCGCCGCCGGTTCCGGCGCTGCAGGCTCCACATATCGGGTGACGCCTGGGTGGTACCCGAGCCGCACCTGCAGTCCCATCACATTGCCGGTGGTGCCAAGGAGTCCGCGGTCCTGGTTGATCGCGTAGCTGAGTCCCGTGCCGATGAACATGCCGCCAGCAGACTGCCACTGCAGCCCGACCATGAAGTCGACCGGTGTGCTGACAGCCGAGACCAGCGCAGACAAAGAGCCGTCGATACCCGTAAGCGGCGCCGCCAGCGTGACGTTGTCGTCGAGCGGCACGTCCCCGTGGAGCTCGGTGATCACGCGCAGCGCGCTGGTGGTCGGGAACCCGGCGCCCACGCCCCAACGGATGCTATGGCCGAGGTCAACGCCGCTTGGCGCACCCCGGAAAAGAACGCCACCGAAGCCGGCGAGTTCTACGCGTTCCTGGATGTTCTTGCTGACGATGACGTCGACCATGACATCGGCCGCACCGCTGCTTTTCCCGGCGTCCTCGTCGCCGGTTGGGATCTTGACTACTCCGCGAAGGGCAAGGGCGGCCGGCGACATCCTCGATTCAGACAAGAGGTTGTACTTCGCCCCGATGAGCACGTCTCCGACGTGGTCGTCATTCCAGAAGTCGGTTGCGTTCGGGTAGTCGACGAGCACTCCACCGTTGACGGTATCGGTCGCGTCGAACAGCGGTCGCGTCGCGCGTCTGATACGGGTGTCGGCGCGCACGGAGCCAAAAATTTCGGCCCGCTCGCTGATGCCGTAGCCGAACGTGCCGACGAAGTGGCTCACGTCACTGAGCCCCTGCTCGCGATCGATGTTGGCGCGATAGCCGCTGATAGACCACTTGCCGCTTGGCAACACTTCACCGGTCGGCACGAACCACAGTCCCGTGTCTCCCAACCACGTCGTATTGGCCGGTCGGCTATCGGAATCCTGTGCTGACGCAACGCCGGTTGCGAGAAGACACAGGCAGACGGCCAGGGCGGCCGAGTTACGGAATTGTTTCATTGCGGGTCTACCCTCAAAATAGCACACGACGCGACACATATACGTTCGCGGAATGATAGGCCGGGTGTCCATTGAAGTCAACGGAGCAGGGCCTGATGGCCCGGTACTCCGTCGGCATTCTCTGGCAGGCCGTGGCAAGAGTTTCGCTACATTCGACCGACGCTGAAACCGGCGGATCTACTACGTCGGTCATCGGTCACATACGCCAATCCAGGGTCTCGGTCCGCCCCGGGATATTCACCACGGACTGGCTAGCTATCCTCCGACGTGCGTCGGGGCGCTACAACCCACGCAATGATGATGCTCAGGCCGTACAGCACGACCATGGGGGCGGCCATCAATGTCAGCGTTGCCGGGTCACCGGTTGGGGTCAGGACGGCGGCGATGATGAAGATAATCAGAATCGCGTATTTGGTGTTTCGCACCAGAAATCTGGCGTTGACCAACCCGACGCGGGCGGTGAAGAACACAAGTGTCGGCATCTGAAAGACAACGCCACATGCCAGTACGAGTCGGATGTAGAGCGAAAACGTGGGAGCAATTCGGGGCGTGAACGTCATCAGTTCGGTTGAGAATCCGCCAAGGAATTCCCAGGCCACCGGGAAGAGGAAATAGTGAGCGAAGAGGCATCCACCGACGAAGAAGAAGGTCGACATCGCGACGAACGGGATCGCGAACTTCTTCTCGTGACCGTACAGGCCGGGAGCGACGAACCGCCAAAACTGCAGGAGCACGACCGGCATCGCCAGGATCAGTCCAACAACGGCCGCTACCTTGATGTAGAGAAAAAACGCTTCAGTTGGCTCGGTGTAGATGAAGCCGGTGTCTGGGTCCGGTAGGAGCGCGACCAACGGCTCCATGACGAACTGGACCATGGGTTCGATGAACGCGAAGGCCAACACGAAGCCGACCAGAACCGAACTGACCGAGACCACCAGACGCTTCCGGAGCTCGTCCAGATGATCGAGGAAGGACATCCGGCCTCCGGAGCCGTCCTCGTCGAGCGCCTCGTCGTTCGGCTCTTCGTGATCCGGATCGAGGTGGCCGGGAACTGGGAGAGCGGGCATTGCTAGTGGGCCAGGTTCGCGCGACTCGGGTTAGTGCGACCCTCAGCTCGCGCAGCTGAAAGGCGGCTGGTATGTGTGATCAACTCAGCGCTGTCGCGTGTGATCGGACGCGACGAGACGCGGTCGCCGGCGAGTGGTCGCGCCGACGCAATCGTTGACGTGGACGACCTGAGCTAGATATTGCCCGCCTGATCCTGATGCGGGTCGTCGTCCTGATGCAGATCGGCCGTGACCGCGGCCGTGACCGGGGCAGTGGCCACGGCAGGGGCCGGCGGGGTCTTGGTGACCTGCTCCTCAACGTGGATCTCTTCTTCGAGGGTGTTGCGCAGATCGTTCGACGCACGCTTGAACTCGCCGAGGCTCTTGCCAAGCGATCGACCAAGCTCCGGCAACTTGCGGGGCCCGAACACAATCAACGCGATCACGAAGATGATGAGCAACTCTGACATCCCGATCGAACCTAGCATGGTCGCTGCTCCTTCAATACCTGTCGTGCGTCCGCTCGCTGTCCGTCTGGCGGTGTAGTCCAGCCGCGGCGTCCGAACACAATTAACGCGACTACGAACATGATGAGCAACTCCGACATTCCGATCGAACCTAGCATGATCGCGGCTCCTTCAATGCCTGTCGTGTCTCGGCTCGTTGTCCGTCTCGTGCTGCGGCGCCACCGCGCACACGGTTACCGTGACGGACGATGCGCCGTGCAAGCCCAAGTTCTGGGTGGTCACCATGACGTGCACGTCCATTATAGAAACCTGGAGACCTGACGGTCAAGCGATCAAGAGCGGTCGTGTTCTAGTAAGTTGTTGTAAATAAGTCATTTATCTTTGTTGAGGGTGTTGTCGTTGACCGCCTGGACGGGCGCGGCGCTCGTCGCGCGGGCCGCGCACCGCGCTGGGGTCGTCGGGGACGCAGGCGGCGCGGCTCCGGAGTGGCCGTCGTTTACCGGCCCGAAGCGCCGAACTTTGTCGGTACGTGACCGCCATTTCTGGTACCATCGACTCTATGAACGGGATGCGCGGATACCGGACGTTGACGATGGCCGTGGTGGTCG
>CALLXD010000030.1 GCA_937766455.1 Vicinamibacterales bacterium | reverse complement strand
GCCGTGAGCTACCACCTACTCGATGGCGTACATCTTCCCGTTGAAAGTGCGCTCCTTGTGATCCATCACTCCCTCCGTACGGAGTTTCTGACCGTTAGAAACCTCGTGCACTAACGACACATTTGCCCGAAGCTCGTTGCCAATTCGCTCCCACGTCCCTTCTGCGAAACCAGCTGCGAACGTCCCGTCATCTAAAACACCTCGACCAACCCAGCTGCACGAGCCGCTGTTCGCTGCAGCCTCGGACAGAGGCACGGTGAAAATCAGAGACGCCAAAACGACCGGAAACCCTGTGGCTGCTCCTTCATAGGACATAAGTTGCTGAACCTGACCGTCCGCAGTTTTACTAACCACGACACCGGTATTCTTGAATGTGTACTCGCCCGTCGGTTCTGCCATCGATTCTCTCCTTTGGTGAGTGGTTCACATTGGACATTATTGTTGGTTAGCGGGAGCTTGGTAGATGCGATTCGTCCCCCACATTGATGGTCGATCGCAGGAGAAAAGTCCATCACCTGTTCGGGGAGCGGCATTGTGGCTCGGCGGCAGAGTTCCAGTCCTCGCCATGTCCATCCGCTCCGCCACAGGAGCGCCACCACGCACAAGGGCTGTCGAGGCGCAGGACGCCAGCACCTGGTCGAGCGCGTTGGCCTCACGGCGATGAATTGTCAGGCGATACTTCTGGCGGACGCGAAGCACCCGGTCCGCAAACCAGCACCGGTTGCGATCCGGCAACCATGCGGCGGCATCACGGTCGTTCTTCTGTCCACGATTCACCCCCGGACTCGCGAGGGTCAGATTCAGGAGGTCCGTGGCGAAACGCCGGCGCGTCTCCGTCGTGGCCGCGCACAAGCCACTGTCATGCGCTTCCGACCGCGCCACCATATGCTCGATGTCGGTCTCTCCCCTGCCCGCGAAGGTCCGTCCGGTGTAGGGACTCCAGACCCCTCCGAGGCTCTCGACAATCCGTGCTTCAATCGACTGCGGGTAGGAATACGCCGATGCCCGGTAGGGACTGCAGCGTGACTCTGGGGCCACGCGGAGCCCATGCCACGTCTGCGCCTGCACCGGCGCACACACGGCGAGCGCGGCCAGGACGGCGACGGCGAACGAACCGGGTGGCGTGCGTCATGCGGGTCTCTCGGCTCACGACGATGTGATGTCGGACCCCATCCTACTGCTGGCTGGTCGAAACCGTTACGAAAAGAAACGGGTCGCCAAGAGTCCCGTGCCGGACACGGCGCTGCCAGTCAACGCACCGGTCATCCGCGTCTGCGACGGGTCTCGGCGGCCGCCTCCATCCGTGCCAGCGCCCGTGCCAGACGCACCGGCGTACCCCGCACGTACCGTGAGGTCGTCGTGATGTGGGCGTGACCGAGACAGTCCCGCACGTCGTGCAGGTCCGCTGACGAGTCCAAGCAGCCGAGAGGCCGTCAGGCCGCCCACGTGGCACAGCCCAATCGGGCAGCCGGGGATCCCAGGGCGAGCGCGACAGGACCACGCCCCTGGGGGTGTTGCGCGTGTCCCCGACATTGGCACAGGGGGGCGTAGCAGCCCGTGGTAGAAGCACCGCTTCGTAAATCGAGAGATAGGTGTTCGTGACACCCAGTCATCAGGTCGCTAGCGAAGGAAGTCGGCGGATCTGGCGTCTCAAGCGGCCCGGCGGGCCAGACCCGGGTCCAGAGGCGGCTGAGCGTGGCGATCACGGCGGCGAACGCCGCCCCCGTGCGGCCCTGGAGGCTCCGCGGCGTCCCCACCCCGGACAGCTGCCGCAGGAGCAGCCCGAGGTTGAACCCGCAGACCTGGACGAGCAGACGCTTGAGGATGTTGGGGTGGCCCCGGAGATGCACGCGACGCATCCCGCCCGTCTCGTAGAGATGCGCGTTGGGGCGTTCGAGCCGCTCGCCGCGCTGCCGCAACAGCCGCTTCCCGCGCACCCCGCGGATCCGCCGGCGGTTGGCATACACCGCCTGCTTGGCCGCCGCCTGGCCCGTCCAGTTGCGCCGCCCGCGATCCGGCTCCGACACGTAACTGCGCACCCCCATGTCAGCAAACTCGACCAGCGTCTGATTGCTGTGGTACCCCTTGTCGGCGACGACCTCGGCGAGCCCGGTGGGCGCGACCTCCACCAGCTGGTCCGCGGCCACGGTGAGGGTCTCGACCAGGGAGGTGGTGTCGCCCGCGTCGGCGTCCTGCACCGTGATGCCCACGATGGCCCCGGTCTCCAGGTCGACCGCGTGCTCGGCTTTGTGCGCCAGATGCGTGCGGCCGTCCTTCATCTTGGTGATCTTGGCGTCGGGATCGTTGGGATGGGTCCAGTCGTCGTTGGACCCCTTCTTCTTCCGCGTCCGATCGAACCGGGCCAGCTCCGCGCGGGTCGGCGTCGTGATCCCGGAGGCCTCGGCGAGGCGGGTCAACCACGCGTCATACCCTTCGCCGGTCTCCCGCCGCACGATGCTCCGCATCGCCGCGTTCGCTTCCAGCGTCGTCGCGTCGATCCCGATCGTGTACCCCTGCACCAGCTGGGCGTCCGCCAAGCGCTGCAACACCCACGTGAACACCGCCTGATGCGTCTCGAGGTCGATCAAGCGACGGGTGCGGGACAGCGTAGAGTGGTCCGGCGGCGCCTCGTGCAGCCCGAAATCCAGAAAGGTGCGGATACTCAGCGAATCGGCCGCCCGCCAGGCGATCGCGCGTTCCGAGTCCAAACCTTCGAAGTACCCCAGCAGCAGCCGCCGGAAATACCGCCCCGGCGCCAGACTCGGCCGGCCCCGCGTCGCGGCATAGAACGGCGCGCACTGGCCCTCGACGAAGACATCACAGCCCGCGTCGTCCAGCAGGCGGTTCAGTCGCTCGTAGAACGGGTGCCCGGCACTCCGCGGCAGATCCCCCGTCGCGACCCACAGGCTCGCCTGTCGGTCGCGTTTCCCCTTCGTTCCCATCGCCATGCACACGAGTGTAGTACGCCGGATCGATCGTGTCGATCCCTATAACGAAGGACTTTCACCACGGGCTGCTAGGCGTTTCAAGGCCCCAAACATGGCGACCGTACTGCCGCGCGTGAGCGAGTGACAAAGAAAACCTTCTTTCTCTTACGCCAACGGTAGATAAACAAGGTAATTCACACCGTCTCGGTTCAACCAGACACGCACGTAATCCGCTTCATTCAACATCTCAACACGTGCCTCATTGCGCACCATCCCGCTTTCTGAGACCACACTGATCTGGTCGTCTGACATTATTATCGCTAGACCACGTCCTGCCACAGATTCTCCAGACACGAATTCCACCCAACGGCCGCTCGACTCAGGGCCACCATCGGCTAACCGAAGGAGATACATCCCCGCAGAAAGTTCTTCACCATCAGCGAGAACCGCCGACGGGATCGTAATTTCCCCGCGTGCTTGACGGGCCGCCTCTTCTTCTCGCAAGCGTTCGACCTCAGCCAGAAAAGAAGAAATTACCCTGTTGACACCCTGCGCAGACGCCAGGGCTGAATTCGCCTCATTCTGAGCGTTAATAAGTTGATTCCCAGCCAACAAACGACCCGTCTCACCAAGCGACGACTCTACCTCGTTGAGATCAGCCCCCCATGCCAACGATTGCTCTTCAGGAAGATCATCCTCTGGCACCTCCGCGATAGACACTCGTGCCGTCGCAATTTCATCCTCGGCGCTCGACACCACTCGGCCCGTCTCGGCTCGCAGCCGTTCCTTCTCTGAGCTAATCGCTTCCTCAACTGCATCGACCACAGTGCCAACTGAATCGATCAGTTCATTAGTCCGATCGTAGTTTCGCACCAGTGCAAAACTTTCCGCTTGTGCCTGTACTTCCGCATCAAGTTGCACCACCGCGTCTTCGGCATTCCCGTATGCCTCTGCCGCATACGTGTCCGCTTCGGCTTCAACCGCCACGAGCCGAGCTTTGACTGCATCGACAGGCCCCATCGGAGCCTCCGCACAGCCAGACGCCATAAATGCAAGTGATGCCGTCAGAAATGTCAGTGAAATTCGATTACTCAATGGCTTGCCTCCGTCGCTCGTATGGTCGGAAATAAGAAAGATAACGCAGAACGATGCTGCATGTACGCGAGTGAGGGGCCTCGTCCTCGCCAAGAGCTCCCATTTGCATGCCTCCGTCCCCGATCCTACCGCTAGCTAGCAGGAGGTTCAATACGCTGTCAACGCACCGCCGCTAGGTGCGGCTGTTCATCCGCGTCGACGAGGGTTCCGGCTGCCAGGCGCATCCTGTAGCGTCCGCCAAAGACTCGTAGCAGCCGGAGCATTGCGGGGGTAACTTTGGGGGTAACTATTCAGACGTGAAACACGAAGTCGTTAAAGGTCAATGACTTACGTCCACTGTTCGACTCCTGCCGCCGCCAACTGGGCGTCAATTAGGCGACGTTCTACCCGAGACCTCGATTCGGGCTGCGCCAAGGCTTGAGGTGGACCCCATCTTTCGGACCAAAACCGGGTGTTGTTAAGGTGGAGCCTGCTAGGTCTGTTCTCGTCGTCGTCGTGTCCTGCAACGAGGGTTGCAGGCCTGTGCCTGGAACTCGTAGCTGTCCTACGGCGGTGCGCGGAGATTGGGTCCAGGCCGCCGCGGGCGCCCCGCGCAGCGGGGTCGGAGCGGAGCACCTGGAAGCGGTCGAGCACATCGGCACGCGACGCCACGTCGATTCGCGCGTTCATGCGGCAGTGGACCTCAGGGTCGAGTCGTAGAACGCGGCCGGCGTCTGATAGCCCAACGACGTATGCGGTCGCGCGTCATTGTAGAAGCGGAAGTAGCGCCCGATTCCCTCGCGCGCCTCGGTCAGCGAATCATAGGCGTGCAGGTAGATTTCCTCATACTTGAGCGACCGCCACAGCCGCTCCACGAAGATGTTGTCGAGGTAGCGCCCCTTGCCGTCCATGCTGATCTTAATCCCTCGGTCGAGCAGGGCGCTGGTGAAGTCCCGCGCCGTGAACTGCGATCCCTGGTCGGTGTTGAAGATGGTCGGCCGGCCGAAGCGCGTGAGCGCGTCCCGCAGGGCCTCGAGGCAGAAGCCCGTGTCCAGCGTGTTGGACAGCCGCCACGCCAGAACACGGCGGGAGTACCAGTCGATGATCGCCACCAGGTAGGCGAAGCCGCGCGCCATCGGGATGTAGGTGATATCCGTGGCCCACGCCTGGTTCGGCCGCGAGATCGTCAGTCCTCGAAGCAGATACGGGTAGACCGGATGGTCCGGCGCCGGCGTGCTCGTATTGGGCTTCGGCGCCGTGCTTTCCAGGCCCATCACGCGCATCAGTCGCTGGACCCGCTTCCGGTTGATCACGGTGCCCTCGGCCTTCACCGTCTGCGTGATCATCCGGCTGCCGAAGAAGGGATACTGCAGATGCAGTTCGTCGATCCGGCGCATCAACGCCAGCTCCTCCGCGTCCGGGACGACCGGCTCGTAGTACACGCTCGACCGGTTCACGGCCAGCAGCTCGCACTGTCGCCGCGTCGACAGCGTGCCGTCCGGTGCCATCAGGACTCGTCGCTGCGTCATCGGGACCGCCCGAGCCCGTTGGACAAAAAATCGCGTTCCACCGTGAGCTCGCCGATCTTCTTGAGCAGCACGTCCTCTCGGTCCGACGCGCCTCCATCGCTGTGGTCCGTCTCGAACGATTGCGCGGCGTGGTCCAGCAGCTGTCGCTTCCACTTGTAGACCACGTTGGCGTGGACCTTGTACCGGCGCGCAATCTCGGCCACCGACTCCTGGTCTCGCAGCGCCGCCAACGCGACCTTCGCTTTGAACGCAGGACTGTGCTTCGTACGAGTCTTCTTCATGGTCATCGACTCCTCCATCTGCTGTTGGAGCAGGCTCGAATACCACCTTAGCTGCTGGTCCGAAAATCGGGGTCCACTTCAGCTTGTCCCGTCGCGGTGATTCGTCGCGGGCGAGAGTTTTCGCTTCCGATGACTTGTGGTCTGACCTTGCGTCCGGAATTGCCACCCATCGGCAGCATCCTACTCCTAGCTGGGCACAAAGGACCTACGGGTCACGCGGGTGTCGTTGTTTCCTCAGTTCGAACCCTACATGCTGGTGCTGACGAGACCGGTCACGGGGATCAACAGGTCACCCCAGCCGATGACAAGAGAGCCGGTCGAAATCGAGCAGTCCTCATTTAGACCTCAGGTTCAATTTAACCGGTCCCGCTCAGACAAGAACTGGTTTAATATATCAACGGATACCAGAAGTAGCACAGTAGGCAGGTGTGCTCGTGGTCGAGAGGCGCACGCGCACGCGCGGCGTTCCACTCGAGGGTGAGGGGTGGGTTGCCTGACTCATCGACCGGGATCACCACGGAATGTGCCGGAAATCTGTCCGAATCATGCAATTCGCGCCCCGACGTTTGGTCCTCGTCTGGTGTCTCTTGTGGGGACTTGCCGCGCCCACGTCTGCCCTGGCGGCCTTTGCACCGCGGTGGTCGGTTGCGGAGCTGACCGAGTTTTCCGACGTCGTCCTCACAGGCAACGTGGTCAGTGCCGTGCCGGGAACGGACGGCTCCGGGGCAATCTACACCTACGTCACGATCGCCGTCGACGACGTTCTAAAAGGTCCGGTCGTCACGCCCCCGAGCCAAGTGATCGTCAAGCAACTCGGGGGCACGATCGGAACGCTGATGCAGGTCGTGTGGGGCCAGGCGCTGTTTACCCCGGGAGAAGAGGTCCTCGTTTTCCTGGAAGTACGCCCGAGAGACTCGACGCTGTACACGGCGGCGCACTGGCAGGGGAAATGGGTAATACAGCGGAACGCGTTCAGCGGTAATGCCTTGGCGGCCCCGCTGCTCCCGGCCGCACCGGGCCTCACCGTGGTGCGTCAGCAGGTCACCGCTGGCGGCGAGGCACGCGCCCTCGACGCGTTGCTCGATGAGATTCGCAGCGCAACCCGTCAGACGCTGACATTCGTTCCGTTGCCACGGCCGAGGATGGTTTTCGATCCACCGGATGCGCCGGACCCAGCGGACCT
>CALLXD010000029.1 GCA_937766455.1 Vicinamibacterales bacterium | reverse complement strand
TCCCCCCAGCCGTTCCCCGTTGATGAGGGTGCGCCCGACATTCACGCCCCCGGCATGATGCTCCGAAAGGGCCGGAATAAAACTGCCATACATCGTCGCCAGAATACTCAGATACGCGGCACAGTAGGGCGCCTGCGTTGTCTGGTTGAAGGCCTCGATGACGTTCGGTGCCAGCCGGTTCAGATGGTTCCAGTTCCGCCGCAAGAACTGGCAGAACCCCAGGGCCGATGCGCTTGAACGAGCCCGTCCATTCAGGCCGGACTCCACCACCGCCTGCGCCAATCCGATCTCGGCCGGGACCCCGAACCGTTCGTAGATCTGCCCCCACTGGTCGAGAAACCCGCCGTATCGCGCGGCATTTGGCGACAAGAATCGCCCTCGCGTCGGGTTGTGCACGACCTCACCAACCATCGGGGTCAGCAGTGCTTCCACCTGGTCTCGGCGGCGGGTCAGACGAGACTGAAGGCGCACCCCTTCGAGCGTGTCCGCCAGCGCCTCATCTTCCCAGACACCCTCGCTGGCCCAATTGCCCTGGGTCGGAAAGGTCGCCAGCAACCGGCCATCTTCGGCGCTGCCGAAAATGATGCTGCCATCAGGAATCGTAAAAATGTGCCGCCAGAAATGATGGGTGGGGCGGAATCGCTGCACGGCCGCAATGTCGGCTTGATACCGCGCATGCACGTGCTCCTGCGCCGGCAGGAGCGCTGACCGGGGCGGCGCCTCAACCCTGGGCAGCTGGGACGCCGTCGGGGCCTGTGCGGCCACCGCCGGCAGGGTCCCCTGCGACGACGGGAGCACCAACGCGAGGGCCGATATCAGCCCGAGGAGGGCTACCACTTTTCTCATAGGCACCAGACACGGATGATGCGAGACGTCGGCCTACCTGCCACAACTAGTGAGCGCACATTGTAAACCAACCACGCACCATATGTTGCGGTTCACCCCGCTCGCGCGGACGGACCGGTCGAGGCCACTATACTCTTCCGATGCCTGATGAGCCTCGACCGGCGACTCTCGAGGCGGCGCAACCGCGCTGGTCACATCGCGACCCGATGGAGGGGCACAATCCGTTTCCTCCCGGTGCCCCGGGGCACGCGATCTGGACGACGGCCACGGACGCGGCCCGCGACCGACTGCGCGCGATGGACGCCGCGATGATCGCCTCGGCGCAGGTTACGCTCGATCGGGTCGTCTACCGTGCCCAACTGTTTGATCTGGCGGCGGGACGCTTCACCATCTGGACCGACCGAGGCCTGGCGGTCATCTTGACCGAAGACGCGTGTCGTGACTACAAGCGCTGGCTCGACCGATATGTAGAGAATTGGATCCAGTACGTGGCCGAGACGTGCCCCGGTGTCGAGGGATTGGCCGAGCTGGAACAGCGGCTGCGCGAGCTCGCCAGAGCTCGGGTGCGCCAAGCGCGCCGCACCCAAGCATCAAACCCATGAGCCGGCTGGAGGAACACAGATGGACGCGGAACCGGAGAGCACGGACACGCCGTTTCACGAGACCTTGTCCCCCACCGACGAGCTGGGGGGCGCATGCCCGGTCGCGAATTGTCCGGGCCGGCTCGACCTCGTCTACGGTTGAGGATGGCAACTGAGATGCAGGATGCATCCCATGGAACACCGCCGCAGGGCGACGGCCGAGGAGCTCGTGTGGCTTGGACCAGGGTCGCGCGGGGATGTCTGCCGAGGCACCGAGGGGCCGCGTCCCGCGATCATTCGAGGCGCCCAATAGTCCAGGCGGCGGGCCACCGGCTTCCGAGACGCGAAGGAGTTCCCTATAATGCGGTGTCGAAGAAATATCCTGGCACCGGTCCCGATGGCAACAACCGACACGTCACGGAGGCCGCCAACCATTTGAGAGGGAGACAGGCATGAAACGAGCGATTCTCGCCGCCGTGGTCATCGGCTTCGCGTTTACCGGAACAGCGCAGGCCCAGCGGCCAGGGCCGCCGCCGTGCGGTCCGAAGAGCCAGCTACCAGCTGATTTTTCGAAAAACGTGGACTCGAGCGCACGGTGCTTTGAAATCCGCATGTACACGGCAAACGTCGCCGACGGCGGTGACATCGACACCCTGCATCAGCGCTTCCGCGAGGAAGAGGTCTCCATCTTCGAGAAGCATGGAGCTGAGGTGATCGCGGTCTGGCAGCGTCTTGACGATCCGAACACACTGGTCTGGATGTTGGCCTACGATGATCTCGAGCAGCGGCAGGACGTCTGGGCGAAATTCGCGGCTGATCCGGCGTGGGACGCCCTACTGGCGAAATACCCGGTGCCGATCAGCGCCGAGGTCTACTGGATGAGTCCCACGGACTACTCGAATCTGAAGTAGGAACCGTACCACCTTGGGCGGGTTTTGTCCCGTGGCGGCCCAACCGGGCCGAGGGGACCATGCCCATCCGCTAGAGAGCGTCGCGCCCGACCGGGTGCGGCGCTCTTTTTTTTGCCGCCACGAACGCGGGGTGCGCAGCGATCAGCCGCATTGCGTGCCCGAGCAGTGTCTTGCCAGGCTCCATACGAGGCCAGGGAGAGGCGCCTGAAGGATGCGGCAGCGGAATCAGGTCGATCGCACGCCCCGCACGCCGCACGCGATGTGACGTCCCGATAATCTCGACGAGCGAAGGACACGGGATGAACTGCGCAATCGCGAGTTTGCCGACCGGGATCACCAACTGCGGTTTGAGCAGGTCGAATTCCGCCTCCAGCCAGACCGCGCAGTTGGCGATTTCCTCTCGTGAGGGCACCCGATCGCCCCCGGTGGCTTTCTTCCCCGGAAAACACCGGCATACCGCGGCCATGTAGACGGAGGCGCGGAACGCGGCTTCGTCCATCCCGCAGCTCTCCTCGAACCAACGAAAGAGGGTTCGACCCGCGGTCCACGCGAACGGCCGCCCTAACACCGGTTCCTTGTCGCCTGGCGCTTGCCCAACGAGCAACACCCGGCTCATCACCGCCCCGCCGCTGACCGCGGGCCGGTGCATCTTCGGACACGTCGTACAGCGGAGCAACTCGCGCACGTGTGCGTCGAGTCGTGACTGCGCAGTCGGTCGTTTCGGCATCGATCTGTATCTGTATCAGATTCGGGCAACTACGCCCCAATTCGAATCCGCCGTCCGTCGACGCTCACTATTTACGCCTTAGGTCCCATAGACATCGCACGACTGGCGGCGTATCCTGCCGTAATTACCTGATCCAGACATCGGCGTGTCCTGGCAACGAAGGGGTTTTTCATGAGATCGCATCAGTTTTATCATGTGAAGTCGAGTCTGTTCGGGGCACTGTCGGTGGCCGTGAGCCTGGCGCTCCCTGCCATCGGTTCGGCCGGACAAAGCGCACCGGCCGATCACGACGAGGTGACCTTCACGAAGGACATCGCGCCGATCTTGCAGCGCAGCTGCCAGCACTGCCACCAGCCCGACTCCGTCGCGCCCATGTCGCTGATCACCTATGAAGATGCACGCCCCTGGGCCCGCGCCATGAAGATGCGGACGGGGATGGGCCCGGTGGCCGGCGTCATGCCCCCGTGGTATGTCGAGAAGAACATCGGCATCCAGGCATATCAATTTGATCCGTCGTTGAGTAACGAGGAAGTGGCGAAGATGGCGGCCTGGGCGGACAACGGCGCCCCGCGGGGCAACCCCGCCGACATGCCGCCACTGAAACCGGTTGGCGGCGCGGGACTCTGGACGGCTGGCGAGCCCGATCTCATCACCGTGACAGAAGATCTCATCATGGCCGGTGACGCCCCCGACTGGTGGGGCGAAATCGCGCCGGTTGACGTGGGCATCTCGACCGATCGGTATGTCGCGTCGGTAGAAATTCGAGAAGTCAACGACGTCCTGGACACCGAGGACTCGCGCGAGACAGTCGGTGGACGGTTCGTGTTCCACCACATGATCTGGAGCACCCAGGTCATTGGCGACGACGGTCGCCCGAGCGCGGCGTCGTTCTGGCCAGTCCACGAGGTCGGCCGCAACGCGGATGTGTTCGATCCAGATGGCTCCCCGCTCCTGCACGCCAACGCCAAGGTGGTATCCGACTCGGTCCACTTGCACTCGAACGGCAAGGACACCAAGTCGCACCTGGAAATCGGGTGGCGCTTCCAGCCGGAGGACTACGAGCCGAAGTTCCGGTGGTCGCTACGACCTCTCGGCAACGGCGTGGATATCGACATTCAGGCGAACAAGAAAAACCAGGAACTGCACGCCTACTATGTGCTGCCTGAAAACACCAAAATCACCACATTCGAGCCGCATCTGCACGCCCCGGGCGCGCGGATGTGCCTGGAAGCGATCTGGGGAATCAACGTTGAAACGTTGACGTGCGCGGGATACGACCACAACTGGGTGCGTGGTTACCAGTATGAGCACGGCTACGAGCCGCTGTTGCCGAAGGGCACCATCCTCCACATCACCGGGGAGATGGACAACACGGAAGCCAACAAGAACATCCCCGACCCACGCAACTGGCAAGGCTCCGGCAACCGGTCTGTGTCGAACATGTTCATCGACCTGGGCAATGGGGTCTCGATGTCGGACGAGCAGTTTCAGGAGGCGATGAACGAGCGCCGCGAGCTGCGCAATGTCACGCGCAACGACCACATCATCGGGTGCCCGCTCTGCCAAGTCATTCCTGAAGAACTGACCACCGAGGCCAAGGTCGCGGCGGCCGAGAAAAAGCTGGCGGCCGCCAAGATTGCGCTCGACACAGCCGAGGAAGCGGCCGCAGAAGCCAAAGCTGAGGCGGACGCGCAGGGTGGGCAAGAACAGGACGGGCAGCAACAGTGAGCCACGCGACCAATCGGCCCACACTGACTGCGGCGATTGGCATCCTGGCGGCGATGGCGCTCTGTGCGCCCGACGCCGATGCCCAGCTGAGCTACCGCTCGGAACAACCAGTGTCGACCGCCTATGAAGGGTGGGAGCAGGAGGAGGACGGCTCCCGGTATTTCCTGTTCGGTTACATGAACGCGAACTGGGAGCAGGAGCCGAATGTGCCGGTCGGCCCGAACAACTACTTTGTCCTGGGCGCCGCTGGCAGCGGGGGCGCGGACCCAGCGGCCTTTGATGCCGCCGTCGCTGACCAGGGACAGCCGACTCGTTTCCTCCCCCGCCGCAACCGATTCGTGTTCCGGGTCCCCGTGCCCGAGGACTTCAGAGAAGCGGACGAGGTCATCTGGACGTTGACCGCGAACGGAACCACGGTCAGTGCGTACGCCTCGCTGAGGCTCGACTATCGGGTTGATGGACTGATCAAGGCGTCGGAACAGGGAGCCATCGGTGCTGGCACGACCAACCCCGTGATTCGGGCAAATGTGGCGCCGACGCTACGGGTCGAAGGACCCGTCGACCGCCGCACCGTCCGAGTCGGCGAGCCGGTGCGTCTGACGGCCGTCGCCACCGACGATGGCGTGCCCAAGGCCACGGAGCCGCGCCGAAGTACCAGCCCGTTCGGTCGAGGTGCAGCTGACGTACCGGCCGGATGGATGAAGCCGCGCCAGATCACCGTTGGCAGCGCGACCGGACTGCGTGTGTCATGGTACGTCTATCGAGGCGAAGGCGCAGTCACCTTCTCGCCAGAGCAGATCAAAGTATGGGAAGACACCCGGGTGCATGCGAACTCGCCCTGGGCCAACTATTGGTACCCACCACCACTGCCAGACAACGACACCTGGGACGTCGAGGTGACCTTCGATGAACCCGGTACCTACGTGCTGCGCTGTCTCGCGTCTGACGGCGCGTTGGGCGTGGATGGCGACGTCACAGTGACCGTCACCCCATAGTCGTCTGGGGGCGTCGGCGCCCGGTGCGGCGCCGCGGTCCCAACGCCAGGCGCATAACCGCGCGCGTCCTCGACTAGTCGACCGGCTCCAACCGTAGCAGCCCGGCCTCGTCGGCGTCTGTCAACACATAGAGCAGGCCGTCCGGTCCTTGCCGGACGTCACGAATCCGCTGTCGTAGCTCCGTCAGGAGGGATTCGCGCCGGGCTTCTTGTCCCTCCTCGTTGAACACGATCCTTTGCAAGTGCCCGGTGTTCCGGATGCTGCCGATCCTGAGCGCCCCGACGAACAAATTTCCCTTCCAGCCTGGAAAGCGGTCACCGTCGTAGAACACCATGCCCGACGGCGCGATGGCCGGCAACCAGACGATCTCTGACGGTGCCATTCCCTCCGCGTAGGTTCGGGCCGCCACCCTCCCACCCGAGTATTCGCGGCTGTGGGACACCACGGGCCAACCGTAGTTGGCACCGGCGCGAATCAGGTTCACTTCATCGCCCCCCTGCGGCCCGTTCTCGTGCGCCCAGATCGCTCCGGTGTCGGGGTGGACGGTCAATCCCAACTGATTGCGATGGCCCGACGAAAAGACCTCGGGGCGAAAGCCGTCTAGCCCTACGAAGGGGTTGTCGTCAGGGATGCCCCCATCGTCCTCCAGCCGCACCAGTTTTCCAATCGTGTTGGCCGGATCCTGCGCGCGCTTGCCCCCGGCGCTGGCGCCAAACGCCCCACCCACGGTCATGAACAACGTGCCGTCCCGGCCGAAGACCACGCGGGAGGCGGCGGTGCCCCCCCCGCCAACTGGATCCGAGAGGAACAGATCGCGCACGTCCCGAAGCGCCAACCCATCAAGTCTGCCGCGAGCGAGCGCCACCCGCACGTCGTCATTCTCGCCCGGCCCCATCGGCTTGGAGTACGTGAGGTAGACCCAGGCATTCTCAGCAAATTGCGGATGGAGGGCCACGTCCATCAGGCCAGCCAGTCCGCCTGTGTGCACGTCCGGCACGCCGGACACCGGCTGGGGGTCCAGCACGCCGTCCCGTATGACACGCAGGCGGCCGTCACGCTCGGTCACGAGCAGACTCCCGTCTGGCAGAAACGCGAGCCCCCACGGGTGTGACAGGCCACGCGTCACGACCACGACCCGCACCTGGGGATGCTCCGCGGTATCGAACACGCGGGGTCCGTCCGGCAACGGCAACGGCGGTAGTCCGGGGGGCGGCTGCGCGATGGCGGTCCCTGTCACAGCCAACCACACCCCGAGTGTGGCCAGACACGCGCTGGCGTCAGGTCTGGGTCTCGCTGTCATGACTCTTCCTTCCACGGGTTCGTCGCAAACACCGACAACTCCGGCCAGAACGCCCGGGGATGCATAGCAAGCGCCGCCATGATCGTCTGGGCGACGTCGACCGCGTAGAGCTTGTTCGGATTGTCTCGCCCGTCACGGCCCCCCCACCGGGTCTGGACCTCCGAGGGACAGATGCTCACCACGCGAATACTGTGCGGGCGCAGCTCAGCCTGCCAGCATTGGGTGATGCCGCGCACCGCCCACTTGCTGGCCGCATAGGCGGTGCCGAGTTTGCGCCCCTTCGTCCCTGACGTTGACGAGAGGTTGACGATGTCGCCTCGCTGCTGCGCCTTCATGAGAGGCACGACACGGTTGGTCAAATCGACCATGCCAAAGACGTTGCTGTCGAACAGGCGGCGCATGGCGTCCATGTCCAACTCGCCGATCGCCGCGTCATACCAGGAGGCGGCATTGTTCACCAGGACGTCGATGCCCCCCATCTGTCGTTGGCAGGTCTCGATGACACGTGCGTTGTCAGTCTCGACGCGACTGTCGGCCGTAACCCCGACGGCGCCCGTCTCGCTGGCCACCGGCGCGATGGTCTTCTCGTGTCGGCCCGTAAAGACCACGGTGTGCCCCTCTTGGCGTGCCAAACCGACCAGCGCCGCCCCGATGCCTTGGCTGCCCCCGGTAATCAAGAATCGTTTCGGTTCCATTCGCTGGTTCCTCTGCCGTTCCGAATCCTGCCTCGACAAGATGAAGAGTGAGGCGATTATACGTCTGACCACGCGAGCCACGGGTGAGGGTTGACGCGACCGCAGCCCACGGGCACCATACCGGACAGGAGAACTCAGATGAGACACCTCACACGCAGACCGGCCCTCGTCGGTCTCGCCTGCTTGCTATCCGTTGGGGCCCTCGCGTGCGCGGAGGCCGAGCCCCCGGCCCCCGAGTCCGCGTCCCCGCCTCAGACCGCGATGCCAGATCCGGATCCCGAACCAACCGTGCCGGACATGATCGAGATGGGTGGCGCCAAGTCGGTCACCACCTTCTTCATTACCAGCGTCGGCCCTGGAACCGGCGGCGATCTGGGAGGACTTGCGGGAGCCGACGCCCACTGCCAGGCGCTCGCTCAGGCGGAGTATGCCGGTGACCATACGTGGCGGGCGTATCTGAGCACGTCCGCCACCGACACCGCGCCGGCCGTGCATGCCCGTGACCGGATCGGCACCGGGCCCTGGTACAACGCCGAGGCCCTGCTCATTGCTGCCGATGTTGACGCGCTCCACAGTGACGACAACAACATCAACAAGGAACGCGCGACGACCGAGCGGCTCGACCCGGTCAACGGGGTCGGCGACGACCCTAATCGACACGACATCCTGACCGGGTCTCAGCCGGACGGCACCGCGTTCCCGGCCGATGAAGACCGCACGTGCGGGAACTGGACGGCGAGCGGCGACGGCAGCGCCATGGTGGGGCATCACGACCGGACCGGTCGGGGCGACGGGGTGAACTCGTGGAACGCCGAGCATCCCTCCCGCGGTTGTGGTCAGGAGGACTTGGTCGCCACAGGCGGCGCGGGGCTCTTCTATTGCTTCGCGATTGATTGATGCGCGGCACGGGCGGCCCTAAAGGGCCTTGCTACGTACGGGCGTGGGTACCAATGGGGGCAGGAGCGGGGGCGGGCATCGCCGGGGCGGAGCGGACGTGTAGCAAGGGCCTTCAGGCCCGCTGATCGATCAACCGTGCTAGCCCCGTACATGAACAAACGGCCCGTCAGACCTGAGGTCTGACGGGCCGTTGCTGTGTACCGCAGGCACCCACGTCAGGCGATGATCAGCGTGCGCGGGTGTTGGTTGTTCTGCTCGAGAAAGGTCTTCTTGGACTCGCTGAGTGCTTCGGCCGTCGGCTGGACATAGCCGCTGGTGTCGGTCGCTCGCGACGTCACGGTGTGCTCGCCCGGAGTGGCGCCGTTCCAGTCATAGCTGAAGAACTTCCACGAGTACTTCTCACTGGTGGACGGGTCCAGGGTCGCCGGCTGCCAGGGCCCGTCGTCAATACGAACCTCGACGGACTGAATCGGCGTGCCGTCGTGCATGATCACGCCGAAGACCTTGTGCCCGTTGCCCATCTTGGTCACGCGGGCAATGTAGGACTTCAGCCGCATCTTGGAGATGGCGGTCTCCACCCATTTCGTCTCGCCATTGATCGTCTGGCTCTTGAGCGTGCGATACCAATGCGTCTGGTACTTGCCGAGATACTGGTCCTCTTGCACATGAATCTCGGAGAGGAACTTGACGTTCGGCGCGCCATACCAGCCCGGTACCAGCAGACGCAGTGGGCTCCCCTGGTGGATGGTCAAGGGATCGCCATTCAGCGCATACGCCAGCATCGGTTCGTCCGACAGGGCCACATGCCGTCGCAAGCTGCGGCCGTACTGCTGCTCCACCGTCGACGTGCGGCCCCGAAAATCGACCTCTTCCTCTCCGCGGTCAGCCCCGAAGAAAACGAACTCGCTGGCCGCCTCCTCGATGCCGGCCCGCTCGAGGACCGTACGCAGCGACACCCCGGTCCACCGACCGTTGCTCGACAGACCGTTCTGCGGTCCACGGTTCCCTGAGCACTCGAAGCCAAAAACCAGTTCCCGGCTGGGCATGGCGCGGATGTCGGCCAGCGACAGCTCAAGCGGTGAGTTGACCATGCCAGACACCCGCAGGCGATACGTCGCGCGGTCGATGACCGGGTGCCCATAGTGCTGTGTCGTAAACCACTTGTCCGCCGGTGTGATCGGTCCATCGATGTCCCGCACCTCGATGATCCGCCGGTCCGGGGTCCGCTCCAGGACGATCTCGTCAGGCAAGTCAGTGAACTCGACGAGCGTTTCTCCCTGGGCCAACGCCGGCAGCCCCCACTGTGGAAATCCGAGCGCCCCGAGCCCAGCGATGGCGGCGCCGCCCTTGAGCACTTCACGACGGGTGGTCTGCTTCGACATGGTCGATCCCTTTCTTACGCGGCCCCGGACACGCGACCGCTCATATTCTCAGGCGATTATCCCGATCTGGCGTCCCGCGGTCACCCTTTTATCGCGACCGGGCCTCAAACGCTACTCCGTGGCGTCGTAGATATCCTGTACGTAAACCGACAGCCGCTCGACCGGCCCTTTGGTGTAGTCCGCGTAGTCACCAGAAGGTTCCCAGGTTTCGGTGAAGTCGGCGGCTGACGTCCCCGCCGCCTTCGCCTCCTGTGCCGCCGTCACGAACCCGGCTACGAAGTCCGCAAACGCGTTCAGGTCATCAGGCGTCACGACGGCGCCATGGCCCGTGATGACCCGGTCGATATCGGTGAGGCCCTCAGACGCCTTCCGGAGCGTCTCCGGGAAGTCGACGCCACTTCCACCGTTGTTCATGTCCATGATCGGTACCATGGTGTTCGGGAACGCATCGCCGGCGTGCACGGTGCGCAACGCCGGAAACACGACCCAGGTGTCACCACCGGTGTGCGCGCGGCCAAAATAGTGCAGTTCGACGGTGTCGGCGTCACTCCCTAGCGTCAGCGTGTCAGTAAAGGTCGTCTCGGGGATCCCTACGCCGTCGTCGCCGGCGAACGGACTTGGCCGCGGCTCATCCTGGATGGCGTGGACCGGGTTGTTCTCCCGCATCAACCGCTGCGTGTTCTCGTGGGCCACGAACTCGACCGTGGCTGGAAATTCGACGTTCCCGTCGACATGGTCGAAGTGCGCGTGCGTGTTGATAATGGTCGTGATCGGGTTCGACGTCAGCTCACCGATGGCGTCGATCAGCGGTTGTCCCCAACCGGCCAGTTTGGTGTCGACCAGGACCACACCATCGCTCGTGATGAACGCGGCCGAGTTACCCCCACCCCCCCGAAGCACGAACAGATTGTCCTCGACCCGCTCGACCTCGACCACATTCTCGGGCGGCGCTTCGGCGGCTTCCGGGGCCTCCGTCTCAACCGGTGCCTCGGCCGGCGGCTCGCTATCCGCGCCCCCGGCACAGGCCATCACCAGCCCGCCGCCGAGTACCAACATACCAAGTGCAACTTCCCTCTTCATGCCATGCCTCCCGAAAAAAATACCCGCTGGACAAACCAGAATACACCGGCGGCGATCACGCCGATGGAGCCGACGAGTGCCACTCGCCGACCCGCCACATCGCTCCGCCGCCGAATTGCCATCAACGCCGCAGCGACCACCACTGCGACCGCAACCTGCCCTATTTCCACGCCGAGATTGAACGAGAACAGTGACCAGCCGAGGGCACCGGTCGGCAAACCCATCTCACGCAACACGCTCGCGAACCCGAATCCGTGGATCAGCCCGAACACCAAGGCGATCCAGACTCGCATGTCTCGCCCCTCTCGCACCAGAAGATTATCCGCCCCGACGTAGACGATGCTGAGGGCGATGACCGGCTCGACCACGCCGCCAGGGGGCGATACCACCCCGAGCACCGCGAGCGCCAACGTCACGCTGTGCGCCACCGTGAACCCTGTAATGACGAGCAACAACCGCCGCACCGGACCGCCCAGCAAGAGCAGTCCAATCAAGAACAGGAGATGGTCCGGCCCGATGAGGATGTGATACGCGCCTTGTGGCACGAATTTTTGAATGACCGCCAGTATCCCCTGACGACTCCCGACAAAATACTCGAAGCTGGTGTCGTCGCCCCCGAGAATCGCCTGCGAGGTCAGCTCCCCCGCATCGTAGAAGTTGAGAAACGTCTGATGGGCCGGATCGTACGGAAACATCACGGCGGCCACCTCGACCACACCGGGTCCCCGCCCGAGGTCCACGCGCGCCCGCATGCTGACGGACTGTCGCTCGGCCAATGGTGCCGGAGCAGACCAGCTGGACACATCAACGCTCAGCGAACGTCCGTCGACCGTGAAGTGCAGACGCTCGCGCAGCAACTCGGCCAGACGCCCGGCGCCACGACGAAGCACAGCGGGGTCCAATGCCTCGTTCGGCGTGTCGATACCAAGTTCATACGCGACGTCGAACACATGCATCACGACTTCGAGATCGACGGTGGTGGTGTCGATGTGAATGTCGACGAAGCTGAATGGCGCCGGATGCGCCAGTACCGTCGTGCTCATGCCCACGAGCATGAGCACGACGAACGCCGTCCTGAGTGCTCTGGAACCGTCGCGAAAGTGCCGTAGCATGGGGGCTTATGGTATCGCAGCCGTGGCTGTTCATCGCCGATTTGAGCGACTGGAGCGCTCTCAAGGGACCGGCGCTCTGGCTCGTCAGGGCATGGTCAGAATTTCGGCGAACAGATCGATCCCATACCAGAGGTTGGCCAGCCGGAGGTTCTCGTCTGGTGCGTGCTGATTGTTGTCGTGGTTCGCGATCGGGACGACAAGCGCCGGCTTCTGCCACACATCAGTGAACAGGGCAATCGGCAGCGTCCCACCCAGTCCCGGTGAGATCACCAAGGCCCCCTCGACGAACGCACGGTCCGCCGCGTCGGTCGCCGCCGCAATCACCTGCATGACGAAGGGATCGGAGATGGATGTGCGCGCGGCCACCGAACCACCGCCACCTGTCACTTTCGCAATGAGCGGGTGGCGCAGTCGGGCGTCGAGATCCGGATCGTCAGCCACGACGTGAAACCCCTGGCGCTCGATGTGGGCGACGACCAGCCGGCGCAGATGCGCCGGGTCGTTGCCCTGCACGAGTCGTATCCCCAGTGCCGCCACGGCGGTATTCGGAATGATGTTGCGCGCCAGCGGCCCGGTATTGCCGCTGGTCATCCCGCGCACGTTGAGCGCCGGCACCATCAGCCGCTCCGGCAACGTCTGCGGTTCCCCTTCCGTGCGCGCAAGACCCAGCTCCTGCTTCAACTGGCTATCCCAATCAGGCATCGCCCGCAGTGCCGCGTCCGCTTCCTCGCTCAGTGGCTCCGCGGTGTCGTACCAGCCATCGATCGAGACGCGCCCGGTCTCGTCCTTCATTGACGACAACAGGCGGGCGAGGATCATCCCCGTATCCGGTGCCCAGTTCCCATAGTGCCCCGAGTGCAGATTGCGAGTGGCGCCGTAGACGGTGACCTCCATCCCCATCGACCCTCGGGCCCCGAGCGCCAGAAGCGGACGACCGCTTTGATGCGCCGGCCCGTCGCAGAACAGCCAGACATCGACCCCCTCGACGCGCTCACGGACCAACTCCATGTAGTCGCCCAAACGCGGAGAACCAGCCTCCTCTTGACCATCGAAGAAGAAGATCAGGTTGGAAGTCGGCGTCACCTCGCCATCCCGGAACGCATGTATGACCGACAGCAATGCCTGGATCGGCGCCTTGTCATCGCCAGCCGACCGGGCGTAGACGCGCCACTCCGGATCGACCCCCTCGGTGTCAGCCGGCAGCCCGCGCGGCCGACCACCGCTGTCCATCGCTGAGGTGTACAACGTCGGTTCGAACGGCGGATGGGTCCAGTTCGATGGATCCACCGGTTGGCCATCGTAGTGGGCATAGAGTCCGAGCGTCCGCTGGGCGCCCGGTACGCGCAGCTCGCCGAAGACGAGCGGCGGGACGCCGTCGAGCGTGAGCAGTCGCGTGTCGACGCCTGCGTCGCGGAGCTTGTTGCGGATGTACGCCGCTGCCCGCGTCACGTCGTCGAGATCGCGTGCCCGGTTCGGGTAGGCCAGCATCTCCGCATAGTCCCGGACGATCGCCGGCGCGTGAGCTTCACGGTAGGCGCGCGCCACCTCGGCGCCCGTTTGGGCCGCAGCGGCCCCGGCGAGCCCCACTACACAGCCACACAGGAGAGTGAGACGAAGCAAGACTGTTGTCATGATGTCCGGATTCTAGCGTGCCGACCGCTGCCGCCTCCGGAGCCAGATCTACCGACCGGGCCCCCTTCACATCAACGAGGCGCCCTCCTGTGCTCGCCGCTAGGGCCGACTACCTACGCGGAGTTGTTGTGTCTGCCGCACCGCCGCCGCAATCTGCATCTCGAGTATCCGTTCGCCGAAGGCGGCGGTCGAACGGCCGGGGTTCCCCACCACGCCGTTGCCGGTCGGACCGGTGCCCCGCTCCATCCGATCGAGCCGAAGCTTCGACGGGTCGAGGAAGAGCAAGCTCGCGGTGTCGTGCATACCAGCGTGGGAGCCGACGTCCTCGACCGGCACGCCCTGCTCCACCAACCAGTCGTCACCACGCCCCGGATAGTAGTCGGTCAGATGGTGGACTCTTACCGCCGTCGCTGCCCACTCTGCGTTGAGCCGCTGAGCCACCACAGACTGCGACGCTTGATTGCCACCACTGTCGCCGAGCAGCGCGATGTCGACGAACCCATGCTGCTTCAGACTCCGCGCCGCATATTCCAGCACCTGCTCAAACACCTCGGGCGGCGTCGTGATGGTCCCTGGAAACCGCATGTGACTCGTCGGTGGCTCAACGTCGCCTTCCGGCACATAGGCCATCACGGGCGCGACGAGCGCGTCCCCGAGTCGTCTCGCGATCTCCCCGGCTTTGTAACGCACGAGGTAGTTGTGTTTTCCCAGAACCATGTGTGGCCCGTTCTGCTCGGTCCCTCCAGTCGGAATAATGATGGTCGTCGTCCCGGCGTCCACCGCGTCCCGCAACTCGGTCCAGGTGAAGTCCTCGAGGAACACCGTATCGGGCGCTTGGGCCATCAGCGAAGCGGCCAAGCCCACCATTGCAAACGGCAACGCGAATCGCATGTCGTCAACACCTTTCCGGCCTGCGTGAACCCCGGCACAACCACGCCTGTGGCTGAACCGCCTCATCATAGTGCGCCGGTCATCCCACCGCGGTAAGCTGGAGGGACGGTGGCCCCCACACAGGACATTCGTCGCCTGCCCGCGGTCGTGCGACTGTGTCTGGGCATCCTCCTGCTAGCCACGGTCACGACGCCTGCGGCGCAGCCGAGTCGGATTGTGGCCATCGGCGACGTCCATGGCGCCATCGACGAGCTTCGTGCCCTCCTCGAAGCTGCCGAGTTGACCGACGGCGATCAGCAATGGACTGGCGGGAACAACACCCTGGTCCAAACGGGCGACCTCACGGACCGGGGCGCTGGCGTCAGGGCGGTCCTCGACCTGATGATGCGACTGGAAACCGATGCGGCCGAGACCGGTGGCCAGGTCCTCGTCGTGTTGGGCAATCACGAAACCATGAGCCTGATGGCGAACCTGCGGGACACAACGCCCGAGCTGCTCGCCGCGTTCGCGGACGCCGAGTCGGAGTCCCTCCGGGAGGAGGGCTACGCGGACTACCTGGCCCTGGCCGCCGCTCGATCTGATGCGCTCGGCCCGCTCGCGCCCCAACCGCAGTCGCGCAGCGCCTGGATGGATACCCATCCCCCAGGATTCCTGGAGTACATCGACGCGTTCGGCCCAGACGGGCGGTATGGCCGCTGGCTGCGCTCGAAGCCCGTGGTCGTACGGGTCGGCGACTCGATCTTTCTGCACGGCGGGTTACATCCGTCTGGACCGACGGACCTCGACGAGATCAACGACCAGGCCCGTCGCGAACTTGAGACCTACGATCGACAGCGGCGGCAGCTCATAGACCGGGGGCTTATCCTCCCCTTTTCGACGTTTCAGGAGACCCTCGCAACCGTCAGTCGCGAACTGGTCCGGTGGAGCATGCTGGTGTCGCCCACGGGCCCGCCGGCGCCGGGTCCCGGGATACGGGTCACATCGGACGAGCGCGAGGAGATCGCCCTGCTCCTCGAGGTGCAGGGCCTCCGCGAGTGGTCGATCATTGATGAGAACGGACCGGTCTGGTTCCGAGGGCTAGCTCGCTGGGACGAACAAGAGGACCTGGCGCAGGTGCGGTCGTTGACTGAGCGCTACCAGGTGGCCCGAATCGTGGTCGGTCACACCCCGCAGGCGAGCCGACGCATCGTCACGCGCTTCGAGAATCGCGTCTTTCTTATCGACACCGGCATGCTGGCCTCGGCCTACGCCGGCCGGGCCTCAGCGCTCGAGGTCGATGGCGGTCGATTGACCGCGGTCTATCTAGATGGACGTATTCCCTTTCCGGGTACGTCTACGCCCTGACCGGTCCTTAGTCGAACAACACCGCGGCCTCACCCCGTTGCGCGACCAGCGCATCGAAGTGCCGTACCAGCTTGTCTCGCCGCTCCATCACGGCATCCACCTCGCCCCCGTTCAAGTGTTCCCCAACGTGCTGCCGCAGACGGTCACGGGTCAGCTCGCGCATCAGGCTCAGCACGGACCGGTCGCACCGGGTAAGACTCTCCGGCGCTCGCAGGTCGCCCCAGTTCCGAAACGCGCGCGAGAAATCAATCATCCACAGCTTCCAGTCGGTGTCGTAGAGGATGTTGCCGTGATTCCGGTCGGTGTCGTAGACCAGCTCGGCAAACATACGCATCCGGGCATGCTGTTCGTTGAACCGCAACATGTCGTCCGGCCACCGCCGTTCGGCCAACCGCGCCGCCTCGTCCAGCATCACGTCGTCGACCCACCACGTCATCGCACCGGGTTGACTCTTCCAGCGCCGTTCGACTGTGACCGGGATCATGTCGGCAAGGCCGACCAGTTCGGCGACCTTGTAGGCGGCAACGTTGTACCGATAGGCGTCGATAAACCCAAGCTCCACGCGCCCTCGGAGCCGCGCCTGATCACGTCGTTCATCCACCGACTGAAACCCCACATCGTGGATCAAGGTGCCGTCACTCAGGGTCAGCCTCCAGGGCTCAGTAACACCCTTCCCGATTCGCTCCTCCCCCACGGGGCCATCGACAGACAGTGCCCGCATCATACGCCGCGACGCCGAGTCCGTGACACCCCTATTGGAGTACGCGTAGTTCCGGGCCGCGAGCGGCCACCGGGTGCCGGCCATCCCCGGCCGAAGGTTCGGGTGGCCGGTTTGTCCGCGGTGTTCCGCGTAGAGGAATAGGGGCAGACGACCATCGACGTCCCGTAGGAGGCTGCATGCACCGCACCATCCGTTGCTCGACGATCGCACTGGCACTGATGACCAGCCACCCCGCCATCGCCGTCGCCCAAACGCCTCAGGTTCTCAGCACGGTCGGCTTGACGATCGGCGAGCCGTTGACCGACCCGGTCGGCGCGCGGACCTGGATCGGTCGCGAGGCGGAGATTGAAGCATTTCTCGCGACGGTGGATGTCCTGGGCCTGAAGGACCTGCCCATCGGCGTCACGAGCCCCAAGTCGGCGTCACTGGCTCCCGGCGGCCCAGTAGGACAGTTCGTGTGGAAGCCACTCACGCCGGGCATCCAGAACGGGTTCTACGAAAGCTACAAGGCAGAAGTGGCCGCTTACAAGCTGGACCAACTGCTCGGGCTCGACATGGTCCCGGTCACGGTCGAGCGACAGATTCGGGGCAAACGCGGCGCGGCGGTCATGTGGGTCAGCCCGGCCCAAAGTTTCCGAGACCTGGGCGGTGCACCGCGACCGCCGACGAGCCACCTCGACCGCTGGTCGATGCAGCTCGTCCGGGCCAAGATGTTCGACAATCTCATCTACAACCAGGACCCGAACGAGGGGAACTGGCTAGTCGACCCCGCCTGGAACCTGGTCCTGATCGATCACTCTCGTGCGTTTTCTCCGAACGTGCAGATGGCCCACCCTGGGATGACACATGTCGACCGCCAGCTCTGGGCCCGCATGCAGCAGCTCGATGAGCCACGGCTGGCCGCAACGCTGGGCACATGGCTGAGCACACGCGAGATTCAAGCCATCCTGGACCGTCGCGATCGAATGGCAGAGACCATTGACGCGTTGGTCGCGACGCACGGCGCGGAGGCGGTCCTCCTACATTACGGTCGCCAGCCCGGTGCAACGGCGCGACCAGCGCCAGACCGCACCGGAACACCGATCAGCGGTGACCTGGTCACGCAACTTCTCGCAGCCGCCCATGAGCCACCTGTCATCCTGCCGTGGTCCGAAGTGGCGTGGACGGGTACCCTCGTGAACCTCGACCAGTATCTGTGCCTGGAGGCAGAGGTGCGCGAACCCGATGCATACGCCGGCTGCGCATTGGGGCTCCTCGCGGGAGAAGAACTGTTGTGTCTCAGCGCGTCCGCCCGCGATCTCACCCCCTACGGCCACCTGCCGATGCTCATCGGACGCGATGTCGAGATTCTCGGTGTGTTGGCCGACCGGCCACGGGACATACCCGTGGTCGAGGTGACCAGGGCTCGAATTCGGTAGTCAGTGCGACGGTCGAACTATCGATGTCACGCCTCGCACGTTACCGTCCATGGCCCGCCGGCGGCCGGGTATAGTCACGGTGATGACGCCCGAGCGCTGGAAACGCCTGAAGCCGTTGCTCGAAACGGCGCTCGAACTCGAGTCGTCAGACCGCGCCGCCTACGTGGCGTCGGTCGCGCAAGACGACGGGTCGCTGGGGGACGACCTTCAGGGCTTGCTGCGTGGCTCCGAGCAGGCCGGTTTTCTCGACGCCTGGCAGGTGGGTCGAACACCGTCGAGCCCGGAACATCTGCCCCGGACCCCGGCTTCTCACTCGGGGGAGGTGCATGAGGTCGACCTCGTGGCGCTCCCTCCCTACACACGTCTGGTCTTTGCAACGCGCCATCGGCGGTACGACATGCTGTTGGTGTCCCCGGTCACGCTGGAGGCAGTCGTCACCGGAGGGCGCCACTGGCCGGAGCCGACCACGGTCTTCGTGAAGCAGGACACGCTGCGCGTCGGCGAACGCGTCCCGCTGCTCCACGGTACGAAGCGGGTGTCAACCAGCCCCGTGACCCAGATCGTGATCCAGGACAACGGCCACCTGGAAACCTGATTCTGGCCCCGGTCGCGCCTCACGGCGCAAGCTCCCGGCCGAGCCAGGCGCGGGCCGAGCCCCACTCACGTCTGACCGTCCTCGCGGAGATGTGCAACACCTCGCCAATCTCGTCATAGGTGAGCCCCCGAACACGTGCAGTTCCACCAACTGCCCCTGCCGCGGGTCCAGCACGGTGAGCCGCCGCAACGCGTCATCGAGGTCCGTAATATCGTGAGGGGCCTGACCCGGCTCAACCGGCATCGCGTCCAGGGACAGCGGCACCAGACCAGCGCCTCGCTTCTCGGACTTCCGAGCCCGTGCCTCGTCAACCAGGATGCGGCGCATGACCTGAGCCGCCACCGCGAAGAAATGCGAGCGACTTTGCCAGCGGGTTCGTGTCTGCTTCACGAGTCGCAGGTACGCCTCGTTCACCAGCTCCGTCGTCTGAAATGCTCGCCCAGCCCCTTCGCGACGCAGTGCGGCATGGGCCACCCCCGCGATCTCTCTGTGGCCAAGCGGAAAGAGTCGGTCGAGCGCGTCCTGGTCTCCCTCGGCCCATGCCTGGAGCATCAAGGCCACGTCGTTTTCCGGTGAATCGGTCATATCTAAGGAGCGTTCGGGCTCAACGCAGGTCGCCTCGCCCGTGGCGACGAGCGCGTCGTACCACTCTACGTGCTACGGCATCGCTGATCCTCGTGCCTTGTTTGGGCGGCCAACGCCGCGCTAGTCAATAGACGGACATATTGCCACAGAGACGAGCGAAAGATACGATGCCGCCAGCCAGCATGTCTGTGGACTGGACGCCATACACCGCCTATTCAGGCGTCGGCTTGTCTATGGCCTGCACGTGAGACGAAAGAGGACCAATGACGCTCCGCATACTCAACGTCGTGTCGGTGGTATTTGCGCTAGTGGCGGTGGCCCCAAGCGCCGCAGCTCAGCCTGCGTCTGCCGGGCGCGCACCGGACGGCTCGCCGGCGCCCCGGATGCCGTGGGGCACGCCCGATCTCCAAGGCGTGTGGGACCACGGCACCGCGACCCCATTGGAGAGACCGGATCGCTACGAGGGGCGCGAATTCCTCACCTCGGAAGAGATCGCCGAGGCCAACATCAACGCCACCACGTTCGCCACCTCAGAGCGCCGTGGCGAACTGACTGCCGAACGGGACGTGGGCCTCGCATATAACCAGTTCTGGTGGGACCGGGGAATGTCTGACGGCCGGACGTCGCTGATCATCGATCCGTCCGACGGCAAGATCCCCGGGCGCACCGCCGGTGCGACCGCGCGAGCGGACGCGGCACGAGCGGCGCGGTCCCGACGCGAGAATTCAGAAAATCCAGAAGACCGCGGCCTGTGGGAGCGCTGTCTGTCACGTGGCACCGTGCGGCTAGGCGGTGTCTACAACAACAACCTTCAGATCTTCCAGAGCGAGACCCATGTGGCGATCCTGCTGGAGATGGTGCACGAACTGCGGATCATCCCGCTCAGTGGCGGCTCAGAACCCGATGAGACGCCAAGCCAATGGCTGGGCCGCTCGCGCGGGCACTGGGAAGGCGAGACCTTGGTGGTCGAGACGAACCACTTCACGGGACAAGCGCCCTGGCGTGGTTCGGCCGAGAACCTCACCCTGGTCGAGCGCTTCTCACGGCCAGAGGCCAACATCCTGAGCTACGAGGTCACCTTCTCCGACCCGACGACCTGGGCCGCCGACTGGACCGCCGCGCTCGATATGCCGAAGACCGATGGCCTGATCTACGAGTACGCCTGCCACGAACGCAACTACGGCATGGAGAACTTGCTGAAGGGCGCAAGAGCGCTGGAGCGTGAAGCGCTGCAATAAGCGTCGAACTCAATCGACGATCGACTGCAGCACCGCGTTCGCAAAATCGTCGCGCAGGGTGCCGCCCGGGGTTTGCACCATCAGCACCGCCGTGAGGTCTTCCTTCGGGTCGACCCAGAAGTTGGTGCCGAAGGCTCCGCCCCACCCGAAACTGCCATTCGACATAGACTGCTGCGCCTCGACGGCGTTCTCGACCACCCGCACTGTCAACCCGAAGCCCATTCCGGGACGTCCGCCGGTCGTGCCGGCTTCCGCAAACAGGTCGCCAACGTGGTTGGAGGCCATCAGCTCGACCGTTCGCGAGCCAAGCAGCCGCACACCGCCCAGCTCACCCCGATTGAGAAGCATCTGGGCAAACTGGAGGTAGTCTTCAGCGGTCGACCAGAGACCGCCCCCGCCGGAGAAGAGAGTCTTCGTGTCCACCCAGGCGGGTACGTCGACCCGTCCGAGTCCGTCCGGTGATCGGCGATACAGCGTGACCACGCGCGAAGCGCTCTCGGTGGCCGGGACGAACGCGGTGTCGTCCATGCCCAGCGGCGCGAAGATGCGCTGCTCGAGGAACTGGTCGAACGTCAGACCGGAGACCACCTCGACCACCCGGCCGAGCGTATCGATGCCGTTCAGGCCGCTGTAGGCCCAATGGGTGCCGGGGTTGAAGTCGAGCGGTGCGTCGCCCAACTCGGCCACGTAGGTCTTCAGGGTGTCGGTCGACCGCCGCGGCGCGACCCGCTGGGTCGCGATGGCCCCGGCCCCGCCGCTGCCGAGCCCCGACGTATGGGTCATCAGGTCGCGGATGGTGATCTCGCGGGCGGCGGGAATCGTGTATGCCTCGGGCGCATCTGCGCCGCGCCGAGGCCGCGTGCCGTTCTGCCAGACCGCCACCGCCGGATCAGTAAACTCCGGGACGAACCGCGAAACCGGATCCGTCAGCCGAACCAGTCCTTCTTCCACCAGCATCAGAATCGCGACCCCCGTGACGGGCTTGCTCATCGACGCGATCGGGAAGATGGTGTCGGTACGCATCGGGGTGCCGCCCTCGATGTCCATCAGCCCCTGTGCTTCGAAGTGCGCGATTTTCCCGTGACGAGCCACGATGGTCACCGCCCCCGAGATCGCCTCGTCGTCCATCGCCCGTTGGACGACGTCGTTGATTCTGGTCAGCCGTTCGGCCGATAGGCCGACCTCCTCCGGCGTCGCCCGTGGCACGTCGGCAGCGGCACCGGCACCAATAAGCGAATCTCCGACCCCAGCGATCAGGAGCAAGGTGAACGAGAGCGCGGCAAGTACATGGGATACGCGTCGAGTGAGCACCTGGAACTCCTTGTTCTGGGGTGTCGACCACAAGAGGGACCGTAGGACACCGCCAATAACGAAAAACCGGCAAACGATACACGCTATTAGACACCCCTGTCTGCACAAGATCCACTAGCCGGACGCTCCACTGGTCGACCTACGGAGTCGGAACGAGGCGCTCGAGTTCATCGAACCAGTTCAGCACCACCGTCAGCAACTCCTCCTGCGGCGAGGCGTAGCCGATCATGAGGAACCGGCCGTCGGGGTCCACGTCGTAGCCGGGTGTGGTGGCCAGCTATGACAAAGCGCAGTCTCGCGTCGCGTGGACCAGACCGCTATGACTGCGGAGCGCCAGGGTTGTCCAGCGCGTATCGATAGGCGTCGTCCAGGATCGCTGCCAATCGACCCATACTGGGCGGTGAAGTCTATCGGCGTGCCCCGTGCTTGAAGACGAGCTGCGCGAGGACGCTGGGTGGCACTTCAGGGACCAGGTCGCCGGTCTTGACGACCCGAGAGGTTGTCGAGCCTCGGCCGTCGTTTGCGCGGCCCAGAGGGTACCGTTCCCGCGCCTTACACGCCACGAACAACTATTTCACTTCGAATACCCAGAGCGAGGCGCCGCGGCCTGGTGGATTCTTGATCTCCGGCACCATCACCCCGTAGCTACCGGACTGGTATCCGCCGCTTCCCACGATGACCGCCAGGTATTGCCGGCCGGCGACGGCGTAGGTAATGGGCGCCGCACTCGGGACTTCATTCAATCGGGTTTGCCACAACTGTTCCCCGGTGTCGGCGTCGTAGGCCGCAATACGCCGATCCAGCGCGCCTGCGAAGACGAGCCCGCCGGCGGTGACCAGCGTGCCGGTAGTTTGGGGAGCGCGTTGGCGCGCGATCCAGGTCGTGTCACCGGTCTCCAGGTTGACGGCCTCCAAGCGGCCGTAGTTGCCGTCGCTCTCCGGTCGCGGGCGCACCGTCCATCGGACGCCGCTCGACAGGCTACCGCGTTCACCGTCCGGCACCGGCACGAGGTCCATGCAGGCTTCGACCATCGGCACATACACGACCTTTGTGCGCGCATCGTAGGAGGTCGGCATCCACCCGCGCCCGCCGCTCACATGGGGACAGACCATCTTGGTCTCGCCGTCGCCGGGCAAGAGCGCCGGGTCGGTCGTCTTGGCACCCGTGACCGGGTCGATGGCGGTCACCAGATTTTGCAGACCCAGATCGATCGACGACACATAGGCACCTGTGTCCGCGTCCAAGAAGTCGAAGATGGCCTGCTTGCCGGTCGTGACCACCAACCGCCTGCTCTCTCCGCCCACCGTCAGATCCACGATTTGTCGTTCGAATGCCCAGTCGAGGTCCCACTGTCCGTTGGCTTGATGCTGAAAGTGCCAGACCAGCTCGCCGGTGTCGGGGTTCAGCGCCAGGGTGGTGTCGAGGTACAGCGCGTCATTGGTCACCCCCGGGGTGGAGACGGGATCCCGCAGCGGCCCCGTGTCATACGTGTTGCCGGGCGCGAAGAACGCGAGGTTGTTGACCGGATCGTAGCTACCCGGTATCCAGACGGAGCCGCCATTTCGCGCTTCGACCGGCAGTCCGTTCCAACTGTTGCCGCCCGGCGTATCAGGCTGCGCGATCGTAGCAAAACGCCAGGCCACATCGCCCGTCTCGGCATCCAGCGCGACGATGTAGTTGCCGCCGCCGACGCGACCGGTGGTCCCAACCATCACCTTGCCCCGCGCCACCAGTGTGCCGCCGGTCATGCGGTAGCCGTCCTCGCGATCCGCCGCAGGCTTGTCCCAGACGACTCGGCCGGTGCGTGCCTCTAGCGCCACGATGTGCGCATCGGACGTCGGCACATAGAGCCGCCCGCCGTACAGCGACATCCCGCGCTTCACGCTCGGGGCGGTCCCGCGTGGCAGTCGACGCGAGTACTGCCATAGGAGATCTCCGGTTGCCGCATCGAGCGCCTGCACTTCGTCCCCGTAGCCGTGGATGAACAGCACGCCGTCATGCACGATCGGTGTTGACTCATTCGGTCCTGCCGGCAGGGACCAGCTCCACGCCACGCGCAGGTCATCGACATTGGTGCGGTTGATCGCCTCGAGTGGACTGAAGCCAGAGGCGTCGTAGGTTCGGCGCCAGAGCAGCCAATCGCCCGGGTCCGGTTGCTCGAGCATCTGGTCGGTCACCGGACGAAGGCCTGGCAGGGGATTCGCCGACACCGGATACGGTGGCAATGCCGCACCCGGGGCCAGCCCGCCGCCTTGCCCGCGTGGCCACCGTGGCGGCGTGAGCCCGGCCAGGATATCCGGATCAGCGGGCAGCGCGTCGGCCCCGGCCGCCGACCCGTTTTCGCGGTACATGAACGCGAGCACCGCGGCGTACGACGCGTCGTCGAGCACGCCCGGCTGATCCTGCGGCATGGTGTCGGCGGTCAGGTTGAACAGGGTGTCAGGCGTCTCCGCCCGCCACCGCTCACGGAAGGCCGCGCCCTTCAGCGGTGGGGCTACCTCGCCATCGTCGAGCGTGTCACCATGGCATGACGCACAGCGCTCGGCATACACGGCACTCCCTGCCTCAGCCTGCTCCTCGGTAAATCCGAGCGGCGTTTGCCCTCGCGCAGGCGCCGCGACAACGGTCAGCACCAATGCCGCCGCGGTCCAGGCGATCCACCTGGTGTCCACAACGGCTACACCGCGGTTCCGGCATACGACTCTCGGACTCAGGAACATAGACTCTCCAGATGACCACAGACCGGCGTAGCGCCCCCCGGGTGGGCCGCCAGCCCGGCTGGGTGGTGTCAATTCGTCACGCCGAACACAATCCGCTCGTGGCGAAACAGCCACGCGGTCAACATCACGCACAAGAGCCCCAACAGCAGCGACGACCCACCCGCCACCAGGAATAGGGCCAGCCCTGGGTCGTCGCCACCCAACACCTGTGTCAGGAGCACCTGCTGTCCAAGCGACGGCACCGCGGCCATCCATGGCTCGTTCGGCAGGGACGACACGGCCGCAATCATGCCTGGGATCATCGGCACAAAGATGAGCATGCTCACGTAGGTCTGCGCTTCCTTGAACGATCGAGCAAAGGTGGACACCAGCAACTGGACGCCGGCGGCCAGGAATGCGAGCGGCACCGTACCGGCGAGAATCGCGACAACCTGCATGGCGCCAATGTCCAGCCGGATACCGAGGTCCTCAAGCGACATGCGTTGCAACATCGTCAAGGTCCCCGCCAGCACCAGCACGATGCCGACGCTCGCGAACACCACTGTGACCAGCCATTTCCCGATGACGATAGCGTTCCGCGACACGGGGTTGATCAGGAGGGGCTCGAGCGAGCCGCGCTCACGCTCACCCGCGGTCGTATCAATCGCCACGTTCATCCCCGACACGAATGCCGCCATGATGATGAAGAGCGGGATGAAACTCAGAAAATTGGCGGAACGCTGCTGACTCGTGGCGATGTCCAACTCCTCGAGCCGAACCGGCGTGCGCAGATCAGTCGACACCCCTCGGGCAATCAACCGCAGCGTGCTGACCTGGGTTCCGTAGCTGCCGAGAACCCGGCGGGCGCGGCGCACCAGCGGCGACAGTTCGTTCTTCGAGCCGTCGACGATCAGGCGCACCTGAGCGGGCGCACCAGCCGCGAAATCTACGGCGTAGTCCGGGTCGACAAGCACGGCCAATTCCAATTCACCAGACCGCACCCGCGCGAACAGATCGCCGTCCGTTTCCACGACCTCGTGGTCAGCGCGTGCGATCCACGCCATGAGACCAGGCGCCAACGCGGAGCCTTGCACATGAAACACCAGGTCTTCGGCGCTGCGCTCGCGGGCCGCGATGGTCCCGAAGAGCAAATTGATCATCAGCGGCGCGAACAGCGGGAACAACAGCGCCGACAGCAGGGACCGCCGGTCCCGGAGCGCGTCGAGGAGTTCCTTGCGAAAGACGGGTCCGACGTGGCTGAAAAGATGCCTCACGCGCCGACCTCGTCGATACCGGTCAGGGATACGAACGCGTCTTCCAGACTCGCGTGTCCGGTGGCGGCCAGAATCTCGTCAGGTGTGCCCTGCACCACGGTGCGCCCCTGCGAGATGATCACCAGGTGGTCACAGAGCGCCGTGACCTCCTGCATGATGTGACTGGAGAACAGCACGCACTTCCCTTCGGCCCGCATCTGGCGGATCAGATGGCGCATGGCCCGGGTCGCACCGACATCGAGCCCATTCGTCGGCTCGTCCAGTAAGACGTTCGACGGCTCGTGGACCAGCGCTCGCCCCACCGCCACCTTGACACGCTCGCCCTGGGAGAACCCCTGCACCCGCCGATCGATGATGGTCCCCATATCGAGTTGTGTGACCAGGCGCTCGATGCGCTCCTCGACCAGCGAGGCAGACAGGCCCTGGAGACGCCCGTAGTACCGGAGATGTTCACGCGCGGTCAATCGGACGTACAGGCCGCGGGAATCCGGCAGCACGCCCATGCGTCGCTGTGCCTCCTGGGGTGCGGCGGTCACGTTGACGTCATCCACCAGCACATCGCCCTGGTCGGCCCGGAGCAGCCCGTAGAGCACCCGCAGGGTGGTTGTCTTGCCCGCGCCATTGGGACCCAGCAGACCGGTCACCTGGCCGTCTCGCGCGGCGAACGAGACGTCATCCACCGCTACGACCTCGCCAAAACGCTTGCCTAGGTTGCGGACCTCGATCATGGTCCCTCGACCGCAAATGTGCCCGGCCCGAGCGTCGAGTCGAAGAACCGCGGTCGCTGGATGCGGTCGACACAGTCCACGTCCAAGGTCTCGGCGCTGCCCTGCTCTATGAACTCGGCCATCAGGTCCGGCACGCACCCAGCGCCCATCGTCCCGTGCCCCACACCCGGCACGGTGATGTGGGTGGCATTGACGAGCGGTCCCTCAACCGACTCCGCCCAGCGCGGCGGCGTCACCGGGTCGAGCAGGCCGGACAGCAGGAGCACGGGACGGTCTGAGGCTATGGGCTCGTCGTACCCGACCGGCAGCGCACCCCGCGGCCAGGCGCCACACAGGGCCGCGAACGAATCCAGCAAGCTGGTGCCAAACAGTGGTTCCGCCTCCGCGAGTGCCCGGTCAGACACCGTAATGGCGGGCACGTCCTCGCTGCACACCACGCTGAGAAACATGCCCGTGTACAAGCTGGCGTCTCCCGCAAAGCCGACCCCCATCGCCGACAGCGGGCCGTAGTCGCCGCGGGCCGCACTGGAGATGGCCAGCGGCAAGACCACCGCCAGATCTGGCGAGTACAGCGGCGCCCGGACACTGGAGGCCAGCGAGGTACGGGAGACGACGACCTCCGTGGGGCGCCCGGTTCTCGGGTGGGCCAGGGTCTGGCGGACCGGTCCCTGCTCCAGCGTCTCCAACAGTGTCTGCAGCTCTTCCGTCAGATCTGGATAGGCCGCGTTGCACCCAGCGTCGGCGGCGCAATCCTCCAACAAGAGGTCGAGCGCCCGAGCGGCGTCCATCCCCATGTAGAGCGGCAGCTTCATGGCGACAGGAGCGACTCCGTCGAGAATCGCCGTGCGGACGCGGTCGGGATGCCGCCGCAGGTACACCAGCCCGGCGCGAGTGCCATAGGACCCACCCCACAGATTGATGGTGTCGTACCCCAGGGCCTGTCGCACCTCGTCCAGATCGTCCATCGCGAGCGGAGTTGTATAGAAACGCGGGTCGGCATCAAGCGACGCGACGCAGGCGCGCAGCTCCTCGAGCACTCGGGCGCGGAGCAACTCGTCCGACATCGGATCCAGCAACAGCGTGTCGTCAGGAGCGTCCCCGCCGAGTTCGCAGGTCAGTGGGTTCGACTCACCGGTGCCACGCTGATCCACAAACACCAGATCCCGCGCGCGGTTGACTTGTCGAAACGGCACCCGAACGACCTCGGTCAGCTCGCTCGCCGCCTGCCCGGGCCCACCGGCCAGGATAAACAGCGGGTCCGGGGCGGTATCGTTGGACAGCGCCGGGAGCACCACCACGCGCAAGGCGATCCGACGGCCGGTTCCGGCATCACGGTCTTCAAACACATCCCAGGTGCCGCACAACCCGTCTTCGATGTTGTCGGCCGGGGGACACGGCGCCAACGCCAAGCTCGGCGGTCGCGGCGTGGGCTCTCCCGACTGGCATCCTGCGACGGCCACCAGCACCAGCGCAAGACACGGGGCCCACGCCGGATGCCGGACGACTCGGCGCCACGGTGGTTGTTGGACGGTCTGCACTGCGCGATTATATGGAATCCGCGCGGAGCCCCGCGGATGCGGGCCCGAAACGCGCGTGACGCGAGACCCGCATCGGCCCAGACCGTCCCCGGCGCGCGGGTCACAAACGCCACAGGAACGCCGACCCAGCTATACTGGCGTCGCGATGCCACCACTCGGGCGTTCGTTCCGGTACAGACCATGAAACGTGCGGGCCTTCTGTTCGTCATCCTGCTGGTCGCCTCGGCGCACCCGGGCGACACCGGGCAGGCCAGTCAGACCACCGCCGGCTCCGGTATCCAGCTGGTGCAAACGTGTCGACTGTACTTCGAGTATCTCGGCCGCACGGGCGCCGGCCGGGAAGAGACATTGGAGCGGAATCCATTCGGTATGGGCTATTGCGCCGGCCTGGTGCACGGCGTCGTCGATATGGCCGAGACCTTCATGCCGGACCGTGTCTGCCTCCCACCTCGGTCAACGACGGCGCAGGCGGTGTGGGTGGTGGTCCAGTATCTGGAAAACAACCCCATCGCCCTTCCGGACGAGGACTCGGAGCTGGTTCTCCGCGCGCTGGAGAACACCTACCGCTGTCCCTGATTCGTCTGCTGACCGCAGGCGCCGAGGCGAGCTATGTTGCCAGAGCTTCATCGTCGGGTTCACGATCGATTCGGTGCGGGAACGCGGCGAGTAACCTTCTGTCTCTCACTGCTCGTGCTCATCGCGACGACGCTGATGGCCGTGGCATGCGAAGACCGCGAGCCGGTCGCACCTCCGCCACCCACGGCAGACTTCCAGCCGACCGCGACGGTCGAAGACCTGATGCGGGTGATGATCGACCCCGCCGCCGACGCTATGTGGGATGCGGTTGTGGTGACGTCCACCCCGGATGGGCTCGAAGAACAGCGGCCCGAGACGGACGACGAATGGCTCGCGCTGGAACGGGACGCTATTCTGCTCCTCGAGGCCGGCAATCTTCTTCAGATTGAGCACCGCCCCGTCGCCGCACCGGATTCAGTGTCGCAGTTGCCGGGTGTCGACCTGGAACCGGCCGACATTGCAGCGCGTATCGTCGCGAGCCCCGATGCATGGCAACGCTCGGCCCGAGAGTTGCATGACGCCGGCGTCGTGATGCTGGAGGCCGTACAGGCCCGCAACGTGGAGGCGTTGTTGGCGGGTGGCGATCGACTGGACGCGACGTGCGAGAACTGCCACTCGCGCTTCTGGTATCCGAGTGATCCGTGAAGCGTCGGTTGGACACGGCCGGAATCCCCGCCCCGTGAGACGGTCCGACGGCGGCGCGCCGGGCTCAATCTCAAACCGCTATGGGCGCAACGGGCTGCCGTCCGGCTTGGTCAACTCGGCGCAGCAGATGCCGAACGTGCCGGGAGCGCGCGACGGCTGCCCGACAACCTTAATCTGATCGCCCGCCTTGATCGTCTCGGGGGTCCAGCCACGGCGGCTCATCGAGACCGATGCGCCCATTTCGACCTCCCACGCGGTGGTCGTGCCATCCGCGTTCACCGCATCGACATAGACAAACGAGTGCGGGTTCCTGAAGACAAACTTCGTCACGGTGCCGACCGCTTCGACGCTTTTCTCCGGATCGTAGAACGGCCCGCTCGCGTGATGCGCACCCACGCTCGTCACCAGCACTGTCCCGACCAACACCACCCCGGAGATCCACAACAGAGCTTTCACAACGTCCTCCTTGATTTCCCCACTCCACACGACGCCAGCGCCGACACGCCTTAGGACACAGACCAGAATACCCTTGCCAACTGGGCCGCCGGGGCATCCCGTCCGCCGTCGTTGCTCGTCACTCACATACTCCCGGTATGCGCGCTCCTCACGCCTTGTCGGCCGCGCGCCGCGACGCCCCACGTTGGCAAGGGTATTCTGGTCTGTGTCCTAACGATACTTCGGCACCAGGAACTTGCGCGGATGCCCAGCCTCGAACGGGTCGCAGTCGTAGCCCTGCAGCTTGTAGCCCTCCGGTCCCGCAAGCCAGCGCGTCGTGTAGGCCACGGGCTCGCGCAGGAACATCGGGTCCTCGACCGTCAGCGTCATGCGCAACTCATCGCCCTCGCGCCAATACCGCTCGGTGACCTTTTTCTGCTGAGATGACGGAATGCCGTTGTAGTCGTCAAAGCCGGCGATATCAAACGCGAATTTGGTCGTCTCGACGATCAAGGCGCCACCCTCGTAACGACCGGCCGAAAAGCCCTGGATCGTAAAATCGTTGACCGGCGTCTCTCGGCCGTCGAGCCAGAACGTCCTGATCTGATCGTCTTTCTCGTAGCGCACGAGCACCCGGTCCGGCCACTGCGTGACTTCCATCATGTAGGGGTCGTATTGGATCGCCGGTGACGCCGACGGCACACAGTCGTACTTCGGCGCAATCGCTTCGTCGAAGACGGCCTGATACGCGAGTCCCCGCTCGTTCAGGACCGGAAAATTCTCGCCCGGCACCCACGGCATGTTTGGCCCATTGACGGGTCTCGCCCGAAACCCACCGTCCCACACACCAGCGAGGTCAGGCACCGCCACCTCGCCAGCACCCGCTTGCGCGAACGCCGGGGCAACCATCGTGGCCACGGCGATCGCGGTCGCCATCGTGCGTACGAGCCACGGCGCGCACGCCCGTGCCGGCAACGGAGGTTGTTCGGACCGACGTGTGGTGCGGATACCCATCAGACTCATCTCTTTCTCCTCCACGCCGGACGCAGCGGCGCGCTCACGGATCCGCTGATTCTACAACGGTTCACACGGGGTCCCGCTGTGGCGACAACCGACGCTCCCTGGGCTATCGCCGCGCCAACCAGGGGCGGACCACGCGGTTCCACCACATGATGGCCCCGGTCACGAACATCACCGGCGGCACCAGTCCAATCGCCGCCCAGGCCGCCTTCGTCGCCCAGCCGAACCGGCCAAAGTGCATGAGCGAGAACCAGTACAAAATTTGGTCGCCGGTGCGGGGATCAAAGTTGTCCTCCTCGAACGGTTCCAGATAGTCGACGATGGCGATGAACGGTTCCGGGAATGCCAGATAGACCCCGGTGAACGCCCACATGCCGATGAAGAGCAGCGTCCAGAACCCGAACGAGCTGTGAACACTCCAGTTCACTCGCCGCCAGTTTGCGCGCCAGTCAACCAGCAGCGCCCGCTTCCATCCCTCGAGCCCAGGCCACCAGATGACCAGGCCGGTCAGGGTCAAGACCCCCAGCAACGCCGCGCCGACGCCATTGATCTCGCGACCGGTGTCCCCCCCGAGCAAGTTGTCGTGCAGATCCAGCATCCAGGTGGTGAGGCGCCAGCCGACTGGTAGCGAATTCCCCAGGTACTCGCCACTGTAGGGGTCGAACAAGAGCAGATCCCGACCGCTGCCCTCGGCCTCAACCGACATCGTCACCGCCAAATCCGGCTCATCGGGGTCGGTCCAGACCTCGATCTCGGTATCAGGAAAGACCTGCCGGGTAGCGGCCACCAGCGCATCGGCGCTCAGGCGGGTCCCCTCCACGGCCACGGTCTGGGGCTGTGGATTGAAGTACTGCCGTAGCTCGCTGCGGTAGACCAGAATGCTGCCAGTCAGGCTGATGACCACCACGTAGAGGCCAACGCCGAGGCCCGTCCAGAGATGCACCTGAAAGAGCGCTTTCCGAAGCCACATCCCCTGCGGCTGCCTTCGCCAACTGCTTGTGCCTGCCATCTGTCTACTCCCGACCCGTCTTCGGCGGCACCGCTGCCAGCTCGCGTCCGAGATACTCGGCGATGGCGCCCATCCCGGAGCACCCGGCACGCGCCTCCGCCTCGCGGTTGTAATTCGTGTTGGTGTTTATGTCGTACGTAAAGGGCACACCGTTCCGATCGACGATGAACTCGATACCGGCAATGTGAATATCGTTCGCGGCCAGCACCGCTTCATACCGATCCACCACCGGGTGTGTGAATCCGTCCAGGATCCTGAATAGTGAGTCGGCCGCGTCGCCGGTCGGGCAGAACTCATCCCCGGTCTCGCCAATTCGGCACGCGTCGGCCGGGCACAGCTCGAACCCTTGGCTCGTGTCCACACGCACGGCATAGAGGAAGCGTCCGCCCACGAACTCCACGCGCGTGATGCACGGCTCCGGCGCCTCGATATACGCCTGCAGCAGGGTGACGCCGTCGACCGACGGCTCGAACCCCTCACTGTCGACATAACGCGCCAGCGCCTCCACTTCGTGGAACAGGCGCACTCCCAACCCCTTGCCGGCGCGGTTGTGTTTGGTGATGAACGGCGGCGGAAGGTTGCGGGCCGCCTCGACGATCTCGTCACGCCCAACGACAGCAATAGTCCTGGGAGTGCGGACCCCCTCCGCCGCCAACGCGGAGTATTGTGCGACCTTGCTGACCTCTAGAGCCAATGCGCGCTCTCCATTCAGCACACGGCGACCAGACCGCTCCAGCCAGGACAGAACGGCGGCCGTGTACTCCGGCCCATATCGGTGCCCTCTGGTGTGGGACGAGGCGCTCATCCGGTTGTAGAACACACCCTCCGGGGGGACCGCTGCGAGATCCACGACACCGGTGTCGAGAAACCACTCCTCGAACGGCAGGTCGCGCGCCACCAAAGCCTCGCGTAGCGGCGTGACCCACTCGTCGTTCTCGTGCAGGACGTAGATGTGTTTCATCTGTGGAACCCGGCGTCTCAGAACCGCGGGTTGACGATGTTGTTGAAGATCGACCCGAATGTGTAGCTGAACCCGAACGACACGCGATAGCGGGAGTCCGTCGCGAGTTGCCGGCGCTCGAGCAATATCTCTTCATCCGACAGATCCTCCTTGGGTAGGTAGATCTGGTCGCGCACCAACGAGGTGCTGGCACTGACATTGAGTGACAGCCCTCGGACGACGCGAAAGGAGAGATTGCCGAACACCGAGGCGCTGTAGGTACCGAGATCATTCAGCAGACTGCTGTAGCGAGCCCGGACCCGGCCATCACCCCAGGGCTGCTCGACGTCGAGGGTCGCCTGGATCTCCTGGGATGGCACCGTCTGCTCGAGTCTGTCGAAGATGGTCGGCTCTTCGTAGGCGAATGACTCGATCCCCGCCTCGTAGGACACGGTCAGGCTACGACGGGACGACTCGGAGTATGGAAACACGTTGAACTCGATTCCCGGTTGCACCTGCAGGTTGCGGTCCTGGTTCAGAAACGTTGAGGCCCCCATGCTCCCCGCGATGATTGCGCCCCAGTGCTCTCCGAGGGTCTTCACTACCTGCCCGTCGAGGTCGTAGCGCGTGCGAATGTTGGTGAAGTCGCCTGTGCTCAGCGCCGTGACGGACTCGTTGTAGGACCCCTCGAACTCCGTGCGGATGATCCAGTCTGCGGTTGTCCGGTTCGCAGAGACTGCTCCGTTGAAGTTCCGGTCAGTGCGGATGTCTTCACCCGAGGCCCGCACGTTCCCGGACACCCGGTAGACCCAGAAATCCCATGGGTCGTCCTCAGGCTGGACCATGACCGAACGGGCCCCGCTCTGCTGCTGTGCCGTGCCGATTTCGATCTGCGTGGCCAACGGCGTCTCGATGATGTAGTGAAGAAACCCGACGCGCAACACCTGGGCAATGCCCGCTCGCGTCTCATTGTCCGTGTCGGTCCGACTCTCGGAATACATGTGTCGAACGTCGTTCCCGGCGAACCGTCCCAGGCCGATGAAATCTAGTGTGAACTCCGTTCCACCGCCGCTGCCCTGCGACGTGACCAGGACGTGTACCTGGGCGTCTCGACGGTCGCGCACATAGTCGATAAACGTGATCTCCCGGCGGAGGTAGTCACGGTCGCAGTCCCGCCCGCAATCCAGGAACACCCGTAGTCCCGCCGGCCCGTCGGCCGCATCTTGTCCGTCCTGCTGGGCGGACGCCGCCCACGAGACGGTCGCTCCGCACGTCAGCGCCACCCACACCAGGCCGGCGCACACGTCGCTCTTCCCTCTCATCAATTCCTGGCCACACTTCCCTCCGCTCACCCTGTCGCCGCCGCCCCCTCAGTCCAACCCCAGGGCCCGCTGGACAATGCCGAACAGATCAGCTTGCTGAATGAGCCCATGCACGCCCGCCGCACCTGGGCCGCGGGCGAACACCGGCACCTGAGTACCGGTGTGCTCTTCCTGGTAGGTCGCGTTCGTCCCGTACGATACCGCCATGACTCCCCCCTCGAGGGTCCGTACGCGAGCCACCTTACCAGGCGGATATTGGGCATCTGGACGGGAAGCGAACAAGCTCGGCCAAGGAATAATCTGGGCCGCGTGCCCGTGATCGGAGGCCACGACAACAAGGGTGTCCGTGTGTCGCGCCTGAAATGCCGTCGCGACGCGAACCGCCTCGTCGAGCGCGCGGGTTTCACCTATCTGGCCGCACGGTCGCCCCTGATGCGCCTGCTTGTCAATCGAGGCACTCTCGACCATCATCACGAAACCGTCGGGGGCCTGCTCCAGGCGTTCGAGGGCGAATGCCGTCATCTCCTCAAGCGTTGGTCGCGTCCCGAACTCCGGGTTGTCGACGCACCCGAAAGACGCGGGGTCGATCACCGATCCGTCCGCCTCAAACGCCACCGACGTCGCGCGTCCATCGCGCTCACCCACCCATTCCACCGGCAACGTGTCGTCGCCGAACAACCCCAATAGCTTCCCCGGCTGCCCCGCCGCCGCGCTCAACCCGGCCGCATCCCGAACCACCCGATACCCCGCGTCGCGCGCCTGGCTGAGCACCGACACACCGGACTCATCCGGCTGATCGAAGTGACGGTAGCCGCCTCCAAGCAACAGATCCACATCTGATGCCGCAATTTGCTCAGCAATCGACCCCGGCCCCCCGTTCGCTTTCAGGGCCTGCAGACAGCGAGAGTCCGTCGCCGTCGGTCGCATGTCACGCGGGCCCTGGCAGTAGCGCCGATTGATGTGGGCCACAAAGCTGGCCGGCGTCGCGTCCGTAATGCTGGACGTGGTCACGATGCCGGTCCACTTGCCCGCCTCTGAGGCCAATTCGAGCAAGGTCGGCACCGGACGCCCATCCCCCGCCCGGGTCGCGATCCGGCCGCGGCTGGTCACGACACCCGCTGCAATGGCGGTCCCGCCGCTCGCCGAGTCCCCCACATATTCCGGTATTCCCGGATCGGACTCGAGGACTGTCAGCACCCGCGCCGCCGCGCGATACGGAAAGGCATCGAAACTGAACCCGCCGCTCGCGCCAAACAAGTAGTTCCGGGCGATCGTCAACTGATGGTCGTCGACACCGTCTCCGATGAACACGATGGCGTTGCGCGCCGGGGTCGGCTGGGGAGCTTCGGGAGTCGTTCCCCCACCCCACGCGACGGCGGCGGCGAGCACCCATGGCACGGCGACCAATGCGGTACGCATCCGCTCAGTATACGGTCTCGCCAGACGGCCGGCGCGGGACGTGCAACGGAAGCCCGCCGATCGCAGGCGCAACCCCGTAGGGGTGCGACCCCCTCAGCCGTCCTTGACACCTCGAAGGCCAGGGAGGTACAACGAACCTCTCTTAGTGACCCAAATTTCTGCAAGACGAGGAGTTCTATGCGACGAACATTGATGTTAGGCCTGATCGTGGCGCTCGCCAGCGTCGGCACGGCCACAGCCCAGACGGACGTCACCCCGGCTGAGCCGTTCAAAGTGGGCACCTTCGACATCCACGGTGTGCCACACGTAGTGCTGATCCTCAGGGACTCCCTGGTTATCGACATCGAAGTCGCGAACATGGTGCTCGAAGCGGGCCCAGAGTACGCCACGGTGCCGATGCCGGAGGACATGATGGAACTCATCGGGCGCTATGAATACGGCCTCAAGTACCGGTTGTATGAAATCGTCAATCACGCGATCGCACAAAACGCACTCTCCGGGGGCAGTCGGGCCGACTACGTCTACGACGTGTCGGAATTGCGCGCCCGACCTCCCATCATGTATCCCAGCAAGCTCATGAATGCGGCGGTCAACTTCTACACGCACGCGTGTGAAGGCTGCACCCCAGAGGAGCTGCAGGCGAGAACCCGGGAGCGGCAGGAGGATCGGGGGGTGCCGTACCTGTTCCTCAAGCCGACCCGCGGCGCGGTCATCGGCAGCGGCGACGACATCGTGATGCCTTATGGCCGTGACCGGATCGAATGGGAAGTCGAGATGGCTATCGTATTCGGCCGCGCGGGCAAGTACATCTCCGCGAACCGTGCCTACGACCACGTGTTCGGCTACATGGTCGCCATGGATGTCTCCGACCGTGGCGGGCGTCCGCCGGGTGGCTACGGCTCCGGTTCAGACTGGTTCGTCGGCAAGGGCCATGACACGTTCGCGCCCCATGGGCCGTGGATCGTTCCAAAGGAGTTCTACGGCGATCCGATGGAGCGTCTGCACCAGAGCCTGGTCATCGACGGCGTGACCGTTCAGGAGGCCAGGGCGGGAGACATGATCCACAACATCCCGGAGCTGATCGAGTACGCGTCGTCGCTCATCACCGTATATCCCGGTGACGTGCTGCAAAGCGGGACGTCGGGCGGAACCGGCGCTGGTCGCGTCGAGCGCGCGACAGGCTCTGGCTACCTGCAGGCTGGTGAGACGATCAGCGCCACCATCGAGGGCATCGGCACGCTAACGCACACCGTCGTCGCCGAGGAGAGCATTCCAGACGACTTGTCCGGCTCGCAGCTGCCGCCGGTCCAGTCCTATCGCTGACGGTGCGGTGAGAGCCTTCGGGTAACAGACAGGGCGCCGGCTGGGAGGACACTCCCGGCCGGCGCCGTTTTTTTTGAGGAAAGGTAACCCGGCCCGAACCGTCAGTCAGCCAGTCCGGCCGATGCAACGAGCACGAGCAACGCACGCTGCACCGCGATGTGCGCGTCACGGGGTGCCCACCATTCCTGGAGCGCGTGGGCGCCGCCCCCGGCCCCGCCCCGCCCCAACGTGACGGCAGGAAGTCCGTTGGCAATCGGCACATTCGCGTCCGTCGACGCGGCACCCAGCCGGGGCTGGTTCCCGAGGAAACGGGTCACCGCCATCGCCTGTTGCACGAGTGCAGTCTCCTCCGCCACGGTGCCGGACGGACGGTCCCCGATCAGCTCGAAATCAGCCTCGAGCGACTCGCCCCGGTCCCTGGCTCGGTTCTGCTCGTCGACGGCACGGGCGACCGACTCACGCAATACCCGCTCCAGGCGATCGACCTGGTCTGGGTCCACGGAGCGCAGGTCAATCTCAGCCCAACTGTCGTGCGGCACCGCATTGACCGACGTCCCCCCCCCGACACGCCCGACGTTGTAGCTGGCCGGCGACCCCGTATTGACGACCACTTCCGCGGCCACGTCAAAGTAATAGGTGGCTCGTCCCAATGCGTGGACGGGATTCGCAAGCCCGAAGTCACCCCACGAGTGCCCCCCCGGACCAGTCACCGTCACGCGATACCGACGCGACCCGAGGGCGCGATTGACCACCCGGCTATCACTACCGCCGTCAATGGCAATCATCTGGTCGACCCGGGGGCCACCGCGCCGGAGCAAGTGGCGAATGCCGCGCAAGTCCCCGAGCCCTTCTTCACCGACGCTCCCGACAAACAAAATGTCCGCGCTCGTCCGCACGCCTGCGTCCTCCAGCGCCGTCGCCACATTGAGAAGCAGCACCAGACCGCGGGTATTGTCGCCGATACCGGGCGCGTACAGCCGACCACCGCGACGACGGACCGTCACGTCTGTCCCCGCTGGAAAGACGGTGTCGAGGTGCGCCACGATCGCAACCGTCTCTCCGGAGCCAGATCCGGTCCGACGAGCGAGCACATTGCCGACCTCGTCGATCGACACCTCGGGCAGACCCGTTGCCTGGAGCATCTCGGCGAACCGCGACGCCCGGGCGGACTCCGCAAACGGCGGTGCGGGAATCTCGGTGAGCTCGATGAGGTCGGACTCCGCGTCAGCCTCGAGCGCTCGTGCCAGCTCGAGGGCCTGGCGGATCTCCGGCCGGGCGGCCAACTGTCGAATGACCGCGTCCTGATCCACGTCTCGCTGCGCGAACGCAGCGATGGACGAGGAGGCGCACACGATCGCGCCGACCCCCAGGAGTCGTGCCGGAAGGTTCATGGGTGGGTTCGCGCGCAGGACACACGCACCGGCGCGCCACGCGGAACTCACCGCGCGACGCAACCGGAGAGTCTATTTGGACGCCGCCTCACGCTCCTCTGCGCGATGGCCAGACAAAATACCGTCCATACCGATATTGCCTTCGTGACAGGCATACTCGAACATCGGTTCGTCGCTCCGGCTCAATGGAATCAAGACCGTCCACGGTCTGGACCACACGGTCGGGTCAGTCAGCGTCACTTCGTAGTTGAGCGTCCTGGGCCCGGCCAGTGTAAATCGCTCGACCATGTGCAATCCGTCCGATGATCCGCGAAACGTTGCGTCCGATGAGTAGTTGGTCGTCTCCACCACCAACGTGTCGCCGTCCCATCGGCCGCGGGAATCACCATGAAGCTGCCGGACCGCATCAGGGGCATGGGGCAACCCGGTCAGCGGAATCACCCGCGCGTCGTGAATCATTTCGTTCATGAACACGACGTGGTTCGCACTCTGGAACAACTGGTTGTAGCTGTTGTAGCCTGCGCCGAGCCGTGGCACTCCGTAGCTGACGCAACGCTCCGATAGGGGTCGGTCGGTATAACTATCGGCCGGGTGATCTCGGGCGTAGGCGACAGCCTGCTGTCTGCGCTCGCGTGCGGCCGCCGTCACATCGGGAATTCGACCGTTCGCCGGGTCGATCACCAGGGAGGTCTGGCTGGTGAAATCCCGCTCGGCAATCCAAAATTGGTTGTAGTTCCCCGTGGTCGGGTCGTAGGACGTGGCCTCGATGCCCTCGATGGCGGCGAGCACGAGTTGGTCACCGAACAGCGCGTCGCCGTCGCCGACGGCGGTCGCGGCCGCGACCTCGAGCGCTGCCAACTCCTCGGCGGACAACGTGTCCTTGTCAGCCCACACTTCAGGCCGCTCAAGCGGGGTCGCGTTGTTGTTGGCCCAGACTCCTTGGAGGTCCGGATGACCATCCGCCGTCCGTGGGAGCCTCCAGGTGCTCTCGAGCGTCTGCCCCACGGCAAGGGATGGCACCAGGAGCCCGCCGACCAAGAGGACTGCGGCGCAACACAGGGTCACACATGTCTGACGCATTCGTCGAATCTCCTTAAGAGTCTCTCGGCGCTCCGGCGCGGTCGTTGAACCTGGCCGGCACCGGCTCGCGTGAGCGAGCCCGTCAATTTTAGTCAGTTCGCGGCGACCGCGCCACCCGCCACACGTTCCGACCGGCCCAGCCCGAGAACCAGACGTCATCGGCACACTACTCGGGCGGGACCCTGTACGCCCTGTATTCCCCCGAATACACCCCGCCACTCACCGCCACGACAATGTACTGGGTGCCGTCCACCATGTAGGTCATCGGTGACCCACTCTGCTGCGCCGGCATGTAGACGGCGCCGACCTCGGCCCCCGTGGCCTTGTCATAGGCGCGCAACATCGCCCCTCGGACGCCGGACGCGGTGGTTGTGGCCTGGGGTTCTCCCATGATGACCAACGTCTTGGTCACGAGGGCGCCGACCGCCCCGCTCTGACCGGTCCGAGGCAGTTCGAGTCCCTGCAGGGCTGGATGGCGCTTGATTCGGTCAGGGGTCTCGCCGTGCGGAACCTGCCACAGAATCTCTCCGCGGCTCATATCAATCGCGGTCAACTTCCCATACGGCGGTTTGAGGAACGGCAACCCCTGGGGGTTCGGGGTGGCGGTGCTCGCCCCGGTGCCTCCGAATACCTCGATCGGACGCCGCGCCGGCGTGTCGGCACCTGACGTGTCACCGCCGGTCGGGACAAATCGCACGCCGGTCAGGACGTTGCCACGTATGTATCGGATATCCGAGAATTCTGGATTCGGTGGTGGCAGGAGCCCGACGGTGACCATCGACGTGTAGGAAGGGGCATACAGAATCTGCGTCTCCGGGTCGAATGCTCCTCCCGGCCAGTTGGTCCCACCGGACGACCGAAAGGAACTGATGGCTCCGTCCAGATCGCTCACGACCGGGGGTGTGAAGATCGGCCCGGTTTGATAGCGCCGCAGCAGCCGTTCCGCCTCTTCGTTCAGTGCCGGGGTGAAGTCGATCAGTCCCTCTGATGTGACGCCCTGGTGGTCGTAGGGAGGAGGCTTGGTGGGAAACGGCTGCGTCGGGCTGGTCTGTTCGCCCGGCACCGCAGACTGCGGCACCGGCCGCTCCTCAATCGGCCACACCGGCTCGCCGGTTTCCCGATCGAAGGTATAGACCATCACCTGCTTGCCCATGATCGACACCGCCTTGATCTGACGGCCGTCCACCGTCAGGTCTTCGAGAATCGGCGCCGTCGAGATATCCATATTCCAGATGGGGTGGTGCACCAGCTGGAAGTGCCACCGGCGTTCGCCAGTCTCAAGGTCGAGCGCCACCAGGCTCTCGGCGAACAGGTTGTCGCCGGGACGGTGCCCGCCGTAGAAATCTGAGCTCGGCGTTTCCACTGGCAGATACGCGAGGCCCAACGTCTCATCGGCCGCAATCTGGTTCCACACGCCCACGTTGCCGTTCACCTCCCAGGATCCGTCTTCCCACGTGTCGTGCCCGAATTCGCCTGGACGAGGAATCGTGTGAAACGTCCACCGGCGCTCGCCGGTCCGCGCGTCGAAGGCCTGCACGAGCCCTTTGGTGTTGTTGTGCGTGGTCGGCGTGTGGCCTTCCCGCATGGACGACCCCACCATCACGATGTCGCGCGCGACGGTCGGGGTCGCATGCAAGCCGAGCTCCCCGGTGACCGGATCGATCGGCAATTCGTCGCCGTAGACCGCGGCGGATTTCAGATCGATCCACCCGTTGTCACCGAAGTCAGGTATCCGTTGGCCGGTCGCGGCGTCCAGCGCCACCAGACGAAAGCCAGGCGTGATGTAGAAGATGCGCTCGTCGAGCACGCGCGGCCGGCGCGGACCCGACCCCGTGCGGTCGTTCCAGTACGCGACGCCACGGCCGGACAGCTGTCGCGGCGACGCGGCCCCGCGAGCGCCCTCCCGCTCCCCGTGGACCCAGAGCAGCTCGCCCGTCGCGGCGTCAAGCGCGACCACCGATCGGCGTGACCCACCAGACGCATACAGTCGCCCGCCCACCATCAGCGGGGTCCCGACCAGCTTGAATTCCGGACGGGTGCCGAGGTTGTCGGTCTTGAACGTCCACGCCACCTCGAGGTCATCGAAGTTGTCGGCGGTGATCTGATCGAGTGGCGAGTAGTGCTGCTGCGCCAGATTCCCATGATAGACAGGCCACTCGCCACGCTCGGTCCCCTCCGACACCGTCTGCGCCGCCACCGCGAGCGGGAGCATCCCGAGGGCCAGACCCAGCGCTACCGCTCGACACCGTCGTGCGTCTGCCATCGGTCGCTCCCTCACGGCCCTACCTGCTCGGCCAGATAGGCCTCAGACGCCCTCTCGTCCATCAGCGGCACGACCTTGTCCGGGTCGATGCGCACCATCAAATAGCTGATGTGGTCGTCGATCTTGCTGAACTGATGCCCGGTTCCGGCGGGAATGACAAAGATGTCACCCGCTTGCAGCTCGTGCGTTTGCGCGTCCCGGATATCGACCGAATTACTCCCGGGACCATTGAGCAGCTGAACGGCGCGATGGTCAGGTGGCCGGCGCACAGGGTCTACCAGGTCGGGACCGGTGCGGTTCGTCCCTGAACCGCTCAGGACCACGTAGACCTCGGTGACCAGGTCGTGTGACGCGACCGACCTGGGTCCGGGCTCGTCCAGCGCCCCTCGATAGGCCATCGCAATCTGCACCTTCGACCGGCCGATGTCGATGGACCTCACCTGCTGATCGACAAGCCCCTGTTCGCGGCCCAGCGCTGCGTAGCGGTCGAGTTCGGCGGTGGAAATATGGGCGGCTGGACACCCCGGGCACGACGGTTCAACATCCTGCGCCGACGCCCGGCCCAGGACGAATGCCGCCACCACGATCACGACGCTCACCACGACGTTCCGCATGCGGGTCTCCCTTCCTCAATAGCCTTCGCGTGACAGTGAGCAGAGTGTACACGAGCCCACCCGTTGACAGCGCGGCGCTCAGCGGCGAGACTAGGAGCCTCATTTCTCTAGGGATCTCATGACCAACACACAAGAATTGGGGCCGGCCGGGAAGCTCACGCTCACCTTCTTCCTGGTCGCCATCTTCCTCGATATCGCGATCCTGCCCTACTACCTGTATATGGACTACGCACCCGACTCGAGGGTGTACATGGTCGTCGGCGCCAGCACGACGGTCCTGGCTGTAGGCCTGTGGCTCGCGACCGCCTTTGGCCCCCTGAAGACCCGCTGAGCGCCCACGTGCCGCGGCTTTCCGCGAGAGCGGTGCTGAAGGCCGCACTCGCACGACTCCGGATGCTGGATGGCGCCCGTCGAATCCGTGACGCCGTCACGGCGCTGAGCTGGGTAGCCCACAATCGTCGATTCCTACGTGCCGGCGGTGGCGACAACCTGCCGATTCCACCCGCGCGGCTCTTGATGTTGACGACGGCGTCGCCGTCGATCGAGTGGTTCGTGCAGAGCGGCCGCGCTGGTGCCGACAGCATCCGAGCGCAGCTCGCCCGACACGACACCCCGGTCTCGGAGGTCAGGACCATCCTCGACTTTGGGTGCGGATGCGGGCGAGTGCTCCGACACTGGGCCAACCTGTCGGCGGAGATTCACGGGTGCGACTACAATCCCGTGCTGATCCGGTGGTGTCGGCAGCGACTGCCGTTCGCGCAGTTCGAAACCAACGGCCTGGAACCGCCACTTCCGTACCCGACCGCAAGCTTCGACCTCATCTACGCCCTGTCCGTGTTCACGCATCTGCCGGAGCCATTGCACAGCCGATGGGTCGCCGAATTGGCTCGAGTCCTGCGCCCCGGTGGTCACCTGATCATCTCGACCCATGGTGAGGCGTATCTGGACACACTGTCAGCCTCCGAACGAGACCGGTTCCACGCGGCCGAGCTAGTGGTGCGCGACGCCGACGCGGCCGGCAGCAACCGGTGCGGCGTCTTCTTCTCGGCGGCCTATCTTCGTCGCCACCTCGCACCACGATTTCTTCTCCGTGAACACGTCACACGTGGCGCACGGGGCAACCCCCCGCAGGATCTCTCGCTGCTGCAGGCGCGCACATCGTCCTCACCACCGCCGCCAACATCTCACCGGCCGGGGACCGCGGTACCAGCACGATGACCGCTGCGGCCCGACCGGCGTTCCGGCGCGTGATCGCGGCCAGCCTCCTGCTCGTAGCCCTCGTGGTCGTCTGGCGTGTCGCGGCTTGGCGTCCGCAGCCGATCGTTCCGACAGACCTGCCCGATGACTTTGTGCGGGTGTCGGGCGTTGCGCACGTCCATACCGCGCACTCTGACGGGAGTGGTCAGGTGGAGGACGTGGAGGCGGCGGCCGCGGCCGCCGGGCTCGACTTCGTCATCGTGACCGACCACAACTCGCTGGCGGCCAAGCCCGACGAAGGCTACGGGCCCGCGGGGGTGCTCACCCTGGTCGGCACTGAGATCTCAAACCGGCAAGGGCATCTTCTGGCCATGCGCCTCCCCCAGCTCACCTATCGATTTTCAGGCGACGCCGCCGAGGCGTTGCTCGACCTGGCGGACGTGGACGGTCTGAGCTTCGCGGCCCATCCCGAGAGCGACCGTGACGATCTGCGCTGGCGCGACTGGGAGCTGCCTGGAAGCTGGGGTGTCGAACTCCTCAACGGCGACTCACAGTGGCGGGCCGCCGGCTGGGTCGGGCTGTTCGGCGCGCTCGCCCGATATCCCTTGAACCCTGACTACGCGTTGCTGCGCCTCTTGCGACGCCCAGCAACACTCGACCGGTGGGACGAGGTGCTCTCCCGTCGCCGCGCCATCGGCATCACCGGCGCTGACGCGCACGGATCGCTCACAACGCTGTCCGCCGCGCTCCCCTTCCCCTCCTACGAGGCAGTCTTCCGCATTGCCCAGAACTATGTCCTCCTGGACGAGCCGCTGGGCGGCAATGCCGCTGCGGACAGCGCGGCGCTCCTGGACGCACTGGGGAAGGGTCGGCTCTACGTGGGCCTCGGCGCGCTCGCGCCGGCAGACCAATTCTTTTTTCACGCGGAACGGGGCGACGAGCGATGGACGATGGGCGATGACGTCCCGGCGGCAGGCCCCGTCCGACTGCGCGCTGGCGGGTCGCTCCCGGCACACGCGACGCTGACGCTGTTGCGCAACGGGATCGCGCTCGCGTCGACTGACAGGGTTCTCGACCAATGGGTGCCGGACCCTGGGGTCTATCGAGTCGAGGCCCATCTTCCTGGATGGCCGGTGCCTTGGATCGTGTCGAACCCGATCTACGTGGTGTCGGAGGAGGACCGCGCTCGCCGGCGCAGGGCGGCCGCGCTGCCGGATCCGGTCGTGGTCGGGGACACCCTGGAACTCGAACGATTCGAGACCCGCTCGACATTCGAGGCGGTCGCCGACTACACGACGACGCTTGATCCGCAGTTCATCGCACCCGGGGCCGGGCCGGACGGCTCGAACGCCGCCCGCATCGCATTCCAACTGGGGACCCCGACGGCGGACCACCCATCCCCATTCGCGTCGCTTGGCAGCTACGTAACGCGGGACCTCACTGGTCACGCCGGTCTCGTGTTTTCCGTTCGGAGCGACGTTCCCTATCGGTTCTGGGTGCAGGTCCGCGATCTCAACCCCGAGGAACCAGAAGGCGCCGACACGTGGCAGGGGTCAGTCCGGTCGACCACCACGTGGCAGGACGTGACCGTACCTTTCGCGCGGATGAGAAATGTCATCGACGACCCGCGCGGCACGCTCGAGCTGGAAGACACCCAGGCGATTGTCTTCCTGGTCGACATCGGGGCGGTACCACCCGGGACCGGTGGCACCATCTGGATCGACAATCTGCGAGTCTATTGAACTGTGCTCGACGGCCCTGCCTGAACGTGATTACAGCGGTTGAATGCTGTCGCCTTCGCTCGCATCCCCTTCAACGACGGAGCAAATGGCTGACTGCGATAACACCCTGGTCACCTCGATCACACCAACGGTATCGGTGATGCGGTCAAGGACGTTGCCATTCGCATCCGTGATTTCATCTACGACACGGATGACTTCAAAACGCTGTCCGACCGCGACGTCAAAATTCTCTCCCTGGTTGATGTAGTAGGACCCGTCCCTGACCCCGACAATCTGGGCGGCCGGCGCCACTGGCTCCATCGACGCGAAGCGATCGGACTGATCGGCCAGGGTCTCCGCGACCTGCTCGATGGCCGGACGGAGCGCTTCCTGCGCTACGCCAGCGTCAAAATCGCGCTCCAGATTGGCGCCACGGAAAAATCCGCCGCCCCAGGTCTTCTCCCCCTGGCCGTTCTCCGCCACCAGGATCTCGCCGGTCGTCGTGTCGACCAGCCTGACATCAAGGATGGTTTGCGCTTTGGACCGGGATCCGCCCAGACCGCGAAATCCGCCGGAGACAGTCTCGATGGAAAACTGGGTAATGGATCCCGTCAAGATCAACTGCGCCCCCAGCAATCTGCCGATGTTGGCCGCGGTCGATGCGTCGACTGCCCCGCTCGCACCCAGATCTTGCTCGGCCAGCACCGCCGCCAGTTGCGAGCGCTCAATCATCCTGTAGGAACCGGTCTTCAGAAGCTGTGTGACCAACTCATCGGCCGCGGCTTCCCCGAGCCGATCTCCCCAGTAGGACCATGTGCTGTTGTTCTCAAAGTTCATCACCGCGACACGGGGCTGTGCCAGCACCATCGCGGGGGCCATCAGCCATACCGCGAGACCGAGCATGGCAGCCACACATCTGTATTTATGTTCGATACGCATGATCACACTCCAAGGATATGATGACTCCGATCACCAAACTGGTGTCTCAGGTCCGGTCTGGTGATTGTAGTTCGGTTTCGCTCCCAGTTACCGGATGGGGCGGCCACTCCATGACGGAGTCGCCGTCCATCGACACGAGTCATGGAAGACCTCTCTGGACGGTCCTTCGGACCATATCGCATTGTCGGCCCGTTGGGGGCCGGCGGTATGGCCGCCGTCTACAAAGCCTATCAACCCGCCGTCGACCGACACGTCGCGCTGAAGGTTCTCCCTCGACACTTCGCTCAAGACCGCGAATTCCTGAAACGCTTCGAACAGGAAGCGACGATTCTCGCCGGCCTGCAACATCCCCACATTCTGCCGGTCCACGACTACGGCGACTCGGACGGGTTCACGTTTATCGTGATGCCCTTCATCAAGACCGGCACGCTCGCAGACGCTATCGACGAGCACCCGCTGCCACTGGAACAGATCACCCGCGTGATCACCCAGGTGGGCGATGCCCTCGACTACGCCCACGCCAGAGGCCTCGTCCACCGTGACGTCAAGCCCAGCAACATCTTGATCGACGAGCGAGGCAACTGCCTCTTGGCGGACTTCGGCATCGCCAAGATCCTTGAGGGCGCCGACAAGCTCACCGCTACCGGAGGATTAATAGGCACCCCGAAGTACATGTCGCCCGAGCAGGGAATGGGCCAGGCGGTAGACGGCCGAAGCGACCTGTATTCATTGGGTGTCGTGCTCTATGAAATGGCGACGGGCCGCGTCCCCTACGAGGCGGAGACCCCGATCGCCGTCGTAATCAAACACATCCGCGATCCGCTACCGCTCCCGCGCGCCATCAACCCCGACATGCCCGAGGCGCTCGAACGCGTCATTCTGCGCTCGATACACAAGGAACCCGCGGAGCGATTCGGCTCTGCGGCGGCCATGGTCGAGGCGATCGAGGCGCTGGCGACTACCAAGACTCCCGACACACGGATGCGACGACGCGGCAGGCGCGCCTCCCTCCGCTACCGGCGGGAGGCGTCTCGCGCGTGTCGCCCCCGGACGCGGCGGCCAAGGTCGCAGTGCCGACCGACCACGCGACCTCACGCCGCCGGGGGCGTACCGGTGCACTGGCGGCGGCCGCCGTCATCTTTCTCCTACTCCTGTGGTGGCGTCTCCCAGGGCCCGACCGGGGGGCTCACGACACGCGCGTGCCTCTCGCGTCGCTGGGAGTCGAGCGGCCGGGGTCAATGGCCAAGCCAGTGGATCCGGCGCGTCCAGTGGCCACCACGCCAGAGTCGCCCCCCGGCGCGGCTCCTGCGGGGCGGACTGCAGGTTCCCAGGGCCAGGCCAGCGTCGCGACCAGCTCGGCTGCGGCGGCGAGAGCGGACAACACCAATGAGTCAGCCGGCGTGCAGGACGGCCTCGCCGGCACCGCGACCACAGCCCCGGCGATCGTTCCCGCCTTGGTGTCTGACGGGCCACCGGCGGTCAGGGAGAACCCGCTCATGGCCCGTTCGTTGCCACTAGATGGCAGCGGCCGGCCCACGGAGGCAGGGGGCGCCGAGTCTGGGCGCGCGCCGATCTCCAGCGCTGCCAACACCGACGACCCGTTTCCCGATCTCGGCGACGGGACCTTCCTGGATCGCCAGATCGGCATGCGGTGGACGGCGACCGGCAACCCCCGTCAAGGCACAGACGGGCTCTTGTGGAGCGCCGCCAACAGCTATTGCGAGGGGTTGGCGCTGGGCGGGACCGCCTCCTGGCGCCTCCCGACGCAACTCGAACTCGATTCGGTCCTGCAGCGGCTCGATCCGACGCGGTACCCATGGGGTGTGACGCTCTGGAGTAGCGACCGCGAATTCGGCGAGTCCAATAGACTGTGGGTCACCAATTCACCGCTCTACGCACCGGCGTGGTCATCGGGGGTACGCGACGCCTCGGCCCGGCGCCTGACCCATCGCGTGGTGTGCGTCACGCCGGACCTCCCCTGACGGTGATGCAGCCCACACGGCCGATACGTAATTCCCCGATCGGCGCCCGGTGAGAGCGGGCCTCTGGTACGGCATCGCGGCGTATGTCTGGTGGGGCGTCAGCCCCATCTATTGGAAACAGCTGGACGGCGTACCGCCGGCAAGCCTGGTCGGGTACCGCGTGTTCTGGTCGCTTGTGATTCTCGTCGTGCTGCTCGCCCTCAGACCACAGGATCGGTTCACACGTGGGCAGCTCACGGCACGGGTCATCGCAACCTACACCGCCGCGGCAACGCTGCTATACGCCAACTGGTTCACCTTCATCTGGGCGGTCACGACCGGTGTCATCGTCGAGGCCAGCTTGGGATATTTTTTGTCGCCGCTGGTGACGGTGGGCTTGGGGGTCCTCGTGCTGGGCGAGCGCTTGCGGTCCGGCCAGTGGGTCGCGGTGGGCCTGGCCGCGGCGGGCGTGGTGTATCTGAGCGTCTCGCTCGGCACGCTGCCCTGGGTCGCCCTCCTGCTGGCATCGACCTTCGGCCTCTACGGACTCCTCAAGAAGCAGGCGGCGTTGGGAGCGATGCAAGGACTCACCTTGGAGATCAGCCTGCTCTCCGTTCCCACGGCTCTGTTGCTGCTGCTAGGTCCGGTGATGACTGCCCCGGTTGGGGGCTCGCACGCGGGGGATCCGTGGCTGCATCAGACGTTGCTGGCGGCGTCCGGGGTGATCACCGTCGGGCCGCTGCTCCTGTTCGGGGCCTCGGTCCGTCGGATACCGCTGTCGCACGTCGGCATCATTCAATACCTTGCGCCGACGTTGCAGTTCCTGTTTGGAGTCCTGGTCTACGGAGAGCAGTTTGGTCAGACTCAGCTGGTGGGATACGCGTTCGTGTGGGGCGCCGTGGCGATTTTCGGATTGGAAGGCCTCTATGCGTACCGGCACGCAGCCCGCAGGCTGCGTGACGCGAGAAGGTCATGAATCTCGTTAGCGATCAGGGCGCACTGACGGTAGCGTCCACCAACTGCGCGATGGCGGCTAATGTCGTCTGCGCGGCATTAAGCCCGAGGCGAAAGTCGTCATCCGTGAAGGTGACGTAGAGATCTGTCGGTTGGTGCCAATGCGGGTCCCAGCCCGCTCCAATATGCATGCCCCGCTCGTTTTCGCGAAGACTGATGGCGGGTGTCACATTCATGAACGGCGTGGAGTCGGTGTTGGTCATATGGGGACCGACCATTGCCGGATAGTCCGTCGCGTAGGCGTCATTGGCCGATTTGAAGAAAAAGGCGAGATCGCGAGACTCGCGCGCCAGCGCAGAGTCCGTTTGGAATTCGATGTTCACATCAGCCTCGGGTCGCTGATCGCGACTGACTCGCCCGTCCGGACCGGGGGCGCCATGATCGAACAACATCATGTCGTGCTGGATCATGCCCAGCCATCGAGGCTCGGGGTAACGACCGGAGCCCGGCGGATCTTCAATCCCCTGCCGTTCGCGCCGCTGGTCCACATACGCGGTACTGCCGTTGAAGACCCGGTCTCCTCGTTGTTCCAGAGCACGAAACGTATCGACCGCCCGGTCTGCACATCGGGCGCGCTGAAGATACGGGCCAGCTCCATCACAATCGCGGTGCCTGACCCGTCATCGTTGGCTGCTTCGCCAAATCCATGACCGTCCATATGCGCCCCGATGATGTACATCTCATCTGGGTTGGTCGTACCGACCTTGGTACAGAACACCTCCGATCGCTCCCCGTTACGCGGCTCTTCCAGGTTCAGGGCGCGGAGCGTCTCATCCGGCTGCGCCAACGGGTCGCGCACAACACCGGTGCGGCGTCGATAGCCGAATATCGAGCTGCCACCTGGTCCCGAACCGTTGCGTCCCACGAGGCCTCCGGTGGGCGTGGGGTCGACGGGGTTCAACGGCGGACGAGTTCCGCCGCTTCGACGCCCTACCGGACGCGGTGGCGGGTCGAAGGTGTAGACGACTCGCTCGGTGTTCGTACACCCGACCGCCTGAAGGCGTGCCTCGATCCAGTCCACAGCCTCTCGATTGCGCGTCGTCCCCCTGACGTCGGTCGCCAAACTGCACGAGCCCACGAATCGCCGTCTTGTACTGCTCGAGATCGAGGCGACGGACCAGGGCGCGAATAGCAGTCTCGCTCTCGTCGCTGGGTTGTGCCCCGACGCCCGTCTCGACCACGACGCAGCAAACCAGCGCCACCAGCGCGCTCCCCACCGTTCGGCGCGGCGTCCACATCCGTCTCAACCCTCGGTCTGTTTCGTTCATACGATGCAGTGACATCAGGGCTCCTTTGGCAGCGTTCCGGCGCGGCGACCGGGCGGGGCCAGACCACTCAACCGGAGCCGCCGCGATATGCGCTCAGTCCCAGGAGGATTCTGACTCAGGCGAGGGTCAACTACGAAATATCGCGAGCATGGCCAGACCGGTCAGCTCTAAAGTTTCGGCCCCAGAATCCGACACGACGTAGGGAGCAGCAGACGGACAACTGCGCACACCCTATGCAGATTCCACATTCGCCCACGTCGCTCAAGGAAGCCCCCACCGCCTCATCTCGCGGGTCCGGTCACCAGTCCACGCGAGAGACCGGTCGCGCGGTCGGCGCCGACGCCGCGAGTCCGCGCCGGAGGGCAAGTCTGGACAATCGGTGGCGGCAAGGGCGGTGTCGGGAAGAGCCTGCTCACCGCCAATGTCGGGATCGCCCTCGCGCAGATGGGCAAACGGGTGTGTGTCATCGACGCCGATCTCGGCGGCGCCAATCTGCACAGCTGCCTGGGGAGTCACCCCAACGGCCGCAACCCTGGACCTCTTTGTCACTCGGCAAACGGAGAGCTTGCAGGAGTTGGCCGTCCCTACGCCGGTGCCCAACCTGAGTTTGATATCCGGGGCTGGCCACGTGCTGGGCGCAGCCAATCCCAAGTATCAAACCAAGATGCGGCTGATTCGCAAGATCAGGGAGATGGACTTCGACCACGTGCTCCTCGACCTGGGGGCAGGCACCGGATTCAACACGCTGGACTTCTTCCTCAGCGGCGACCTCGGCGTCTTGATGTGTCTGCCCGAACCTACGTCGATCGAGAATCTGTACCGCTTCGTCAAGGCCGCGTTTTTCCGTCGACTCCGAGATCTCGATCGCACGCTCCACGTCAGCGGGTTGGTACAGGCTGCCATGGCGGAGCAGGACGCAGGCACGGTCTCAACCCGCAGGCATTGTTTGAGCGGATCAAACGGCTGGATCCCGAGCGCGGTGCCGCCCTACACGAGGCGATGCAGCAATTCACCCCGAAATTGGTCGTTAATCAGGTCCGAAGCGGCGCAGACGCCGACATCGGTCAGCACGTGGCGATGGCGGCCCGCAACTACTTCGGCTTGGACGTGCAGTGCGTCGGCTACCTGCACTACGACGATAGCGTGTGGAGAGCCGTCCGAAAACGACGTGCGTTCCTCATGGAGTACCCCGTGAGCACCCTGGCAGGTTCGCTCCGCGGGATCGTGTCGAAACTCCTGACCACCGCGTGAGCCCCAAGCGATGCCCATTCCAACGAGCCCCAGCGATGTCGATGAGGTCGATGAGGCCCCGACGCAGACCTACTACGACTTGCTCGAAGTACCACTGTCGGCGACTCGGTCGGAGATCGCGAACGCGTATCAGAGCGCCCACGCCGCGTTTGCCCCCGACTCACCGGCCACCTACATGCTCTTCACACCCGAAGAGGCTCAGGTCGTCTCGGGCCGGCTGGAGACAGCCTTTCGCGTCCTCGGCGACGCGAATGAACGCGCTCGCTACGACCGGGGACTCGGCGAGCGGACGGGCAACGCGGGCATGCCGGTCCCCGACTGCGTCCAACCTTCGCCGGACGAAACGGCCGACATGGCGGCAGACGAGCCAGTGGGGATCACCGCCGATGTCGAGGACGGCGACGCGCCGGTCGCGAGCGCCGACCAGCGTGTGAACGACCTTCTGGCCACCGTAACCCAGTGCGACGGACCGACCATCCAACGATTGCGCGAGGCGCGCGGCGTGAGCCTGAGCCAGATCAATCTCACCACAAAGATCTCGCTCTCGAACCTCCGGTTCATCGAAGCGGACGAGCTGGACGCACTCCCCCCCCCCGTCTACCTGCGCGGATACCTCAGACAGATCGCCGAGCAGCTCGACGTCGACGCCGAGTGGGTCATCGCCGGCTTCATGACCCGCATCTCGACTCAATCGACACACATTCGCTGACGCGCGAGCGGAGCGGACGGATCGGTTTCGCCCTGGCTTGTCAGATTCCGGCCGGAGTCTAGGCGATGCCGGCGCCCAACACGCCCACATAGACGGAATAGAGGGACTGACTGGCACACATGAACAGGCGGTTGCGCCGGGTGCCACCAAAACAGACGTTCGCGCACCGTTCAGGCAAGCGAATGGCACCAATCGTCACGCCATCGGCGCAGTCACCAGGACGCCGTCACCCGCGCCCGCCCACACGTTGCCATCCACGTCACACCGGATTCCATCGGCCGCCACCAGGTTGCCCGTACCTGGCGCGCGCAGCTCGACAAACCGACGGCCGTTCGTCAGACGCGTCCCGTCCACGTCGAAGACCCGGATCTCGCGCCCCGACCCGGTGTCGGCGACATACAGGCGGCGGTAGTCCGGCGAAAAACAGAGACCGTTCGGCCCGCCGGGTTCATCGGTGACCAGCACCACGCGACCGTCCTGCGGATCGACACGGTACACCGCGGGCGCGGTCTCCGACTCCGCGCGGAACCCCTCGTAGTCGCCTCGAATGCCATACGGCGGGTCCGTGAACCAGATACCGCCGTCGGGTGCGACGACGGCGTCGTTCGGCGAGTTCAGCCGCTTGCCGTCGTAGCGATCGGCGATCGTGGTGACATCGCCGTTCTGCTCGTACCGCGCGACCCGCCGGCCGCCATGCTCGCACGACAACTGGCGCCCCTCGCGATCGAACGTGTTGCCGTTGCTATGCCCCGATGGGCTACGAAACACGGTGACGCGTTCGTCCTCCTGGACCCACCGGTGCTGCACATTGTTGGGGATGTCGCTCCAGACCAGATACCGCCCGACACCGTTCCAGGCTGGCCCCTCGGCCCACATCGTGCCCATGTGCAGCCGCTTGATCGGCGTGTTGAACAGGATGTAGCGATTGAACCGCGGGTCGAGGGCGATGAGGTCTGGATCCGGATATGGCAGCGGACTCGCGCCCGACCAGTCTCGCGCCTCGTAGGGTGGCACAGGCGGCGCCTGTTGCCGGGCCCATGCCGGGGCGGCGGCGGTAGCCGTGAACGCAGCCCCGAGAAATGCGCGGCGTGTCCACGCGGATGATCCGTCGTCACGTCGTTGATCGGCCATGTCTTACATTCTCCAATGGACCAGATGATAGTCGTCTGTTCATGCCGTCCGGTTTGGCGGTATTCTAGCCCGCATCGCCAGCCGCGCCGCCGCTGCGAGGTTCGCCCGGCTGGACGAGACGACCGTAGACACGGCGAGCCCACTGACACTGACCCTGATCATGACCAGACGGATTTTCACTTCGACAGCGGCGAGCGTGCTGGCCAGCGCCTGGCTCTGCTCAGCGACACTGCAGG
>CALLXD010000028.1 GCA_937766455.1 Vicinamibacterales bacterium | reverse complement strand
CCTACAAGAGAGCAGGAATGATGCCAGCCGCCACGGTCCCGGGAAATAGCCGTTTTGTAGGGGGCTACAGCGAATGTGGCCGAGTTTGGTGTCCCAGCGAGAGCTCAATCCGTCCGATTTGGAGCACGCCCCGCGCGGGAAGCGATGACGGCCAGCATCTCGTTGTGGATGGGACCATTCGACGCGACGATCTGGCCACATCGGGTATCAAACGGAGTGCCGTCGAACCGCGTCACCCGGCCACCGGCCTCCTCGACCAGGAGACTGGCCGCGGACAGGTCCCACGGATGCAAGCGCTGCTCCCAAAACCCGTCGAGGCGTCCGGCGGCGACGTAGCACAGGTCGAGGGCCGCGGACCCCAGGCGGCGAACGGCCCTGGCCTCGGCGATAAACGCGCCAAAGAGCCCGACCACTTCATCGACCGTCTCATGCACGTCGTAGGGGAACCCGGTGCAGAGCATCGAATCGAGCAACCGGGCGGCGCCGGTGACACGTAGCGGAGTCCCGTTCAGCCAAGCGCCGACCCCGCGCTCGGCGGTAAACAACTCGCGCCGGGTCGGGTCATAGACCGCCGCCACCTCGGGCCGTCCGTCCACCTCGAGTGCGAGGCTGGAGCAGTACACCGGGAGCCCGTGCGCGTAGTTGACCGTGCCGTCGATCGGGTCGAACACCCACCAGTGACGCCGATCGTCCCTCGCCGCTTCGTTTTCGAGTTCTTCGGCCAGCACCGCGTGTTGCGGGAATCGCGCGGCGATCGTCTCGCGCGCCATATGCTCGACCTCAAAGTCCACCTTGGTGACGAGGTCGATTGCGCCCTTCATGTCGATCTGGAGATCAGTGCCCAGATGACGCGTCTGGATGGCGCCGGCGCGCAGCACGATATCGATGGCGGTGGCCAACCAGGCTGGAGGATGCGACACGGCGTAGGATGGCTGCAATGACACTGACCTAGGCGTCAGCGTCAGCGGCGGCGGCACTCTTGACCATCACGACCTCCATGCCTCCAGTGGGTGCACGGCGGATCGTGAGAGCGTCCATGAAGTTGCGCATGAAGAAGATACCCCGACCGCTGGACTTCAGCAGATTTTCCGGGGCCAGCGGATCGGCCACCTCCACGGGGTCGAATCCTTCCCCCTGGTCGACCACGCGAATTTGCAGCTGGGTGGGGACGGCGGCGGGCGTCAACGTGAACTCCACGGTCACGCGTTTCTCTTCGACCTCGTGGTTCCCATGCTTGATGGCGTTGATGACGGACTCACGCACGGCCACGCTCACCCAATGGAGCGCGTCCTCGTCGAGACCAGCCATCTGCCCCGTTTCGTCACAGACGACCTGGACGAAATCCAGCATATCGAAGTGACTGCCAAATTCGATGCGGACGACGCTGTGAGTGTCCATGAGGTGGTCGGCGCTCATCGGGTCCCCGTCTCACCACGAACACCGACTTCATGGTGAGACCGTAACGGCGGCGCGCTACGGCGCCCGTAACATACCTTCCGCACCACGGCCGGCGCAAGCGGCGAGCCTGTGACGGGTAGAACGTTCAGCCTCCGCTGACGCCCGTGAGCCATAATGCAGGGATGTCATCGGTTGTCGTTCGTCCGGCGTCGCGCGTGCGTGGGCGCATCACCATTCCTGGCGACAAATCCATCTCACATCGCTACGCGCTCCTGGCCGCGTTGGCCGACGGGACCACCACGATCACTCGCTATGCGCCGGGGGCGGACTGCGCATCGACCTTGTCGTGTCTGGCGGCCCTCGGCGTCACGATCAGTGGTCCCGCCGGCGCGCCAGACGCCCACCCGGACCAACGGGTCGTCACGGTGCAAGGCCGCGGACTGGGTGGCCTGCGTGCCTCGAAGGCCCCACTCGACGCCGGCAACTCCGGCACGACGCTGCGCCTGCTATCGGGCGTACTGGCTGGCCACGACTTCGATAGCATTGTCACGGGCGACGCATCTCTGCGCGGGCGCCCAATGCGACGGATCATCGATCCGCTCTCACGCATGGGCGCCACGCTACGCGGAGACGACGACCGCCCCCCGCTCGCCATCCACGGCGCGGCGCTCCACGGCATCACCTACACGCCGCCGGTCGCGAGCGCGCAAGTCAAGAGCGCGGTGCTCCTCGCCGGGCTACACGCTGCGGGTGACACGGTTGTGACGGAACCGCAGCTCACACGAGATCATACGGAGCGCGCATTGCCGGTGTTCGGGGTCGACCTCTTCCTGGCCAATGGCGACATCCGTCTTCGCGGTGGGCAGCGCCTCCAGGCCACCAAGGTGCGGGTGCCGGGGGACGCGTCGTCGGCGGCGTGTTGGGCGGTAGCAGCCGCAGCGTTGCCCGGGTCGGATGTCACACTCGAAGACGTCGGGCTCAACCCCACCCGTATCGGGTTTCTGTCCGTGCTGAAGCGGGCCGGGGCCCGCATCGACGTGGCCGATGGCCCGGCCGTTGGCGACGAACCGATTGGGGCCCTCCGCATCCGGCACGGCGGCGTCACAGCCGTCGAGATCAGAGCGGCCGAGGTGCCTGGCACGATAGACGAGCTTCCACTGCTGGCTGCACTCGCCACCCATGGGGGGGCGCTCAAGGTCACCGGCGCCAGCGAACTGCGGCACAAAGAGAGCGACCGCATCACCGCGTTGGCCAGCGGATTGCGGGGGCTGGGCGGCCACATTGAGGAGATGGACGATGGCTTCGAGGTGCTGGGCGACCGCCCACTCAGCGGAGGCACGGCGGACGCCGCCGGGGACCACCGGCTCGCGATGGCCTTTGCTATCGCCGCGTTGGGGGCCGGGGGGCCCAGCGAGATTCGTCACGCCGACGTCGTCGACGTCTCGTACCCAGGTTTCTTCGATATCTTGACGAGGATCAGCGAGCTGTAGCCGCGTCAGCTCCGGGGTCGTTATGCGCGCGGACAAGATTTACCTCGTCGGGTTCATGGGCGCAGGCAAGACGACCCTGGCCGTAGCCCTCGGAGCCCGGTTGGACTGGCGGGTCGAGGACCTCGATGCCGTTATCGAGCGCCGTGAAGGCGCGCGAGTCGCCGACATCTTCGCCATGCAGGGCGAGTCGCACTTCCGAGCCGCCGAGCAGGCGGCGCTCCGTTCGCTGCTGCCCCCCAGACAGGTCGTGGTCGCCACTGGCGGCGGCGCATTCGAGGCCGCCGCAAACCGCTCGTTGATTAATCAGGACGGCGTCTCCTTCTGGCTTGATGTATCCTTGAAGCGAGTGGCCGCGCGCCTTCGAGTCGAGGACGGACGACGACCGCTCGCCGCCGACCGCGCCGCGATGGAGCGGCTGTTTCACGCTCGCCAGTCGACCTATCGGGAAGCACGAGTGCGGCTCGACGCCGAGCACGCCACAACCGGCCAGTTGGTGGAACAGATGGTTGACTGGCTTGAAGAACGGCAGGCGTCCTAGTCCCCTGCCCCCTGAACACGACCCCGAGGCTTTCTACTCCCATGCGCTTTCTGATTCTCAGCGATATTCACAGCAACATCGACGCCCTCGACGCCGTGCTGGCCCGCACCCCACCCGAGTCCTACGACAAGCTGCTCGTCCTCGGAGATCTCGTTGGATACTGCGGCACACCCAATGAGGTGGTGGATAAGATCTTCGAGTTGAAACCGGATGTTCTGATTCGCGGCAATCACGACAAAGTCGCCAGCGGTGTGGAAAGCTCGGAGAAATTCAACCGCATCGCGGGGGAAGCTGCGCGCTGGACCCAGGAGGAACTCACGCCAGCGAATCGGGAACGCCTCGCGGCCCTCCCGGCCGGTCCTGTGAGCGTGGACCGCGACGTCGAAGTGTGTCACGGCACGCCGTTTGACGAGGACACCTACGTCTTTGATGGGGACGATGCGACCAAGGCGCTCGAAGCCGCACATCGTCCGGTCTGCTTCTTCGGACACACGCACGTGCCGGTCGCGTACGCGCTGACGGGCAACGACCTGACCGTCACGCACCTCACCCCGGGTGGTGACGACACGAAAATCGTCAACATCCTGAAGAAGGCCCGTTATCTCATCAACCCGGGCTCAGTCGGCCAACCGCGCGACACCGACGCCCGAGCGTCCTACGCGACCTACGACTCCAAAAAGCAGCAAGTCCAGATTAAGCGCGTGCCCTATCGCATCGATCTGGCTCAGCAACGCATTACGGAAGCCGGCCTGCCCGATAGCCTCGCGTTCCGCCTCGGCCTCGGCCGCTAGGTTGGCAGCGAGGTGCCCGAATGGCGGCGTTGCTGCCTCGGGCACCACCCCTCCGGCTGGCCCCCCGCTCGGACGGGACGTGCGGCACCCGCGGGACCGCACGTGGTCGCGCGAACCGTATGCTCGCAGGGTACGTGTTGCGAAGGAATTGTGCGGGAGCTACAATTGTCCCCATACTCACCCGTGCGCGGCTCGACATCGGTGTCGCCATCAGCGTTTGACCCAAGGAGGCACAATACATGGGTTCTCAGAACCTGCATCGCGGCCCCGCTTCAGGCGCGCTTCTGGCCATCCTCGCAACGGGTGCGATCCTCGCGATAGCCAGCCCAACCACGGCCCAGACCCCCGACGAACCGGTGACGTTCGCCAAGCACATCGCCCCAATCTTGCAGCGGTCCTGTCAAAGCTGTCACCGCACCGGTTCGATCGCGCCGATGTCCCTGCTGACCTATGAGGAAGTCCGCCCGTGGGCCCGATCCATCAAGCAACGAGTGGAGGCTCGCGAGATGCCCCCGTGGTTCCTTGATCGGCATGTCGGCGTGCAGCAGTTCAAGGCGGACAAGTCACTGTCGGACACAGAAATCACCCTCGTGTCGACCTGGGTGGACGCCGGCGCTCCGATGGGCAACCCGGCCGATCTCCCAGCCCCGCTCGCATTCGATGACATGACGAAGTGGAACATCGGGGAACCTGACTGGGTCATTCCGATTCCAGAGCCGTTCGTGGTCGAAGCCGAAGCGGCAGATTGGTGGGGCAACCTGGTCAGCGATTCGGGGTTGACCGAAGACCGCTGGGTCAAAGCGGTCGAGACCAAGCCAACCGAAGAGAGCTTCTCGGTCGTGCATCATGCGGTGACCACCGCGATCGATCCCGACGGCGAAGCGGCGTTTCTGAATGAATATGCGCTGGGCAAGAACGGTGATATCTACCCGGACGGCACCGGCCGCCTGCTCAAGGCCGGGTCTCAGATCAGGTTCAACATGCACTACCACGCCGTGGGTCGCCGGATCACGGACCGCACCAGCGTCGGGGTCACGTTTTATCCGAAAGGCGTCGTACCGGAGCGACCGATTTATGCGCTCCACATCGGCGACAACGAGGATCTGGACATCCCGGCCGGTGAGTCAGATGTGCGACACGACGGGTACTACCATCTGAACGACAACATTAACTTGACCGTATTCCAACCGCACCTGCACAACCTGGGCACACGCCAATGCGTTGAGGCCATTCTGCCCGACAACACGGTGCAGTCGATCAACTGTGCCAACTGGGACTTCGGATGGCACATCGCCTACAACTACGAGGACGAGGTCGCGCCGTTGCTGCCGAAGGGCACCACGCTGCACGTTGTCAGCTGGCACGACAACTCGGAGGCCAACCGGTGGAATGACGATCCGCGCAATTGGGCCGGCTTCGGGCAGCGGTCCAGCGACGACATGAGCTTCGCCTGGCTGAGCTGGTATACGTTGGACGACGATGAATACGCGGCCGCCGTCGCCAGTCGGCCGAGCGCCACGGACAACGAAGAGTAAGCACGATGATCCGAGTCACGCCGATCATGATTCGTTCCAGCCTCGCCTGGGGGCTGACTCTGCTGGTCGCCGGGCTGACCATCCACCCCGTCGAAGCGCAGACAAAATTCAACAGCGGGCGGAACGTGCAGCCCGTGTTCGAGGGCTGGGAGAGGAACTCGGACGGCTCATTCAATCTCCTGTTCGGCTATCTGAATCGCAATTACGTGGAACGCCCCCATGTGCCTGTCGGGCCGAACAACCGCTTCTCACCTGGAGACGCGGACCGGGGGCAACCGTCCCACTTCTACCCCCGTCGCCAGAACTACGTATTCAAGGTGCGGGTCCCCGCAGATTTTGGGGAACAGGATCTTGTCTGGACCGTGACCCATGCTGGACGCACTGATACCGCCACCGGCTCACTATGGCCTGTCTGGGAGGTCGACGAGGCGGTGATTAAGGCCAACCGCGGCATGGGCATCAGCGGCACCTACGTCGACAATCACGGCCCCAGCATCGGACTCGACGGTCCGAACTCTCATAGCGTGTCCGCTGGCGAGACGGTGACACTGATCGTGGTCGCCGGTGACGACGGTATCCCTGGTCCTGACCCTGAGGCCGCCGCACGCCGCGGGGACCGACGCGGGCGCCCCGGTCCTGACCAGCAGAACATTCTCAACCCCAGAGCCGCGGTCGCTAGCGGACTCGCTGTCACGTGGGTGCAGCATCGAGGACCGGGACCGGTGACGTTCGCTCCGATGGCGCCGCCGCTGGAGAACGGCCGGGCCACCACGACCGCCAGCTTTACGACACCGGGAATCTACATCTTGCGGGCCGTCGCGGACGACACGGTGCTGACGGCTACCGTCGACGTCACCGTCGTCGTCGAACCAGCCAGCTGACTCTGTCTGCGTCAGGCCTGCTCGGCCGTCTTCTTCCGGGCCGCGCGCTCCTCTCGGCGACGCAACTCAGACGCATAGGCATCAGCCGCCGCGCGCGAGCCGAGAATCCAGCCCACGACGAGACCGAAGAGCAGAATGGCGGGAACGTAGACGAAGTGTCCGGCGGGCATGCGTCTCTGCCAAGGGCCTGAGGGTCAGGCCCCGTCGGTGTCCACGCGACGCATGGCGTCGGCGAGTTCCTTCTCGACGCTGCCAAGGCGGCGCCAGATGGTCCAGAGATATCCGATCGCAATCACCCACACCACAATGTATGCCGCCGCCAACAGCGGCGCCGCTGGCAGTTGTTCCTCAGCCGGCACATCGTCCATGGGCACGAACCCGTCCGGCGCTGACTGCTGGGTCGGTTGCGCTGCATCAGCCGTCGGAGCGCCAAGGATGCCGAGACATCCGACACAGAGCGCGATCAGCGCCCAGCGCCGCACCACGGTCGTCCTCTCCCGCGGAACAGCGGACATGTCATACAGACGCTGCACTACTCGTCCTCCAATGCCAGATACAAGCGATCGAGCGTGGCGCGCTCTTCTTCCAGTCTGGCCCGGGCTGTGAGCAGCGCGAGACAGAGCACAATGAAACCCGCCACCGACCACCACAGAGGCAGGCCGAAATCAACGGGCAGTTGGGGCACCACCGAGGTGGGCGGGTGTATCGTGCGCCAAATCTCTGTCGACACATACAGAAAGGGTAGATTCGCCATCGCGAACATGCCCAGGCCCGCCGCCAGCCGGTCTGAGCCGGGCCCTCCGTACGCACGCAAGATGAGATAGGCCACCAGGATCAATTCGAGGATCATGGCCATGGTAGTCCGCGCGTCCCATGTCCACCACACGCCCCAGGACTTGACGGCCCACAACGGCCCGGTGATCAGCCCCATGAGCCCAAAGACCACCGCCGCCTCCGCGGCGGCCACGGCGAGGCGATCGGCCGATGGCTTCCGTCGAAAGAGGAACAACGCGCTGGAAATGCCGAGGACCAGGATCGCGAGATACATCGCCATCCATGACGCGAAATGAAAGTAGAAAATCTTCTGGATGAGGCCCATCTCCTGTTCGTTTGGCGCACGTACGATGAGGATCGGGGCGACGCCAAAGAAGACCAGCGACAAGCCGATTAATGCGGGGAATGCACGCTTGTTCATAGACAAATCCGTGGGTGTCGGCTGACGCTCGGCCACTGGGGCCGACCGGCCATCATTCTGTCATGACGGGCTCGAATGTCCATAACGCCAGGGTCAGAAACACGACATCAAAGAAGACCAGCATACTGGCCCACAGCCGCGCCAGGGCGAGGTCGGGTTCGGGCTGCACCAGCGCAAATGTCCCGCTCACTCCCATAATGAGCACCGGAATGGTGACGGGATAGAGCAGGACCGGAAGCAGCACGGCGCGGCTTCTCGTTCTGAGGAGCATGGCCGAAAATAGCGTCCCCACGCTCGCGAACCCAATGGTGCCCAAACTGAGCAAGGTGAGCAGCCACCATCCGTGCCGAAAGAGAGGCGCCCGAAACAGGAACGCCACCATCACCACCACGAGCGCTTCGACGAAGGCCAGCAACAACAGCACACCCAGCAGTTTGCCGACGTAGATAGCCGGACGATCGGCCGGTGCCAGCAACAGCCCCCGCAGCGCATCGTGATGACGTTCCCGCTCGAACGCGCGACCCAGAGCGAGCGTTCCGGAGAACGCGATCGTGATCCACAGCACGCCTGATGCGGACCCGTCGATCGCTTCCCCGCCACGCACGAACCCGAATGAAAACACCAGCACACAGGACGCCGCGAAGAACAACGTCGTCAGCAGCATCTCCTTGTTGCGGGACTCGACCCGGAGATCTTTGCGCACGACCAGCCAGGCGACCTGGAGGAACCGTCTCATGTCCCGGCCTCCCCGCCCTGCGGACCGGGCGCCGCGGGAGCAATACCGCGGCGGCGACGCGGCGGCGTCTCTGCGAGCGCAGCGCGGTAGCGTGCGCGCAACGAACCCGTCTGGCCCAGTTCGCGCAGCCGTCCAGAACGCAGGAGGATAGCTCGATCCAATATCGGATCGACGATGTCCAGATCGTGGGTGGCCACGACCACGATGCTGCCCGCGGCCCGCAACTGCTCCAACCGGGTGACCAGCGCCCCACACGAGGCTTCGTCGAGTCCGGTGAACGGTTCGTCGAAGAGCACCAGGCGCGGCCCGTGCAGGAGGGCGCGCTCAAGCGCGAGCCGTTGCCGCATCCCCCGAGAGAACCCCTCCACAACATCGTCAGCTCGCCCGGATAAGCTCGCCAGGACCAATGCCTCTCGGGCGCGCTCCGCAGGGTGGTCGAGCCCGTAGAGCCCCGCAAAGAACTCTAAGTTCTCACGGGCGGTGAGTTCGGGGTACAGCTGCAGCTCGTGCGAGAGAAACCCGATCTGCGCGCGCAGCGGGGCACCGCCCTGCCGCGCCGTGCGGTCGCCGTAGCGCACCTCACCGCCAGAGGGCTCTGCGAGCGTTGACAGCACACCGAGCAAGGTCGACTTGCCGGCGCCGTTTGGCCCCAGCAACCCGATGATCTCTCCGGCTGACAAGACAAGATTGGCCTGCGACAGCGCGCGGCGGCGACCGTAGTGCCGCGAAACGTTAGACAGCGTGACCTGTGTGAAGTCGGCGGTCTGGGGGGGAGGCACGGCAGGCAATGATGCAATGGTGCGCGGGGCTAGCTCGTCGCCCCATACGTGGCAGAGGGAGAGACGGCAGTGTCTGGGGACATCCCGTCGTCCAGGTCGCGCAACACGCGTTGCAACTGGTCGACCAATTCGGCTCGGCGTGTGCCGTACCGGGTCGGTCCGATCTTACCGATGCGCTGCTGACGTTCCACCCTGACCAGTTCGGCGAACAACGTCTCGCGCCGGCCCTGCAAGGTGTCGACACGCTGAGACGCGTCGTCGCTACCAGGGCTCCCCTTCGACGTCCAGACGCCTATCGCAACGATGAGCCCGGTCAGCGACAGGGCCAGGATCCGTGGCCACCCGCTGTGGTGCGGCAGCCCATTCAATTCAAGCGTAACGACGCGACCCGCCGGCACCGCGCCGCCGACTCCCACCAACATCGGCAAGCCGCCGGTCTCGCTCGCCCCCATCTCAACGTGTCGCTCGATGAGCGCCGACGCCATATCGATCGCGCCCCACTTCTGCGTAAACACGAGCAACTGGGCGAACGTCGCTGGGAAGGCCTGAGAGAGCGCCAGTGTCCCCCCTGAATACGGCAAAATGTAGGCCACCATGACCGGGGTGACGCCCGGAGCAAAACTGCCCGACATCCAGACCCGTGGGCCATCAATCAACGTGCGTGGACTCGAACCCTGCAAGAGGGTCCCGCCCTGCGCCCCCGGCGGCAGGAAAAACTCAAATGGCGTCTCCGGCTCGACCGGCGAATCCTCGACGTTCAGCACGTCCAGCAAGTAGTAGACCTCGACGTTTTCCTCGCCAAGCTCAATCAAGATCCGCGAGTCCTGAGCGAACGTGACCTGTCCCGGCATCGCCGGGACCGGCGGTGGTGCATCCACAACAGCGTCTCCCGCCCCTGCCGCTCCCACCAACAAGACGGCCACGCCACCGCGGACGGGCGCGGCGAACGGCTGCGACACCAGCACCACATCGTCGAGCGTCGTCGCCACCGTGACCTGCACGCCCGGACTCGGGCTAGAGAACGTGGCTCGGCCCTCCCCATCGGTCTCTGTCGTCACGATCTCATCGCCAGCCCGAAGCTCGACCGGGTGCCCGGTGACATCATTGGCAAACGACCCGCGAATCACCCGCACGGTAATCGCCGCGTCAGCCAGATTGGGATCAGGCCGGGGAATCCCGGACATCTGGAGGGGGTTCGGCTGGGCGGACGCCATTCCGGCAAGACCGCACAGGACCGCGGTCAGGAGGACACGTCCGAGCGAGGTGGATGTCACAGGGATTTCCCGCACCCTTTGCAGAAGCGAGCGTCGACATCATTGGACGTCTCGCAGTCCTCGCAGACCAGGCCCGCAGGCGACGAAGGCGCCGGTGACACGACTGGTGCGGCCGCGACCCCAGCCGCCGCGTCGGGGTCCTCCCCCGCCGCCTCCAGTCGACCCCGCAATTCCTGCTCGATCACGGCCAGAAAGTCCACCGCCTCGACGTCGAGCTGCTTCATGAGGCTGATCGCGCGCGCCCGGAGCCGTCCGCCCATCTCGTCAAAGTCGGACGCCGACACCTTCCCCATCGCGCGGTCGAACTCGAGCTCCTTGAGCGAGCGCAGCACGAGCGTCTTCTCCCGCTCAACCGCGGCCCGCGTCCGAGAGCCGGACATCCTCGCCGCTTCTGAAAAATCGCGCTGCGTCAGCGGCTTGATGGTGCGGTAGGTCATCAACCCGACCAACCCACCGGCGCCGATGGCCAACGTCAACAACACCGCAACCACCGGGTCTGACGGTCTGGCGACGAGAATGGCGATGGTCGACGCCACCAGAGCCGCGAGCACAAACAGGTGCC
>CALLXD010000027.1 GCA_937766455.1 Vicinamibacterales bacterium | reverse complement strand
CTCGCCCGCGCCACGCTCGTGGCGAGCCAGCGCAGGAACGAACCATGTGGCGCCGCACATTGCCGGTTGGCCTTCCGCTGCTCCTGGCGCTGTTACTGGTCTCCGTCCTTGACGCGGTTGCTGCGGCGCCGCCGCGGGTCCGTCTGATTACGACTGGCGGCACCATCTCGAATCGTCCTGGCAGCCGACTCTCGCGGACCGACCTCGTAGCGCTGGTGCCTGACCTCGCTGAGTCTCGCCGAGGCGGAAATCAGAGGAGTTCGCCAACGTCGCGAGCAGCGCGGTCACGCTTGGTCAGTGGCTGCGCACTCGACCCGCCGCGTCAACGCGGTAGTTCGCGAGGACGATCCGGCGCTGGCCGGCGTAGTCGTCATCACCAGCGGCACGGACACGCTCGAAGAGCTCGCCTTCTTATCTGCATCTGACGGTGCGGCACTGTTCGGCCGGTCGTGGTCGTGGGCGCGGTGCGTCGTCCGGAGACGCTCAGGCTACGACGGGGCGGCGAATCTGCGGCAGGCGTTCCGGGTCGCGGGGGATGCCGGCGTCGCGGGCGACGGGGCGCGCTGGTGGCGTCTGCAACGGCGAGATCCACTCGGCGCAGGGAGGTCACGAAGGTCGGACGCGTTGCACCTGCAGGCCTTCGAGACCGCGGGGCTACGGGATGCTGGGCGCGGCCGCACGCGACCGCGATCGTCTACTACCGCCGGCCGAGAGCGGCGCCACTCCGCCGCGAGCGGAGTTCGACCTCGCGCGAGGTCGAGCCGGCTGCCGCGGGTCGACATCGTGATGTCGCGTACCAGGGCGCCTCGGGCGCGTCTGATCCGTGCGGCTCGGTCGACCGTAGGCGCTCGCTGGTCATGGTGATCGCGGGCGGCCGGGGCCGGGGCGGTCAAGCAGCGGGACAGCGTGACGCGATGGCCTACGCGGTGCGAGCAGAATGGGGTGCCGCTGGTCGTGACCACCCGCACCGGCCGCGGCCGTGATCGCACTCCTCGAGCGACCGACGGTCTGTCGAGTTTAACGCGAACGACGAGCCACCCTCAGCCGGCGTAACCGCCGCGGGATTTCCGGCGAGGACCTCGCGCCCGTCAAGGCGCGCGATGCTGCTGATGCTGGCGCTCGACGGCCACCGTCCGACCGGGACGAGATGCAGGCGGATGTTCAGCGGAGTACTAGCCCTCGTCGGCGGACGCACATGTCTCCGTCGACGCTCACGCCCCTGGCGCCGCTCGGGCACGCCAGCGATTGATCGGACAGGTCGGCTCGGGCACATACAATACGTCAGTGATGGGCCAGTGGCGCAGTTGGGAGCGCGCGTGAATGGCATTCACGAGGTCAGGGGTTCGAATCCCCTCTGGTCCACCATCCTTCCCTCTCCGGCCGCGAGCCGGCAGTTAGCCAGACGGTAGCGACAGCCGTCGGCCAAACGCGCGCTCGTAGTCCTGGGGGCGTGTCGATATCCACGAACGCGCCGTCGTCATTGCTCGCGATGTCCAATCCGTCGGCCGCATGGGCCCGCACCACAGGCTTCGCTCCCCGCTCCAGGTCGGCACTACGTAGCTCGTCGAACAGCGAACGATCAAAAAGCACTGGATGCCCGTGACGGCCATCGCGCTCAGGTCGCACAAGGGGAGCCCGGGTTCGGCGGTAGCCCTCCAGGACCGCGCGCACCGTTGACGCCGACAACAGCGGCAAGTCCACGAGGGTGACCAGGATGGCTGGCACGTCAGGATGATCGACGGTCCCCAACGCGACCAGGAGCGAGGACAGCTGGCCGGCCTCGGGGGTTGTGTTGCGCACCAGACGCACCGGCGCGGGCAAGGCTTCGACGAGTTCGCTGATCGCCTCGTCGTGGGTGATAGCCGGTGACGACCACGATGTCGCTGGCCCCGCCCGCCACGAGGGTGGCCGCGATGCGGCCCAGGAACGTCTCGTCCCCTCGTCCCGCGCAAGAGCGCTTTTGGGTGCCCCCCCATACGCGACGACGCCCCGCCGGACAAGATCACCGCTGGAATCATTGGAACCCCCTCCGTCCAGGCGCGGATTGACGCGCAGGTTGCGAATCGTTGGGGCGGGACACTACAATCTGTCTCGCCATGAACCACCCCGACGTCAGCGTTCGTTGTCAGCGGTGCGGCACTCCAATGGAGCTGACGGATCCGGCTCCTCAAGATCCGTGGCCACCGCAACAATTTTGGGAGTGTCCACAGTGCAACCGACACTTCTGGACCACCTACCCAGCGGTCAAGCCGCCGGCCGCCCCCAAGCCCAAGCCAGCCCCGGCCCCGGCCGCTACGCCAGCGACACCAGCCGTGCCTGACAAGAGCAGCACCACGGCAGCCCCAGCTGCCGCCGCCGCCGAGAAGCCAGCCGCCGCCGAATAGCCCGACACCGTATGCGCCGGGCGATCAGCCGACACAGCGCGCTTGACTCTACCAAACAAGCTCACTAACATGGCCTTACTCAAGATGGTGGACCAGTCAAATACGGCAATTTGTCGTGTGCCTTTGTACATCGTTTGAGGCTGGGCAGGCCATTCCGCGACGCCACGTCGATAGCGGCCACTCAGTAGCCTGCGCTCGTCAGGGAGTCGCGGGAGGTTCTGGCGGTTGTCCTTGCCCACCGGCACCACTGGGGGACAAGGGCCGTTAGGCCCGGACCGTTGCGCGGCGCGTCTGTGCGCCGTTCGAGCGGAACCGGGGTTCGGGTATCGGAGGAGTAGGGTATGAGCGGCACTATCGCGCGTCTGTTGATCGACAAGGGTTTCGGCTTCATCCGTGACGAAGGTGGGGGTCGAGCACTTCTTCCACCGGAGTTCCGTGCGCGGAGCGGTGTTCGAGTTGTTGCGGGAAGGTCAGCGAGTGGAGTTCACCACCGAGGACTCTGGTAAGGGTCCACGGGCTGGCGAAGTCCGCTTGATCGAGGACTAGCGCCTGCCGCGCCGTCCCCACCCCGGGGGCGGCGCCGCTGCATCGTCGTCTGATCTCCAACGAGATCCAAGGACCAGCGCGTCGTTCCTACACGAACGCCGGTTCCGTGTCGTTCGGTCTTGTTACGCCTTCCTCTGCACAACTGAGCCGGCTCGTCACCGTCAACGCGGGGCGCCACACCTCCGACGGAATCCGGCGTCCCGTGCGATGATGGGTCCGCACGGAAGCGAACGGGGCCCGGTGGCCCTCCCGGTCTTCAAAACCGGTCGCCCCCCGCTAGCGCGGGGGGGCTGGGTTCGACTCCCAGGCGCTTCCGCCACTTCCTACGCCCCTGGCCTGCCCTTTACGCCTCTCGCGGCTCCAGGACTAAAATGCACGCATGAAACTGCCACCGTACCGGGAGTGGGCGCTCAGTGACTAATCTCTGCCGCCGGCTGCGTGACCGCGTTCTCACGACCCGGCGAGCAACAGTTCCATGACGGCGTCCGTCTCGCTGAGATCCGCGAGCACTGTGTTGGCGTCCGTCTGACGCAGCGCGGCTTCGTCGTAGCTTCCCGTCGCGACCGCGATTGAACGTGCCCCGGCGACGGTCGCGCACTGGACATCGAGCGGCGTGTCGCCGATGACGACCACATCGGTGGCGGCCGTGACCGTCACGCCGTCGCGCCCGGCGCGCTCAACCGCGATAGGGACCAGGTCGTCCCGGACTGGCGCGTCATCCCCATAGGCGCCGAAGGTGAAGAACCGCCACAGGTTGAAGTGTTCCAGCTTGATCTGGGCCGGCTCCGCGAAATTGCCGGTCACGAGCCCGCACCGGACCTGATCACAGTGACTCAGTCGCTCCAGCAGCGTGAGTACGCCTGGCATCAACCCTTTTCGCGGTCCGGGAAAGTGGATCTCGTCCGCGAACAGCTCACAGTAACGGCGATGGAACCGCACCCGCTGCGCCGGATCGGCGGTCACCTCGGCCTGCTTGAGGGCCTCGGTCAAGATGAGCCTGTCGGTCATACCGGCGACCGGGACATGGTCAAAGCCACCTGCCACGCCGAACAACTCCTCGAACGCGCTGGTCAACGCGCGGTATCCAGCCCGGCCGGACAGCAGCAGCGTCCCATCGATATCGAACAGAAGGATTTTAGAGAACACGGGTGACCGGGCCGATCAGACCCCGAGGTCGCGGTTGACCTCGTCGACAATCTTCGACGACGCGGCGAGGGCCTCGATGATGGCCCGCAACGCGAGGAAGTTGGCCACGATAGCCAGGATGGCGAGCAGGGAGTGAAACCCGGACGGAATCACCCCGGTGTCAACGCCGCCGCCGATGATGGCGGTCAGCATCGTCAGGCCCATCGCCGCCGACGCCAGTTTGAATACCGGCCCGCGGAGCGCGGAGACGCGGGCGACGGCGTCGGTCTCGAGCTCACCCTCGATGACCGCGTCCTTGATGGCTTTGACCTTGCCAATGAGATAGAACATGGTCATCGAATGGCCAAGCAAGGTGATGAGGGTGGCGAAGATGGCGAGCGAGGCGTGGGCCAGCACGTCATCGGGCACGGCCACCATGTAGCCGAGCGCGAAGCTCACCAGGAGGCCAACAAGCGAGAGAATCGACGCGGTGATCAGGGCAGCGGACATCAGCGTGTGATCATATCAGCGGCCGGACCGGACAGGCGTCAGCCCCCATCGCCCATCGTCGCCCGATGGCTCCCGCTCGTGCGCACACGGCTGGGCAACCGGCTGGACATGCTGGACATGGCGATGGGCGCCGGTCGCCACGCCCGACTGGCCGCCACACTGGGGTTTCGCGTCTTCGGGGTCGACCGCGACCTGTCTCGCGTCCGCGCGGCGCACACCGGCGCACTGTGCAGCGCGGCCCTGTGGGTCGCTGACCTGGAGTCGACGCCTTTACCGGCAGAGCGGTTTGACCTGCTCGTCTGCACAAATTATCTGCAGCGGACGATCTGGGCCACATTGCGCGATGCCATACGACCGGGCGGGTTCGTCATCTACGAAACATTCACGGTGGCGCAGCGCGAGCACGGTACCGGGCCACGCTCGCCAGACTTTCTCCTGCATCCTGGTGAACTGCGCGGGGTGTTCGACGGCTGGGACGTGTGGCACGACGAGGAACCGCGTGAACCCGCGGCGGTCGCGCAGTTGGTCGCCCGCAAGCCGGAGTGACCCTGTGCGCGGGGTGCTCGGCTGGTGTGAACCGGCTAGCAGCCCGTGGTGGAAGTCCCGCGTCGCACAGAGACCGGCGCTGGGCCGGTCGAACAAGGCGAGAAGAGGGAAAATACCGGCAGTATTTGACCGATGAACAACGCAGATCGGCCGGATTCAGCGTCGGTCGAATGCAGCGGGACTTTCACCACGGGCTGCTAGGTCGCGGAGGGTTTCGATTTTTCCTGACGAGCGACCAGGGCCCGGTACTCCCGGATGAGCAGTTCGAGGTGCTCGCGCTCCTCGTCGGCGAACTCCAGGAAGATCCGCTTTCCCTCAGAGTCCTCAAAGCGTTGACCGTACTTCTTGAAGAACTGGTGAGAGGCCCGCTCGCAGCGGATACCAATCATCAGCGCCTCGCGGTCATCGACGACGCCGCTCAACTCATCAGCGCCGGACGCAAACAACCCGTCGGCGGCGCCCTTGAAAAAAAGAAACGTCGGATAGGACTCGAGCTTGGGGTCTTCGGCCAGCAGTTCCTGGTAGCGGGCTTCGAGCGTATCCAGGTGCTCGGTCTCTTCGCCTGAAAGCCGTTTGAATACGCTGCGCGCCCGGGTGTCCTGGACCAATTCCGCGCCACGCGAATAAAAGTCGAGTCCACTGCGCTCGGTAGCAATCGCCATGCGCAGGGCATCGCGCGCGAACAACAGCTCGGTGGTCGCCCCCGTCGGGGTCTCTCCCCGTCCCTCGCGGCAGTCCTCGCACGTGCCGTGAACCTGCAGGACACTCTGCCGCGCCTGGAACCCCCGAGCAGCGGTGATCTCCTCAAGCAGCAGCTCGATGTCGGAACTCAGGAATTCCGAGGACCGATTACACGACTTACAAATGAGATGAAAGTGGCGCGGATGCCGGTAGGAGTGTTCGAATCGAAACCGCCCCTCGCCGAAGTCGACCTTCCGGGCAATGCCGGCATCGACCATCCACTGCAGCGTGCGATAGACGGTCGCGCGGCTGATCTTCTGGTCTTCCTGACGCATCAGGTCCACCAGATCGTCCGCGCTGAGGTGTCCGTCCTGGCGCAAGAAGACGCTGACGATCAGGTCGCGCTTGCTGGATCGCTTGCCGCCCGCTGGGCGCAAACGTTCAAGGTAAGTAGATTGCGCGTCCATGCCACGAGACGCCGGCGGTGAGACGTTAGACGTCGAACGAAGAGCCGCAGCCGCAGGTGGACTTGGCGTTCGGGTTCTTGATGGTGAATCCGCCGCCGGTCAAATTGTCGACAAAGTCGACCTGAGCACCGGACAGGTAGCGCAAACTGATCGGATCGACATACAAGCGTACGCCGTTCGACTCGAAGACCTGATCGGCGGCCGGGTCACCGGTGCCCTCCTCGATCATCAGGCCATACTGAAAACCGGAGCAACCGCCCCCCTGCACGAACACCCGGAGACCGGCTTCGTCCTTCTTCTCTTCCAACATCAGATCAGAGATCTTGGTTGCGGCGATTTCGGTAACGGTGATGACTTCAGACATCTAGTTGTGCTCTCCCCGAGGCCGGAACGGACCCCTGCCTGAAGTATACCGAGGGCGCCTCTCCCCTTCAACCCGACAGCCGACAGCTGTTCTACAATAGGAGTGCTAGTTACCGCACGAACGCGGCGTTCACCTGGCCACACTTCATGAGTACTGCCGCCTCCACGCTGCTCGACCTGGCTGAAGTTCGCTGGACCGAATTGGCCAGCACGCGGCCGGACCTGCGTCCCGCCATCGCCATGCAACGCTCGCTCGTCGGCCGGACCATCGATACGGTAGAACGACTGGCGGCGACGGAGATTACCGACATTACCCTCGAGCCGGCGCTCGCGGCGACCAAGCTCCGCGCCGCGACCCCGGTCCTGCGAGGCGAAGTACTGGCGCTGCCTATCGACCTGCTGGGTCCCCTGGTCCTCCACGCGTGCGACGACCTCGCGGAAGGTGGAGCCGGAGACGTGGCGCGCCACGTCCGTGCCTGCATCGACGCCGGACGCATCGACATGAGTTCACTGCTGGCCGCGTCCTTCGATCGGAATCAAGACGCGATCCGAATAAAGGCGATGCACGAGAGTATTGCGCCGGACGTGCTGTGGCTGGCGGCGGAACTCGCGGTCGGGCCGGCGGCCTACATTGCACAGCGGGCGGTGTTCGCGCCGCAGGGTGGCGAGCCACACGCGTCAGTCACCGGTGCGCTCGGGGCCTGGCCCCATGGGTACTGCCCCGCCTGCGGGTCCTGGCCGGCGTTCGGCGAAGCCCGGGACGGTGTGGAGCAGCTACGGTGCTCATTCTGCGGCCTTGGCTGGCAGCGCGACAAGCCGGCGTGCACGTACTGCGACGCCGATCAACTCACGGCGGTGAAGACCGACCCCAGTGTGCCGCAGCGGGCCGAACTCTGTGGCAACTGTGGGGCCTATTTGAAGTGGTTGGCCCCGACGGCGGCCACGCCATTTGAACTCTTGCCCATCGAAGACCTGGCGTCGATGGCACTCGACGTGTTGGCGGCCGAGCAGGGGTTCGGTCGGCCGTCATTGCCCGACCTGGGCGGTCCGGAGCGGCTTCCGTGCGAGGGCCTCGAGACGTGATCACACGGCTGACCCTCCTCGCGACGCTTGCCATGACGGCCACCGTCGGCGCGCAAGACCAGCCGCACGCCCGGCTGTTCCCACCCGACGACATCGGCATTCTTGAAGCGCCCGATCGGGACATGTGGCAGAAGCCCGACGAAATCATGGACGTGCTCAACGTGGCTGACGGCTCGGTGGTCGCCGACGTCGGCGCGGGCGCGGGCTGGTTCACGGTCCGACTCGCGCGCCGGGTCGGTCCTAACGGACTCGTGTTCGCCCAGGATATTCAGCAGCCGATGCTGGACGCCATCGCGTATCGCGTCAACCGCGAGGGTCTGGACAACGTAGAGCGGGTGCTGGGTACTGCGGAAGATCCGACCCTCCCAGCCGACCTCGATGCCGTGCTCATTGTCGACGTGTACGCGGAAGTGGAGGACCCCGTGGCCCTCCTCAGCGATGCGGCAGCCGCGCTCAAGCCACAGGGACGCCTGGGTATCGTCGACTTCACGCGAGACGGCGGCGGTCCCGGCCCGGAGATGGAAAGTCGCGTGGATGCCGCCGACGTCATCCGAGACGCCCAGGCGGCCGGGCTCAGCCTCCTCTCTCACGAGACGTTCCTGACCTACCAGTTCCTGCTGGTGTTCGGCCTCGAAGCAGGCGACGCTGAACCTGTCCAGACCGCGCGCTGACAGTGCGGCAGACTGAATCGGTCTCCCCCATGCGGACCGCGCTCACCATCGCGGGCAGTGACTCCGGCGGTGGCGCCGGCATCCAAGCTGACCTCAAGACATTCGCCGCGCATGAGGTGTACGGCGTCTGCGCGGTGACCGCGGTGACCGCCCAGAACACGCTCGGCGTGACGACGATCGACCCGATCAGGACGACGGTCGTCGCGGCGCAAATAGACGCGGTCATCGCCGACTTCGACGTGCTCGCGATCAAGACCGGCATGCTCGCGACGAGTGCCATCGTCGCCGTCGTCTGCGATCGGCTCGAGGCATACCCGGGTGTCCCCGTGGTGGTCGACCCGGTGCTCGTCTCCACCAGTGGGCACCGCTTGCTCGACGAACAGGCCCTTGCGCTCGTCCGCAGCCGTTTGCTCCCGCGGGCCGCACTGCTCACTCCAAATCGTCGCGAAGCGGAGATCCTCGCCGGGCAGCCGATCACCACGCGCCAGCAGGCCGCCGACGCCGCCGCCAGGCTGCGGGCGATGGGTGCTGCCGCGGTCGTGGTCACCGGGGGGGACCACGACGGCCCAGATGCGGTCGACCTCCTTGACGACGGCCACGGCGTCTCCGAGCTTCGCGGGACGAAGCTGGATAGTCGAGCGACCCATGGAACGGGCTGCACGTTTTCAGCCGCGATCGCCGCCCACCTGGCTCGGGGCGCGGCACTTGGCGATGCGGTGGTCGCGGCAAAACGCTATGTCGAAGCGGCCATCGACCACGCGCATCCATTGGGTCACGGCTACGGGCCACTCAATCATTTCTGGAGCAAATGAGCGACAATAGAGCCACGATGGACACGGCGCCGTATGCGATCACGACCGACCCTTTGAACCTCGACGCGCTCATCACCGCGGTCACGAGCGGGTCACCAGACGCCACGATCGGGCCAGGAGGGATCACCTCGTTCGTCGGGGTCGTGCGGAACGAGAACGCTGGCCGACGCGTGCTGCGGTTGGAATATGAGGGCTACGATCCACTGGCGCTTCGCGCGTTCGAGCGGATCGGTGCCGAAACGGCTGATCGCTGGGATGTCCGCATCGCGTTGCATCACCGACTGGGCACGCTCCAGATTGGCGAGGCCAGCGTCATGATCGCCGCCGCCTCGCCGCACCGGGCCGATGCATTCGCCGCCTGCCGCTACATCATCGAGCGGGTGAAGCAAATCGTGCCCATCTGGAAACACGAGTTTTTTGAGGGAGGCGACGTGTGGATCGAAGGCGCGACGGCCGACCCCGAGGACGACGTGGCCAGACAAGACGCGATACGCGTGGCTGGTCTTGAGTAATCCGGTGAACGGCAATCGGGTCACCATCCGCCTGTTCGCCCGGCTGAAGGATATTGTCGGGACGGGAGAGCTGTCGCGGGAAGCCTCGTCAGACGCTACCGCGGGGACCGTCTGGCGCACGCTGATGAACGAGTTCGCCGAGTTGCGCGACTACGAGACCTCTATCTCCGTCGCGGTCAATGAAGAGTACGCACGGATGGATGCCCCGGTCGCCGACGGCGATGAGGTCGCCTTTCTCCCGCCGGTCTCCGGCGGGTAGACACGAATATGCTCGACAAGTTGCACAGCCTCGACACGCGGTACGACGAACTGATGGCATTGGTCAGCGACGCCTCGGTGCAGGCCGATCAGAACCAATATCGGACGCACGCCAAGGCGCTGTCCGACATCCAGCCCGTCGTCGAAAAGTTCCGCGAGTACAGGGGAGTTGTCACCGAGATCGAGCAAGCTCAGGAGCTTGCCGACGGCAGCGACGCCGACATGCGAGAACTCGCGGAACAGGAACTGGCCTCGCTGACCGAGACTCGCGATGCGCTGCTGGCCGAGCTTAAGACGCTCCTGATCCCGAAGGATCCCAATGACCAAAAAAATGTCATGCTGGAGATCCGGGCCGGCACCGGGGGTGATGAGGCAGGGCTCTTCGCGGGCGATCTGTTTCGGATGTACACGCGGTTCGCTGAGCGACAAGGGTGGAAGGTGGAGGTCATGTCCACCAGTGAAACCGGCGTCGGGTCGATCAAGGAGGTCATCGCCTTGATCGAAGGCCATCAGGCCTACAGCCAGTTGAAATACGAGAGCGGCGTCCATCGTGTCCAGCGGGTGCCGGCCACCGAGGCCAGTGGTCGTATCCACACATCGACCGCGACGGTGGCGGTACTCCCCGAAGCGGAAGAAGTGGACGTCTCGATCGAAGACAAGGACCTGCGGATCGACACGTTCTGCTCGAGCGGTCCCGGCGGGCAGAGCGTCAACACCACATACTCGGCGGTACGCATCACGCACGAGCCAACCGGCCTGGTCGTCTCGCAACAAGACGAGAAGTCGCAAATCAAGAACAAAGCCAAGGCCATGAAGGTGCTGCGCTCCAGGCTCTATGAGATCGAGATGCAACGCCAGCATGACGAGATCGCCGAAGACCGGAAGAGCCAGGTCGGCACGGGCGAGCGCTCCGAGAAAATTCGGACATACAACTTTCCGCAGAACCGGATCACCGATCATCGAATCGGGTTCACAACCCATCGCCTGACTGAAATGCTCAATGGCGATCTGGCCGAGATGGGCGACACGCTCAGCACCTACTTCCGGGCCGAGATGCTCAAGGACGCCGAGCCGGTCGCGGGCGCCTGACACAACGACCCGACGCCCAGACGACTCGAACTCCGGACGACACCATTCTGATGGCGACACTCCGAGACTGGGTGTCGGCCGCCGCTGACACGCTGACCGCCAACGGCATCGACCCGCGGGACGCCGCCTTCGATGTCGAAGTGCTCGCGCGCCACGCGTTGGGGTGGACCCGGGCGCACTGGTTATCACGCCTCCGAGACCCGCTACCAGGCCCGCCCGGCAGTTTCGCGGCGCGGGTGGAGCCACTTCTTGCGCGCCGACGTGGTCGAGAACCGGTGGCACAGATCACCGGGGTCCGAGAATTCTGGGGCCTCGATATGGCTGTCACGTCGGACGTACTCAGTCCCAGGCCCGAGACCGAGCTCGTCGTCGAGATCGCGCTGGCCAAAATGGTCCCGCACTCTAGATCGTGGGCAATCGCCGACGTGGGCACGGGGTCCGGTTGTCTCGCGGTCGCGCTGGCCAGAGCGCTGTCGAGTGCCCGCGTGGTCGCCACCGACATCTCGCGGGCGGCGCTGACGGTGGCCGAGGGCAACGCGGCCCGGCACGGGGTCGCTGACCGGATCACATTCCACAAAACGCGTTTCCTCAATGGCGTACCTGGACCGTACGACCTCATTGTCTCGAACCCGCCATACATTCCCGACCGCGAGCTGACGACGCTGGCCCCGGAGGTGGCGCACTACGAGCCGCGAGCGGCGCTCAGCGGCGGCCCGGATGGCCTGGACCCGGCGCGTGCGTTACTGCCGGCCGCCTTGGCCACCCTGCGCGACGGGGGGTGGATTGTGATGGAGATCGGCGCGGGCCAAAGTGACGAGGTGCGCCGCATCGCCAGCCAGGCAGGACTCGTGGTCGTTGAGATTTGTCCCGACCTGCAGGGAATCCCGCGAGCCGTGATCATGCGCGTCGCGACGGCCGACGCGGGTCACCGCGCTACCGTACCACCTGAGTGATAGACTCGGCGGTCCACGAATCGAGGAGAGGCGCGACCATGGCCGACGAGTGCGTGTTCTGCAAAATTGCCAACGGCGATATTCCAGCCACGATCGTGTACCAGGACGACGACGTGCTCGCGTTCGAGGACCTCGCTGCGCAGGCGCCGTTTCATGTGCTGATCATTCCCCGTCGCCACATCTCAACGTTGAACGACCTGCAAGACGGCGATGAGACCCTGATGGGCACCATCATCGCCGCCGCCGCGCGGATCGCGAAAGAGCACGGACACGCCGGGGACGGCTATCGCACCGTCTTCAATTGCAATCGCGGGGCCGGACAAACGGTGTTCCACATTCATCTGCACCTGCTCGCCGGTCGGAACATGGGCTGGCCGCCGGGCTAGCTCGCGGCCACGATCAGCGGCAGCTCATCTAGACTCGTGATCACGCTCACGTCGAGCTCCTCGGCCCCTGTCTGCCCCTGTCCCTGACCGGAGCGGTCCAGCAACACCGCTCGCATCCCCAGACCGCGGGCACCCGCCACGTCGTGGCTCAGGCTGTCGCCCACCATCATCGCGTCGGCAGCATCCACGCCCATCCCGCGCAGCGCGGACTCAAAGATGCTGGGGTGCGGCTTCATGTAACCGTGATCCGCAGAGGACACGGCACCGACGATCAGCGCGTCGAGGTCAAAGTGCTCCTGGAAGGCATCGAGACATCGGTGCGTGTTCGAGATCAAACCGAGACGCAGGCCGCTCGAGTGGAGTTGCCGTAGCGCCGGTTTGACATCCGTGTAGAGTGAGAAATGACGACACACGGCCCACTCGTCATAGATCTCCCGCGCGCAGGCGTCGATGCCCTCGCCTCGTCCACCCATCTCTTCGATGACGCGGCGGCCGAAACGCACGAACATCTCCGGTCGATAGGTGGCATCGTCGCCGACTTCGAGTTCGCGAGACGCGGCCCGGACGGCGTCGTCGAACCGCGCGATGTCGACCGCAAGCCCGTGGCGCTCACAGAACGCCCGGTAGCCACTGGCCTCGAAGGTGGATCCGGGGAAAATCAGCGTGAAATCAACGTCGAAGAATACGGCCTTGAGCGTCACGATCCCTCGTAGGGGCCAGCAATCACGACTGCGGCCTGTTCGGGAATGAGGGTTCGGCGGGCCGCCTCCGCCACCGCCTCGACGGTGACGGCGTCGACGAGCCCCGGCAATCTGCTGTCGTGGTCGAGCCCCAGGTCGAACTGCTGCGCCGTCTGCAGGAATCTCGCGATAGCCGCATTCGTCTCGAGCGACCGCGGCATAGCGCCACAGAGATAGCGTTTCGCGCGCATGACTTCCTGGCCGGTGGCACCGTCCCGGGCTAGCCCAGCCACTTCGATGTCGATCGACTCTAACGCTCGGTCGACGTTCTCGGCGTTGACCCCGGCGCGGACGAGCAATGGCCCGGCAATGTGGCCCGCCTCGAACATACTGCCGGCGTAATACGCCATCCCCTGGCGCTCTCGGATGCTCTGCCCAAGACGTCCCCCGATACCGTACTGACCCAGCACATTGTTCATGACCCAGTAGGCGTAGAACGCGGGATCCGATCGCACGATCGTCGTGAACCCGTAGACGATATCTGCCTGCGATTTGGCAGGCATCGGGATGATGAGCCGTCGGTGCACGGGAGGCGCCGGGGGCAGGAGCGGCGGCGAGACGAGGGGGGCAGCCTGGCCGCGCCAGCCTCCGCAGGCCTCGGTCGCGGCGGCCACGGCGGCTGACACCGTGATGTCGCCCACCAACACGAGCGTCAGACGATCGGGGGCGAACCGTGCCGCGTGAAAATCGAGCAACTCGCTTCGTTCGATCGGCTCCACGGTCGCCGGCGACCCTTTCGTCGCCCGCCCGTAGGGGTGATGTGCACCGTAGAGCAGCGGCATGACTGCGTCCAGCGCCCGGGTCGACGGGCTGTCTTCGTCCTCTCGGAGCCCGGTCATGACCTGCCCGCGGCGAATCTCCACGTCGGCGTCCAGACACGCTGGAGCCCGGAGCATGTCGCCCACCAGGCCCAACACGGGCTCGACATCCCCGGCCAGACAATCACAGCTCACCGTCGTTGTGTGGCGGGACACGGTGATAGAGGGCGACACACCGTGAAAATCAAGGACGTCTGCTACCTCGTCGGCCGCTCGGGTGCCGGCGGCGCGGTCGAGCAAACGCGACAGCAGGTGCGCGGTGCCCTCGGCGCCGATCGGGTCGCACAGACTGCCCGCAGACATGGCCGCGCTGATCGTGACCGCCGGCTGGGTCGGCGTTTGCGTCACAATCAGCGTGACTCCGTTGGCCAACTGTTCACGGACCGGGGCCAGTCCGAGCGTCGGGGTCATATCGGTTGGAACCAGCCCACCGTTCGGTTGCTGGTCGCCAGATACCGTGCAGCCACTCGCGCCACATCTTCTGACGTCACGGCAGCGATTCGCGCAGGCAGTTGAACCAGCACACCCGGGCCGGCTACTGTCTCGAAGAAGCCGACCTGATGCCCGATGTTGGTGATGCTGTTGTTCTCCAACACGATGCGGGCCTGCAACTGTCGCCGGGCGCGTGCCACCTCGTCCGGTGGAATCCCGCCCGCGCACACCGTGTCGAGCGCGGCCAGAGTCAGGTCTCGCAGTTCGGCGAGTGGCGTCCCGCCAGCCGCGGTGGCCGACACCATAAATAGATACGGGTCGGCTGTGGCCACGAACGACCCGTCCACCGCGGCCGCGTGTCCGGCGTCCACAAGCGACCGATACAAGCGCGCCCGGCGCTGGGGTGTGGGACCGCCAAAACTGGCCCACAGATTTAGTCCCTTCGCCCCGGTCAACGCCGCGTCCAACACCAGCATCGGTGCGAAATCTGGATCGGTCGCCGCGGGCGCGTGGTACGCCACCTTCAAGTAGCCAGTCGTTCCTTCCCGCTCTATCTCGAGACGCCGCTCGCCGGTCTGCGCCGGCTCAACCGTGCGCCGGCGGGTCGGTATGGCGCCGGCGCGGATGCCCCCGAATCGGCGCTCGGCCTGACGGAGGGCGTCATCAGCGTCGACGTCGCCAACGATGACCAGCGTCGCGTTGGTCGGGGTGTAGTACCGGCGATAGTAGCCGTGCAGGTCATCCCGGCTCATGGCGTGGAGGTCCCCCACCCAACCGATGGTTGGGTGACGGTAGGGATGCGCCTTGAACGCTGTCGCGGTCACCTCGATATCGAGCAGATGGTCCGGGTCGTTCTCACCACCTTGCAACTCGGAAACAATGACCGTTCGCTCGGATTCGGTGGCAGCCGCGTCGTAGAGGCACCGGTCCATCCGTTCCGCCTCCAAGAACAGCATCTGATCGAGCGCGTCCTTCGTGGCTGTCGCGACATACGTGGTCTGATCGATCCACGTATAGCCATTCCAGAAGCCGCCAAACCGGTCGATGAACTGTTTGAACTCGTCGGCCGGAATGCCAGCGGTCCCTTTGAAGTTCATGTGCTCGACCCAGTGCGACGCGCCGGTCAGCCCAGGGCCTTCGTCTTTCGACCCCACCCCGTACCAACACCATACAGACACCAGGGGGGCCGTATGTGACTCGATGATGCGGACCTGGAGACCGTTGTCGAGCACTGCCACCCGGGGCGGCGGCAGGACGCCGTCGGGTCTAGAGGACTGGCCACACACAGGTCGATTATACAAGTGGGGTTCGCTGGCCTCCGCCGCACCACTTACGACGCAGCGGGCGGCTGGGCAAGACGTCGAGCCGCACGCTCGCCGGACCGCACCGCGGCGTCAATCCCAGATCCGTGGAAGGCGGCGCCAGCAAGCGCGATGGGCTTGCCCTCGAGGGCAGCCTCGACGTTGGCCACGGCGGAGCGATATGAGTCGCTGAACTGCGGAAGAGCCGCCGGCCAGCGAGAGACCCAGGATCCGCTCGGCGCGCCGGTGAGGCGGAGCACCCGGCCAAGACCGTCGACGGCTCGACGACACCAGGTTGCATCATCGAGGGCTTGTGGACCGGAGAGCTCGAACGGCTCAGGGCGGAAGAACAGCCGGAGCAACGCCAGGGACGGGGGGCAACGAGCAATGAACTTCGCGCTGGTGAAGGTGCAGGCGCGGAGCCCCTCGCGCTGCGCGGATTCGGCCACCACAAAGCCGGTGCCATCCAGAGGATGATCGACGGCGTCCCGCGGGAACGCCAGCTCGACCGCAACACTTGACAAGGTCGGTGCCGTCGCCAGGATCGCAGCGCGCGGGGTGACAGAGGCCAGCAAGCGCGCGGCGTCACGAGCCTGAGTGGCCACCACGACGCCATGCGCCTCGAACGCGTCGTTGCCCGCGATGACACGGACACCGCGCTCCTGTATCTCGACGCTCGTGGCCGTCGTGTCGGTTCGAACGTCGGCCCGTCCGTGCAGGTGTGTCTCGAGCGCCCTGACCAGGCTCCCCATACCCTGACGAAACGACCGAATGCCCTTCCCCAAATCGCCGCGAGGCACCTGAAACCCTAGGAATGCCGCGGCCTCTCCCGGACCCAAGACCCGGAGACGGTCTCCGTCGAAGCCGTAGGACTGCACGACCGACTGTCCGATCAGGTCGGCATGAAGTCCGACCTCGGCGGCCAGGCGCGGCACCGCTTCACTCCGGAACACGAATCCTTCGGCACCGCGCTCAACCGTGAGCGGGTCCTGCCACTCTGTCAGAATCTGTCCGCCCAGACGCGGCTGAGCGTCGAGGACGACGACGTCCGTGTCAGGGGCCAGGCGTAACGCCGCCGTCAACCCCGCCAGTCCGCCACCGATGACAACCACCCTCCGCATGATCAGATGAGGCACCCCGTCGGCTCGTCGCCAGCCGCCGTCGCTCGACCGACGATACACCCGAATCCCCACGGCGGGGACTCGAGGGCCTGGGCTACCGATCGCTTGGGTGTGTGACAGGTGTGGTGCACGCGCTCCGAATGAGCGCGGAGATGGGCGTCGAATCGGTGCTGCAGTGGCGTACGTACCTGTGGGGTCCGCTGGGGTTGGGTACCCCAACGCAACGCATCGAACGCACCCCGTGGCGGGGCCGTCACACCGTCGTGAGCCTTGTTCAGCGACGGCGGGTCATACGGCGAACCCGAACTCAATGACCGCCCCGGCACCTAGTCCGTTACCTGGTCCGGCACTGCTCTCGACGAACTGACTAATCGTGACCGCCACGCCGCCATCACCGCTGAGCATGTCCTGCACGGCTTCGCGAATTGCGGTCCGCTGCTCCCTCTGGAGATCAGTGAATTGCACGCCGAAGCCAATCCCGGGCTCGACCTTGGTCACATGCCCTTCTGCGGAGATCTCACTTGAGAGGGTAAGCGAGAGCGTCACCATCACGCGGTCGTGCTGCGCCGGGACGATCAGGGATTCCACAAAACACCCGCCCTCGCTGAGATCCGCAATCCGGACGCCGCTGCTTCCGGACGCTCCACTCCACGCCCCCTCGAACGGTCCCGCCCGCCGATGGGTCCTACGCTCCTCTCTGTCCACTTCAGGCACGACGCCCTCCTCCTCCTGGTAGTTTCTCGAGCCTCCGGCCCGCTAGTGCCCAGGAAAAGCAAGAGTCGGGCCAGATTCGCCACCTCGACATCGGCGAACCGACGACTCCCGCAAACAATTGACTACATGTCACTTGCATCGTTTGTCCAAACGAGACGTTGTGGGAAAGAGGTCACGAGGCGGCCACCGTTGTGTCCACATGTCGGACTCGACTGTCAAAATTGTCATTCGTCACCGGACGGGTGACCAAAAATACGCAAAACGCCCGCCTCACCGTGGCTGGCCAATGGTGCGCCGCACCAGATCGAACTCACTGAGGCGGGCACTCGATAGGCGGTACAATGGAGTTTTGGCGCCGCGTGGCGCACGCCATCATGTCTGACTGGAAGACCACCCTCAACCTCCCGCATACCAGCTTTCCGATGAAGGCCAACCTCCAGACCACGGAGCCGGCCGCCATCGCGCGCTGGACGGAAATGGGGTTGTACCAGCGGATCCGGGAGTGGCGAACCGGTGCACCCCAATTCGTGCTCCACGACGGACCACCTTACGCGAACGGGAAAATCCACATCGGGCACGCCCTCAACAAGATACTGAAAGACATCATCGTCAAGTCAAAGACGATGTCTGGGTTCGACGCGCCGTATGTGCCGGGGTTCGACTGTCACGGCCTACCGATTGAGTTGAACGTCGACAAGGAACTCGGCAAGAAGAAGCGTGACCTGAGCGTGGCGGATTTTCGGCGTGCCTGCGGTCGGTATGCTGAGAAGTTCGTGGCGCTGCAGACGGCGGACTTCCAACGATTGGGCGTACTGGGTGACTGGGACCGCCCGTATCGCACGATGACGCGCGACTATCAGGCCGCGATCGTGCGCGCCCTGGGCCGGTTCGTCGAACAAGGCACCGTCTACAAAGGCAAGAAGCCGGTGCACTGGTGCCTACGCTGCCGCACCGCGTTGGCAGAAGCGGAGGTCGAGTACGAGGACCACACCTCGCCGTCGATCTACGTGGAATTCCAGCTCCGCGCCCAGAGCGCTCTGCAACTCGGTGAACGGATGCCGGCCTTGGCGGGACTGCCCGTGTCGGTGTTGATCTGGACAACCACGCCCTGGACCATTCCCTCGAACCTGGCGGTGGCATTTCAACCGGGCTTCGACTACGGCGTCTATGACGTCGATGGGACAGCGGTGATCGTCGCCGAGCAACTGGCGAGCACGGTGGCCGACGCGGTCGGCCGAGACTTCAGCCGAAAGTTGGTGAGCCTCAAAGGTCGCGACCTGGAGGGACTGCGCTTTCAAGCACCCCTTGTACGAGCGCGACTCGGTCGCGGTCCTGGCCGACTACGTCACCCTCGAACAAGGCACCGGCGCGGTACACACGGCGCCAGGGCACGGCACGGACGACTACGCGACGGGGATGCGATACGGGCTGGAGGTGTATGCCCCCATCGGTCCATCCGGCCGCTTCAACGACGATGTCGAGGTGGTGGGGGGCGAGAAGGTCTTCGACGCGAACCCCAAAGTGGAAGCGGCGCTGGCCGCCGCCGGCCGGCTCTGGCAGAGCGACACGGTCGAGCATTCCTACCCGCATTGCTGGCGCTGCCATCGCCCCGTGATCTTTCTGGCCACCTGGCAGTGGTTCATCGCCATGGACACCGACGACCTCCGAGGTCGGGCGCTCGCGGCGATCAAGAAAGTGGAGTGGTTCCCCGCGTGGGGCGAGGAGCGCATCCGCAACATGCTGGCGAACCGCCCAGACTGGTGCATCTCTCGACAGCGATCGTGGGGGGTACCGATTCCCGCTGTCTACTGCACCGGGTGTCGCGAGGCGGTGCTGAACACCGCGCTGACCGACCGCGCGGCCGCCGTCTTCGCGGACCATGGCGCGGACGCCTGGTACGAGCGCGACCTGGCCGAATTTCTGCCCGCTGGCCTGCGGTGCGCACAGTGCGACGGCACCGATTTTGAGCGCGAACGCGACATCTTGGACGTGTGGTTCGACTCTGGCTCGAGTCACGAAGCGGTGCTGGGCGACCACCCTGAATTGCAGTGGCCCTACGACGTGTACCTCGAAGGCAGTGACCAGTACCGTGGCTGGTTCCACAGCTCGCTGCTTGTCGGACTGGGCACGCGCAACGCGGCACCATACCGCCAGGTCATCACGCATGGATTCGTGGTGGACAAGGTGGGCCGCAAGATGTCGAAGTCGGTTGGCAACACCGTCGAACCGCAAACGGTCATCTCGCAAAGCGGCGCCGACGTGTTGAGACTCTGGGTCGCCATGGTCGACTACCGTGAGGAAGTGCGGATCGGCTCTGAGATTCTTGCGCGAGTCATCGAAGCCTACCGGAAGATCCGCAACACCCTCCGCATTCTGGTGGCGAATTTGTATGACTTCGACCCGGCGACCGACGCGGTGCCGCTCGACTCGTTGCAGGAGGTCGACCGCTATGCGCTGGCCCGGTATGGCGACGTGGCGACCCGTGTGTTGCAGGGCTACGAGCGGTACGAATTTCAATCGTCCGTGCATTCCCTCAACCACTACCTGACCGTGGATGTGAGCGCGTTCTACGTAGACATCTCCAAGGACCGGCTGTATACCTTCGGCCCCCGCTCGGAGGCTCGTCGGTCGGCCCAGACCGCCATCCACATAATTGTTGACGGGCTGACCCGGCTGTTTGCGCCAATCCTGCCAATGACGGCCGATGAGCTCTGGCGCAACCTGCCTGGCGCCGACGCCGACAGTGTGCACCTGGCGGACTTCCCCAGCGGGCTGGAGTCATTGGCCGACGCAGAGCTGGTGGAACGGTGGGAACGACTCCGCCGGTTGCGCGACGCGGTCAACAACCAACTCGAGGCACTGCGGAAGGCCAAGGTCATCGGGACATCGTTGGAAGCGGTGGTGCACCTGACGGTGAACGGCGAACTGGGCACGTTGCTCGAGCACTATCGAGACGATCTGCCGACCCTGTTCATCACATCGGAGGTCACCCTGACCCAGGGAGCTCCGGCAGCCGGTGAGGCCGACAGTCTCTTCTCCTATCAGGACGCAGCGGGGTCCGCACGTATTGAGGTCGGCCGGTTGGACAACGCCAAATGTCCTCGGTGCTGGCGATGGGTCTGCCCCCCACACAGCGACGAGCCCAACGCCGCGTCCACCGAGGTCTGTGCCCGCTGTGCCGACGCGCTGGCCAACGCTCCCGCGCCGGTCGCCTGAAGACGCCACGATGACCACCGACTCCCAGATCACCCCCGACTCCCAGACGGATCAGGCACTACCTCCGTCGGCTGAAGTCGTACCGACCCGAGGACGCCCGACCCGCCAGGTCATGGCCGTCATCAGTCTCGTCATCCTGTTACTGGATCAGCTCACAAAGCAGATGGTCCGGACCTCGATTGCGGTGTACGATGCGGTCGAAATCATTCCAGGCTTCTTGAACCTTGTCCATGTCCACAATACGGGCGCCGCGTTCGGATTCTTGAACTCGGCCAGCCTCGCCAACAAGCAACTGCTGATGACGAGCATTGCCGTAGTGGCACTCGGGGCAATCCTGGCCTTCGCGTGGCAGGTCGGCCCATACGAGACGCTGACTCGAGCCGGGCTGGCGCTGATTCTGGGGGGCGCCGCAGGCAACCTGGTCGACCGCGCGTCGGTCGGCTACGTGGTCGACTTTGTTGATGTGTACTGGCGAACGCACCACTTCTGGGCGTTCAACGTGGCCGACTCGGCCATCACGGTGGGAGCCGGTCTCCTCATTCTTGACATGCTCATGGTGAACCGCGCCGATGTATCCACTGCTGTTTGAACTCGGTCCTCTCAGTATTTACAGCTACGGCGTGCTGCTCGCCACAGCCTACATCGTGGGCCTGCAGTTCGCGTTGCGCCGCGCCGACCGCGCCGGGCTGAGCGGGCAGCGCGTGATGGACCTGGGCATCTTCGTCATCATCAGCGCGCTGATCGGCGCCAAGTTGATGCTGTTCCTTCTGGACATCGACCGGTTCACGAGCGATCCGGCTCAGCTCATGGTGCTGCTGAAATCGGGAGGCGTGTTCTACGGCGGCCTGTTGCTCGCGGTCCCCGTCGCCTGGTGGTACATCCGCCGCCACGCGCTCCCGTTGTGGACCACCTGTGACCTGTTCGCGCCTGGCATTGCGCTGGGACACAGCATTGGCCGCATGGGCTGCCTGCTGGCTGGTTGCTGCTATGGGCGCGTGACCGACGTCCCGTGGGGTATCACCTTCACGAGCACACTGGCGGCCGCCAACGTGGGGACCCCACTGGAGGTCGCGATTCACCCGACCCAGGTCTACGAGGCGGTCGCAGAACTGCTGGTGTTGGGAGTGCTCCTCTGGGGGGAGCGCCGGTGGAGGCCGTTCCCCGGGCGCACGTTCTGGACGTACCTGCTGCTGTATCCCATTGCTCGAATCATCATCGAGTTCTATCGCGGTGACCCGCGAGGCATGGTGTTCGACATGATTCCGACATCACAGTTCCTGTCCGGCCTGATCGTGCCGGTCAGCATCGTCATGCTGATCCTGCTGGGGCGCAAGAAGCCGGCGGACGACACCAGTTCGCGACGCCAGAAGAAGCGAGCCGCATGACAACGCCCGAGGTCGACGCGACCTCGACGTCCCCGGTGGCTGCCGCCAAGCACACCCTCGAACGTCTCGACGTCACGGACGAGCACGACGGGATTCGTCTCGACCACTACATCACGGCGGTCCTGCCGGAGCGTTCACGTTCTCAGATTCAACGACTGATTCGCGGCGAGCACGTGCGGCTGAACCAAAAAGCTGTACGGTCGAGCCACGCCGTCCACATCGGGGACGTGGTCGAAATTGAGATCCCCGCCACCGTTGCTGCCACACCGATCGCCGAAGCGCTCCCGCTCACCATCCTTCATGACGACCCGGATCTGGTCGTCGTGCACAAGCCGCCAGGCATGGTGGTCCACCCGGCCGCCGGGCACGAAAGCGGCACACTCGTCAACGCCTTGCTGCATCACGTCGACGGCCTGAGCGGTATTGGCGGCGAGCGGCGCCCCGGAATCGTCCACCGGCTCGACCGCGGTACCTCCGGGGTAATGGTGGTGGCCAAGCATGACGCGGCCCACGCGGAACTATCCCGCCAGTTCGCCGACCGCGAAGTGGAAAAAGAATACGTGACCCTGGTGTGGGGTCTGCTCAATACCGGACGACGCATCGACGCGCCCCTCGGCCGCGACCCGTCGAACCGGCAGAAGATGTCCACCCGGGCCCGGCGGGCACGCACGGCCGTGACCCGGGTCACCGGCACCGAGCGACTGCGCGGACTCACGCTGGCGACCATCGCCATCGCCACCGGTCGTCAGCACCAGATTCGCGTTCATCTCAACAGCATTGGTCATCCGGTCGTCGGGGACGCGGTCTACGGCGGACTTCGCCGACACCTGGCCGCCGACCATCGAACACTGGCGACGCTCAAGCGCCCTTTTCTCCACGCCTACCGGTTGGCCTTCGCGCATCCGCGCGACGGCCGACGGGTCGAATTCCGAGCCGACCTGCCGGACGACCTGCAGCTGGTGCTCAACGACCTGCGAGCCTGGCGTGACAAGGACGATTGAGCGCACCCGCAGAGCACCCCATGAGCGAACGAACCCTCTCCAGCGACACGGTGTTTACCGGCAGGGTTTTCGCGGTCGAGTCTGACCGCGTTCGCCTCCCCCACGGTCCAGAGACGACCATGGACGTGATTCGCCACCCCACCTCGGTCGTGCTGCTGCCGATGCCAGACCCGGACCACATCATTCTGGTGCGGCAGTACCGGTACGCCATTGATCGCTGGATCTGGGAGCTGCCGGCCGGAGGGGTCGACCCCGGTGAAACGCACGAAGAAGCCGCATCGCGCGAGTGCCACGAAGAGATCGGGCACGTTCCCGGGAGACTGATCCGCCTCGGCGCGTTCTACCCGACTCCCGGCTATTGCGACGAATTGATGGTGTTTTTCAGACTCACCGAATTGACGGTCCCGGACCATGCGGCGGAACCGGACGAGGATGAAGACATCGAGACGAGGCTGTTTCCTCTGCCGGACGCGCGCCAGCTGGTGCGGTCCGGCGAGGCCCCGGACATGAAGACCGCGCTGGGCTTGACCCTGCTCTAGCAGCTCGTGGTGCTCGGTATGCCTGAACTGCCTGAAGTTGAGCGTGCCCGCCGGATGGCCAGCCGCGTCGCGGTCGGCCGAACCATCGTCGCGGTCTCCTGTGCGCACGACCCGATCGTGTTCGACGGGGTGTCGGGCACGCGGATCAGACAGGCGCTGTCGGGTCGAACGGTGATCGGAGCCCACCGGCGCGGGAAGCACTTCTGGTTGGAGCTGGACCGGCGGCCGTGGCCCTGTTTTCACTTGGGGATGACCGGCGAGGTTCGAACGCGGCACGAAGTGCCGATCCAGCTGGAATCGAGCCCGGCGGAGACGGACGATGCCTGGCCACCACGTTTCACAAAGATCCACCTGACCCTGCACGACGGCGGAGAGCTGGCCATCACGAACAAGCGCCGGCTCGGTCGCATCCGACTGAGGAAGGACCCGGTCACCGAGCCGCCGATCAGCGCACTCGGGTTCGACCCGCTCCTCGACTTGCCGTCTCCGACGCGTTTCGCGGAGCTGCTGACGACCCGCTCGGCTGTGATCAAGTCGCTTCTCCTGGACCAGGGCTTCGCCGCCGGCGTAGGCAACTGGATCGCCGACGAAGTGCTCTACCAGGCTGGCATTGATCCCCGCCGTCGGGCCAACACGCTGTCACCTCGGGAATCGAAGAGACTTCGTACCACGCTCAAACGTGTGATCGAAACCGCGGTGAAGGCCGACGCCGACAAATCGCGCTTTCCGCGCGGGTGGCTCTTTCACCAGCGCTGGGGTCGTCACCCGGGCACCCGGGTTCAAGACCAGCCGATCGAGCACCTCACCATCGGCGGTCGAACGACCGCGTGGGTCCCGTCGGCGCAGCGCTAGTGTCCTGTAACCGTGATTCGCTGCATAAGTCGGTAGCGAGGCGCGCGGCTAAAAAGGCGTAACAAGGGAGCAAATTGGGTATTTGTGACCGCGGAACAACGCATTTAGGCGTGATGCCCCGCTACCGAATTATGTGGCGAATCACGGTTGCCGGACACTAGTGGCCAGCGCGGCTTCCACCGTCGAGACGTGGATGTCGACAGTGTCGATGAGTTGCCGCGCGTAGCCACCAGCCAGCACGATGACCGTCGGCACCGCAGCCTCGTGAACAGCACTGAGCACGAGGCGATCCCGCTGCTTCAGGCCGTCCTTGGTCAGCTTGGTGTGTCCCAGCTGGTCGTCTTCGTAGGGGTCGGCACCAGCCAGGTAGAAGACCAGGTCGGGCTGATGTGCCAGCACCAGCGGCAGCGCCTGACGTAGGTGCGCCAGATACGCCTGGTCGCCCGTGCCTGCGGGTAACCCAACATCGAGTGACCCACGCGGTTTGAACACAGGGTAGTTGTGCTGATCGTGCATCGAGAAGGTAAACACGGACGCATCGAGGTCACAGATGAGCGCCGTGCCGTTGCCGTGGTGGACATCGAGATCGATCACCGCGACCCGTGACACAGCCTTCTCCGACCTGAGGGTCTGCAGCGCGACTGCCACATCGTTGAACAGACAAAAGCCTTCGCCATGATCGGCGAACGCATGGTGAAACCCGCCCCCGATGTGTGCACACACACCGTCCCGGAGGGCGACGCGAGCGGCGGTGAGCGTGCCGCCGGTCATCAGGCGGAATCCTTCGACCACCTCGTCCGTCAGTGGCAATTCGAGCTGAACCAACTCCTCCGATGACAACGTGAGCGTGCGGATCTTCCGCAGGTACTCGTCGCTGTGAACCAGGGCGAGCTGGTCCCACGTCGCCGCATGTGGCTCAATCACTCTGGCCAGATCCGGATGGGGATGGGTGGTCAGCCGCTGGTGGACCTGTCGATATTTTTCGGTGAGAAAAATATGTGGCCCGATGTCCAATGTGTAGCGAGGAGAGTAGACGAGTTTCACCGGGAGCCAACCGCAAAGGGGTGTGGGTGCACGATCTCCCCAGATCCATCGAGGAATCGACCTGAGCACAGACCGGGGGGGGCGCGGCAAGGACGCGCCCCCCCCGGTCACGCAGGATTCGCCTACTGAACCTTCTATTGGACCGTGCCGTGCACTTCTATTGGACCGTGCCGTGCACTTCGGACGCCGCGTCGGCGACGTCTGCTGTTGGCCGAGCCGCGGCCGGCTGGAGAGCCAACTCCAGCACCTCGTCAATCGTAGACACGAAGTGCAGTGTCAGGTCACGGCGCAATTCGGGATTGAGATCCTCGATGACGTGCTTCTCGTTCTGTTTGGGCAGAATGATCTCGAACACGCCATGGCGGCGAGCGGCCAGGACCTTCTCCTTGATTCCACCGACCGGCAACACATGGCCAGAGAGCGTAATCTCACCGGTCATCGCCACTTCGCCTCGAACCGGCCGTCCCGTCAGCTCAGACGCCAGGGCCGTGGCCATCGTGACCCCCGCCGACGGGCCGTCCTTCGGGATGGCACCAGACGGCACGTGGAGATGCAACTCGGCGTTCTGGTAGAAGTCGGCGTCGACCCCGTAGGTGGCGGTCTGCCCACGGAACCAGGACAGCGCTGCTTGGGCTGACTCCTTCATCACGTCGCCGAGATGCCCCGTCAGCGTCAGTGACCCTTTGCCGGGCATCCGCGTAGCCTCGACAAACAACACCTCGCCGCCGGCCGGCGTCCAGGCCAGTCCCAGCGCCACGCCTGGGTTCTTCGTGCGTTCTGCAACCTCTTCGTCCTCGAAGCGCGGCACGCCCAGTAATTCCGTCACGGTGTCGGGTCCGATGGCGACCGGGTCCTCGGTTCCCTCGGCGTGTCGGCGTGCCACCTTCCGGCACAACGCCCCGATCTCACGCTCCAGGTTGCGAACCCCTGCCTCGCGCGTATACCCGCGGATGACGGCGCGGAGCGCGTCATCGGTGAACGTGATGGTTTCCGCGGTCAGACCGTGGTTCTCGACCTGACGCCCCACAAGATGCTCGGTCGCAATCTGCAGCTTCTCGTCCTCGGTGTAGCCCGCCAGTTCCAGGACCTCCATGCGGTCCCGCAAGGGTGGGGCAATCGGGTCGAGTACGTTCGCGGTCGTGATGAACAGCACCTCGGACAAATCAAACGGGACATCCAGATAGTGATCGCGGAACGTGTTGTTCTGTTCCGGGTCAAGCACCTCCAGCAACGCAGACGCGGGGTCGCCGCGAAAGTCGGCACCCAGCTTGTCGATCTCATCCAGGATGAACACGGGATTCTTGGACTCGGCGCGGCGGAGCCCCTGCATGATCTGACCCGGGAGCGCACCGATGTAGGTCCGGCGGTGCCCGCGAATCTCAGCTTCGTCGCGCATGCCACCGAGTGACACCCTGACGAATTTTCGATCAAGCGAGCGTGCGATCGACTTTGCCAGCGACGTCTTACCAACACCCGGGGGACCGACAAAGCACAGAATCGGCCCTTTCACCGAAGGGTTGAGCTTCCGTACGGCAAGGTATTCGAGAATGCGGTCCTTGGCTTTCTCGAGCCCTGAGTGGTCGTCGTCGAGCACCTGCTTGTTGCGAGGGAGGTCGATGGTCTCCTCTGTGCGAACCGCCCACGGGAGTGCCACCAACCAGTCCAGATAGGTGCGGGACACCGTATATTCGGCGGCGGCAACAGGCATGCGTGACAAACGGTCGAGTTCGCGAAGCGCTTCTTTCTGGACCGACTCGGGCATACCGACGGCTTCGATCTTCTCGCGAAGCTCTTCAGTTTCCTTGGCCTGGTCGTCGGTGTCGCCGAGTTCCTTTTGAATCGCCTTCATCTGCTCGCGCAGCAGATATTCGCGCTGGCTCTTCCCAACTTCCGACTGAACCTCGGACTGGATCTTTGATCCGAGTTCCAGCACCTCGAGTTCTTTAATCAAGGTGCGGTTCAGCGTCTCCATCCGCTCGCGGACATCGAGCGTACCCAGCACCTCTTGTTTGGTCGACGTCTGGATCGTCGTCAGACTTGACGCGATGAAGTCCGCCAGTTTGCCGGGTTCCGTAATGTTGCCCGCCAGCGCCTGAAGGTCGTCCGACAACAGGGGCGATAGCGAGACCACCTGCTGAAAGTTGTTCTTGATGTTGCGTTGGAGCGCGTCGATCTCAAGAAGATCGTCGGCGTTCGTCTGCTCATCGGCCTGGCTCACGCGGGCCCGGATGTACGGCTCGGTCTCCAGGACTTCGTCGAGCTGGAGGCGCCCTTGTCCCTGCACGATGAGACGCAGGGTCCCGTCGGGCAGCTTGAACATCTTGTGGATGTGCGTGGCTGTCCCGACCGGATAGAGGTCTTCCTGCTTCGGATCTTCAGTCCCTGGCTCCAGCTGGGTAAACACCCCGACCAGCCGGTCGTCCGCAATCGCCTCTTCGATCAACCGGACGGAACTCTCGCGAGCTACCGCCAGCGGCATGAAGGAGTTCGGGAACAGGACCGTGTCGCGCAACGGCAACACCGGCAGCTCTGGTGGGATCGAGACCGGTCTCTCGGCGACGGTGTCCTCATTGTCGAGGAGTTCGCGCTCATCGGTCATGGTCTGTTTCTCCGGGCCGAACAAGGTTGTGAGTTCGGCCCCGCCCCGGCGAAGGGCGGGACCGTATGCAGGTCGAGTCTAACCCGAACCACGTCCGCACGGGGCGCCGAACCACGCCGCTCGCCTCCCTGGCGTGACACCCTCAAATGGAGGGCGCCCCGAACAGGGAAACCGCCTTGCTGCGAGACTCCAGCACACGCTCACGATTCCGCTCGTTCTCGCGAACTTCCTCGCAGTCCTTACAGCGGGCCGCGAAGGGTAGCGCCCGAAGCCGCGCCTCGGCGATCTCATCGCCACACTCGTAGCAATAGCCGTAGGTGCCCTCTGCGAGCCGGCCGAGCGCAGCCGAGATCTTCGTCAGGGTCTCCGCCTTCATCTGAATCAAGGCGAACTCGATATCGTCCTGGATGTCCGTCTCCGAGTTCTCGTTGGAGTCGGCCACACGGCGGGTCGACATCTGTCCACCCTCAGACCGCGCGAGACGAATTTTGTCCTGGACCGCACCGGCCATTTCGTCACGACGCTCTACAAGGATGCGCCGCAATTCCTGATACCGGTCGTCGGTCATGCCATGGGTGAGGGTATTCATGATACGGCTCCTTCTCGTTCCGACTACTGGGTTGCACGCTCGGGATCGTGTCGGATCGAAACCCGGCCAACGATAGAGCTATCAAGCAATTTCGATACCAAGACACTGTTCGGACTGAAAAGTCAGAAAGTATCCAAAAAAACGAAGCGAGCCGAACGGGGATCGAACAGAGGAGGGAGGTAAGCCAGAGGGTTGTGAATGGCCCTCAGGGGCCTCGCCCATCCTCGCGAGCCCGTGCTATGTGCTTCATCTACAGTGCTTTACTCGGCTTTCTCGGGAGCACCGTATGGCTCCATCGAGTTCCGATGTCAATAGGTTAGACGACGAGAGGTGGGGTTAGGTTTCAGTTCTTTTGACGTTGTCACCGTCCTCTGCAGTGGTCACATGAAGCGGTCGCCTGTCGCCTGGCAGAACTCGAGTGGGGGTATTGCGCGACGAAAAGCGACGCCGGGACACATCTGACGGGGGTGTGTCCTAGATCTACTGCCGTCGTTGACGACGCGATCCGGGTGTGCCAAGCTGAGCGCCATTGATCGTCGACCATGAGCACTAGGACCTGCCCTCTCTGTGAACGTCGTCGGGCGCGTCGCGCCTGCCCAGCCCTGGGCCACCAGATCTGTGCGGTCTGTTGCGGAACCAAACGGATCACAGAGATCGCGTGCCCACCAGACTGCGGGTATCTCGCCTCCGCCAAGACCCACCCACCGGCCGCCCTCCAACGACAGCAAGAACGTGATGCCCAGTTCGTGTTGCCCGTCATACGGGGACTCAGTGAACGCCAGTATCAACTGTTCTTTCTCGTCCAGGGCACGCTGTACCAACTCGCCCAGACCGGCGAATTACCGGTGGACGACCAGATCGTCTGCGACACCGTTCAGGCACTCGCCGCCACCTACGAGACAGCCAGCAAGGGGATCATCTACGAACATCAGGCCGCATCCCTGCATGCCGAACGCCTGTCACGAGAATTGAAACCGTTGCTCGAAGGAGAGGAAGGGCAGCGACCGGTAGCCAGCGGGCGCGACCTGATTGAGGTGCTACGGCGGATCGAGCGTTTGGCCGACAAGGCCCACTCTGTGCTTGAGGGCGGCAATCGAGCCTATCTCGACCTGGTGGGCCGTCTCTTGCAGCCGGCCGTGGGGGCAGACGGCGCGAGGACCACGGAAGACGGTGCCGAGGACACAGCATCGGAGCCGGGTTCGTCGCTGATCATCCCCTGACCGCAGGTTCTGCTATAATCAAACGTTCGGATGTCTGAAGAACAGACATCCTGTAGGAACCAATTTGCGTGGGGTGTAGGTAGGTACCATGGCCAAGCGTTGCGATATTTGTGGAAAAGGTCCGGTGGTCGGGCGAAATGTGAGTCACGCGCACAACGTGACGCCTCGCCGATTTGAAGCCAACATCCAGCGGGTGAAGGCGGTGATCAACGGCGGCGTGAAGCGAATCCGTGTCTGCACACGCTGTCTTCGCTCGAACAAGGTCGTCAAAGCAGCGTAGCGCCAGCCGTTTATGCGCGACGTTGTCAGCAGCCGCGACGCCCCGGCCGCGATTGGTCCGTATTCTCAGGCCGTTCGCGCCGGTGGACTCCTGTTCATTTCCGGTCAAATCCCGCTTGACCCTGAATCTGGGGAGGTCGTCAACGGGGATGTCTCGGCGCAGACCCACCGGGTGATGCGGAGTCTCGGCGCCATTCTGGAGGCCGCTGGTGCCGGCTTCGACGACGTGGTGCGGACGACGGTCTTCCTGACGGATCTCGGTGACTTCGCCCGGGTCAATGAGGTGTACGGCAGCTACTTCACAGCCCCCGCCCCGACCCGGGCCACCGTTCAGGTCGCCGCGCTCCCGAAAGGCGTCAGCGTCGAGATCGACGCCATCGCGCACCTGGGCTAAGGACCCGATCAGGAATAAGTTGATCCTGCTGGGCGTCGAGGCGCCCGTCCGGCCAGGCGTGAGAAGTGCACATACCGACTGTATGTAAGCGACGAACAACGCAGCCGGGCGGCGTGCATCGGCGGTCAGTAGGGTCAAGTTATTCCTGACCGGGTCCTTAGCGCGTCAGCGCATCAGCCGTTCCACCTCCAGCACACCAGCAACGCCGCGGATCACTTTCGTGAGTCGCTGCAGGTGTTTGAGATTCTCGACGTCCACCGTCACACTGATGCGGCCGTGGGGATCCCCGCTGTTGGCCTCGACCTTGAGGACATTGGTCTTGAGACCCGCGATCTTCGAAGTCACCTCGGCGAGAATGCCGCGGCGGTCCTCTACCTGAATTCCCAACAGCACGATGAACCCCGACTCGGATGTGGACTTGTCCCAGACCACCTCGATCCGTCGTTCGGGGTCGTACAACAGATTGAGTACGTTCGGACAACGCGCGGCATGCACTGACACCCCCTTGCCTCGTGTCACGTAGCCTACGATCTTCTCGCCACGAATCGGGTTGCAGCACCGTGCCCGAAACACGAGCAGATCATCGAAGCCGCTGACCTTGACCTTGTCCTCGTTCCCCCGCAGTATCCGGCGAACCACCGTGCCAACCGACGGTGCGCCCGCTTTCTCCTCCAGCTCCTTCGGCACCAGCTTGGCCAGCACCGACCGAGCCGCCACCTTCCCGTAGCCGACGGCGGCGAACAGATCATCCTCGCTCTTCGCTCCGAGTTCGCCCGCTACCCGCGCCACCGCCTGAGGCTCCAGCACCGACTTGGGGCTGATGTCGAACCGACGCAGCTCTTTGTCAAACAGCTTCCGCCCCAGCTCGACCGCCCTGACCTGCTCCTCCGCGTGGATAAAATGCTTAATCTTGTTCCGGGCCCGCGCGGTGACCACGATATTGAGCCAGTCGCGACTCGGCGTGTGACCAGGCGCCGTCACCACCTCGACGATGTCGCCGTTCTGAAGCCGTGTCCGCACCGGCACCATACGGCCGTTCACACGCGCGCCAACACACTGGTGACCGACATCCGTGTGGATGCCATAGGCAAAATCGATCGGGGTGGCACCACGGGGCAGCGCCTTCACCTGGCCTTTTGGGGTGAAGGTGTACACCTCGTCTGGATACAGGTCGACTTTCAGGTTGTTGATAAATTCACCTGGATCCCGTACTTCCTGCTGCCATTCCAGCAGCTGACGGAGCCAGGTAAAGTGCTGCTCATCCGGCGCGACGCCGATTCGCCCCTCCTTGTACTTCCAGTGCGCGGCAATTCCCTCCTCGGCGATGGCGTGCATCTTCTCGGTCCGGATCTGCACTTCGAACGGCACACCTTGGGCGCTGACCACCGACGTGTGCAGCGACTGATATCCGTTGGCCCGGGGCATCGCGATGAAGTCCTTGAATCGGCCGGGCACGGGGGACCACGCCTGATGAATGTGGCCCAGTGCCGCGTAACAATCAGAGACCGAGTCCGTGATGACGCGAAGGGCGATCAGGTCGTACACCTGCTCGAAGGAAATCCGCTGACGTTTGATCTTCTCGTGAATGCCGTAAAGCCGTTTGATGCGGGACTCGATCACTTTGAACGGGACCTGGGCATCCGTCAACGTCCGCTCCAAGGTATCCCGTAAGTCTTTGACAGTACGCTTGGTCGCGCGGCGCCGGCGCTCGACCCACGCCCGAGTCGTCTCGTAGGCGGTTGGGTCGAGATGCTTGAAGGCCAGGTCCTCCAGCTCGTTCTTGATCTTTTTCATCCCGAGCCGGTGGGCGATCGGCGCGTAGATGTCCAGGGTCTCTTGGGCAATGATGAGCCGACGGTCCTCCGGCATGTGATCCAACGTACGCATGTTGTGCAGCCGGTCAGCCAGCTTCACCAGGATGACGCGGATGTCGTCCACCATGGCGAGCAGCATTTTGCGGAAATTCTCCGCCTGCCTCTCTTCACGCGACGAGAACGGAATCGTGCTGATCTTTGTGACCCCCTCAACGACATGGGCGACTTCTGGGCCGAACAGTTCCTCGACCCGTGCGATCGATGTCAGCGTGTCTTCGACCACATCGTGGAGCAAACCGGCCGCGATCGCCACGTCGTCAAGCCGCATGTCGGCGACCAGCGCCGCGACTTCGAGTGGATGGGTGACATAGGGCTCGCCCGACCGTCGTTTCTGGCCAGCATGCTCCGCGGCCGAGAAATCGAGCGCGCGCTGCAGCAGGTCGATATCGGCGTCGGGATTGGACGCGCGAGCCTTCTCCGCCAGTTTTGCAAAACTGAGCATCGTAAGTTTTGTATCAGCAGCCAGTTACAAGAGACGGTTCAGATTCAGCCTATCTGGCGCGCCGGCGGTGACGGCACGCAGGGTGCCGGCTTCGCCGAGACGAACCGGGCACCAATAGAATGGTCGCAAACCGCGCGAAAGGAAAGCCCATTGCGAGCAGAAGGAACGGTGAGTTCAAGGGGTCGATGCAACGCAGAGATGATCACTGTGAGGAGGGATCATGGAACGCGTTCGTCGTCCACGTATATCGGCAGCGGAGAAAGCGCAGGTGTGGCAGCGGTGGAAGTGCGGCGAGTCGCTGAGCGACATTGGCCGAGCGCTGGAACGCGTCCCTGGGGCCATCTTCCACGTGCTTGCCGCGCGAGGCGGTGTCGCCCCGCCTCCTCGAACACGGTCCCGGCGTGCGCTGACGCTGACCGAGCGGGAAGAAATCTCGCGCGGCCTGGCACGTGGCTGTTCGTTGCGGGGGATCAGCGCTGGACTCGGTCGCGCACCCTCGACCATCAGCCGTGAGGTCCAGCGGCACGGGGGCCAAGCTCGCTATCGTGCCGCCGTGGCCGACGCGCGCACGTGGCACCGCGCCCGGCGCCCCAAGCCGTGTCGCTTGGCCACCTCGGCCAGGCTTCGTTCGCTGGTCGCCAGCAAACTCGCTGCGGACTGGTCGCCGGAGCAGATTGCGGGCTGGCTGAAACAGACGTTTCCGGGGCATCCTCACATGCAGGTGTCCCACGAGACGATCTACGTGAGCCTGTTTGTCCAGAGTCGCGGCGTGCTGAAGAAAGCGCTCATTGCGCACCTGCGGCGCCGGCGGCGGATGCGGCGCTCGAAGCGTACTGGGCCGCAACGAGCGGGCGGCATTATCGACGCCGTCTCCATTCGCGACCGTCCTGCCGAGGCCGAGGACCGCGCGGTGCCCGGCCATTGGGAGGGCGACATGCTGTCGGGCGCCCGGAATTCGCACATCGCGACCCTGGTCGAGCGACACTCGCGGTTTGTGCTCCTGGTGCGCCTACTCGGCAAGGACACCGCCACCGTGGTCGAGGCGCTCTCGCAGGCGGTGCAGGCGTTGCCAGAGGGACTTATGGCGTCCCTGACGTGGGACCGCGGGTCTGAACTGGCGGCGCACAAAGACTTCACCCTCGCCACCCAGGTCCAGGTCTACTTCTGTGACCCACAGAGTCCGTGGCAGCGAGGTTCCAACGAGAACACCAATGGCCTACTTCGACAGTACTTCCCACATGGTACCGACCTGGCGACCTACACCCAGGCGGATCTAGACCGCGTTGCACAACGTCTCAACTCACGACCGCGCAAGACGCTCGGCTACGCCACGCCAGCTGATAAGCTGGCAGCCACCCTGTTGCATTGACCGGTTGAACTTACCACGGCTTGACTTGGTCTTTTTGGCTTCACTATACTGATGCCTCCTCACTGAAGGGTTGCCGGTACCTCGCCGTCGAACGGCTGCGGTTGGCAATGCCCATCTGGATCGTCAACCAACCTATTCCGGCTGGCGGGTCTGACGAGAGGACGTCGTGAAACAGCGAAGCCAAGGGGACCGTTAATGCATACTCGATCGCTCGGAACGAGAGTCGCGCTCATCGTCGCGGTGAGCCTGCCGCTGACCGCGTGCCAGTACGTGGACCAGCTCCAGGCCCTCAGGACCTTCAAAGAAGCCAACATGGCGTATCAGCGCTCCGACTACGAGCAGGCAGTCGAGCTGTATGAGGAGGTCCTCGCCGACGACCCAAATATTACGATCGCCCATTTCTATCTGGCCAACAGCTACGATCAGCAGTATCGGCCAGGACAGCGGGGCGAACGGGAGAACGATGCTTTCCTCGATAAGGCCATCGACCACTACATCACCTCCGTGGACAGCGAGCCCAACGTCGAGATGCGCAAGCTCTCGATGCAGTATCTCGTGGCCGCGTTCGGCCCGGACAAGGCGAATCTTCCGGCCAAATCTGAACCGGTCCTCCAGCAGATGATTGAGAGCGATGAGTCCAATCCGGACAACTACTTCGTGCTCGCCAAGCTGTACGAGGACTCGGGACTGTTTGAGGAAGCCGAAGAGGTGCTCACCCGAGATTCGCGACATCCGCGCCGACGACCCCGCCGTCTACATGCAGGTCGCTGGGTTTTACAACCGGAACGAAGAATTCGAGAAAACGATTGAGGCCCTCAGCCAGCGGGCCGCGCTTGAACCGGACAACCCGGAGGCGTTCTATACCATCGGCACCTATTACTGGGAAAAGGCGTTCCGTGACTTCCGGCTGTCGGACGAAGAAGAGGGCGAGTACGTCATGCTCGGCCTTGAGCAGCTTGAGAGCGCCCTCAACCTCAACGCCGACTACGTCGAAGCGTTGACCTACAAGAACATTCTGCTCCGGATGCAGGCCAATCTCACGGAAGACCTCGACGAGCGAGGCGATCTTATCGAGCAGGCCGACATCGCTGCGAGACCGGGCGGAAGAGCTGATCGCGAGTCCAGCGGGGCGGCGCCAGCTAGGAGTTTTGCCAACGGCGGGGATCCTACCGGCCCGTCCAGTCGCGGTCTGACGAGCCGGTGTCGCCTCTCTACGGGGCGGCACCGGCTCTTTCTTTGTACCCGGTTGGCCTCGAAACAGAGGCGTGGTGGCCGTCCTCCCCGCTGCAGGGGGGATAGGTCCCTGGCGAGGCCGGGCAGTCGACGCAGGGATGCGCACGGGCCGTGGGCCGGAACTGGACGCCGGCAGCGCCAAGTCCCCACCGGGTCGACTGTCCCTGGGACCCAGCAGCTTGCCGACAGCGCCCCACCCCGGAGGGCCGTGCCGGTCGGGATGCGGCACGCTCTGGCTGCGCTCGACGTCCCGAGTTGCGGCCCGCCGTCGGTGGCACGTCTGCGTCCGTGCGCCTGGGCCTCTCGCCCCTCAACAGGGGGGGACAGCCACGACGCCTGCTGTCCAGGGCCAACTCAAGCCATGCGAACGGGCTCTGTCCAGCGTCTCCACTGCGGCGCCGGCCTCGAGGCACGGGCCACGGACATGGCGTCGTCGTACACAAAAAAAACCGGCGTGGCAAGAAGCCACGCCGGTTCCAATGTTTCCCGCCCGTTCGGCCTACAGTGCGTCGGCTCCGCCGGACCGCCGCATCTGCTCGGTGACAATCCCCACCTTGGTGATACCAGCGCCTTTCGCGGCGTCGATCACTTCAATGATCTCACCATACCGAAGATTGCCCGCACCAGCAATGAACATCGTCTTCTCGCGACGCTGTTCGAAAATGGTGCGCAAGCGCTCCTCAAGCTGCTGAATCGCCACCGGCTGCTGGTTGATCGTAATCACCCGGTCAGCGGTGTACTGCAGCACGATCTGGCTTGAATCTGCGGCCGCCTGCTGCGCGCCGCGTGTCTCGAGCGGTAGATTGATATCGAGACCACGCTGCGACAGAGGCAACGCCGCCAGGAAGATCACGATCAGCACTAACAACACGTCGATAAACGGCGTGATATTAATGTCCGCATTGGAGTGTGGCGCTTCTTGGCTGGCAAACTGGTCCGTCTCGTTTTTACTCATCTATTCGCCCCCTCCTGCGCCCTCACCGCCACCACCACCACTGCCGATTTTCTGCTCGGTGATCAGAGCGATGTTCTCGATGCCCGCCCGCTGAAGACGATCAAGGACGCTCATGACGCTGCTGTATTGCGCATCCTGGTCCGCCTTGATCAGCACGACCCGCTCAAGCTTGCGTTCGAGGGCAGCTTGGACGTTATTCAACATCTCAGTCTCTGATGACTCGATGTTGTCGACGAAGAAACGACCATCGGCGGTCACCGCCAGCGTCGTCTGCTCATCGGTCTCGGCCTTGTCTTCGGTGTTCGCAGCCTCTGGCAGCGTGAGCGGGACGCCCTGCTGCAAGAGGGGAGCGATCAGCATGACGATGATGAGCAAGACCAGCATCACATCCGCAAGCGGAGTAATGTTGATTTCCGAATTCATCCCGCCCTTCTCGCCGCCTACACTCATTCCCATAGGTATGCCTCCTCGGATCGTCCAGGTATGGTTGTTGGGACGGCCTGCCGCGAGTGACGCGTCAGGCCGTCACCACACTAGTCCGACTTCTTGATGAAGTAGTCGACGAGCTCGGACGACGAGTTGTCCATCTCGACAGTGAAGAACTCGAGACGGGACGTGAGGTAGTTGTAGAACCACACGGCCGGAATAGCCACGACCAGCCCGACGGCGGTCCCAACGAGCGCTTCGGAAATACCCGCCGACACCGACCCCAGACCGCCAGAACCGGACGCCGCAATACCCTGGAACGCGTTGATAACACCGATGGTCGTGGCCAACAGGCCGACGAACACGGCGGTCGCGCCGATGGTGGCCAGCGCGCCCATACCCTTCTTCAGATCGGCGGATGTCAATGCGCTCGCGCGTTGGATCGACCGGCGCACGGCGTCAATCACGTCGTCACGGCCCAGCTCGACACCCGATTCGGTCTGGAACTGATACTCCTGCAAGCCGGCCAACACCACTTTACCAAGGTGGCTGTACTTGTAGTTCTTCGACTGCGACACGGCGATCGCATCCTTGACACGGCCATCTTTGAGGTGCTTCGCCGCCTGCGGTGCGAACAACTTGGACTGTTTCGCAGCCTGCGTAAATGTGAACAACCGCTCGAAGAACACGCCCACCGACCACATTGACATGAGCGCCAGCAGCAGCATAAGTGACTTGACCGGAACGCCCATCTCTACCCACATCGTGACAAAATCCATTGTGCCTCCTACCTAAGTTTCAAAGCCCTGATTCGTCGAGCCACGGCGCACCGGCCACCGGCACGTGCCGCACCACAGTTTCTTCGTTCGTACCCAACTACTTAACGCAACTGGAAATTCACGGTTACCGTCATGATGACCGGCACGGGCGACCCGTTGAGCATGGTCGGGGTGTATTCCCACTGCCTGACAGCGGCAATCGCCGCGTCGTCGAGCAAAGCCACCGACCGCAGCACCTTGACCTCCGTAACCCGACCATCGGCGCCGATCACTGCCTCGAGAATAACGACACCGGACACTCGAGCAGACTGCGCGACCCGCGGGTAGACCGGGTCAACGTTTCTTGTCTTGGCGGGCGGACTGATGTTGCCACCCACACGCACGGGCTCCGGGGGTGGCGGTGGCGGTGGCGGTGGTGGCGGCGGCGGTGCTACCAACAGGCCCCCGACCACACCGCCGACAACCCCACTAGAGATACCGCCTTCGACACCTTGCACCGCGCTGAGGTCGAAGCCGGTCTCTGGCGCGATCTCGGCCGGGGCTTCAATCGGAGCGGCGTTCGGGTTCACGTCGATGACGGGCGCCACGACGGCTTGTGCGGCGGCCGGCGGCGGCGGTGGTGGCGGTGGTGGCGGCGGTGGTGGTGGTGCCGAAACGAACGCCATCATGGATGGCACGTTCGGCAACGCCTCGGCGGCCAGGAGCGGTACGATGACGATTGCCCCGATCGCCGCGACGTGGGCGAGGATCGAGACCGGCACCGTGTACCATTTTTGAGCGCCGATCTGAATAGACGGGCTCGATATTTCACCAAACATCTGATGTGCCACTTGTATCTCCTCAACCCCGTTACGGGGCTGCCGACGCCTCAATGAGAGGGTCGATTATATGCAGCGCCCCAGACCGTGTCAACGCGGCCCAGTGCGTTCCCGCAAGGCCTGCAAATCCACCTGGAACTTCGCATTGCATGGTGCACTTTCGTATTCGTAGTAATGAGACACCGATTCGACAATTACTGCATCCAGACGACGACCAGCGGCACAAAAATGACCGCCACGATCGTCATGAGCTTGATCAAGATATTGAGGCTGGGCCCCGATGTGTCCTTGAACGGGTCGCCAACGGTGTCACCAATCACCGCCGCCTTATGCGGCTCCGACCCCTTGCCACCGTGGTGCCCTTCTTCGATCAGCTTCTTGGCGTTGTCCCAGGCGCCTCCGGCGTTGGCCATCATCAACGCCATGAGCACGCCCGTTACCAACGCTCCGGCGAGGAGACCAGCCAAACCAGACACACCAAGCACGAAGCCGGTGGCCACCGGCGCGAGCACGGCCAGCAACCCGGGCAGAATCATCTCCTTGATGGCCGAACGGGTCGAGATGGCCACGCAGCGCGCCGAATCCGGCTCGGCCGTCCCCTCGAGCAATCCGGGAATGGATTTTGAACTGACGACGGACCTCCTCGATCATCTCGTTCGCCGAGCGCCCCACGGCGTTCATCGTCAGGGCGGAAAAGATAAACGGCAGCATCCCACCGATAAACATCCTATGAGGACGTTCGGGTTGGTCAGTTCCAACGACAAAAGCCGGCTGTCGAATGTAGCCGCGCCACCCGCCGCCGCCACCGCCGCGGCCGCTTCGGACTGGAACGTCGAGAAGAGCGCCAGCGCGGTCAAGGCGGCGGAGCCGATGGCGAACCCTTTGCCCATTGCCGCAGTGGTGTTGCCAACGGCGTCGAGCGCGTCTGTCCGTTCGCGCACGAACGGCTCACACTTGCTCATCTCGGCGATGCCGCCCGCGTTGTCCGCGACGGGACCATACGCGTCGACACCCAGGCTGATGCCCAACGTCGACAGCATGCCGACCGCGGCAATGGCGATGCCGTATAGCTCACCCAACTGATAGCTGAAGAAGATGGCCGCGCAGATGACCAACACGGGATAGCCGCACGACATCATACCGACGCCCAGCCCCGCGATGATATGGTCGCCGGTCGGTCTTCGACTGCTCCGCAATGTGGGCGACCGGCGGCATGTCTTGCCGGTGTAGTACTCCGTAATCTTCCCGATGATGACGCCGGAGAGCACCCCCACCACCACGCATCCCATGACCGCCCACGGTACGGCCGTGACCTGAATGAGTACGGCCGCGCCCGCGATGACGATGACCGAGGCCACCATGAGTCCGCGTAGCAAACGCGCTCTGGACCTTGCTCTCGTCGTCCGTCCGGACGGTGAATGTGCCGAGAATCGACGCCACGATACCGAACCCGGCCAGCAGAATCGGAAACACGGCCAGGTCTGTCTGCATGGCAGCGAACGAGCCGCTGTCGATGCCCACAGGGATTCGGCGGTCGCGGCGGTCAACGCCCACGCGAGCGCAATGGACGCGATGATGCTGCCGACATACGACTCGAAGAGGTCGGCACCCATCCCAGCGACATCCCCGACGTTGTCCCCGACGCTGTCCGCAATGGTGGCCGGGTTACGCGGGTCGTCCTCCGGAATCCCCGCCTCCACTTTGCCCGAGAGGTCGCCGGCCACGTCAGCGGCCTTCGTGAAGATGCCGCCACCGACTCGAGCGAAGAGCGCAATCGACGACGCGCCGAGCGAGAGCCCGAAGAGGGAGTCGATCGCAGCCGGACCGTTACCGCTCATCCCGCCATAGAGATAGTACAGAATCGCGACCCCCAACGTGCCGAGGGCGACGACGGTGAGGCCCATGACGGCCGCCGCTCGAGAACGCCACTTGCAGCGCGGCCGCGAGGCTGGTTCGTGCCGCCGCGGTGGTTCGGACCGCAGCCCCGGTGGCCGTGCGCATGCCGATCCAGCCCGCCAGGCCGGACAGCGCGGCGCCGACCAGAAAGCTGACGCCCACCAGCAGGGCATCACCTGGCAGAAACACCACGAGGATGACGAACATGACGCCGACGAACACCGCGAGCACGCTGTACTCCGTCTTCAGGAACGCCATCGCCCCGGCCCTGATCAGGGCGGCGATCTGCTGCATGCGCTCAGTACCAGCGTCGCGACGGTTGATGCCCTTGGCCAGTACGAAATGCGAAGATGGCGGCCGCAATTGGCGCGCCGAACCCGAAGACTAAAAAAAGTGGATTATCCATTCCGTCCCTGTTTCTCTCTCAGTTCAATGTCGCCCGGACGGCGTTGCGCCGTTGCCGCCGACTTCGCACGCGGCTCAAGCGCAGACAGTGGCGACGAACCCGTCCATCGGAAAGCCCGACAAGCTAACAGTCGCGGTCGGCTGCTGTCAAGCGACGTGGTCGGCACCGCCGGGTCCGGCCCCATCGGACCCGCCTGCGTCTTCCGTGGCGGGTCGAGCGGACTTCAGGGCTCGTCGCACCGCCATTCCTCCGGTCAGGAAAACCCGGACGCCTTCCTGAACGGTCAACTCCGGATAGGTCACCCGATGCTTTGGCACAATCCGGACGTCCCCCAGGTAGAGATGGTTGGTCGGCACGTACACGGCCAGAACCGACTCCTCCCCACGCCCCTGGTCGAGTCTGAACTCTTTGGTCAAGAAGCCGAGTACGTAGCCGGCCGCTGGATCCTCAATGAGTACCACGCGCTTGAACGCCAGCTCGTTTTCCGGCGAAAACGCCGCCACCAGCTGCTTCACCGGCGCATACACGGCTCGAAACACCGGGAGCTTGAGTAGATACGATTCACCGCGCTGTAGCACTCGCTTACCGATCACGTTGGTGGCCAGTGCGCCGACCACGAACACGATGAGCAGCGTAGTCGCCAGCCCCAATCCAGGCACCTCGCGCCAAGGAGCTGGGTGTACAGCGGCGCCATAACGCCGTCTATCAGGCGGAACGCCCAGACCAGCGCGGCCACGCTGATGATGAGCGGCACCATGACAAAACATCCCGCGATGAAGCTACGTCGAATCCATTGCATCGCTGGTCCTACTCCGGGCTGTGTCGCTTACGTGGTGACGAGCCAGACGCCCAGCGCGGCAGCGAGTGCCAGGCGGTAATACACAAAGATGTTGAGCGTGTGGCTCACCAGATACTTCAGGAGTGCCGCCACCGCTACGTAGCCGACCACGCCAGACGCGCCGAACCCCACGAGCAGTATCCCCGTTTCGTCGGCCAGGCCGGTCGGTCCGAGGGTCCAGGCTGCTCTCCCGCCTGCGCCCAGGATGGCCGGGATACCGAGCAAGAACGCGAACCGCGCGCCCTCCTCACGCCGGAGCCCTGTCAGCAATGCACCGGTCATGACCGCACCGGACCGCGACACGCCTGGCACGAGCGCGGCGGCTTGGGCCAATCCCAGCAAGCACGCCTCGACCGCCGACAAGGAGGTCCCGACGCGGCTCCTCGTCCCCATACGCTCGGCCAGAAACATGGCCGCTGCGCCGAGCGAGAGCGCGATCGCCGCCACCCCCGGTGTACGCAGCCGCTCGATGACGTCGGCAAAGAGCCACCCCGTCAGCGCCAGCGGCACCGTGGCGATGACGATCAGGCGGCCCAGGCGAGGCATCTCGCCTGGGCCGCCCATCAGTGCTTGGGGACCAGCGACAATGAGCGCCGCCACGTCGGATCGAAAATACAGCACCACCGCGAGCAGCGTTCCGAGATGACACACCACATCGAACGGTATCTCAGCTGCGCCCGCATCCCACCCGAGCAGGTCGCGAACGAGAATCAGGTGCGCGGAACTGGACACGGGAAGAAACTCGGTCAGCCCCTGCACAACCCCGAGCACCGCCGCCTGAAAAAGGGTCACTGAAGGGACGTCGTGCGCGACGCCGTTTGCCGACGACGCCATGGATAGGGCGGACAGAGGTGCGTGGGCGTACACGAAAGCCATCGCTGGCCGACCTGAGTCGCAGCGAGACGCGTCACACTCGTCGTACGCATTATTCTGCTGTCCGCGCGGCCTCGTGGCCCGGGGCAACGCCCGGCGTGGGCCATCTCGTGGTATCAGCTGCCGCGCGTGCCCTCGGGCTCACCTACGCGCGTGCCCGGGTGCGAGCCTTCTTCGCCCGCCGCTTGGGCTTCGAAGTCGCCTGGTCGCCGCCCGAGACGTGCTGAGACCGCCGGGCAGCGCGACGCTCGCTGATCACGATGGCTGCGGCAGCCGCGATGAAGATGGTCGAATATGTGCCGCTGACGACGCCAACCAGTATCGTGAAAGCAAACCCCTCCAGCACCTCGCCGCCAGCGAGAAACAACGCCAGGGCGGCGAACGCCGTCGTGCCGGAAGTAATGACGGTGCGACTCAGCGTTTGGTTGATGCTCGTGTTGACCAGTGTGTCGAATGAGTCGCGCCGCATCCGGCGCATATTCTCGCGCACTCGATCGAAGACCACGATGGAGTCGTTCACCGAATACCCCGTGATGGTCAGCATGGCGGCCACCACATTGAGCGACAGGTCGTACCCGAAGAACGTGAGCAACGCCAAGGTGATCAGAATGTCGTGCGCAACCGCGATGATGGCGCCAACCGCGAAACTGAACCGGAACCGGAGCCCGATGTAGACGAGGATCCCCAACATGGCGAAGACGAAGGCATACACACCGCGCCGCTTCAATTCCTCGCCGATGATCGGCCCGACCAAATCCCGACGCACGACCGTGAACTCGCCGGCACTACTTTGGCTGACGGCCTCCAACACCGCAGTGGCACCGTCCTCCAGGCTGGTACCTTGCTCGGCCCCACCCTGGGGCAAGCGGATCATGACGGTGTTGTCGCTCGGATCGCCCGAATCCTGAACGACACTCTCCTCGACGACCTCGCCGATGGCACCGCGCAAGGTCTCCTGCGTGACCGGCGAGTCGAACTGGAGGATGAGGATCGTGCCGCCTGAGAAGTCAATCCCCAGCGCCAGACCACCCTGCACCGCAATTGCGACCGCACCGCTCGCGATGATCACCAACGACAGACCCACCGCAGGCCAGCGCCACTTGAGGAAATCGAACTTGGGGTTCTTGAAAATGGCCATGCGCGCGTTTCGCGTCCTGATTGGTTGGGAGCGTTAAAACTGAAGGCTCAGCCCTAGATGCTCAGCGTCGGTTCTCGGCGACGGGTCAGTACCGCTTCGAACATTGTCCGGGACACAAAGACGGCCGTGAACACGTTTGCCACCAGCCCGAAGAAGAGGGTCGTCGCAAATCCCTTGATCGGCCCGGACCCGAACTGGAACAAGAAAGCGGCCGCGATCAGTGAGGCGATATGGGTATCGACGATAGTCAGAAAGACCCGGTCGAACCCGGCTGACACCGCCGCACGCACCCCGCGGGCGGAGACCAGTTCCTCCTTGATCCGTTCAAAAATAAGCACGTTCGAGTCGACCCCCATACCGATCGTCAGGATGAACCCGGCAATACCCGGGAGCGTCAACACGGCCCGAACGTAAGACATGCAGGCCAAGAGAATCAACAGGTTGAGCGCCACGGCCACGACCGCGTTGATACCTGACAGCCGGTAATACGCGAGCATGAACAGCGCGACGAGGACCAGCCCGGCGATCGACGCCGTCACACCCGCACGAATGGAGTCAGCACCGAGCTGCGGACCGATCGTGCGCTCTTCCAGATACGTCAGCGACGCCGGCAAGGCGCCGGACCGCAGAATCAAGGCCAAATCGGCAGCTTCGGCGCTCGTGAAGTTACCGGTAATCCGGCCCTCATCCGAAATCCGAGACTGGATCGTCGGTGCTGAATAGACCTCGCCGTCCATGATGATGGCCAGGTTCCGGCCGAGATTAGAGCCGGTGAAGTTCCCAAACTTCCGTGCACCGTCCCGCGTGAAGGAAAAACTGATGGCCGGCTGGTTGAATTCGTCGATCGTGGGTCGAGCGTTGCGCAAGTCACGACCCGTGACCGGCGCCACGCGCCGCACCAAATAGGAGACCTGTGCGCCGCCGACACCACCCAGGGACTGGTCGAGGCCGGTGATCACCTCCATGTCCGCCGGCACGACGCCGTTACGGGTCTGCAGGAGAAACTCGCGGCTGGGGGCGGGGCCCTCCTCCACCAGCTTCAGTTCCAAGAGCCCGGTCGAGCGGATGATCTCCTTGGCGCCGGCAACATCCTCCACACCGGGCAGTTGCACCAGAATCTGCTCACTGCCGGAGCCGCCGTATGGTGTGACCACCGGCTCCGCGACTCCCAACTCGTCTACACGACGGGCGATGGTCTGCAACGCCTGCCGCACCGACTCATCGCGACGCACGCGCTCGACGCCGGGATCCATCCGAAACGTGTAGGCACCGTTTGGCCGAGATTCGCGGGTGTAGAGCACGCCAATGAGGTCGTCCGCGATCGTCCGAAATTCCTGATCTCGATCGGGTGGCACCCCCGCGACTTGAATCTCGGTGGGAGAGACCGCCGCTGATGATCCGAGCGTAATGCCGCTGAGACCGGCCTGCTCGTTCAGTTGTTCGGCGCTGGTCTCCGACTCCACGAGCAGCGCGTCGTCGGTCTGCACCTGCAGCACCATATGCACGCCACCGCTGAGATCCAGACCGAGCCGGATCGAATCCTCGGGTGGATACACGGCGAAGAGGGCGGCGACGACCACCGCGGCGATCGTCAGCAGCTTCCAGCGTAAATTCTTGGCCATGGCTCGTTGTGGGCGTTCTCGTATCCCGCCGTCTTGTCTACCGTCTCGTGTCTCGTGTGAGGAGGGCGCGTCGTTCTACATCAGGCTACATCGAGCTACATTGACGCGGCATCTTCCACGACCGGCTCTTCCCCTTGCAAGCCACCCACTGCCGCGCGCGACACCTCGACCCGCACCTTGTCAGCAATCTGCAACTGCACGGAACGGTCGTTCAACTTCGTGATGCTGCCGTAGAGGCCGCTCGTCGTGATGACCTTGTCGCCCACTTTCAACGCCTCCCTGAATTCCGCTACTTTCTTCTGCCGCTTTCGCATCGGCATCAAGATGATGAAGTAGAAGATCGCGAGAATCAGCGCGAAGGGCAGAAACTGCACCCACACCGGCCCGCTCGCGCCTTGCGCAGGAGGGGACATGGCAAACACGACAGACAAAGCAAAAGGCATAGTCTTCTGAGTATTCGGGCCTACGCTCTGGGCCGACGAGAGAACGTCTCGTGAAAACGCTGCCGGAACGTATCGAACGAGCCCAACATGATAGCCTCTCTTATTCGACGCATCGTGTCAAGGTAGAAGTGTATGTTATGGAGCGTGTTAAGGGTGCTTGCGGACATTTCCCCGGCCACGAACAGATACCTGAGATACGCGCGTGAAAACCGGCGGCAGGTGTAGCACTCGCACTCTGGATCGGGCGGGCGAGAATCCTCAGCAAACCGCGCATTCTTGATCGACAGGGGCCCGGTCCGGGTCAGTAGTTGCCCGTTCCGAGCGTTCCGAGTAGGTAGCACGCAGTCAAACAGGTCGATGCCTCGCGCGACACATTCGACCAGGTCATCGGGCATCCCGGTACCCATGAGGTACCGCACGCCGGTCTCTGGCAGCATCGGCGTGGTATGAGAAACAACGTCGTACATGACATCGACCGGCTCGCCGACACTCAAACCACCGATCGCAAATCCGTCGAACCCTATGGACACCGTGTCCCGGGCGCTTTCGTCCCGCAGGGCCTTGAACGAGCCCCCCTGCACAATACCGAACTGCGCCTGACCGGCATTCGTTACCTGGCCCTCCAGACGAGACGGATGCTCGCTGGTCTCGAGAAAGCGGTCGCGTCCTCGGCGCGCCCACCGTAACGTGCGCTCCATCGAATCTCTCGCGCCCGCTTCCGAGACCGGATAGCTCGAGCACTCGTCGAAAACCATCGCGATATCCGAACCAAGCTGCGCCTGAATGTCTGACGCACTCTCGGGCGTCAACCGCTGCAGACTGCCGTCGAGGTGGGACCGAAACGAGACCCCATCTTCGTCGATCGTACGGCGGTCGCCAAGGCTAAATACCTGATACCCGCCGCTATCAGTCAGCATCGGCCGGTCCCAGCCAATAAACCGATGCACGCCTCCGGCGCGCCCGATGAGTGGCGCACCGGGACGCAGGTGTAGATGGTACGTGTTGGCCAGAATCATCTCGACGCCGAGGCCATCGAGGTCGCGATGCGTCACCGCTTTGACGGCGCCACGCGTGCCAACTGGGGCGAACGCGGGGGTCTGGACACGACCGTGTGGCGTCTGGAGTACACCGGCACGCGCGGCGCCGTCTCGATGGGTAACCTGAAAAGGGCAGCGTTCAGACACTGCCGTATACTACACAGCGTTGGAACGTAGAGGTTCCTCAACGTTCCCCGCCTCGGCAATCAACCTATGGTGGTGCACACCTCGTGAAGCGCCTGCGCGTCGGCGTTGTATACGGCGGTCGCTCAAGCGAGCACGATGTCTCGCTCGCCTCGGCGGCCTCGGTCTTCGCGAACCTCGACCGAGATCGGTACGAGCCGGTCGCGCTCAGAATCGGGCGGGATGGCCGCTGGACACTGGCGGAACGGCCACCGGTTCTCGACTCAGCCGCCCAGACTATCGAGCACGCCCGACTCGAACAGGCGCACGGGACACGCGCGGCCCGCGAGGTCCACCTGGTCGCGCACCCGGGTGACGAGACCTTGCTGACGATTGAGCGACGCGGGTCGGGTGACGCCGGAACCGAACATACTGGTGACGCCATCGTCAACGGGCTTGGCCTCGATGTGATCTTCCCGATCGTGCACGGCCCCTACGGAGAGGACGGCACCCTGCAAGGATTGTTGGAGCTGGCCAACATTCCGTATGTCGGGTCCGGCGTCCTGGCAGCCGCTGTGGGCATGGACAAGGCGGTCATGAAGGAACTGTTCGCGGCGCGCGGACTCCCGATCGTCCGACACCAAGTCGTCTTGCGGGGGACATGGCGGGCGCACCGCACCGACACGGCGACGCGCCTGGCGACGGCACTGCATTTCCCCATGTTCGTCAAGCCGGCCAATCTCGGGTCAAGCGTGGGCATCTCTCGGGTTGCCGGACCCGACACGTTGCCCGCAGCGCTCGACCTGGCCTCGCAGTTCGACCGTAAGATTGTGGTGGAAGAGGCGGTAACAACCTGTCGGGAGATCGAGTGCGCGGTACTCGGCAACGACATCCCAGAAGCCTCAGTGCCCGGCGAGATCGCCACCGCCCGCGAGTTCTATGACTTCGAAGCGAAGTATCTCGACGACCGGTCGACCACGACCATCCCGGCGCAGTTGAGCCCCGACCAAGCCGAGAGGGTCAAGCGCATGGCCCTCGATGCCTTCCTCGCCATCGATGCGGCTGGGATGGCGAGGGTGGACTTTCTCCTCGGGCGCGACGACGGCCGACTCTTCCTCAACGAGATCAATACCCATCCCGGTTTCACGACCATCAGCATGTTCGCCAAGATGTGGTTGGCCAGCGGGGTCCCTTACGCGGACATGTTGGACCGACTCATTGAGCTGGCCGTCGAGCGTCACGCCGACAAACAGGAGACCCGCACCAGCGCGCTAGAGACACCTACTGAGGGGTAGGCGTCCGACCGATAGAAGACACAACGGGGTGAGATACAGACGTGCGTTTTGACTTTTGTGAAAATTTGTGCTTGACACGTCAAATTTCTCACCCATAATCTACATCTAGTATGAGGGTGGGACGCTCAGGCTACCTGTTGTGATTCAACACAGGTGCACGGTTGAGTTCCGCAGTGCTGAGGAGGACGAATGGCAAAGAAGGCAGCAGCGAAAAAGGCGGTCAAGAAGGTAGTCAAGAAGGCGGCCGCGAAGAAGCCGGCGGCCAAGAAGAAGGTCGCAGCTAAGAAGCCCGCAGCCAAGAAGGCTGTGAAGAAGGCTGTGAAGAAGGTTGTCAAGAAAGCCGCGGCCAAGAAGGGCGCGAAAAAGCGCTAAACGTTTCCGCATTCCAAAAAAAAAGGGCGATGTAGTCGCCCTTTTTTTTTGTACCGCCCGCTGTCGCCTATTCGGATGGCGTCGTGCCGTCCCAGACCCGCACCTGCGTGATGACATCCCCTGCCTGCAACTGGTCGACGACGTCCATTCCATCTATGACCCGCGCAAACGCGGTATACCGGCCATCCAGCTGCGGCTGCGGTGTCGTCGCGACAAAGAACTGGCTGCCACCGGTATCGGCCCAATCGAGCGCCATCCCGACCGTACCGCGTAAATATGGCAGCGGACTCAGTTCGTCGCGAATGGTGTACCCCGGTCCTCCCTCGCTGTCACTGCGCGGGTCGCCAGTCTGGACGACGTAGTTTGGCACCACGCGATGAATCAACAGTCCGTTGTAGAAGCCGGAGCGGGCGAGCCGCATGAAATTGTCGGCGGTCAGCGGAGCCTCATTGACGGCGAGTTCTAGCTGGATCGTGCCCCGGTCCGTATCGATGAAGACGTGGGGAGACACGGAAGGGGTAATCAGTTCCGCAGCCTGATACGCCTCGACAGGAAACCGCGATGGCGCGGGACGAATGACGGTCTCGGCATCTGTCGACGGGTCGAGTATCGCGAGATGTTCAGCGGCCCGCAGGCGGACAGCCCAGTCCGCATCGTCCAACGCCTCGCGGAGCACGTCGAGCGCAAGCGGTCCACCTATCTTGGCCAGACTGTCGACCGCCGCGGCCCGAGCCAGATAGGAGGGGTCGGCGGCCGCTGCCCGATACGAAACCGCAAGTGGCTCGACCGCCGTCCGCGACCCGAGGCCTCCGAGCAACACGGCTGCCGTCTTGCGAACGACCACATCTTCATCCAACAAGTGGGCGAGCAAGACCTCCTCCGCATTTGGCGCACCCACCCCAACCAGTCCGCGCAGCACGGCCGGAATGACTCGTCGGTCCTGGTCGTCGAGCAGCATGGTGAGCCGGAATGCGGCGACGTCCGGGGCTACCAGCGCGAAGGCCCGGGCCAATTCTGCGCGCACCTCCCACTGGGGATCCTGGGGCAACCCGGACAGCACCACGAGAAACAGATCGGGGTCCAGTTGGGCCAATCCCCGGACGGCGGCCCCACGCAACCGCGGCGACCGATGGGTCACCAACTCGATCATGATATCGGTCGACTCGCGCGCGCCTACCGCAGTCAGCGCCTCCACCAGTTCGAGCAACAACGTCGGATCGAGGTCCGGTGTCAGCAGCAACCGACGGAGCGCCGGCGCCGCCGTCACGTCTCCCAGTTCACCCAACGCCCGCACCGCGCTCACCACCACGCGCAGGTCGCGGCGCCGAAGATCGAGTAACTCGAGCAGTGCGGGCAGTCCTGCGGGATCACCCAAGGCGCCTAGCCCCTTCGCCGCCATGGCAACGCCGATGCTCCCTTGGGTGCCGACCAGCGTGCTCAATGGCCCCACCGCTCGGACGTCGCCGACTTGCCCGAGCGCGTAGGCGACGGGCCACCACCACAGGATGGGCTCCCCCTCGTCCGTGAGCACCGTGGCCGCGAGCGCGTCATACGCTCCGAGAGACGCCAGCGCATAGATACCGGCACGGAACGCTTCGATGCGGGGGGTGAGCGGATACGCGAGGTCCTCCGGGTCGACGGCGTAGGCCTCGGTCACATGCCTCGCGACCATCGTCTGGATCGCATCGACCGCATCGGTCGCGCCAATCAGCGCCAGCGCCTGCGCGGCCCGCGCCTGCACGACGGGAGACACGTCACGCAAAGCGTCAATCAGCGGCTCGGAGGCGATCGGGTCGCCGATGAGCCCCAGCCCGAAGGCGGCGCTCTCCCGCACTTCCCGCTGGGAGTCAGAGAGCGCATCCACGACCGTCCCGACCCCGCCGGCGAGCCGCACCCGGCCCAACGCCACAACCGCCCGCCGGCGGACTGCCGCACTGGCGTCTTGCGCGAGACGCGTCAAGTCCGGGACGTCTGACGGCACCATCGGCACCATCGGCACCATCGGAAGACCCGGTTCCGATACCCCGTCCTGAACCGACGCGGGCGTGGCTTCTGGCTGCACGGGAGCGAGGGGCGACGACGGCGGTTCAGGGGCAGGTAGCGCCGGATCGCGTAGCAGGCGCTGGTCCTCAAGCTGCAGAATCCACGCCAGCTTTTGCTCGTAGGACACCAGGGTCGGAGCGTCCGGCAGGATCACCGGCGGTGGCGCCGCAGAGCATCCGACAAACGTGAGTCCTGCGAGCAGGACACACACCACGCCGGTGGACCGAGCGGAAGTCATGAAAATCGGTTGCAACGACGGGTGCCGTCGACGCATCGTATCACGCGGCCCGTCCGCATTCGCGTGCGGTGGAAGACCGAGATGAGCCCGGCGGGCTGGTATACTCGCGCCAGGGTGGAGTTCCGCCATATCGCGATCGAGGGCCCGATCGGCGCCGGAAAAACTGCGCTCTGCCGCAGGCTGGGCGCTCGCCTTGAGGCCACGGTGGTTCGTGACGAGACGAACAATCCGTTCCTCGCCGACTTCGCGGCCGGACGGCCTGGCGCGGCGTTCCAGGCCCAACTCTTCTCGCTGCTGCGACGCCATCGCCAACAGGTCGAATTGCGGCAGTCCAGCCTCTTTGCCCAACAGGTCGTGTCCGACTATCTCTTCGACAAGGACAAGATCTACGCCTACCTCAATCTGGACGACAACGAACTGTTCATTTATCAGCGTCTCTTCGATCTGCTCGCCGCTGACGTGGCGGCCCCGGATCTGGTCATCTACCTCCAGGTGCCGACTGAGACCCTGCAACGCCGGGTTGCCGCGCGAGACCGCGAATACCAGGAAACCGGCGACGTACCGCCGGAACCGGAGTATCTGCGTGAGCTGAATGAGGCGTACACGCACTTCTTCTTCCACTACAACTCGACGCCACTCCTCGTCGTCGAAACCTCACACATTGACCTCGAGTGGGGTGACCCCGCCATCGACGACCTCTTGAAGCAGGTACGCCTGATTGGCCAAGGGACACGCTACTACGTGCCGCGGTAGCCACCCCATGGCCTGGCACACGAAGACACCGGCACCATCCACCGGGCCGGAGAGTTCGGGTCTCTGGCTGACCTGCCCACAGTGCTCGCGGGTGCTGCGGGACCAGGACCTGGCCACCACGCTCCGCGTCTGCTCGTCGTGTGGCCACCATCTGCCCCTGGGCGCCGCGGCCAGACTACGCACGTTGCTCGATGACGGACGGTGGATCGAGCACGATGCCGGTCTGGCGTCGACCGATCCGCTCACGTTCGCCGACCGGGCCCCGTATCGCACCCGCCTCCAGAAGGGCAGCGCCCTTACCGGGCTACGCGATGCCGTGATCACGGCGACCGGCGCCATCGACGGGCTGACCATCGAAGCGGTGGCGATGGAGTTCGGGTTCATCGGTGGCAGTCTGGGGGTGGTCGGCGGCGAGAAAATCACCCGCGCGGTCGACCGGTCATTGGCGCAGCGTCGACCGTTGGTCGTGGTCTGCGCCTCCTCGGGCGCGCGTGTGATGGAAGGCACCCTCTCGTTGGTGCAGATGGCGAAGGTCAGCGGCGCCCTGGGACGGCTGGACAGGGCCCGGGTGCCGTATCTCACCGTGCTCACCGACCCGACCACCGGAGCGGTCGCCGCTAGTCTGGCGATGTTGGCAGACATCACCGTCGCGGAGCCGGGCGCGCGCATCGGCTTTGCGCCGCCGCAGGTGATTGCGCAAGGCGGCGCGCGCCTCCCACGGGGGTTTCAGCGGAGCGAGTATCTGCTCGAGCACGGGATGGTCGACATGGTCGTCGACCGACGCGAATTGGCGCCGACCCTGGCGCGGCTGCTGCGGTTTCTCGGTGCGACCCCTCCCGACGCGGGGGCGTCCGACCCGCCGAGCTCGTCGGACCGAGCTGCCGCAGACAGCCCCCTCGACCTGCCGCTCGCGTGACGAAAAACGCGCCCATGGACCCTCTTCAGGCACTGGCAGGATTGCGACGATTCGGCATCAAGCCGGGACTGGACGCGATCGGACGGGTCACCGCCGCGATGGGCGACCCCGCGTCGTCGTATCGCAGCATCATCGTCGCCGGCACCAACGGCAAAGGCTCAGTGGTGGCGATGACGGACGCCGCTCTCCGCTCCGCGGGCTACCGTGTGGGCCGCTACACCTCACCCCACCTGCGCAGGCTGACCGAGCGGTTCGTGGTGGACGGAACGCCCATCTCGGAGCCAGATCTCCGCCAGGAGGCCGCCGAGGTCCAGGCACGGGTTGACGATCTCGTCTCCGCCGGGAGCCTGGCGCAGCCAGCCACGTTCTTTGAAATGACGACGGCGATCGCATTGTCCTGGTTCCGCCGGCGAGCCGTTGACGTGGCGGTCCTGGAAGTCGGCATGGGGGGCCGGTTCGACGCCACCAATATCGTGACGCCCGTGGCGGGAGCCATCACCCCGATCGGCTTGGAACACCAGGAGTATCTGGGCGACACACTCGAGGCGATCGCGGCTGAAAAGGCAGGGATCATCAAGCCCGGCATGATCGTGGTGACGACCGAGACGCGGCCCCGCCTACTGACGATATTCGAGGATACCTGCCGGGCCCACGACGCACGCCTGGTGTGCGCCGACCAGGGGTCGGAGGCGGTCGTCAACAGCGACCGCTTTCGGACGCTGCTGCGGCTCACGACCCCGAGACAGACCTACCCGCCGTTCCGTCTCGGGCTTGCCGGCGCCCATCAAGTGTCGAACGCAATCGGTGCGGCACGTCTCTTGGAGGAACTGTCGGACGTCGGCCTCCCGGTGGCGAGTGAGGCGATCGTCAGCGGGCTCAGCGGCGTCGAATGGCCGGGCCGTTTGGACCTGGTCGAGGTCGAGCCCCACGGGACTATCCTGTTCGACGCGGCCCACAACCCGGCCGCGGCGGCCACCCTCGCCGTCTTCATTCGAGAAACCTACCCTCATGGGCTGCCCCTCGTGATCGGCGCCATGGCCGACAAAGATACGGACGGCATCATGTCGGCGCTGCGCCCCGCGGCGACGGAGTTCATCTGCACCGCCTCGGAGACGCCTCGCGCGGTCCCGCCGTCTGAGCTCGCCGCCCGCGTCAGACGCCTCGCTGGCGGAATTCCGGTAACGGAGGAGGCGAACCCCTGGCGCGCGGTCACCGCCGCGTGGCGACGCCACACGACGGTCTGCGTGACTGGCTCACTCTTCCTCGTCGGACAGGTGCTCTCCACCGCCGAATCAAAAGGCGCCACGCGGAGACACGACGCGCGATGAGGGTCGGTATCCAGCGTGATATCCTTCGGGAATCCTGCGTTGAGCGTCGTGCCGACCCTCGGCGACAACCTCCCGCCTGCCGGATGACTCGCTTTCTTCTGCTCTGCTCGCTTGTCGTGGCCGCGACGGCCGGTACGGCGCGCGCCCAGTTGCCGCCTTCCATCACTGAACGAGTCGCCATGACGACGACGCGGGAAGGGGACCTACTCCTGTGGATGGGCGATGTCGAGTTGCGCGGTGGCGATGGTGATGACGCGTGGGAGTTCTTCGCCGATCGAGTCGAGTTCTACCTCGAGGAATCACGACTGGTCGCGACCGGAAACGTCGTGTTCATGTCGGGTGGCGCCCGAATCGCCGCTGATCGGGCCGAAGTCAACATCGACGATCTCACGGGAACGTTCTTCGATGCGCGCGGCTCGAACCTGCTGGTAGAGGACGTGATCCCAAGCATGTTCGGCACCTCGGAACCAGAGATGCAGTTCTGGGGCGAGCTCATCGAGAAGACCGGTACTCGTACCTACAAGCTCACGCGCGGTGGTTTCACGTCGTGCGTACAACCGACCCCTCGGTGGGAGGTCCAGGCGGGTTCAGTCACGATCAACCTGGACCAGTACGCGTTGCTGCGGAGCGCGGTACTCAAGGTCAAGGGCGTCCCCCTGTTCTATCTCCCGATTCTGTACTACCCCATCCAGCAGGATGACCGTGCCACCGGCATCCTGATGCCCACCTACGGCGCGTCGACCATCCGAGGCCAGTCGATCAGCAATGCCTTTTTCTGGGCGATCAACCGAAGCCACGACGCCACGCTGTTTCATGACCTCTTCACCTCGACTGGACAGGGATATGGCGGAGAGTATCGCTACGTCGCGGGCCCGGGTTCGCAGGGGAACGCGGAGACCTACTTCCTGAACGAACGGGAAACCACCCTGACCGACCAGTTCGGCCCCGGCACGGGCGAATCGGCGTTCCCGGCCCGACGAAGCTACCAGTTGCGAGGGAACGCGCGGCATCGCGTCTCGGACTCGATCACCGCCCGCGGGCAGATCGACTACTTCTCCGACGTCACGGTGCAGCAGACCTACCAGACCAACGTGTTCGAAGCCTCGAACAGTTCCCGAAGCTTCGGAGGCAACGTTACCGGGTCCTGGGGCGCCTACACACTAAGTGGCACCGGAGACGTCGCCGAGACGTTCTTCGGGGCGGACGACGCGAGTCAGTACGGAGCCGGACCGCGGGTCTCATTCAATCAGTCCGAGCGTTCGCTGCTGGGCTCGCCGGTGTACTTCGGCTTCACGTCTGAGTACGCGAATCTGCTACGCCGGTCGCGCTTCGGTGACGAAGAAGTGAATTCCGGCTTGAATCGAGTCGACGTCAGCCCGCTCGTCCGAGTCCCATTCACAAAATGGCCTTTCCTGACCGTGAACTCGTCTGTCGCCTGGCGACAGACCTACTGGACCGAAAGCATCGCCGGAGGGGAGCAAATCGACACGGGGATCGGGCGATCGTTCCTCGACATGCAAGCGCTGATCACCGGCCCGGTGTTCGTCAAGGTGTGGGACACACCCGGCAGCAGCTACTCGGAGCGCATGAAGCACGTCATCGAACCACAGCTGAGCGTGCAGCGAGTCACCGCAATCGACAATTTCGACCAGATTGTGCAGCTGGAAGGCACTGATTCCATCGTCGGCAATGTCACCCAACTCCGGTACGGACTCAACAATCGCCTCTACGCCAGACGCGCCGAGGACGGCGGAGCAGCGGTGGCGCAGGAGATTCTGACGGTCACGCTGGAGCAGAGCTACTACACCGATGAGAACGCCGCCCAGTTCGACCGCCAATTCCGAACCAGTTTCCAGGGTAAGAGTTCGGCACCGAGCAAGTTCTCCCCCGTCGCGATTACGGCGCGGGCCAATCCCACCAACCTCCTGTCCGGCACGTTTCGGGCCGAGTACGATACGCAGTTCTGGGCATTCCGCCAGATCGGCGCTGATGCCAATATCGAGATCGGCGGGTGGTTTCAGCAGGTCACGGGCTGGAGCCAGCGCCGCTTCGTCGAAGGACTCAGAGGGTTCGACGTCCGCGACAACCTCGACCACTACATCAATTCCTTCACGAACCTGAAGACGTCTGACGACTCGATGGGCGGGGTGTACCAGTTCAACTACGATGTTCTCGGTGGGCGGTTTCTTCAGCAGCGAATCGTGTGGTACTACAACGCCCAGTGCTGTGGCGTCGCGTTCGAGTATCAATCGTTCAACCTGGAGGGGCTCGGCGCTCGAGTACGGGTCGCGCAGGATCGGCGTTTCAATCTGTCGTTCACCCTGGCAGGCCTCTCGACCTTCTCGAACATGCTCGGGGCATTTGGTGTGGGCACCGGCGCGGGCGAGTTGCGATAATAATGGAACACATGCAGTTGACCCCATCGCTCATGCTCAGCGGACCGGCGGAGGTCAGCAGTCGATGACGGAGCCTACAGTATCGGTGCTTGTGACCGGCGGAGCCGGCTTCATCGGCAGTAACTTCGTCCTCCACGCCCTGGCCGCCCACCCGGAGTGGCGGGTCACGACCCTCGACAAGCTGACCTACGCCGGCCGCCTGGAGAACCTCCGCGACGTGATCGATGACCCGCGTCATCGGTTCGTCGAGGGTGACGTGTGCGATCCCGTGGTGGCCGACCCATTGGTGCGGGAGTCAGATGTCATCGTGCACTTCGCGGCCGAGACCCATGTTGACCGTTCGTTGCAGGATGCCGGCGCGTTCATCACAACGGACGTCTATGGCAGCTTCGTGCTGCTCGACGCCGCCCGCAAGGCCGCCCGCGTACGCCGATTCATCCAGATTTCGACCGATGAGGTCTACGGCAGCGTCGAGACCGGCTCGAGCACCGAAGTCGACGAACTGAAGCCGCGCAACCCCTACGCCGCGAGCAAGGCGGGCGCGGACCGGTTGGCCTACAGCTATTGGGCCACGCACGGGGTGCCTGTCATCATCACGCGTGCGTCGAACAACTATGGCCCTCGGCAGTTTCCAGAGAAGGTCATTCCGTTGTTCGTGACCAATGCCATCGACCAGCTTCCAGTCCCTCTCTACGGAGACGGACGCAACATCCGGGACTGGCTGCATGTCGAGGACCACTGCCACGCGGTTGATCTGTTGATCGACGCGGGCGACAACGGCGAGGTCTACAACGTCGGCGGCGGCAACGAGGTCGAGAACCTCGACCTGACCCACCGGATCCTGACCGAGCTCGATCGGCCGGCCTCCCTGATCACACCCGTCGAGGACAGGCTGGGTCACGACCGCCGTTATTCGCTCGACACGACAAAACTGCGGGCCCTGGGCTGGCAGCCCCGCCACGCGTTCGACGAAGGTCTGCAGACCACAGTGGCGTGGTATCGAGACAACGAGTGGTGGTGGCGACCTATCAAGGAGGCGGACCCCGCCTACCGCGAGTACTACGAGACCCAGTATCGGACGCGAACGGCCGAAACCAGCTAGCAGTCCGTGGTGGAAACAATCCTGGTCACCGGGGCAGCCGGCTTTGTCGGCAGCCATCTGCTCAGACTGCTGAGCGGTCGCCACACTTCATCGACACTGGTTGCCTGGCGACGCCCTCAGACTCAGGGCGGGTCGGCCGCCACTGGGGCTGGGCCGACACCCGGAGACGGCCGTGTCCGCTGGGCCGAAGTCGATTTGCTGGACGTGCGCGCAGTCTCCCAGGCGATCACAGAGATCAAACCCACACAGGTGTATCACTGTGCCGGCGTCGCGAGCGTCGGAGATTCCTGGTCCAACAGCTACGCAACCTTGCGCACGAACGTGTTGGGGACCGAGCACTTGCTGGCCGCACTGCGTGATCACGCGCCAGAGGCGCGCACGCTGATACCGGGATCAGCCCTCATCTACAAGCCGTCGGACACGGCAATCGACGAAACCGGAGCACTTGGTCCGGTCAGTCCATACGGACTCAGCAAGCTCGCCCAAGAAATGGTTGGCCTCGCCGCCGCTCGACAGGACGGCTTGGCGGTGCTGGTCACCCGCTCGTTCACACACGTCGGCCCGGGACAATCGCTCGGCTTCGCCGCGTCGAGTTTTGCCCACCAGATCGCCAGAATCGAGGCGGGGCACGCCTCACCGGTGCTCTCTGTGGGCAACCTGGAGTCCAGACGGGATCTAACAGACGTGCGGGACACGGTGCGCGCCTACCATCTCTTAATGTCGGCGGGCATCCCGGCGACGCCCTACAATGTGTGCACCGGAACCGCGCACCGAACCGGAGCCGTGCTGGACGGCCTGGTGGCATGCGCAGCGGTGGACGTCACTGTCCAGCAGGCCCCCGGGCGCATGCGACCGAGTGACAACCCGTTGCTGCTCGGTGACCCCTCCCGCCTCAAGCGCGCGGTCGGCTGGGAGCCGCAAATTCCCCTCGAAGCGACTCTGGCGAGTCTGCTTGATTACTGGCGCGCGGCCATCACTGGCTAGCCAAAGTCGGGACGCACCCGCCACCGACCACGACTTGCACCAGTGTGATCGCGCCCGCATAATGGCCGTATGTGCATGCGTCGCCTCCTCACTGGCTGTGTGATTCTGGCGCTGGCCGGATCCACGCTGACGGCAACGTCGCAGCGGCGGCAACCGGCGCCGCGCCCATTTCCGCGTCCCGCGACTCCGACCGACGGGTCCGTCCCGGTCGCACCGGCCCCGGCGCGACCGTTGACCTCGGCCCCGGTGCAAGCACCGTCCGTCCCCACCGACAACATACCGACCGAAGCGACCTTAGGCCTCCCGATATATCCGAGCGCGCAGTTCCTCACGTCCTACGATGCTGGCCGGGGCCAACGATATTACTTGTTTGGCACCAACTCGAGCTTCGAGGAAATGGTGCGGTACTACGCGGTCGTCCTCGACGAACGAGGTGACCGCGTGTTCGACGGGCCCGCCACGCACATGTTCGAGGTCGGACGGTTCCGAGAGGAAGAGATGGCGTTCCCGCCAGGTGTGACGGTAAAGGACTACTCGTGGAACGGCTCCGAGGGCTACCTGAACACGACCGGCAGCGAACCGGCAAGGTTCAGGACTATCATCCAGCTTGTTCCCGCGCTCCCGGAACAGGCCCGGCGCTGACCGGCTCTTCCGTGGACGCGGTGACGTAGAGCTCACGCTCTTTGCGGAACTCGGCTGATTTTTCTTCCATCCCCACGCGCAACGCGTCGGTCTCCCCCACGCCCTGGCCGGCGGCGTATTCCCGCACCTGTTGCGTCAACTCCATGCTGCAGAACTTGGGACCGCACATGGAGCAGAAATGCGCGACCTTGGCCCCGTCGGCCGGTAGCGTCTCGTCATGGTAGGCACGCGCTGTCTGCGGATCCAGGGCGAGATTGAACTGATCCTCCCAGCGGAAGTCGAACCGCGCTTTGGACAACGCATCGTCCCACGCCTGCGCCCCGGGATGACCTTTCCCGAGGTCCGCCGCGTGCGCGGCAATCTTGTAGGCAATGACCCCCGCCTTCACATCGTCCCGATTGGGCAACCCGAGGTGCTCTTTCGGAGTGACGTAGCAGAGCATCGCCGTCCCGTACCACCCGATCATGGCCGCCCCAATTGCGGACGTGATGTGGTCGTAGCCGGGCGCAATGTCGGTGGTCAAGGGGCCCAGGGTGTAGAACGGCGCCTCCTCACACCATTCCAGCTGGTTCTCCATGTTTTCCTTGATGAGGTGCAAGGGGACATGACCGGGCCCCTCGTTCATCACCTGCACGTCGTACTCCCAAGCTATGCGGTTGAGCTCACCCTGAGTCCGCAACTCCGCAAACTGGGCCTCGTCGTTGGCGTCGGCGATCGAGCCCGGGCGCAGACCGTCACCCAATGAGAACGAGACGTCGTACGCCTGCATGATCTCGCAGATCTCGCGGAAGTGCGTGTAGGTGAAGTTCTCTTCGTGATGCTCAAGACACCACTTGGCCATGATGGAGCCGCCCCGAGACACGATGCCCGTGACCCGGCGCGCCGTCATCGGGATGTATCGCAGCAGAACCCCGGCGTGGACGGTGAAGTAGTCGACCCCCTGTTCGGCCTGTTCGATCAGCGTGTCACGATACAGTTCCCACGTCAGCTCCTCCGGCCGGCCATCCACCTTTTCGAGCGCCTGATAGATGGGCACGGTGCCGATCGGTACCGGAGAGTTGCGGATGATCCATTCGCGGGTCTCGTGAATGTTCGGCCCTGTCGACAAATCCATGACGGTGTCCGCGCCCCACAGCGTGGACCAGCGGAGCTTCTCCACTTCCTCCTCGATCGAGGAGGACACGGCGGAGTTCCCGATATTGGCGTTGATCTTGACGAGAAAATTGCGGCCAATCGCCATCGGCTCGAGCTCGGGGTGGTTAATGTTGGCGGGAATGATGGCGCGACCCCGGGCCACCTCGTCACGGACGAACTCCGGCTCGAAGCCCTCCCGCAACGCCACGAACTCCATTTCCTCCGTCACGGTCCCACGCCGCGCGTAGTGCAACTGGGTGACGCCGTTCGTCCCTCGCCGCGTCGCGGCCGCACCGGCCGGGGCCGTCTGACCCTTCCGTGGCGTCCGCGGCTCTTCCACGATGCCGCCTCGACCGGCGATCCATGGCGCACGCAGGGGTGCCAATCCTTCTCGAACGTCTCCCCCGTGGGGTCCGCTCGTGTCGTACACCCGGACCGGCGGCTCCCCGCCCGATAGCGTAATCTCGCGCATCGGGACCTGGACCCGGTCACCTGGAACCAGTACTTTCCGAGAACCGGGGTACGCGTCGGCGAAGCCGTCTGCGGGCGACGACGGAAAAGAGATATTTTCGGCCATGTTTGGCACTATAGCACGCGATCCGGGCGGCTCGATCCGACCGAATTCGGTGGCGCGCCTATAGTAGAATCTGGGCTGATTTACCGCCCGGCGGGCGTCGACCCCGCACTCCTCCTCCCTTTAATATTGCGAAAGGACGTCATGCCTCCGATCACCGACAGTCCGGTGAGCCCCCGCCAGCGGCCCCTCCGGGACATCGATCCCGCTATTGCGGTCGTCCTCCGTGACGAGACGACGCGACAGAACAACGGTCTCGAGTTGATCGCATCCGAGAATTTCGTGAGCCGGGCCGTCCTGGAGGCGGCCGGTTCGGTGCTGACCAATAAGTACGCGGAGGGATATCCCGGCCGTCGGTACTACGGCGGCTGCGAGCATGTCGATGTCGCCGAGTCGCTGGCCATCCAACGGGCGTTGGCGCTCTTTGGCGCCGACCACGCGAACGTGCAGCCGCATTCCGGCGCGCAGGCGAACATGGCTGCCTACTTCGCGCTCGTTCGCGCCGGCGACACCGTGCTCGGCATGGACCTGGCGCACGGCGGGCACCTCACTCATGGTCACCCGCTCAACTTCTCCGGCCAGCTCTATAACATCGTGCCGTACGGAGTGCGCCGGGACGACCAGCGTATCGACTACGACGAGTTGGAGCGGTTGGCTCGCGAGCACACGCCCAAAATGATTATGGTCGGGGCCAGTGCCTATCCGCGCATCATCGACTTCGCCCGTATCCGCCAGGTGGCAGACGACGTGGGCGCGGTCATGGTCACCGATATGGCGCACATTGCCGGCCTCGTGGCGACCGGGGTGCACCCCAGCCCCGTTCCGCATTCCGACATCGTCACGACCACGACCCACAAGACATTGCGCGGCCCACGAGGGGGTCTGGTGCTCTGCCGAGAGGCACACGCCAAGGCCGTCAATCGGGCACTGTTCCCCGGCGTGCAGGGCGGTCCGCTGATGCATGTGATTGCCGCCAAGGCGGTGTGCTTCAAGGAAGCGTCGGAACCAGCGTTCGTGGACTACCAACGCCAGACGGTTGCGAATGCGGCGCGGCTTGGCACCGCTCTCGTCGATGCCGGGTTCAGGCTCGTCAGCGGCGGCACAGACAATCACTTACTGTTGGTTGACGTCTTCTCAAAAGGTATCACCGGCAAAGTAGCCGAGGCGGCCTTGGGCAAGGCGGGCATCACCGTGAACAAGAACGCGATCCCGTTCGACGAAAACCCGCCGATGGTAGCCAGCGGCATCCGCATCGGCACGCCAGCCATCACGACACGCGGCATGGCCGAAGCGGAGATGGACCTGATCGCCGGCTTCATCGCTCGCGTTCTCGCTGACCCGGACGACGAAGCGGTGGGCACCATGGTGCGGGCGGAGGTCAAGACGCTGTGCGACCGGTTTCCCTTGTATCCGGAATGACCGGATAGCCGGTCCCGGACGTCGGTAGAGCGGTAGGGCTTCACACCACATGGACAGCGCGCAACAGGACACCGAGTCCCCGATCCTCGCATCGTCGCTCCCAGAACGGGTCGAGGCCGCGTTCGCGGAGGGCGGCGCCCTGAGCCAGGCCCTGCCCGCATTCGAGGCGCGAGACAGTCAACGTGAGATGGCGGTCGGGGTCGCCGAAATATTCGAAAGCGGGGGCGTCCTACTCGCCGAGGCGGGAACCGGGATCGGGAAGACCCTGGCCTACCTCGTACCGGCCATCCTCAGCGGCCACCGGGTCTTGCTCTCGACCGGCACCAAGCAGCTTCAGGATCAGATCTACTACAAGGACCTTCCGGCTCTTCGCGAGGCGCTGGACGCGCGCTTCACGGCCACCTACATGAAGGGCCGGGGGAATTACCTCTGTCTCCATCGCTTCGACGCGTATCACAACGGAGACGAAGCGCGGACCCCGACGGACCAGGGGTACGTGGAAGACATTGCTGAGTGGGCCCGCCAGACCGAGACCGGCGATCGGACGGAGATCGAGGACCTACCCGACGACCTTCCATTCTGGGGAGAGATTTCGGCCACGTCCGAGAACTGCGTCGGGACCGACTGCCCGCAATACGACGAGTGCTTTGTGACGCGGATGCGGCGGCAGGCGGCCGAGGCCGACCTCGTGATCGTGAACCATCACCTGCTGTGCGCCGACGCCGCGGTACGCCAGTCCGCCTACGGCGAGGTGATTCCGGCCTGCCACTATGCGGTCATCGATGAGGCCCATCAGCTCGAAGACGTCGCGACGCAGTACTTCGGCGTGTCGATCAGCACCTACCGGCTCGAACGTCTCGTCGGCGACGCCACCCGGTATCTCGACCGCGACGTGGCTAAGACGCCTGACGCGGCGGACCACGCCCGAGCCGATCTCGACCGGATAGAACGCTTGAGCGTGCTGTTCTTCGGTGCCGTGCAGAGGCATCTCCCTGCAGCCGACCGCACGCGTCTCGACGCTGACATCCTGGCGCCGGTCATGGAGCTAGGCCGACGGCTGTCGAGCGCACTCCGCGCGCTCGAAGACACGGTCGCGCCCCTCACCGACCACTCCGAAGACCTCCGTTCGCTAGGACGCCGAGCACGGGAGCTCGGCGACCAGCTTGACTTCGTCCTGGATGCGGCGGACATCGGTTTTGTCTATTTTCTGGAGCGGAGGGGGCGCGGCGTGTTCCTGCGAGCATCGCCAGTCGACGTGTCTTCGATCATCCGGGAACTACTGCTCGAGCGGATGAACGCCACCGTCCTGACCTCCGCGACACTTGCCGTGGACGAGTCATTCGACTACCAGCGCTCGCGACTCGGCATTCTCGACGCCGCCGAAATCAGGCTGACGTCGGAGTTCGACTACGCCGATCAGACCGTGCTGTATCTGCCGTCCGACATGCCGGAACCCCGCGCGCCGGACTTCACGCGGGCAGCGGCCGACCACATCACCACGTTGCTGGAGGCAACCCGCGGACGTGCCTTCGTCTTGTTCACCAGCTACGCGAACCTGCGGCACGTACACCAGCTGATCGCAACCAGCAGCCGGTTTCCTCTTCTGGTGCAAGGCACCGCCCCGCGGTCCGTGCTGCTCCGAAACTTCCGCGCGACCCCGAATGCCGTCCTGCTGGCCACCTCCAGTTTCTGGCAGGGGGTCGACGTGGCCGGCGACACCTTGAGCTGCGTCATCATCGACAAGCTCCCCTTCACGCCGCCCGGTGACCCGATCACGGCTGCACGCATGGACGCTATCGCTCGGGACGGTGGCAGCCCGTTCTCGGACTATCAGGTGCCCCTGGCCATCCTCACCCTCTTGCAAGGGATCGGCCGTCTCATTCGACATCGGCAAGACCGCGGGGTGCTGTCGATCCTCGACCCCCGGATGCTCACCAAGGCGTACGGTCGGCGTTTCCTGGCATCGCTACCACCCTCGCCGATCGTTCGGGACATTGGCGATGTGCAGGAGTTCTTGTCCCGGAAAGGCATGTAGACTGGCACCGTGGCTACCGTGAAGCTCGGTGCACGCCCCCTTTGGGGTCTACTCGCAGTGTGGGGCCTGCTGGCCTGCGCGTTTCCGGTATTCGCGCAAGACAGCGGCTCGGTACGAGGCCTGGTCACCAGCTCCGGGGGTGACCCGCTGCCCAACGTCGCGGTCGCCGTGGTGCCGCTCGGCCTTCCCACCGCACGCCACGACGCCACGACCGACGAGCTCGGTCGCTTCGAACAGGCGGGACTGCCGCCAGGCCACTACACCGTCAGCGCCGAAACCGACGCCTTGGGCAGTCAGATCTTTCGCATACTTGTGCAGGCCGGCGGTGCCGCCGACGTTCATTTCATCCTGGAAGCGGGACGCGCGGCGGCCACATGGCTGCGTGCGGCCAGCAACGACCGCGCGGCGGCGGCCGCCGCCTTCGAGGCTGGCGTACAGGCGAACCGTTCGGGTGATATCGATCAGGCTATCGAGCGCTTCGAAGCGGCACTACGCGTCATGCCCTCGTGCCTCGATTGTCATTTCAACATCGGGATCGCCTACAGCCAGCAGGAACGATTCGAGGCGGCCGAGGCCGCTTTTCGGCGAGCCCTCGACATCCGAGCAGACTATGCCGCCGCCTACTACGGGCTCTCGAGCCTGTACTCCAAGCAGAATCGACCGGACGAAGCGGCGGACGCACGCAGCGAGGCCAACCGGATCACAGTCCGTGCTCTCGAGACGGCCAAGAACCTCGCGCGGGAGACGCTGGCTCGCGGCCGGGCATTTCTCAGCTCCGGCAATGCCGAGGACGCGATACGGCAGTTCGACAGCGCGGTGTCGGCCGATCCCACGCTTGTCGACGCCCACTACTGGCTGGGCCGAGCGCATGACGTCGTCGGCAACCCGTCGGCGGCCCATCTTGCGTTTACCGGCTACCTCGGTGCGTCGCCAGGGGGCGAATTCGCAGAGGACGCGAGAGGCCGCCTGGAGACATTGGATCGCTGATCGCCCGTTTCGACCGCCATGGACCTCGCACCTCGTGTTGCCGCCAACCTCGTCTCTGTCACCGACCGGGTCGCCGCGGCGGCTGCCCGAAGCGGCCGAACGCCAGCGGACATCCGGCTCGTCGCCGTCTCAAAAACCTTCGGGGTCGACTACGTCGAGGCTGCGGTCTCGGCCGGCCTCCGCGAACTGGGAGAGAACAAGGTCCAGGAAGCCGCGCGCAAGAAGGCCGCCACCTTAGAGCGTGGGATCACCTGGCACTTCATCGGGCACCTGCAATCGAACAAGGCCCGTGTGGCGGCGGAGACATTCGACTGGATTCACTCCGTTGACAGCGTCTCGCTGCTGCGCCGGCTGGACCGCGCGGCGACCGACCTGCACCGGTCACTGAACGTGCTCGTCCAGGTCGACCTCGCCGGCGAGGCCACGAAGCATGGCGGGTCCGTCGCCGAAGTCCAGCGCGTCATCGACGCCGCCTCGTCGTGCGAATCCGTTGCTGTCAGAGGCCTCATGGTGCTACCTCCCTGGTCACCGGACCCTGAGCAGACTCGGCCCTTCTTTCGCCAGCTACGCCAGTTGCGCGACCAGTGCGCGACGACGACCGGGGCCGGCCTGCAGCTCGATCAGCTCTCCATGGGTATGAGCCACGACTTCGAGGTCGCCATCGAGGAAGGGGCTACCATCGTCAGAGTCGGCACCGCTCTGTTCGGCCCAAGACCCGTGGCTCAAGCGTAGCCCCGCGTCACCGCTGCAGCGGCCAGCCCGAACGACCGACAGTACACCTGAATGATTCTGGCGGACGTTCGCGGGGCCGGGGGCCCCGCTCGACGCCCGCGGGTGTATGACCCGTCCCGCTGACGTGTGGGTGACGGGCGGCCCAAGGTGGAGACAGACGATGCGACTAACCCCTCTTGACCTGCGGCGGGTGCAATTCGACGCAGCGGTGCGGGGATTCAACCGGACTGAGGTTTCAAGCTTCTTGGCGGAAGCCGCCGACGACCTTGAGCTGGCGTTGCGGACCGCGGAGCGTGCTCGCCAGGACGTGAGCGCTCTCCACGCCCAACTCGCAGAAGACCGCCAGCGAGCAGCGCCCTCGCGCGACACCGTACTCGCGGCACAGCGTGTGTCGTCCGAGATACGAGAGGCCGCCAAGCGTGAAGCGGAACTGATCGTGCGCGAAGCACGCGGACAAGCCGACGAGGTCGAGCGCTTGGCCCGCGCACGCTGCCTGGAGGTCGAGCGCGAGCTCACCGACCTGCGTCATCAACGACGCGATGCCGAGAAGTCCCTCGAGAACTCCATTGCCACTCTCCGCACTACGTTGGACGTGGTGCAGCGACAGGACCGCGGAGTCAACGCCGACAATGTCCGCGAACACCATCCGCGGCCAATGATGGCCGCCACAGGCTCGTCGGCCTAGCAGCCCGTGGTAAAAGTCCCGCTGCATTCGACCGACGCTGAATCCGGCCGATCTGCGTTGTTCATCGGTCAAATACTGCCGGTATTTTCCGTCTTCTCGCCTTGGTCGGCCGGGCCAGCGCCGGTCTCGGTGCGACGCGGGACTTTCACCACGGACTGCTAGCCCTGGCCTGGGGGCGCAAGGAGCGCCTGTACCCGACCCGTGATCGTCGTCGGGGACACGCCCGCGACCAACACACTCTTGTCCCGGGTTCGTGCCCCGGCCGCGATTCGAATCGTGCCAGCCGGAACCGCCAGGGCCTTCGCCAGCAGTTTCACCAGAGCCAGATTGGCCGCGCCATCGACCGGCGCCGCCGAGACCCGCACGACCACTCTTCCGGCGCGCACATCGGAGATCCGCGTGCGCGGTGACCGTGCGATCACGCGCACCGGAATCACCACGCCATCCGCCGTGGTTCGCAGCGCGAGTCTCAGGAGTCCACGTCGTTCCACGGTTGGGTGGCGATGGCCAGAGCCCGGGTATTGACGCGGAATGTCCACGGATACGTGATCGTCGGAAACAACCGGAGCTGTTTGGTGTACGTGAGCTCGAGATAGACATACGTCCGATCGCTACGCACGCGTATGTCGTCCGTGCCGAGCGGAACCCCAACTCGCTTCGCAACCGACTGGACCGCCGTTACCAGCTCCTGCGCCGGCCCGAGACCACCTGCGCGGGTCGTCTCCGCAACCTCGGCCTTGAACTGTCTATGGGCGACGTACACCGGACCGACATGCCACGCGAAGTAGACGACGACGAACGCGATTCCTGCTCTCACGATCAGTCGCACCATCGCGCCCCCTGCGAGATCCCCACCTCAACCACGGCGTCCGTCAGCACCCGCGTCATGGCACAGCCATGAACAGCCGCTCCCATCGGGTACGGGTGAAGAAGTGCGTCACGCCCTCGGTCAGCCGGCGCAGCGTCGCCCCCACCCCAACGTCCCGGTAAAATTCGCTCGCGGACTCGTAGGACCAATACATCATGAAGGCCCGTCCCTTGACGTAGTCCAGCGGGAGCGCGCCCCAGTACCGACTATCCTGCGAATCTCCACGGTTGTCGCCCATCATGAACACGTGGCCATCTGGCACGCGCTGCGGCCCGTACGTCCCGCGCATGTCGTACGGCACCTGCCCATCGGGACGCATCAGGTCGAGGTAGGGTTCTTCGATCGGCTCTCCGTCGATGAACACGCGGGACTGCCGCAGCTCCACCGTCTCTCCCGGCAGGCCAACGACGCGCTTGATGAAATCGCGCTCGGGCTCCTCCGGGAACTTGAACACCAGCACATCGCCCCGCCGCACGTCGGTGACCGGCAACCACGACCGCTCCGCCGAACCTGTGGGCGCGTACACGAACTTATTGACGAGCAGGTGGTCGCCGATTAACAGGTTCTGCTCCATCGAACCGGTCGGAATCTTGAAAGCCTGCACCGCCCACGTGCGTACAAACAGCGCGAGAATGACCGCGATCACGATCGACTCGAAATACTCGCGGGCCGTCGACTTCTGGAATGACATGGCAGCAGTCTCAATCATCATCCACGGTCAACACCGCGAGAAACGCCTCTTGAGGAATCTCCACCCGGCCGACGCGCTTCATACGGCGTTTGCCTTCTTTTTGTTTCTCTAGGAGTTTTCGCTTTCGGCTGATGTCGCCACCGTAGCACTTCGCCAATACGTTCTTGCGAAGCGCTTTGACCGACTCACGCGCGATAATGCGCCCGCCGACCGTCGCCTGAATGGCCACGTCGAACATCTGGCGTGGAATCAGTTTCCGTAGCTTGACCGCGAGCGAGCGGCCACGGACATACGCAGACTCCTTGTGCACGATAATCGACAACGCATCGACCGGCTCCTCATTCACCAACAGGTCGAGCTTCACTAATGGCGACGTCCAGTACCCCGTGACGTGATAGTCGAGCGACGCATACCCTCGCGACAGCGTCTTCAGCTTGTCGTAGAAATCAAGTACCACTTCGTTGAAGGGCAGCTCGTAGGTGATCATGACGCGATTTGACGCGAGGTATTCGAGTCCCTTCTGCACCCCCCGCTTGTCCTGACACAGTTGCAGGATCGGGCCGACATGGTCGGCCGGGGTCAGGATCATCGCGGTGATCACGGGCTCTTCCAGCGTCTCGATCCGTCCCACGTCTGGGAGCTTTGCCGGACTGTCCACCTCAAACGTCTGGCCGTCCGTCGTGGTGACCCGATACAGCACGCCTGGCGCCGTCGTCACGAGGTCCATCTTGTACTCGCGCTCGAGGCGTTCCTGGATGATCTCCATGTGGAGCAATCCCAGGAACCCGCAACGAAAACCAAACCCGAGCGCCACCGAGGTCTCCGGCGTGAAAAAGAACGAGGCGTCGTTCAATTGGAGCTTCTCAAGCGCGTCTCGGAGCTCGGCGTACTGGTGGCCTTCCACCGGATACAGTCCGGCGAACACCATCGGCTTCACCTCGGTAAAACCGTCGCACGGGTTGGCGGTCCGGCGCGACGTCTCGGTCAACGTGTCGCCGATTTTGGCGTCGCTTACCGTCTTGATACCGGCAATCACGAAACCAACCTCCCCGACGCCCAGCTCCGGCATGACGACCGGCTTGGGTGAGAACACGCCGACCTGCTCGACATCGTGGTCGAGTCCACGAGCCATCAGGCGAATTTTCATCTTGGGCCGGATGGCACCGTCCACGACGCGGACCAACATCGTGACCCCACGATACGAGTCGTACCAGGAGTCGAAAATCAACGCCTTCAACGGCGCGTCGGGGTCACCGGCTGGCGGCGGCACGCGGTTGACCACCGCGTCGAGCACCTCGCGAGTGCCGTTCCCGGCCTTGGCGCTGGCCAAGATGGCATCGGCCGTGTCAAGACCGACGATCTCTTCTATCTGGCGCATCGTCTCCTCGGGCTGGGCGCCCGGCAGATCGATTTTGTTGACGACCGGAATAATTTCGAGGTCCTGGTCGACCGCGAGATAGGCGTTCGCCACGGTCTGCGCCTCGACCCCCTGCGACGCATCGACCAGGAGCAACGCCCCTTCACACGCCGTCAGGGCCCGGGTGACCTCGTACGAGAAATCCACGTGGCCGGGCGTGTCGATCAGGTTCAACACGTGGGGAACACCGCCCTCCGGGGTATAGGTCAGGCGGACCGAGTGGGCCTTGATGGTGATGCCGCGCTCACGCTCGAGGTCCATCGAATCGAGAACTTGCTCCTCCATCTCCCGGGCCTGCAAGGCGCCGGTGATCTCAAGAAAACGGTCCGCGAGTGTCGATTTCCCGTGATCGATGTGGGCAATGATGGAGAAGTTGCGAATGTAGCGTTGGTCCATGCAGGGATCGCCATTATAGTCTGCCGCCGCGTTCCGGGCGTATCCGGCGCTTCCGGAGGGCAAGGCACACGTGGAGCGTCGCGCGGTCGTTCGATCGACCTGGCCGACGCGGCGCGGACAGCCTGAGGTCGTCCGAGATACACGCCGCTAGCGTCGGTCCAACGGTAGGAACGTCTGCGGGTATTCCGGGCCCGTATACTCCGCGCGGGGTCTGATCAGGCGATTGTTGGCGTATTGCTCGAGCACGTGGGCGGTCCACCCCGCTACCCGACTGACCACGAAGATCGGGGTAAACAGGTCGACTGCGATGCCCAGCGTGTAGTACGTCGACGCCGAGTAAAAGTCGACATTCGCGGCAATCCCCGTCTCCTCCCGCATCACCGCCTCGATCCGCTGCGACATCTCGAACCATCGCAGATTTCCCGCCTGCTCGCCCAGGTCACTCGACATCTGGCGGAGATGCGTCGCGCGGGGGTCCTCAGTCCGATACACACGATGCCCGAATCCTGGTACTTTCTGCTTGCGAGCCAGCATCCCACGAATGGTCGTCTCCACCCGGTCGTCGTCGGCATCCTCCCCGATGGCCAACAACATCTTCATCACCTCCGCGTTCGCACCGCCGTGCAACGGCCCTTTCAAGGTCGCGACGCCGGCTACGACTGTGGAGTGCAGATCGGTGAGTGTGGCGGCGGCGACCCTGGCCGCGAACGTCGACGCATTCAGCTCGTGGTCCGCGTGCAAGGTCAGCGCTACATCAAAAGCCCGTGTAGCCAGACCGCCGGGACGCTCCCCGGTGAGCAGATACAGGAAGTTCCCGGCGTGGCTGAGCACGGGATCCGGCTCGATCTGTCCGCCCCCGGACGAAAGCCGCCCCAGCGTCGCGACGAGCGTTCCTATTTGCGCGGTTAGACGCACCGACTTGCGGAGCGCCGTGCCCGCCGAGTCGTCGCCGGCGTCCGGATCGTAGTGCGCCAATCCCGAGACCAGGGTCCTGACCGCGTCCATGGCGTGGCCAGGGGGCAATGACCGCATCAAGCGGACGACACCCGCCGGAAGCTGTCGAGCCCGTGCGAACTCCGTCTGGAGGTCGCCCAATTCGGCGCGTGTCGGCAAGCGCCGGTGCCATAGCAGGTAGCAGACCTCCTCAAAGGTCGCCTGACTCGCCAAATCGTGGATATCGTGCCCGCAATACGCGAGCACGCCCCGTTGTCCGTCGAGGTAGCAGAGTTTGGATGAGGTCGCAACGACCCCTTCGAGCCCCGCCCCTCCTGTTGCTGACGTTGTCATGATCTATTCTCGTGCGTCCCGACCTACCGGCGGCCTGCAGCACACCTCGATGAATGGTACGCGGTGGACGGACATGCCTCTGGCGTCCAGGACGCCCGAGGAGGAACGCGGTGTGGCCGACCACCGAGCGTGTGTAAGATAGATCAGATAGCCGGCACCGATGAAATCGACATTGGTGGTCGGCGGCGTATGGAAGTCTGAACCCCCACTGGAAGGTACGGGCGTCGTCAGCGGCGTATGAGAGCCTGGACGCCCACATTCTGGGATGCAACCGGATCACATCAAGGCGCTCCTGGAAGACGTGCGAACCGGCGCGCTGACGGTGGAGACCGCCCAGACGCGACTGGCTCGCGTGATGCGAGCCGCCCCCTTTGAAGACGTGGGGTTCGCCCGCATCGACCATCACCGGACGCTCAGGCAAGGGTTCCCGGAAGTGGTCTTCGGTCAAGGCAAGACACCGACCCAGATTGCCCGAATCGCAGAGACCATCGTCGGCGCAGGACACCGTCTCTTGGTCACAAGAACGGACGCCGAGGCCTACGCCGCCGTGCGCAACCGCGTACCGGAGGCGGTCTTCCACGACAGCGCGCGCATAATCAGCCACGTCAGCCCAGACGCAGGGGAACTGACCGGGCAGGGCACCATCCTCATCGTGTCCGCCGGCACCTCCGACCAACCGATCGCGGACGAGGCAGCCGTCACGGCCGGCGTAATGGGCAACCGCGTCGAACGGGTGTACGACGTCGGGGTCGCCGGCTTGCACCGACTCCTCGCGCAACGCGCGCGGCTTGAGGAGGCTCAGGTGGTCATCGTCGTAGCCGGCATGGACGGGGCGCTGGCGAGCGTCGTTGGCGGGCTCGTATCGGTCCCGGTCATCGCCGTGCCGACCAGCATCGGCTACGGCGCCAGCTTTGGCGGCATCGCGGCGCTGCTGTCCATGCTGAACAGTTGCGCGACCGGAGTGACCGTCGTCAACATCGACAACGGATTCGGGGCGGCAGCGTCGGCGAGTCGGTTCAACCACACATCGGTCCAGGCTGCCACTCCTTGAGTGGCGTGCGGCGAGCGTGATATATTCGCGAGTTCGATTGCTCGCATGACACCATAGTCTCGGATCGGAGACGCGCGCACGACCATGCGCGACGTCGCCCGAACTTCAACCCAGTATCCGCGTCAGCCCGAGGCATAGCGGGGTCAGGCGGGCCGATCCGGTCTTCGTAGACCGTCGGCGCGTTCATCCCCGGTCGCGCGCCGGGTGAGTCACCCAACATTCTGCCGATTGCGATGCAGACAGGAGCCTTCACCACCCTCGAGTTCGACCGGATCGTCGAGGCAGTGGTGAGCTGCGCCTTGACGCCGTTTGGCGCCGACGAGCTGGGGCGGCTCCGCCCGCTGACCGACGCGCGCGCGGTGCGGTCCGCACAGACAGACACAACGGAGGCGGTGCGTTTCGGGGCAGCCAACGGACCAATGCCGCTCGAAGCGCCGCTGCATCTGGACGAGGCAGTCGCCGCGCTGGCCATCGAAGCTCAGGCACTGGAACCGCTACAACTCCTCAGCCTGGTCAATTTCCTGAGCTCGGTCCAACGCGTCTGCCGTTCGGTGACGACCGCGACCACTGGGCCCTACCCGGCGCTGACCGCCATTGTCAGCGGCGTGTCGAACTGGGACCGTGAATGCGGGAGCGTACGTCAGAAGATTGACGAATCCGGCGAGGTGGCTGACGACGCGAGCCCGGAGTTGAAAACGATTCGGGGCCGGCTTCGCAAACAGCGAAACCGGCTGCGAGGAAATCTGGAGGCGTACCTACGCGGGCGCGAGACTGCGCGGTATCTGCAAGAACAGGTGGTCAGCGAACGCAACGGGCGTTTCGTGCTCGTCGTGCGATCAGAGCACCGCGCCGGCATCCCGGGCATCGTGCATGGCACCTCGTCGAGCGGTGCCAGCCTCTTCCTCGAGCCGTTGAGCACCGTCGACATCAACAATGAGATCGTCGCGCTGGATGAGCAGGAACGCGAGGAAGTCCGTCGCGTGCTGCTGTTGCTCTCGACAACATTTCGACGGCGAGCGCTTGATTTGCGTCGCACGCTGACAGCGGCGACCGACCTCGACGTGCTGCAGGCCAAGGCAGCGTTCGCGGGCATCGTTGGGGGCGTGGAGGCACACATCAGCAACGACCAGGCCCTGGACCTCCGCGAGGCAAGGCATCCGCTGCTGATGACGAGTGTCGCCAGCCGAATCGGGCAGGCGACTGGAGTCGGCGAGCGCATCGAACCGGTGCCGGTCGATGTCGTCATGACCCCGCCCACGCGAGCGCTGGTCATCACCGGGCCCAACACAGGCGGTAAGACGGTGGCGCTGAAGACGGCCGGGTTGTTGTCGCTGATGGCGCAAGCCGGTCTGCACATTCCGGCCGCCGCGGGTGCGCAGGTACCGGTGTTCCGCTCGGTGTTCGCGGATATCGGTGATGAGCAGTCAATCGCTGCCAACCTGAGCACATTCTCAGGCCACGTCGCCAACATCGTGGGCATGGATCGGCGGCTCTCCATTCCGGGCCTGATTCTGCTGGATGAGGTGGGGGCCGGCACTGACCCGGTGGAGGGGGGCGCCCTAGGACGCGCTGTGGTCGAACACTTCAGACAACGTGGGGCCCATGTGATCGTCACCACCCACGACGACGCCCTCAAGTCGTACGCCGCTACCACTGAGGGCGTTTCGTGCGCGGCGTTCGGATTCGATCCGGAGACGTTTGCGCCGACCTACCGCCTGGTCTACGGCTCGGCCGGGCGCAGCCTGGCCCTGGAAATCGCGGGCCGGCTCGGACTGGCCCCGAGCATCATCACTGCCGCCGCAGCGCTGCGGACCGCGCGCGAGTCGCAATTGGCCGATCACCTCGCCCGGATCGACGAGGACCGCAGCCGGCTCGACGAGCTCGGGCGCGACCTCGCCAGACGCCAGGCCGCGCAGGCGGAGCTGGAGACCCGGTTGAAGGCGCGCGAGGCTGAGATTGACCAACGCGACCGGAACAGTCGCGCCAGTCGTGACGATTCGCTTGACCAACGTCTCCGCGCCGCTCGCCGCGAGGTCGACGAGGTCGTCCAGTCTCTTCGGGAGCGGGCCGCTACCCTGGAGCGTGTCGCCGTTGACAAAGCCGCCAGGCGGGAAACGCCCTTGTCGACTGGCGACAGCGGCGAGCTGAGATCGTCCGCGCAGGCGTCTCTCGACACCATCGCGGGGCACTTCCAGGCCCCCGAACCAGTGGCCGCCCAGTCGAATCGCGGCCAGCGCCCACCGATTGCCCTGGGCGACCGGGTTGTCGTGTCCACGCTGGGCGTTGAGGGTGAGGTCCGCTCGTTCCACGGGACCGAGGCGGAGGTGGAGGTCCGCGGAAAGCGGGTACGCGTGCCGCGCCGGGCGCTAGCGCTCGGGGGCCAACCTGCACCTCGGGTGGAACGACACAGCCGCGTCAACATTCAGGTCAACGAACCGGTTGGGCAGTTGGACGAGCTGAATCTCATCGGCTGCCGCGTCGACGACGCCCTGGCTCGCGCAGAGAAGCACCTGGATCATGTCGCGATGGGTGAAGTGCGTGTCGTTCGGTTCATCCATGGTCATGGGACCGGACGACTACGCAGAGCCATCGCGGAGTTGCTCCGCGGCCATCCGTTGGTCCGACGTTTCTCTGCCGCGGCGCCGGAGGACGGGGGTACTGCCGTCACCTGCGCGGAACTCAAGGACTGAGCGACAGCGACCATGGGCCTGTTTCCACAATCATTCATCGACGACCTGAAAGCACAGGTCGACATCGTCCAGGTGGTGCAGGACTACGTCCCGCTGAAGCGGGCAGGAGCGAGCTTCAAGGGATTGTGCCCGTTCCACTCGGAGAAGACACCGTCGTTTCACGTCCACGGCGACAAGGGCTTCTTTCACTGTTTTGGCTGCGACACCGGCGGTGACGTGCTCAAGTTCCTGGAACTACAGGAGAAGTTGAGCTTCCAGGATGCGGTCCGCCACCTCGCACAGCGTTTCGGCGTCGCGGTTCCAGAAGCGGACACGGAAGAGGACGCGGCGGCCAACGCCGAACGCGAGGCGCTGCTCACCGTGCATGAAGCCGCATCTGAGTTCTTCATCGAGCGGCTCGGGGACCCGGCTGGCCGCCACGCGCGAGAGCACCTCAACGGGCGAGGTCTGACAGACGACACCGCGGCCAGACTCGGGTTGGGGTTTGCACCGGCACAGGGGGACAGCCTCCTGACCCACCTCCGTGGACGAGGCTACTCGAACGCGGTGCTCGTCCGCAGCGGCCTGGCTGTCGCCCGCGACGGCCGGCCACTGGTCGACCGCTTCCGGAACCGGCTCATGATTCCGATCGCTCGTGACACCGGGTCCGTGGTCGCATTTGGCGCGCGAGCCCTGCAGCCAGACCAGCAACCGAAGTATCTGAACTCCCCGGAGACCGCGATTTATTCCAAGTCTCGGACGTTGTATGGCCTGCACCTGTCGAAGTCCGCCATTCGCAAGACGGGGTACGCCGTGCTCGTGGAGGGGTACTTCGACCTGGCCCAGGCGCTGCAGGCCGGGGTCGGTACCGTGGTCGCCTCCTGTGGCACCGCAGTGAACGAACAGCAGGTCCGCTTGCTCAAACGGTTCGCCTCAAAGGTGATCGTCAGCTTCGACCCGGACCCGGCCGGAGCCACCGCCGCGGCGCGCTCCGGCGAGCTCCTGCTTGCCGAAGGCATGCAGGTCAACGTGGCTGTTCTGGACGACGGCGAGGATCCTGACACCTGTATTCAGAAACACGGTGCGGAGCGATATGTCGAAAAGCTGCGCACTTCGCGCCCATATCTGGAATACTTACTGGATCGGGAAGCGGCAAGCCACGACCTGACACGGGGAGATCACCGTCGCGAATTCCTGAATCGGATGCTACAGGTCGCTGCACGAATTCCGGATGCCCCGTCGAGGGACCTTTTCGCCGACCGGATTGCACACCAGGCGGGCGTACTCGAAGATGTCGTGCGTACCGAGATTCGCAAGGCGGCGGTGGAGCGTCGCACCACGATCGACGATCGACCGGTCTCGACCGGTCGGACGCTGAAAACGGCGGAAAAGGGGCTGATCTGGGCGCTCGTGCGCGACACCCAGGCCGCCTTGGAGGTCATCGGAGAACTCAGCGACGAGGATCTCGCAGGGTTGACGACGGCGCCGATCCTCAGCACCGCCCGTTCACTGTCCGGGTGGCCTGCCGAGACTGTCCTCAGCACGCTCAATGAACGGCTGAGCACGGAGGAGGCCGGCTGGATAGCCAGGGTTGGAGCGGCCGAGCGCGCCGTGGCCTCGGCCTCCGATTGCGGGAATGCGCTGAAACAGCTCGGCTGCGAGCGCCAACGCGCAAAGCTGCAACACGAGATTGACCGGTGCCAGCATCTGGGCACACCGTCGGCGTTGGCGGAGATCGACCTGTTATTGCGGAAGAAGCAAGAAGTCTTAACGAAGCTCGAATCACTACGACCGTGACCACCGGATACGTCCAGCATTGTCGGCCCGACACGGGACCGGCTGGCGGTCCGCCGAGGAGGAACGCTCTTGTCGCTCGAAGAAAAATACGACGAAGTACGGCAGCTCATCCAGATCGGCAAGGAAAAGGGATTCCTCCTCTATGACGAGGTGAACGAGATCCTCCCGGGGAAATCACCAAATCGGATGACCTGGACGAGTTGTTCACGGCCTTCGGCAATCACGGCATCGAGGTCGTGGATTCCGAGCAAAAATACCGTGAAGAGATCCTGCTCAACCGCCGAGGTGAAGGCTCGGAAGACGCCGACCTGGATCTGACGCCGAGCGCTATTGACAAGACCAACGACCCGGTCCGGATGTATCTGCGGGAGATGGGAACCGTCCCACTCCTGACACGCGAGGGTGAGGTCGCCATCGCGAAACGGATCGAGCGCGGCAAGTTGTCTATTATCAAATCCATCTCGCGCATGCCCACGATCGCGAAAGCCGTGGTGCAGATGGGTGAGCAACTGAAAGCCGGAGAGCGCACGGTCCGCGAGTTCGTCCTGTTTCAAGACGACGAAATGACGGACGATCGGATCAATCGGCGGGCCCGCACCGTCATGGCCCAGGCTGAAGTCATTCGCAAGACCCGGCTCGATGTCATCCGCCGCGAAAAACGGGTCAGCACGATTCCGAAGCGGGAAAAGCCGCGCTACCGACGTAACTATCGCAACCTGCTTCGGGCCCAGGTGAAGCTGTCGCGGTTAATCCGCGCCATCGAATTCACAGAGCCGGTCAAACGTCGCCTGATCGACGAGGTCAAGGTTGCCGCCGAGAGCGTGCAGAATCGCCTCCGTGAAATCGACCGCCTCGACCGCCAGCTCAAGCTCAAGACGCGCCGCAAGATCAAGGACGAGGACAAACGCAAGATCACGCGGCGACAGCGCGAGCTGCGCGCGGAGATCCGGGCCCTCGCTGAAGAGCTTGAGCAGCCGGCAGCATCAGTGGAACAAACGCTGTTCACCATCATGCGCGGCGAGAGGCTGGCCGAGCTGGCCAAGAAGGAGCTCGTCGAAGCCAACCTCCGTCTCGTTGTCTCGATCGCGAAGAAATACACCAACCGTGGGCTGCAGTTCCTCGACCTGATTCAGGAAGGCAACATCGGGTTGATGAAGGCGGTAGACAAGTTCGAGTACCGGCGCGGCTACAAGTTCTCGACCTACGCCACCTGGTGGATTCGCCAGGCCATCACCCGCGCCATCGCCGATCAGGCCCGCACGATTCGTATTCCGGTCCACATGATCGAAACGATCAACAAGCTGATCCGCACCTCGCGGGCGCTCGTGCAGGAACTCGGCCGTGAACCCACGTCGGAGGAGATTGCCCAGCGGATGGACATCCCGGTGGCCAAGGTTCGCAAAGTCTTGAAGATTGCCCAGGAGCCGATCTCACTGGAAACACCGATCGGCGAAGAAGAGGACAGCCATCTTGGCGATTTCATCGAGGACCGCCAAGAGGTCTCACCGGCCGACGCCGTGATCAATCTCAACCTCAAGGAGCAGACCGAGAAGGTGCTCCACACCCTGACACCGCGCGAAGAAAAAGTGATCAAGATGCGCTTTGGGGTCGGCGACGGGAGCGAGCACACCCTCGAAGAGGTAGGACAGAACTTCGCGGTCACACGCGAGCGAATCCGCCAGATCGAAGCCAAGGCGCTGCGCAAACTGCGGCACCCGTCGCGCAGTCGGCGCCTGCGCGCGTTTCTCGAAGGCACATAGGCAGGTCAAGAACGTGAAGCTCCTGCTCACCGGGCCCATAGCTCAGCGGTCAGAGCCGCCGGCTCATAACCGGTCGGTCCCAGGTTCGAATCCTGGTGGGCCCACCACATGACACGAGTCCCGATGGACATCGCACGCGCCGGCCATCCCGCGGTCCGCCACCGGCACACACGCGGGCCGCAGAAGGCACGCACCACCTGGGGCCCCGCTCGCAATCCGGCCCGACCGGCGCGGCTTGCGTTCGCCGGCTTTTTCATACCCGCCAGACGGCGGGTTTTTTTTTGCTCGGTGCCGACCTCCGGCCTGAATCTGTGGAGACCTGACTCACGATGTTGCCAGACCTCAAACGCCTGATCCAATTGCAGCAACTCGACAACACGGCGGCCGACGCACAACGTATCGTCGACGCGATTCCGTCGCGCATCGAAGCGCTCGACGCCGAACTGACGGCGCGCACTGCGGCGGTCGACGAGGCCACCGGCCGATTGGATGCCAGGAAAAGCGAGCGGGCCGCGGTCGAGAAAACGCTCGCGGCAATACAGACCCGACTATCCCGGTTCAGGGAACAGCTCATGGCCGTCAAGACCAACAAGGAATACACGGCGATGCAACATGAGATCGCGACGGCAGAAGCAGACGTTCAGCGCCACGAAGACACTATCCTCGAGCACATGTTGGAGTTGGACGACCTCGCCGCCGCGGTCACAACGGCCAAACAGGCGCTGTCGGCGAGCCGGAAAGAAATCGAGAAAAGCACGGCCGCCCTCATGGCGGAGCGCGGCGACCTGGAACAAACACTCGGCCGTACCGCGGCCGAACATGACACCCTGCTCGAGACGATTGGTGCTGAGGCCCAAGTGCTCTTCAACCGCATCGCCAAGCAGCGGAATGGGGTTGCGGTCGTGGAGGCGCGCGACGGACTCTGTTCGCTCTGCAACGTCCGACTGCGTCCTCAGGTGTTCAACCACATTCTCCAGAACACCGCGCTGGTCCAATGTGACAGCTGCAATCGAATTCTGTACCACGACCCCAACTCGAAGCCGGCCGCGGTCCCGGCCGTCGACGCCCCGTAGGACACCCACCGCGAAGCCGTCGCGTCGGACGTGCCTACTCCGCGCGTTGGCGCAGAAATGCCGGAACGTCGAATTCACTCTCGCCGCCATCCAGGTCGAGCCGCATGTCGCCGGCCTGATCCGCCTCGACCGGTTCAGGCAGCGGCAGTTCGATGAGTGGACGACGGGAGACGCCAAAGCTGGCCCCCCCGCTCACGGCCTGTGCCTGTGGCTCCTCCTGCCAGGACGAATACCGCTGCAGATCGACGGGGGTCTTCGCCGTGGCTCGCTCGATTGACGGCTTGGCGCCCTCGCGTTCGAACCCGGTGGCGATCACCGTAATCTTGACTCGGCCATCCATCGATGGGTCCACGACGGCGCCGAAGATGATGTTGGCATCCTCATGCGCGGCCGCGTGAATAATGGACGTCGCCTCGCTGACCTCGATCAACGAGAGGTCGCTGCCCCCCGTGACATTGATGATGACGCAGCGGGCGCCGTCGACCGAGGCATCCTCGAGCAATGGACTCGAAATGGCCTGCGTCGCGGCGTCGACGGCCTTGGTGTCGCCAGCACCGACCCCGGTGCCCATAATCGCCAGCCCCTTGCCGGACATGATCGTGGTCACGTCCGCAAAGTCGAGATTGATCAAGCCGGGCACAAGAATCAGGTCCGAGATGCCCTGAATCGCCTGCCGAAGGACATCATCGGCCAACTCGAACGCGTCCGACAAGGTCGTTGACCGATCGGTCATGGACAACAGTCGTTCGTTCGGAATCGTAATGACGGTGTCGACCGCCTCGCGCAACTCCTCCAGGCCGCTCTCCGCCTGCTTGGCGCGACGGTGCCCCTCGAAGGCGAACGGCTTGGTCACCACCGCCACCGTGAGCGCACCCAGCTCGCTGGCGAGGTTCGCGATGACGGGGGCCGCGCCGGTCCCCGTGCCCCCGCCCAGGCCGGTGGTCACGAACACCATGTCCGCACCGTCGAGTGCCGAGATGATCTGCTCGGTGTCTTCGAGCGCCGCCTGCCGGCCGACATTCGGGTCGGCGCCAGCGCCGAGACCCTTCGTCAGCTTCCCCCCGAGTTGCAGACAGAGCGGCGCGGCGCAGTGACTCAGCGCCTGGGCATCCGTATTGGCCACGATGTACTCGACCCCATCGAGTCCAGAGCGCACCATACGATTGACGGCATTGCTGCCGCCCCCCCCCACACCCACAACCTTGATACGGGCGCCGGTGTGCCCGGCATCCTGAATCGTCAGTCGCGGACTCATGTCCCCTGGGGTCGCGAGACTTACTCGCGGGCGATCAGCTCGGTCGGTTACCACTGAAGGTGCCATCTACCCTCCTTGTTCGGTCCAGTGCACAGCGTGCCAGGCTCCAAATCCGTAGGAGCCTGCCTAGAAGAAATCCTTGAACATCCCACGGAGCCGCCCGGCGAAGCTGCCCAGACCGCCCATCCGCCCTCCCCGTTCGAACTCCTGCAGTTGATTGCGGTGGGCGTACTTGACCAGCCCTACGCCGGTCGCGAATGACGGACTGTTCACGTGGTCCGTCAGCCCACCCACGTCGACCGGGCAGCCTCGCCGTATGGGCAAGTCGAAGATCTGCTCGGCGATCTCCGCCATGCCGTCCAAGAGGGCGCCTCCGCCGCACAAGACGATGCCTGAGTGCAGCGAACGCTCATACCCGGCCCGCCGGATCTCATCCCACAGCGCGTGAAAAATCTCCTCTGCCCTCGGCTGGAGAATCTCTGACAAAATGCGGCGCGACATCACACGAGGCTGGCGGCCACCGACGCTGGCGACCTCTATAGTCTCGTCCTCTCCGACCAACGACGACAGCGCGCATCCACTCCGTCGCTTGGTTTTCTCCGCGTCGGGAATCGGGGTGCGGAGCCCCACCGCAATGTCGTTGGTGAAGTGGCCGCCACCCATCGTGACCACGCCGGTGTGCCACAAACTGCCTCGCTCGAAGATCGCCAAATCTGTGGTCCCGCCGCCGATATCAACCAACGCGACCCCGAGCTCACGCTCATCGGCCGTGAGGACCGATTCGCTCGCGGCGAGCTGTTCGATGACGGTGTCGAGCACGGAAACCCCGGCGCGATTCACGCAGGCCACGATGTTCTGCGTCGACGACGTGCTGCCGGTCACGACGTGCACGTTCACCTCGAGACGCGTCCCCGTCATGCCGACCGGCGCACCGATCCCGTCCTGGTCGTCAACAACGAAGTCTTGGGGCAGGACATGCAAAATCTCGCGACCGGTGGGCAGTGCCACGCCTTTCGCGGCGTCGATGGCGCGACGCACGTCTTCCCGCGTGATCTCGCGGTTCTTCCCAGCCACCGCCACGACACCCCGACTGTTGAACGCCTTGAGGTGAGCGCCGGACAACCCCAGGTGGACTGAGTCGATTTCCACGCCGGCGGTGAGCTCGGCCTCCTCGATCGCCTTCTTGATCGACTCGACGGCCGCCTCCAGGTTCACCACAACGCCGCGGCGAATGCCCTGGGCCTCAGCGACCCCGATGCCAATGATGTCGAGTCCCCCGTCCTCGGTGGCTTCCGCCACGATCGCCGCCGTTTTCGAGGTGCCCACATCAAGACTGACGAGATAGTGTTCTTTACGTCTCACGCGTCCTCCGTCCGTGGCGATGTGCCGCCACGCCCTGCTCACGCCGGTGGAATGTCTGGGTCATGACGACACAGCTAGTTGACGGCCGGTTCCCTAACCGACTGATCGAGCCGACGCCTGCCCGGTTTCGGGGACGCGTTGGCCGGGCCCACGTACACCCGCGGGTCGAAACGCAGATCGACATAGTCAATATTGGGTACCCGCTTGCGCAGCGTCGCACCCAGTTCGGCATACCGCCGCAGACGCGTCAGAAAGTCATCTCCGCCCAGATGAAGGAGCGCCGGATCGTCATTGAGCAACACCACGGCGTCGTAGGGATCGGCCACATCAATCTCCGAGATCGAATCGAGGACATCCGGTTGCATGGAGAGCTGCCGTAGCAACCTGGACGCGAGAGCCATCCGATCGACATCGACCGTGGGTCTTCCCATCGCGCTGGTTGCCAGGCCCTCGACGATAGGGAGATCAAAATTGGCAAAACGCGGCCCATACTCGTCGATGACCGTCCCGTGCTCGTCGACGAGGTAGAGCCGCTGGTCGAGACGGGCGAGCGCTACCGGCCTGCGCTCCTGCACGTGCACTTCGACCGTCGACGGCAGAATGCGTCTGAGAGTTCCGCCACGTAACCACGGCGACGCGAGCAGGCGTTGGCGGTGCCGTTCAAGGTCAACCGTGAGGATGTTCTCGCCCCGGAGCTCTGCCACAAGCGCGAGGACCTCCCCCTCCGACAGCTGCTCCTGGCCGCGTACCACGATGTCGTCGACCGACAGGAACGATGCAGCCAACAGCAGCGCCGCGGCATGGTAGGCGCCGAAGACGCCGCCACTCGCCACGCTCACTCCACGCGCGATCCGCCACCAGCGGCGCACAGCCCGGCGAGGCCGTCGCGTCGGGTGTTTCGACCGCCGGAAGCGCTTGTCCGTCTGGGTGTGGACCGTCATGCGGTCTCCGAGCTCTCTGCCTCAGTCGGCGCCGGTCCGGCGTGTCGAAGCGCCGACACCAATCGATCCGCCAAGCTCCCAATGGACCCCGCTCCCAACGTCACCACGAGATCGCCCGCTTTGGCGAGGTCGATGACCAGCGGAATGGCCTCGTCGATCGCCGCCACGCAGTGAACGGGCTTGGCAGTTTCCGTTCGGACCGCCTGGGCCAAACGCTCAGCCGTGACGCCAGGGAGGGGCATCTCCCCGGCCGGAAAAATCTTCAGCAGCACGACGAGGTCAGCGACGGCCAGCGCCCTCGCGAACTGGTGAAGCAGTCGGGACGTGCGTGAATAGCGGTGAGGCTGGAACACGACGATGAGCCGATGTGGGTCTTGGTCTCGGGCCGTCGCCAGCGTCGCCGCGATCTCGGTCGGATGGTGCGCATAGTCGTCGACGACGCGCACGCCGCCGACCTCCCCCTTGAGCTGGAACCGGCGGTCGATGCCAGCATAGGCAGCGAGTGCGGTCGCAACGCGACTCGGACCCACCCCTGTCTCAAGACCCACCGCAAATGCGCCCAGCGCGTTCAGTAAGTTGTGGCGACCGGGCACCGCGACTGTCAACGGTGTCGGCTGCGTGTCCCGACGACGTGTGTCGCGAACCAAGCAATGAGAGCCGGTCGGACCGCAGACGACGGTGTCACCGGTGATGTCAGCCCCGGGGGCGTCCAGCCCGTAGGTCACCACCCGGCGTTCGACCCGATGCCGCAGCAGCGCAAGCTCTGGATCGTCGGCGCACAGCACGACCGCGCCGGACGGGGTCACGCGGTTGGCAAAATCGACGATGGTGTTCCGGAGTGCGTCCAGTGTCCCGTAGTGATCCAGGTGCTCTTCCTCGAGATTGGTCAGCACCGCGATGTCCGGCGTCAGCTCCAGCAATGAACGCTCGCTCTCGTCGGCCTCCACCACGAAGTGACGCCCCTTCCCCACCCTGGCGTTGCTCCCGAAGCTGCCGACCCTGGCGCCGATCAGCGCCGACGGATCAAACCCGCACTCGGTGAGCATCACGGCCACCATCGAGGACGTCGTACTCTTGCCGTGTGTGCCGGTGACGGCGACCGTGGAGCGCGACCGCGACAGACCGGCCAACATCACACCGCGCTGCAGCACCGGCAACCGACGACGACGTGCCTCCTGGACCTCGGGGTTCTCCTCCCGGATGGCGGCGGAGATCACGACCGCGTCCGCCTGGCCGACCCAGCGCGCGTCATGCCCGGTCTGTACCTCCACACCACGCTCCTGAAGCCCGACCGTGACCGCCGACGCAGTCTGGTCAGACCCGGTAATCTCGTATCCGAGCGCGCTCATCATCACCGCGAGACCGCTCATGCCAATGCCACCTATGCCCACAAAATGGACCCGACGCACGTGAGGCGGAAGTCCGTGGGCCTCCCCTGGTCCAGTCACCACCGCGCTAGCCGCTCGGCGCGGTCCACAATGAGGCGGGCCGCGTCCGGACTGGCGAGGGTTCGCGCGGCCTCGCCCATCCGCAAGCGTCTCGGCCCGTCGTCTATGAGCGCGAGCACCCGCGCCGCCAATGTCTCACCCGACAACTCCGGTTGCGGGAGCAATTCTCCGGCCCCGTGGCGCGCTAGCACCTGCGCATTGACGCGCTGGTGATCATCCGCCGCCCCTGGCAGCGGAATGAGCAGCGCGGGACGCCCCACCGCCGCAAGCTCGGCGAGCGTGGTCGCGCCCGCTCGACAGACAACGAGGTCGGCCTCACCCATCAGCTCGACCATTTCCTCAAAGAACGGCTCAACACGCGCCTCCAGTCGAGCCAGTTCGTACGCGTGCCGCACCTCCGCGCAGTCTCGTTCGCCGGTCTGATGGGTCACGACCAACGTCCCAGCTCGTGACGCGAATGCTCGCGCGGCGTCGATCATGGCCACGTTGATCGCATGCGCGCCCTGGGACCCGCCGATCACCAGCAGACGCGCGCGCGCCCCGGTCGTCGACTGCGTCCTCGATTGCTGCGTCGACTGCGGCGTCGACTCGGAAAAGCCGACGCGGACCGGATTGCCACTGACGAACGCCTTGCCGCGAAAGTACGGAAGGGCCGCATCGTGTGACACAGCCGCCGCGGTCACGACTCTCGCCAACAGTCGATTTGTCATCCCAGGCAACGCGTTTTGTTCCAGCAACAGCGTCGGCGTCCCGCGACAGGCCGCCATCAACACGACCGCGCCCGATGAATAGCCGCCAAGCCCGATGACCAGGTCGGGTCTCACCCGCGACAGTACCCGCCAGGCGTCCCAGGCACTGAGAGGCAGCAACGCGAGCCCACGCACGAGGGCCCCAACCGACTTGCGCTTGAGCCCGGCGCTGCGCACCTGCGCGTGGTCGAAGCCGTGCCGCGCGACTTCCCGCGTCTCCAGCGCCCGCCCAGTGCCAGCGAACACCACATGTGCTGTCGGTCGTCGCCGACGCAGTTCCTGCGCCACCGCGATACCGGGATACAGGTGTCCCCCGGTGCCCGCGCCACACAACAAGACCCTGGCTGCTCGATCGGTCATTTGACTCGACGACGTGACGGCATCGGGTGATCCTCATGCGTCGGCCGAAGCGTGTTCTGACACATTCAGGAGGATGCCCATTCCCAGAAGACTGATCAGCAACGACGACCCCCCGTTGCTCACGAACGGCAGCGGGATCCCCTTGGTCGGCATCATCCCCAACACGACGCTGATGTTCACGAACGCCTGAAACGCCACCATCATGGTGAATCCCAGGGCCAGAAAGGACCCGAATCGATCGGGCGCCGTCATGGTGACCCGTAAGCCGCGCCAGACGATGACGCCGAAGCACACCAGCACGGCCGACGCGCCGAGGAGGCCGGTCTCCTCAGCGATCACGGCGTAGATGAAATCGGTGTGCGGGGCGGGCAAGTAGAACAACTTCTGAACCCCGGCCATGAGTCCCTGTCCAAACAGACCACCTGTCCCCACAGCTATCTGCGACTGAATGATCTGGAACCCGTCTCCGAGGGGGTCGGCCCAGGGGTCCAGGAATGCCAGGAGGCGCCGTCGCCGGTACTCGGCGCTGGCCAACACCACGAACAGCAGCGGCGCCATCACCAGAGCCAGCCCTATCAGGTAGCGATAGTTGAGGCCGGCCGCAAACACCATGATTCCGACAATCGCCAGGACCGTGAAGGCCGTCCCGAAGTCCGGCTCCAGCACGATCAGGCCGCAGATCACACCTGTGACCCCGACGATCGGTCCCAACGCATGGGTGACGCGATCGATCGTGTCCATTCGACGCTCGAGCAACGACGCGGTGAAGATGATCACCGCGACCTTGGCGAACTCGGACGGCTGCACGCCGATGCCCCCCACGGCAAACCACCGCCGTGTCCCGTTGACTGGATCAAAGAAGAAGACGAGCAGCAACGCGGCCGTACTGACCCCAAGTGCGGTCCAGATCACCACGGGCTGTCTCCAGACCCGGTAGTCGATCCGCATGACGGTAATCAGCACACAGAGCCCGATCACCGCCCACGTCACCTGCTTGAACAGGAAAAAGTACGGGGGCTGCTGATAGAGGTCCACGGCGAGAAACGCCGATGCGCTGTAGACCATGACCACGCTGACGCAGACCAACAGCAAGGTGGCCGCAAAAAGGAACTTGTCTGACTTCAGCGTTCTGGCCATGCTCGCCACCTGCTCCACTCACGCGTTCGGTCACCCGGCATGCGACCCGCAGTCCGCACCTGCAATCCGCACCTGCAATCCGCACCTGCAATCCGCACCCGCAATCCGTACCCGAAGTCCGCACCCGACCCGAAGTCCGCACGTCCGTTAGTGCCGGACTAAAGATCGGGCCACGCCGACCCGACATACTTGGTAGGACCGTGGTCCCAACCGGATACGTGAGCAGTCAGCAGTCATCAGCCGGGCGCGGGGCGAAGACATCAACCTCGCAGACCAACACAGCCTGCGTTCCCAGCGGCCAACTCTTCGCCGCCACCACCCAACTGATGACTGCTCACTGCTCACGATTGACCCGCCAGACCAGAGGCGCACGTTGAACCTCGTGGACACCGCCGCAATTCGGCAGTGCGGCGCCCTCCGGTCGCTAGACCCCAGCGGTTCGACGCCCTCCGGCCGTTAACTTGTTGTGACGCGGATCCTCGCGTCCTCCTGCAGGCGACCAACCGCCTGTTTGAACAACCTCCCCCGTTCGGCGTAATCCTTGAACATGTCCAGACTCGCGCACGCGGGCGCCAACAGCACCGTCCCTCCTGGCGACGCGAGCCCGTAGGCGACACTTACCGCGTCTTCGAGGGATGCGACCTCGACGACCCGAACCACCGCACCGTACGCATCGAGAATCCGGTCGCGCGCCTCGCCGAGGGCGACCACGGCCTCAGCCCGCGAGGCGATCAACGGCGCCAACAGCCCCAGATCCCCCCCTTTGAAGCGGCCGCCCATGATGACGACCAGTTGGTGGCCACAGCTCTCCAGCGCACGTCTAGCGGCCTCGATATTGGTGGCCTTGGAGTCATTCACGAACCGCACGCCGGCCACCGTGCCGACTGGCTCAAGGGCGTGTTCGAGCCCGCCAAAGCGATCGACGGCAGCCGTCATGGCGCTGGCCGATACGCCGACCCGGTCGGCGACGGCCGTCGCGGCAACCACGTCGCTCAGCAAGTGATCTCCAAGCAGGTGTACCGCTGAGAGCGGCACGAGTGGCTCGGCGCCGGTCGTGGTGCGCCGCACGATCGCCTCACCGTCGACCCCCACACCATCATCGAGCCGCGTCTCGACGGCATACCGCACGCGCGAGGCACGGCTTCCGCGGGTCAGCCGCAGTACCTCGGGGTCGTCCGCGTTGACTACAAGCGTGTCGGATGCTTCCTGATTGGCGAATATCCGCGCCTTCGCCGCCGCATAGGCCTCGGGCCCATCGTGCCGATCGAGATGGTCGGTATGAAGATTGAGGAACACCGAGATCCACGGGCGGAACGTGGTGGTGAGCTCAAGCTGAAAACTGGACACTTCGACAACGTGAATCGCCTCCGGCGTAGACGCTTCGACCTGCGTGCTCAAGGCCGTCCCCACGTTGCCACCGACCAGGGCCAACCGGCCACTGGCCTCCAGCATGCGACCAAGCAGCACCGTTGTCGTCGATTTACCCTTCGTGCCGGTGACGGCCACGATTCGCCCACGGACCCAGCGTGACGCCAGCTCGATCTCGCTGATGATCGGAACTCCGCGGTCGCGAGGACCGTCCAGCGCGGAGATGGTCGGGGGCACGCCAGGACTCAGTACCACCAGATCCGCAGCCGCCATCGTGTCAGCACGATGGCCGCCCAGTTCCAGCTCGACGCCCTCGTCCGCCAACTGTCGGACCTCTGCTGCGACGTCGTGACGCTGTTCCGTAACCGTGACGCGCGCGCCACGCCGGGCCAACAGCCGCGCCGCGCCCACGCCGCTGCGTGCGGCACCAACCACCACGACATTCGCCCCCCGCACCGAGTATTCGGTCATCGCAGTTTCAGACTCGCGAGACTAAAACACGCGCACACCACCGCCACGATCAGGAAGCGCATGATCACTTTGGGCTCGCTCCACCCGATCAGCTCGCAGTGGTGGTGCAACGGCGCCATCCGAAACACACGCTGACCGGTGAGTTTGAACGACCCGACCTGGATAACGACCGAAAGGAGCTCAATGGCGAAGACCGCGCCGATGATCGGCAGCAAGAGCTCCGTCTTGATCAGGAGCGCGACCGTACCGAGTGCGCCGCCGAGGGCCAACGACCCAACGTCGCCCATGAACAGCTCGGCGGGGTAGCAGTTGTACCAGAGGAAGCCGAGCCCCGCGCCGACGAGGGCGCCGCAAAATATGGTCAGCTCGGCCGCTTGCGCAATGTGGGCCAGCAGCAGATAGTCAGCGAAGATCGCGTGACCCGTGACGTAGGCCAGCGCGGTGAGCGCCGCAGCCGCCACGGTGAAAATACTAATAGCCAGCCCATCGAGCCCATCGGTGATGTTGACCGCGTTGGACGACGCGGTGAGTAGAAGCACCGCGAACGGCAGGTACCACCACCCGAGATCAGGAGTCAGTCCCTTCAGAAACGGGAAGAAGAGCTCCGTGCTGTAGGCTCCTTCTCCGTTCAGCCACATCAGCGCGAGCCCGACGGACACGCCAACCAAGCCCTGGCCGAGCAGCTTGTAGCGTGGACGCAGCCCGTGATGGTTCTGACGCCCTATCTTCAGGTAGTCATCCAGGAACCCCACGCATCCGAACGCGGCGGTCGACAGCATGGCCACCCAGATGTACGCATTGGTCAGATCGCCCCAACAGAGGGTCGGCACGAGCGCCGCCGCGAGGACGAGCAACCCGCCCATGGTGGGGGTCCCCGCCTTCTGCTGGTGGGTCTCGGACAATTCGTCCCGCACGACTTGACCGATCTGAAAGTCGCGCAAGGTGCGGATCATCCACGGGCCCAGGAGGACACTGATGAGGAACGCGGTCGAACCCGCGGCGGCTGTACGGAACGTGATGTACTGGACCACGTTTATCGGCGGATACAGCAGATGGAAGAGCATCAGGTGCGCTCCGCCACGAGTCTGGTCACCACCGTCTCGGTGCGTACACCGCGCGACCCTTTGACCAGTACCAAGTCCCCATCTCGCAACAACGGACTCAACCGCACCGCCGCGGTCTCGCTGTCGTCGCAATGGAGAACGTCACCAGACCCAAGGCCCGCCTCGATCGCCGCCTTGCCGAGCGCCCGGGCTGGCCCGCCGCCCACGGTCACGAGCAATTCGACGCCGGCAGACGCCACGGCCCGTCCGGCGTCCGCATGCAGCGACTCTGCGTGTCGGCCGAGCTCCAACATCTCTCCGAGCACGGCCACACGACGTCCGGCCCGGCGGTCTTTCGCCAGGGTCTCCAGCGCGGTGATGACCGCGGTGGGGTTGGCGTTGTAGGAGTCGTCGACCAACATCACGCCGTTCGCCAACCGATGGACCTGTCCACGTCCGGGAGGCGCCTCAACGGTGGCCACCCGCTCACTGGCGGCCGCGAGAGGGACCTGCAGCTGTATGGCCACGGTGAGGGCCGCCAACACATTGGCGAGATTCCCGCGACCGAGCAATGGTGTCGCGACCCGTGTCTGGCCAACCGGTGTGCGCACCACGGCCCGTGTGCCGTCGAGTCCACAGTCCTCAATCTCGGTCGCCGTCACGTCGGCTGCTTCATGCATCCCGAACGTCGCCACCCGACCGCGGCAGTTGGCAACCCGCGCCATCACACGTCCGTCATCGGCGTTCGCCACGATGACCGTCTTGTCAGTGGCACCATCCAGAATCTCAGCCTTCGCGTCCGCGATCCCTTCGATCGACGGGAAGAACTCTGCGTGCGCCTCCGTCACGTTGGTCCAGACCCGAAACTCCGGCTCCGCGATCGCCACCAAACGGGCGATTTCGCCTGGCGCGTTCATTCCCAGTTCCACCACCGCAATCTCGGGCCGGGTACGCAACTCAAGCAACGACAGCGGCAGACCGATCTGATTGTTCAGATTTCCCTGGCTCCGAAACACGCGGTAGCTGGACGCCAGCGCCGCCGCCGTCAACTCCTTCGTCGTCGTCTTGCCCGCGCTCCCCGTGATCGCGACGACTCGTGCGCCGGACGCACGACGCACATAACGACTTGCCATCTGCAATGCGTCCAACGTGTCTTCCACCACCAGCGACGCACCCGACGACGTCACCCGACGACGCACCCATGACCGCCTCGTCGCTCACCAGCGCCCCCATGGCTCCCCGCGCGAGCGCGTCAGCGACAAACGCGTGACCGTCGAAGCGGGCACCCGCGATGGCGACAAACAGATCGCCGGGGTTGAGCGCGCGCGAATCGATCGAGAGCCCGGGTACCAGCGCCGCGGGGTCACCCGCGCGCAACGTGCCACCGACCGCGCGCGCGAGGTTGCCCAGGGTCAGTGGAAGTTGTTCATCCATGCCCGACCCCGTTCGATCGAGCCGCGCCCTCTTGTCCATGCCCGGCCCCGGTCACGACCACCCCCGTGCCGGCGCGTCGCCGACCGAGCGCGGCGCGCGCCACTTGCCGATCATCGAAAGGTCGCCGCTCGCTACCGATCAGCTGGTGGGTCTCGTGCCCCTTGCCCGCGATCACGACGGCATCGCCCGGTTCGGCCTGCCGCACGGCATGCTCGATAGCCGCCGCTCGGTCGACAATCCCGACGTGACGCGTCCGCTCCGTGTCTGCGGCCGATTCCATGCCCAGACGAATCTCCGCGATGATGTCGTCGGGATCCTCGGAACGCGGGTTGTCCGACGTCACCACGACCAGATCGCTGAGTCTGGCCGCGACCGCCCCCATCAGCGGCCGCTTGGCGGCATCCCGGTCGCCGCCGCAACCGAAGACGCTGATGACCTGCTTCGGGCTAAGATCGCGCACTGCCGTCAGGACCGCCCGGAGTGCGTCGTCCGTGTGCGCGAAGTCCACGATCACGGTCAGGTCGTCGTCCGGCGTGGAGACAATCTCGAACCGGCCCGGTACACCGGAGAGCCCGGCGACCCCACGCTCTATCGCGGAAAATGGCACGTCCAACGCCACGGCCGCGGCGACAGCCGCGAGGATGTTGTAGACATTGAGCCGACCGGGCAAACTTGACCGGATCTGGAGACGCCCGCCTGGCGTGCGGACCTCCATCGACGAGCCGGACAAGGTCAGCTCGAGGCCCTCGGGGGTCACGTCCGCCGGCGCGTCAATGGCGTAGGTCACCGGGTGATCGACCGAGGCCGCCAACTCAACGCCATACGGGTCATCGAGGTTCACGATGGCCGGTGCCCCCGCTCCCAGCATGTCGAACAATCGCCGCTTCGTGGCGAAATAGTCCTGCATGTCTGAGTGGTAATCGAGATGGTCCCGCGTCAGGTTCGAGAACACAGCGGCGGCGAAGTGCGTCTCGTCCGCCCGGCGCATCGAGAGCGCGTGCGAAGACACTTCCATGGCACAGGTCGTTCGACCGTGGTCCGCCATCTCGCGCAACAGCGCTTGCACGTCGGGCGCCTCCGGCGTCGTGTGCTCGGCCACCTGCTCTCGGTGCCCAGTGCTGTACCCAACCGACCCGATCCGTCCACATGGCCACCCGGCCGCGTCGAAGATGGCGGAGAGCAGGTAGGTCGTCGTCGTCTTGCCGTTGGTGCCAGTCACCCCCACCACGGTGAGGTCCGCACTCGGGTCACCGTAGAACGCGGCGGCCAGCTCAGCCAGCGCGAGCCTGGCGTCCGCGACCGTGAGCCACGGTACGCTGGCGCCATCGGGACGGGTCGAGGCGGACACCACCAGCACAGCGCCACGAGTCGCAGCATCCGGGGCGAAGCGGGCGCCATCGAAGTGCCGCCCTCGAACCGCTACGAAAATCGCCCCGCTCGCGACGCGTCTCGAGTCATACGCGATTGCGGTTACCACCTGTTCGCCGACCGTCCCAGCCGTGAGCGGCACGTGCGGCACCGCCACGCCAGACAATCGCGGTAGCAGGTCGGCGACCGTCATCGCTCGACCTGTGCCGCCAAGGCGGACGCTCGGTCCAGCCGCAGCGTGACCTGCTGCCCAGCTGACACCGGGTCGCCCGGCTGCGGCGTCTGCGTGGTAACGAACCCTCGGCCTGACGTCGCCGTGGTCAGACCGGCCTGGGTCGCGATCCAAATCGCGGATCTGACGCTGAGTCCCCGAAGATCAGGCATCCGACTCCCGTCGGGCGCTGGCGCGGGCGCAGCGCTGACCGGTGTCGGTACTAGCATGGAAACGGGCCGCACTCGTGGACCGGACCCCTCGTCCGAGGCCACCAGAATCGGGGGCAGGGCGTCGACGTTCGGCGGCACGCCCAAGTGCCGGAGAGAGGCCTCCGCAATTCGCTGAAACGGAGGACCGGCCACCGCCCCACCGAATTTCACCACGTCGTCGATGACGACGAGAATGGTCAAGGCGGGCCGTGTGGAGGGCACAAAACCGACGAAGGACGCGACGTTGTGTCCTGTAGCAGCGTACTGGCCGCCAATGATCTTCTCAGCGGTCCCGGTCTTGCCCGCCGCGGTATATCCCTCAACCTGCGCGTTTCGGGCCGTGCCTCGCGACACCACATCCTCCAGCATGCGTGTGAGGGTCGACGCCGTGTCCGGGGAAATGACCCGCCGGATGACGTGTGGTGCCACCTCAAGCCGCTGGTTGCCACTGATCTGCGCACGTACGAGGCGGGGCTCGATGAGTTCACCACCGTTGGCCACCGCACTCATCGCGGCCGCCATCTGCAGCGGTGTGACGGAAATGTTGTAGCCGATCGCCACGGAAGCCAGCTCGCTATCCGGGAGCTGCGACCAGTCGTACACGATCCCGCGGCTCTGGCCGGCGAAGTCGCGCGACGCGAGCTGTCCGAATCCGAATCGCGCCACATACCGTCCGACCCGCTCAGGTCCCAGAGTGACGCCGATCTTGCTCGCTCCAACATTGCTCGACTTGACGATGACATCGGCAAACGAGAGCTCGCCGTAGTTGCGCATGTCGCTGATCCGATGCGACCCGAACCGAATGACACCGGGGCTGACGTCGATCATCTCCGACGGTGCAAAGACTCCCTCTTCGAGTGCGGCGGACGCCGTCACGATCTTGAACGTGGAGCCAGGTTCATAGATGTCCTGAGTCGCCCGGTTCCGACGCGAGTCTGGGGTCGAGAGAGAAAAGCTGTTCGGGTTGAACGTCGGTTCGTTCGCGAGCGCCAGAATCTCGCCCGTAGACGGGTCCATGACGATGACGCTGCCACCCGCCGCGTCGTGCTCGAGCACGGCGGCGCGCAGTTCACGCTCCGCAATGTACTGAATGAACTTGTCGATGGTGAGCTCAAGCGAGACACCGGCGGTCGGCGGGCTCTCAACCCGACTGAACGCCCGGTTGCGGGCGTCAGTCTGCACCAGCACTCGCCCGGGTCGCCCGCGCACTTGCTCGTCATGGCTGGCTTCCAGCCCGTGCAAGCCCTGGTTGTCGATCCCGACGAAACCAAGCACATGCGCCGCCAGCTCCTTATTGGGATAGAAGCGGCGGCTCTCTGTCAAAAACCCGATTCCCTCAAGTTCGAGGTCACGTATCCTGCGCGCGGCGTCTACCGAGACGCGACGCTGGATGTAGGCGAACGGCCGGTCCTGACCGAGCCGAGTCTGGATCCGATCGCGTTGCGCCGCATCACACTCGAGCACGTCACAGAGCTGCCGCGTGGTCCCGACCGGGTCGTCGACCTCCGATGGCACCGAGACCACCGTGTCGGCATCCACGCTATACGCGAGGACGCGACCTTCCCGGTCGAGAATTTCGCCGCGCTTGGGGTGAGTGGCAATCGACCGGGACCGTTGTCGCTCGGCGCGATCAACGAGGTCGGCGTGACGAAACACCTGCAGATGAATCAACCTCGCCTCGATGCCGATGCCCCAGAGAAGCATCAGACTCGCCGTGACGAGTACACGACGTCGCAGGACCTCACGCCAGCGATCAGGAGAAGGGGAAGAAGAGGGCGGGACCATAGTCGTCTCGTTCAGCTACGGACGGGAACCGGCGCCCGTCGTCGCCCCTCGTGACGCCAGCACGGAACGGGCGGGCGATGGGGTTGGTGCAATACGTTCGATCACGTGCGAGTCGGCCGCAGTCGGGGCCACAAGATGCAGGTCACCGATCGCGATCTGCTCGATGCGCCGGGGTGAACTGAGCGTTTCGATTTCCAGACGTAGATGCCGATTGGTCCGGAGCGCTTGGGTCCGCTCCCTGTCCATCTGTTCGATCTCGTAGCCGTGACGCACCAGCTCAAAGTGCTGCCATGCGGAGAACAACAGCACCGCCACGAGACACACGCCGATGCCCAGCAAACGCCACAACTGCCGCCGGCGGCTCTTGTCCACCTCGCGCACGATTGGACTATTGCGGATGTCGCGCTTGATGTCGTATTCGACGTGGAGCCTGCTCATGCCAGCCTCTCGGCCGCGCGCAACCGCGCTGACCTGGCGCGCGGGTTGCGTGCGACTTCATCTGGTCCTGGCCGGAGCGGCCTCCGAGTGAGGACGCGCAACGCGACCTCTCCGGTTTGTTCGAGCTCCCGCAGGGTGTGCTTCACGATCCGGTCTTCCAGCGAGTGAAAGCTGATGACCACCAGGCGGGCGCCGGCCGCCAGACGACCGGCCATCGACCGCAGGAAGACGCCGAGTCCGTCGAGCTCTCGATTTACCCAAATCCGCAACGCCTGGAATGTACGGGTGGCGGGGTCGATGCGCGTGCGTCCCCGGTACCGGATCGACCGCCGCACGGCCGTCGCTAGCTCGATCGTGCTGGTCAGCTCGCCCGCGTCGCGAGCCCAGACAATGCCTCTCGCGATCCGCCGCGAATGACGCTCCTCGCCGTATTCGTAAATGACATCAGCCAACGCTTCAGGCGTAACCCCATCGAGCATCTCCGCCAGGGTCGCTCCCTGGCTGCGGTCCATCCGCATGTCGAGCGGGGCGTCGAGACGAAAACTGAACCCGCGCCCGTCGCTCTCGAGCTGCACCGTAGAGTGGCCCAGGTCGGCCAGGGCACCGTCGACGCGGTCGATCCCTCGGTTGTCCAGCGCCTGACCGAAGTCCCGATAGTCGCCATGCACCAGTTCCAGCCGGTCCTGCCAGGTCGACAGGCGCTGACGCGCCAGGTCGAGCACCTCCGCGTCACGATCGAAACCGAGGACCCGAGCCGCACCAGCCTGAAAGAGCGCCGCCGTGTGCCCTCCGGTCCCGACGGTGCAATCCACCATGAGCGCACGCCCCTCCGGCGCCAACTGCTCGATGGTCTCCACCGGCAGCACTGGCTCGTGTAGAATCATCGCGTTCAGATTCCGAACTCGGAGAGCGCGCGAGCGTCCTCGTCGGTAAACGGCTCACCGTCCAGTCGGCTGGCAAAGCGCTCGTGGTTCCACACATCGAGATAGTCGTATTGACCGAATACATCCACATCGCCGGCCATGGCCGCCGACTCACGCAACCGTCCGTGAATCGACACCCGACCTTGCTTGTCGAATTCGCCGGGCTGCCCAAAATAGTTGACGCGGTCGAGAAATTTCCCGCGAGCGGGGAGCGTGGTGGGAACCTGTGCGAGCTTCTCTTCGATCTTCGTCCACACCTGGAGCGGATAAATACTGACGAGTTCACCGGTCAGGCTTGTAATGAAGAGCTGGGTCCCGTACCGATCTTCAATAGAGGCGCGAAACAAGGTTGGGATCTTCAGTCGCCCCTTCTCGTCGATCTTGGCTGAAAAATTTCCCCTTAACACCCTATTTACTCCACTTGAATCCAATAAATTCCACTGCGATGGTAGAAGGCGGCCAGTCGAGTGTCAACAGCCAAATTCTGATGAATCAACGACTTACGTTTAATTTTCGCTCTTTTTACACACTGTCGCCTGTCGCTGCACAGATAGTGGCGGCGCCGCAAACGTCAATGAATCTCGCCGCGGATAGCACACGATGCTTCGAGCAGGCCTGATCGGTCTCCCGTCTACCGGCAAAACCACATTGCTCCGGCTGCTGAGCCAGTCCGGGGAGGGGAGTGGGAAGACCGGTGGACGCGCAGAGCCGCAGGTCGGCGTGGCGCGAGTGCCTGATCCCCGGCTGGATCGGCTGACCGAGCTGTTCAAGCCAAAACGACATGTGCCGGCCACCGTCGAAGTGACTGAACTCGCCGGGCACGGCGGGGCCAAGGCGCTGCTCGACGTCTCCAGTTTCAGAAACGCCGACGCACTCCTGCACGTCCTACGGATGTTCCATGACGAGCGTGTACCGCATGCCGCCGGGGACGTCGACCCCGCGCGTGACTTCCGCCAAATGGAGGACGAGCTGATCCTGGCCGATCTCGGTGTCGCGGAACGGCGACTGGAACGGATCCGACAGGACCTCAAGAAGGGCAAGAGCCGTGAACTGGACGAAGAAGCGCGAGTAATTGCACACTGCCGAACCACCCTCGAGGACGGGCAACCGCTGCGCACGCTCTCCCTTGATGCGGCGGACACCAAGCGGCTCCGTGGATTCAGTTTCTTGTCGGCGAAACCGCTGCTCGTGGTGCTCAATCTTGACGAGACTGACGTCTCGGACCCTGCCGGCGCAATCGAGCGGGCCGGACTCACCGAAGCCCTATCAGGCGCGGCCACCGAGACGGTACCGGTCTGCGCAAAGATCGAGCTCGAAATCGCGCAACTGCCACCCGATGACTGCGCCGCGTTTCTCGATGACCTCGGCCTGGCTGACTCCGGTCTCGACCGAGTCATCCGCGCAAGCTATCAACTGCTCGGATACATCTCGTTCTTCACCGTCGGCGAGGATGAATGCCGCGCGTGGTCCATCCCCCGGACCACGTCCGCGCAAGACGCGGCCGGCGAGATCCACAGCGATATTGCCCGCGGATTTATCCGCGCGGAGGTCGTGTCATACGAGGCGCTGACCGCGCGTGACGGTTCATACCCCGCCTGCCGAGAGCACGGGGAAGTCCGTCTCGAAGGTAAGGAGTACGAAGTCCGCGACGGCGATATCATCAATTTTCGGTTCGCTACCTGAGGCGGCCGCCGCACGAGATACGATGAAAACACTAATCACAGGCGGCGCCGGCTTCATCGGCTCGCACCTGGCTCGGGCACTGCTCGACGCCGGCCACGAGGTCTTCGTCCTCGACAATCTCTCTACGGGCTCAATCGACAACATCGAACCGCTCAAGTCCCACCCGCGGTTCGACTATGCGATCGATACCATCACCAACGAGCCGCTGCTCTCCGAGCACATCGACCGTTGTGATGTGGTCTTCCACCTGGCCGCCGCGGTCGGCGTCCAGCTGATTATCGAAGCGCCGGTGCACACCATTGAAACCAATGTCGCCGGTACCGAGGTCGTCCTCAAGCACGCCGCCAAGAAACGCAAACTCGTGGTCATCGCCTCGACCTCCGAGGTCTATGGCAAAAGCACCGCGATTCCGTTCCGCGAAGACGCGGACCTCGTGCTGGGAGCGACGCATCAACACCGCTGGGCGTATGCGTGCAGCAAGGCGATCGACGAGTTTCTCGCACTCGCTTACTGGAAGGAACGGAAACTCCCAGTCATCATCCTGCGCCTGTTCAACACTGTCGGTCCCGGTCAAACCGGGCGCTACGGGATGGTGATTCCCAATTTCGTGCGACAGGCGCTGGCGGGTGAACCGATCACGGTCTTCGGCCCCGGAACACAATCCCGCAGTTTTGGTTTCGTCGGGGATGTCGCCCGCGGCATCATCGCCCTGGCCAACGAACCGAGAGCGGTCGGTGAGGTCTTCAATCTCGGCAACAACCAGGAGACGACGATTCGTGAGCTGGCGACGATGGTCAAAGCCGCGACGGCCAGTGACTCCGAGATCGTGACGATCCCGTACGACGAGGCCTACGAGAGCGGCTTCGAGGACATGCCTCGACGCGTCCCGGACCTCACCAAAGTGCAGAACTTGATCGGCTACGAGCCTCAAGTGCAGCTTCCGGACATTCTCTCCCTCGTCATCGAACACCATCGCGCCCAACGGGCGGAGTACGTCTAGTCGTTCGACGAGCCGTCGAGACCCCGCCTTGTGAGCGGTCATTCGGTTCGACTGACGTGGCATCTTGCGCGGTCGCCAGACGTATACTTGAGGGGATGGCGAAAATCACCCTCGGCCAGGCATCGATTCATCTCGCGGCCGTCTGCGTCGGGTTGGGCTTCATGGTCCCACCGGTCTCAGCCGGCCAGGGTCTGGATCTGTCGATGCAGCAGGGCCGGATCACAATTCGGGCGCAGCAGGTCTCCGTCAAGGCCATCCTCGAAGAGTGGGGTCGCGTCGGTCATACCGCCATCGTCGACGCCGACGACCTCGCTGACCGGATTGTGACTCTTGAACTCATTGACGTGCCGGAAGCGCGGGCACTTCGCACGCTGCTGCGGGACGCGGCGGGTTACCTCGCGGCCCCACGCACCGAGCCGTCGGACGGCGACTCACGATTCGACCGGATCCTCGTCATGGCGGAATCCAAAGCGGCCGCACCTCGGTCGGCTTCCGGGCTAGCAGGAGCCAGACCGGCTCCGCCCGGTGTCGGCGGAGTCGCCGGGGCCGGTACTTCACCTGGCGGGACGCGCGGACGCGCACCATTCACGGCGAACGCTGCGCAGCAGGAGCAGCTCCAGCAGCTGCTACAGCGTGACGGGGACGACGGGGACGACGGGGACGCGGGTGCGGTGGCCCCCGCACCCGCCTTCGGAAACGTACCGGCCTCGCGGCCGGGCTTGCCAATGGGCAGCGCCGACCCGTCCCAAGAGACTGCCGGCATACAGACCGGAGCCTTCGGCACTACCGCGCCAGCGCAGCCGGCTAGCGAGGGACGGCCCACGACCATTCCTGGACGGTAGCGACCGTCTCTGGTCCCGTCGCGACAGCGCTCACCCTACCCGCATCGAACAACGCAACCCCACAGCCGAACTCCTCGTCTCCTCTTGTTCGCCCGGTCCGGCGCCGGTCTCGGTGCGACGCGAGACTTCCATCACGTGCTGCTGGTCCCCTCCAACCGTAATCGTGGCATACGTCGCCAGCGGGGCATCGCGCCTGAATGCGTTGTTCCGCAGTCACAAATCGCCACTGTGCTCCCTTGTCACGCCTGTTCACGCCCGCGCCGCGCTACCGACTTGTGCAATCAATTACAGCTAGAGGGGACTAGAACAACGATGGACCCGAATCCTGAAACTCGTGTCCCTCGACACTGAGCAGCACGCGTTTGGTGGCGACGCCGCCAGTAAAGCCGCCGATCCGGCCACCCTGTGCCAGCACGCGATGGCAGGGAACAATGATCGGAACCGGGTTGCGCCCCAAGGCGCCCCCCACGGCCCGGCTCGCCCCGGGTGACCCGAGGCGAGCGGCGAGCGCACCGTAACTGCTGAGCCGACCGAACGTGATCTTTCGGGTCTCGCGCAGCACGCGGGCCGTGAAGGGTGTGACGTGCCGCAGATCCAGGGGCACCGTGAACCGGGTCAACGTCCCCGCGAAGTAGGCAAGGAGCTCCTCCGAGACCGGGGTCAGGCCTGTGTCGTCCCGCCACACCTCCGGCGAGCGTTTCAGCAACGCCGACCGGTACTCCCGCTCTGACGATCGGCCGAAGGTCAGATCGCAGACCCCGTGTTCGGTCAATCCGATGAACACCGTCCCGACCGGCGTGGGGACCACCCCAAACCGAATCGGTGGATGCCCAGCGTGGTCAAGCGCCGACCGGAGTCGCTGGCGCGCCACATGTGTGTCGGCGCCACTCGGACCATCCGCAGCCACGGTGTCGGCCACACCCGCACGGATTAACCGAAGCCGCTCCCACTCGCGTCGACATGCGGCACACCCATCGGCGTGTCGGCTCATCGCGACCGTGAGGCGCCGGTCGCCGTCGCCCGCCAGTACGTCGTCCACATGGCGGGTAAATTCGTCACACCTCATGTCGTCCTCCACCATGTAGCCAGATCTCGGCGCAGCCGTCGTACGGCTTGATACACGTTGGCGCGTGCCGCCGTCTCCGTGCCCCCGAGTGCGGCGCTCACTTCTCGGTAGCTGAACCCGTGCAGTTGCCGTTGCACAAACGCGGCGCGTTGTCGCCTTGGTAACCGCGCGATCGCCTGTCTCAACCTCTCTGCCACCATCGCGCGCTCATGAGCCGCGACGGGTGACGGTGTTCGGCTCCGCACATCACCAACCAGCGTATCTTCCACGCTGCGGCGCCGACTTCGACGATGGTTCAGGAACCGGTTGGTCGCAATGCGATACAACCAGGCTCGATGATTTGTCTGTGCCCGTAAGCGTGAGAATGCCTTGAATGCGCGAAGAAACGTGTCCTGAAACAGATCGTCGGCCGTCGCCGGGTCGCCGGTCAGGCGTCGCAAGTAGCGGAGAATCTCCGCCTGATGGGTATCGACGAGCTGACCGAAGTCAGGCGGAGGCTGTCCGGGCCGTGTATTCGTCATCTGATGCGTGGCTTCGACATCGTCAACTGGGTCTGGGTCAAGTCGGCTGCCGCCAACATGATCGCCAATCAGTACCATCTACAACCCCGACGGCGCCGGGATGTGAAATCCACCCCAGCCGACTGGCAGGCCTTCGTACGCGCCGGCTATGGTACGCTGCTCCGGCGCGTATGAAGTCCCCCGAGCCGACTGCACCCGCAGCGGCTACCCCCCCGTCCGCTCCACCAGAAACCGAGGCGCCCCAGGCGGGGCTTGCCCGCTCCGCCAGCATCGTGGGCCTGGCGACCATGAGCAGCCGGGTCCTGGGTTTGGTGCGCGATTCTACGCTGGCAGCCATCTTCGGCGCGGGCAATGCGATGGACGCGTTCCACGTCGCCTTTCGTATCCCGAACCTCCTGCGTGACCTGTTCGCCGAGGGCACAATGAGCGCCGCCTTCGTGCCGACCTTCACACGGCGATTGACCCTCGATGGTCGCGAATCGGCCTGGGCGCTTGGACGACAGCTGATCAGTGCCCTGGTCGTGATCACCGGGATCCTGGTGTTCACGGGAATCGTGCTGGCGGAGCCCCTCGCCAGGCTGTTCGCTAGAGACTTCGCCGATGTCCCCGGCAAGCTGGAGCTGACGGTCTCCCTCGCCCGGGTCATGCTTCCGTTCCTCACGTTGGTGGCGGTTGCCGCGGCATGCATGGGGATGTTGAACTCGTTGCACCGATTCTTCACGCCGGCTCTGTCCCCCGCGATGTTCAACGTCAGCGTCATCGCCAGTGCGCTGCTGCTCGTCCCGTTGATGCCACGTCTCGGTCTCCAACCCATCATGGCTATCGCATTCGGCGTGGTTGTTGGCGGAGTCGGCCAGATCGGGCTGCAGTACTGGGCGCTACACCGAGAAGGCTTCCGGTACCGACCCGCGCTCGACCCCCGCGACCGCGGCCTGCGGAAGATCCTTGGACTCATGGGCCCCGGTACGGTCGCGGGCGCGGCTGTGCAGGTCAATTTGCTCGTCAACACGATGCTGGCCACGAGCCAGGGCACCGGCGCCGTGACCTGGCTGACCTTCGCGTTTCGACTGATGTACTTGCCTATCGGCGTGCTTGGGGTGTCGATCGCCACCGCGGCGCTCCCGGTGCTCTCGCGTCAGGCGGCCCGTGATGAACATGCCGCGATGCGGAGCACGGTATCGCAGGGTTTGCGGTTGATGCTGGTGCTCATGGTACCGGCAACCGTCGGCCTCATTGTGCTGGCGGAGCCAATCGTCCGCGTGATCTTCGAACGCGGTGAATTCACGTCGGTCGACACCCGCGCAACCGCGCTCGCGCTCGCCTGCTACGCACCTGGAATCATCGGATACTCGGCGGTGCGGCTCACGGTGCCTACCTTCTATGCGTTGGGAACCAGCCTCACGCCCGCCTACGTCAGTGTCGGCTCGATGGTGCTCAACATCGTGTTGAATCTCACCCTGGTCCGGGTGCTGGGGTATCAGGGTCTGGCGCTCGGCACCGCGATCGCCGCGCTCGCCAACGCGGCGATGTTGCTCGCGCTGCTCAGACCGCGACTCGGCGGACTCGATGGTGCGGCGCTCGGCACCTGCCTCGCCAAGATCGGGATCGCCGCCGGAGTCATGGGGTTCGTGGTTCGAGCGGCCGACACGTGGGTCACGACCCGCTGGCCCGATCCAAGCTTCGCGACCACAGCCCTGACGCTCGGCTCGGAAATCGCTCTCGGACTCGTGGTGCTGGCGGGAATGGCGGGCGTGCTGCGGATCGTCGAGTTCACAACCGCGTTGCGCCAGATCACGCGACGCCTGCGACGCGCGTGAGGTGCCGCCCAGAGCGACATGATGGTACGATGACCGCCTCCCTGACCATGACACGCGATGCGTAGATACGCTCCCTCATCGACACTCGCCTCGTTCGGACCGGGTTCCGTCACGCCGGTGGTGAAAGCGCTGATTTGGGCCAACGTCGGGACCTTCGTCGCCATGCAGATCGTGCCGGCGCTGATCCCGTGGTTTGGCTTGACCCCGGCTGCGGTCTTGGGTCGGTTGTGGCTCTGGCAGCCGTTCACCTATTTGTTCCTGCACGGTGGATTCACCCACGTCTTGTTCAACATGCTGGCCTTGTGGATGTTCGGCACCGAGTTGGAGCGTCTCTGGGGGTCGCAGTTTTTTCTGCGTTACTACTTCGTCACCGGAACGGGCGCAGGCGCCGCGATGCTTGTCGCCTCCCTTGTGCCGTCCGTATTCGGCGAGGGGATGTATCTGACACCGACGATCGGAGCGTCAGGGGCGGTATACGGACTGTTGATGGCGTTCGCCATCTACTACCCAACGCGTCCGCTTTATATGTTCCCGTTTCCGATCCCGATTCCCGCCAAGTACTTCGTGCTGATCATCGGCGGCTTCGTGTTCTTCTCCTCGCTCAGCGACACGGCCGGCGGCGTGGCTCACATGGCGCACCTGGGCGGACTGATCGTGGGCTACCTCTATCTCCAACGTGGCGGGAGGGGCGCCAAGGGTGGACAATTCGGCCGCTTCGGCGTGATGGCGGAAATCAAATACCGATATCTCCGGTGGAAGATGGGCCGCCTGCGGAAGAAGTTCAATGTCCATCAGGGCGGCGCCGACGACTGGAACGGACGCGTGCACTAGAAGCCGGTGGTGCGAGTGCACGCTCAGGTCTCGTCGGAACCGAGCCATTCGTCGCGGATAGGGCTGAAGAGATCCAGTTCGAACGTATCGGCAAGCGCTTCTGCCTGATGCGGCACCCCACTCGGAATCCGAATGACCTCGCCGTCGCGGACGATGACCTCTTCCCCGGCCACCCGCACTCTCAACAATCCATCGAGGACGTAGGTCATCTGCTCGCTCTCGTGCCGATGCAGGGGCACCAGGGCCCCTTGCTTCAGGTACACCTGGGCAACCATCTGGCGATCCCCCGCGACCAGCTTCCGGGAGATCAGCTCCGTGACTTTCTCCAGTTCGAGTTCGCTCCATCCGATTACGGAGCCACCGGGCGGGTACAGTGCCGACATATCTTGTTACCCTTTTAAAAACAGCTACTTACAAGAGGGCCAGGATCGACCGGTGGCGCGCGACCACGGTGATATAATCCAACTGCCGGGCTGGCCAGACGCCGCCCGTTTGGAAGCACCCAGACGCCCAGCACACCACCATCATGAAGAGTCCGATGGTCTCCAGCGACGCGAACAGCGCGCCGCACACCCCGCTGCACGAGGGACTGTCGCGCGACGAGCTACTCCGACTGTATCGGACGATGCTACTGTCGCGCCGGCTGGACGACAAGGAAATCCAGCTCAACAACCAGAGCAAGAGCTTCTTCCAGATTAGCGCAGCCGGCCACGAGGCGATTCAGGTCGCCGCCGGAATGCAACTGGAACCAGGCCGCGACTGGTTCTTCCCCTACTATCGGGATCGAGCGTTCTGTCTGTCCATTGGGGTCACTGCCCAGGACATGCTGCTTGGTGCGGTCGGGGCCAGCGACGATCCGAGTTCCGGTGGGCGGCAAATGCCAGCCCACTGGAGCGACCCGGCACTCAACCTCGTCTCACCCTCGAGCGCAGTCGCCACTCAGTGCTTGCACGCGGTCGGATGCGCCGAAGTCTCCCAACTCCGAGGCGGAGACGACGTCGTGTTCGTCTCTCTGGGCGATGGGGCCACGAGCGAAGGCGAGTTCTGGGAATCACTGAACACCGCCTGCACCAGACGCCTGCCGATCATTTATCTCGTCGAGGACAACGGCTACGCGATCTCGGTGCCAGTCGAGATCCAGACCCCGGGCGGCAATATCGCACGACTGGTGTCGTCGTTCCCGGGGCTCGATGTCATCGAAACCGACGGGACGGATGCCCTGCAGAGCTACGCCGCGATGCGGCGAGCGGTGGGGTACGCACGCGGAGGCCGTGGGCCGGCGCTGGTCAGGGCGAGCGTCGTTCGCCTCTATTCCCATTCGTTGTCAGACGACGAGGCGGCGTATAAGAGCGCCGCAGAGCGGGAGGCCGACCTAGCGCGTGACCCGCTGGTTCGTTTCTCGGCCTTGCTGATCGAGCAGCAGATTGCCGACGACGACACACTCGCACGAATCGCCAGCGAAGTAGACGACGAGATTCGCGCCGCGGCCGACCATGCGCTTGCGGCCGCACCGCCAGACCGGACGACGGCGCTCCGATATCTCTATTCGCCGGACGTCGATCCAACGTCGGACGCGTTTGATGTCGTCGGCACCCCGGAAGGCGGCCCCATCACCTTGGTGGCCGCCATCAACCGAACGCTGCACGATGAAATGGCGCGAGACGACTCTCTCGTGGCGTTCGGTGAAGATGTCGCGGACTGCAGCAGGGCCGAGGCGCTCTCGACGGTGAAGGGGAAGGGCGGCGTGTTCAAAGCCACGCTGGGTCTGCAGCGGGCGTTTGGACGCGAGCGGGTCTTCAATTCGCCCTTGGCCGAGGCCAATATCGTTGGACGGGCGATCGGCATGGCCGTGCGAGGCATGAAGCCGATCGTCGAAATCCAGTTCTTCGACTACATCTGGCCGGCCATGATGCAGATACGCGATGAACTGACGATGTTGCGCTACCGATCGAACAACACGTTCTCGTGTCCACTCATCATACGGGCTCCGATCGGCGGCTATCTACGTGGTGGATCCCTGTACCACAGCCAATCGGGCGAGAGTATTTTCGCGCATTGCCCGGGTCTCCGCATCGTGTATCCGTCCAACGCCGCGGACGCGGTTGGTCTCCTGCGCTCGGCGATCCGATGTGACGACCCGGTGCTGTTCCTCGAACACAAACACCTGTATCGCCAATTACACAGCAAGGCCGTCTATCCCGGAAGCGACCACCAGATTTCTTTCGGTCGTGCACGTGTGTGCCGCGAGGGGGGCGACCTCGTCGTTGTCACGTGGGGAGCGCTCGTTCACAAAACGCTCTTGGCGGCAGAGCGTGCCGCCCAACAGGGTATCCACGTGAAAGTGCTGGACCTGCGCACGTTGGCTCCGTATGACTGGTCGACCATCGCCGAGGCCGTCGCGGAGACCAGCCGCGTGGTGATCGTGCATGAGGACCAATTGACGTGCGGGTTCGGCGCGGAAGTCGCTGCGCGGATCGCTGAAGAACTGTTCGAGCAGCTGGACGCCCCGATCAAGCGCGTCGGCGCGCTCGATTGCCCCGTCGCCTATCACCCCGATCTCGAAGACGCCATCCTTCCACAGACGGAAGATGTGCTCCAGGCCATCATCGCCACGGCCACCTACTAGTCCCCTGGAACAGAATTCTCTAGGACAAATGGTCCCCTGTGTGATCTAACAGGAGCATGGCAAAAATCGGACGGCCCCGAGCCGAAGTGGTGCTCACCGCAGGTGAACGGGCGGACCTGATCCGCCTGACCAAGCGCGCGCGGGTGAATCGCGCGATCGCGTTGCGCGCGCGCATCGTGTTGGCCTGCGTCGGCGCCTCGGACACGGAGGTGGCCCGCCGCCTTCGCACGACGAAGACGACCGTGGCGAAATGGCGCGGGCAGTTCGTCGCCCGTCGCCTGGACGGACTGTACGACGAGCCGCGTGTGGGAGCGCCACGCACCATCGCTGACGAGACCGTCGAGGCGGTCATCGTCAAGACCCTGGAGACGACGCCGTCGGGCGAAACGCACTGGAGTACCCGGTCGATGGCCAGGGCCACGGGCCTGAGCCACAGCACGATCGGGCGCATTTGGCGGACGTTTCGCCTGCAGCCCCATCGGGTCGAGTCGTTCAAGCTCTCGCCCGATCCGCAACTCGTCGACAAGATCCGCGATGTCGTCGGCTTGTATACGAATCCGCCGACGAATGCCGTGGTGTTCGCCGTCGATGAGAAGTCGCAGATTCAAGCGCTCGAACGCGCGCAGCCCGTGCTGCCCATGGATATCGGTCAGCCCGAGCGGCGGACGCACAACTACATCCGCCACGGGACGCTCGATCTCTTCGCGGCGCTCAACGTCGCCACGGGCGAGGTCCTGGCGCGGTGTAAGGCCCAGCATCACGCGCAGGACTTTGTCGCCTTGCTGCGCGAAATTGAGGCGACCGTCGAGCCGACGTTGGACATCCATGTCGTGCTGGACAATCTGTCGGCGCACAAAGCGCCGCCCGTGCGGCGTTGGCTGGTTCGCCATCCGCGGGTCCAGTTTCATTTCACGCCGACCTACGCCTCGTGGCTCAACCTCGTGGAGCGCTTCTTCGGCTTGCTCACCGAAAAAGCCTTGAAACGCGGTTCGCACACGAACCTTGCGCAACTCCGAGCGGCCATCCTCGCGTACGTCGAGGCCCACAACGATCGCGGCACGCCCTTCAAGTGGATTAAGACCGCGGACGAGATCCTCGACAACATGCGACGTTTCGGCCTTCGCGTGCAGCAGGTCCATGGTCAAGGGCATTTATCCTAGAAATCAAAGATCCAGGGGACTAGCAGTCCGTGGTGAAAGTCTCGCGTCGCACCGAGACCGGCGCTGAACCGGCGGTCGAATGCAGCGGGACTTTCACCACGGGCTGCTAGCGACCGCCGTTCGCCGGCCGCGCGCTACCACTCCTCAAGTTCGAAGCGGATCTCACGCCGAGCCGCCGTGGCGCGCAAGTCAGCCATCGAAGCCGGGTTGCCACAGGTCAGCAACACACTGGTCGACGGGTCCACCCGCTCACGGACCTCGCTCACGCGGAGGTGGCGCGGCATGACCGGGTACACGAGGCGGGCCAGCGCCAGTTCGGCCGCCACCCGCGACACGTCGCTCTTGGCACTCGTCTGTTTGTCTTCCTCCGCCGTGGGCAGGCCGTAGATGTGGCGTACCACGTTGTTGGCTCGCCCCTGTCCGATCCGCGGGTCGATCGCCACCTCGGGCGACGGACGGCTGATGGTCGGGAGATACGTAAAATCGAAACGCCCGGACGCCTCGATCTCAAACAGCGCCCCGTGGTACGCCAACTCCGCTTCGGTTCGGTTGGTATGCACCAGCGTGTAGCGCCGCGAATCACTACCATCGCTCCGTTCCTGCAGCTCCTTCAGCATCGACACGAACGGCGCCACGCCAGTTCCGGTACCGACCATGAGCACGCTTTCGACGTCCTGAGCCCGTGCGTCAAGCGTGAAGTTCCCGGCGATCCGGTCGTAGTACGTCACGTCGCACCCGGTTTCGTCGCCCATACCGAACAGGGCCTCGCTCAACCGACCTGGTAGGCCATGCACCCCGTCCTGAAGCGCCACGAGGAATTCGAGCCACCCCTCCTCCCGCGTGTCGGCTGGCGCCGAAGCAATCGAATACGAGTGGGTCACCGGTCCGACGGTCTGCCGGCCCCACGGGTCGAATTCCGGCTCGTAGGTCGGCTTGCCGTCCTGTCCGATGCCGGTCTTTCGCGTCAACTTGCAGTCGTCCCGCCGAAGCGCCACATATTGTCCAGCCTCGTACACCGGAAACTGGCTCTCGCCCTCGGGCGCCAGTCGGAAGCGCATGAGGCCCGGCGTAATGAGTTCCTTGTCCACCACAGTGCCCGTCTTGCGTTGTGCCATCGCTCTCCTTGTCGAACCTGCATGATGCCGGTCTACGGCCGTTCCCGCAACCGGTCCGGTCGCCAGCCACGCCACTTACGATCGCGCCGCCATATAATGGCTCTCTCTTCACAGCACGGCTGACGCCTGAGAGATGACGAGGGCCATGTGACCGAACCGCACCCGCGTCGGCAGACCTTGCGGCACCGGTGTGGCCGGCCGGCAGTTCCGGCTCGCAGACGTTCGCACGACCGCCGAACCAACCGGGCGTCCGGATTCGTCCTGGCCGGTCTGCTCGTCGTACTGGCCCAGAGTGTCTCGACAGGGCAGGTCCGTGATCGAGCCTCTCGGGACGCGGCCCTCGGCACCGCAAGCATCAGTGGTCGGGTCGTGACCGGCTCCCCTCCGAACCCCTTGAGCGACGCGGACCTGACCGTGTACGGCCAGGTCGGACGCGTGCCTGCATCGGCGCGTACGGACGCGGACGGACGATACACGATCAGGGACCTGCCCGCGGGCCTCTACACGGTGACGGCCCGACGCGGCGGATACCTGCAGCTCCAGTATGGACAGCTTCGCTCGTTTGAACCGGGCACACCGCTGCAACTCGACGCCGGCGACACACTGACCGGGGTTGACTTCCAACTCCCACGCGGCGCCGTGCTCACCGGCACCGTCTTCGACCAGCATGGTCAACCGGCCGCGGGAGTCCGGGTCGCGGCGCAGCGGTACCAGTTCGTCTCGGGACGATGGGACATGGTCGGGATCGGCCGAGATGACTCGACCGACGATCGCGGGGTCTATCGATTGTTCGGGCTGCCGCCGGGCGACTACTACGTCGAAGCGTCGCCGCGTCTCACCACGAGTGATCCCACCCGATCCGGTTCGACCTACTATCCCAACTCAGCCGACCTCGGCTCGGCTCAGCGAGTCTCGCTACGGGCGGCCCAAGAACGTCTCGGCATTGACGTCTCGTTGGCGTTCAGCAACACGGCACGTGTCTCTGGGCGGGTCGTTGATGCCAGGGGACTCCCCCTGGCCAGCGCGCGCTCCGTCAGTCTCGTCGCTCGTAGTCCGTCGGGCCGGCGCAACCGCAGCGCGCCGATTCAGCCGGATGGCTCGTTCGTCATAGAAGGCGTCCCGCCAGGGGAATTCACCCTGTACGCAAACACGCCCGCCACCGAAGGCCCGGTCCAGTTCGCGATGGCCGACCTGCTGATGTCAGGCAGTGACCGAGAGCAGGTTGTCCTGAGAACGACAACGGGCGCCACTGCCACCGGTACGATCGCGGTGGCGGGTGGTATCGACGTGCCGTTTCTCCCCGACGACCTGCAACTGTTCACGATGCCGATGGGGTTCGCGGGCGTCCCCGCTGGGCGCGGTATCGGCCAGGTCAAGCAGGACTGGAGCTTTGAGATTCATGGGATGGGCGACGCGCAACTCATCCGCCTGCTGGGCCTACCGGACGGCTGGGAGCTGGACGCGGTGCTGCTGAATGGTCAGGACATCACGGATCAGCCGGTCCACCTCCCAGCGGGGCGAGCCACCGGCGAGTTCCGCGTGGTCGTCACCGACAACGCGACCCGACTCCACGCGACGATCGTCGACGATGCGGGCAGACCCGTCACCGATTGTCGCGTCGTGATCTTTGCCGCGGACGAGACCCGCTGGGCCTACCCTTCCCGCTTCGTCCGAGCCGTCCGTCCGGACCAACACGGCACCATCGATGTCCGGGGGCTCCCCACCGAGCACTATCTGGCCTTTGCCGCGCCAGGGATCGAGCGAGGCTCGGAGACCAACCCGGAGTTCCTCGACCGGATCAGCCGCACCGCCGCCAGTTTCACGTTGGGCGCGGGCGAGACCCGCGAATTGACGATCGCGGTCAGCGAGCCGCAGTAGTGCTGGCGGCGATTCCATGACGGCGCCTCACAAAAAAAGGCGGCGCCCCGATCGCTCGGGACGCCGCCTGTACACACCGCGCGACGAGCTACTGAGGCAACCGGAGCGCCACAAACGAGCCTGGGAACTGGGCGCCACCACCCCCGCGACCGCCCGCACTGCCCCCGACCGGCGCCACGATGTACTGCACACCGTCGTGCATGTAGGTCATGACTGCGGTGTTGGTGGGGGCCGGAAGCTCCACCGTCCCGATGCGCGCGCCAGTCCTCTTGTCGTGCGCATGTAACACGGCCGCCCCGCCGCGACCCTCGCCGTAGATCATCAGCGACTTGGTGGTGACTTGTGTCGGATGTGAGGGCGACCCCGTGTTGCCGACATCAACCCCCTCGAGCGCGGGATGATTCTTGATCCGATCTGGCGTGTCACCGTTCGGGATCCACCAGAGCGTTTCGCCGGTGTTGAGGTCAATCGCCGTGATGCGCGCGTACGGCGGTTTGAACAGCGGTAGGCCCTGAGGTCCGCGTACCCCACCAGGACCCGCGACCCACTCCATGACGGTCTTCCCGATCGGGTTCGGGTCTTCGGCATCGGCCACGAGCCCGGGGGTCAACATCGGCGCCGAACAGGCCTTCGTCGACGCGACGTAGAGAATGCCGGTCTCGGGGTCAATCGACGAGCCCCCCATGATGTTGGTCCCGCCGTTCGACCCTGGGCAATGAATGGCCGCGCGCTTGCCAAGGTCATTCCCGCGATGCAGCGGTGGCGTGAACAGCGGCCCATACTCGTACCGATCGAGAATCTCGGTCGCTTCGGCCCGCAGTTCCGGCGTGAAGTCGATCAACTCGTCGACGCTGACGTTCTGCATCTCGTAGGCGGCCGGCTTCGTCGGGTGCGGTTGCGTTGGCGAATACCATTCGCCGGGAACGTGCCCCTGAGGCGCCGGACGCTCCTCGATGGGCCAGACCGGTTCGCCGGTCGCCCGGTTCAGCACATACGCGTACGACTGCTTGGTCGTTTGCACCAGGGCTGGAATCCGCTGGCCATCGACGGTGATGTCCACCAGGTTCGGGGC
>CALLXD010000026.1 GCA_937766455.1 Vicinamibacterales bacterium | reverse complement strand
ACACGGCCCCCGGCTGCACCCGTTGAGCCGGCCCTCGGGGGCCATCGACGGTGAACGCGGCGGGTCGGCCCGCCGACACGTCACGCTTGAGTTGCACCAAGGCCCCGCGCGCGCCGCGTGACGTCGACCCGCGAGCGGTCCCGTAGCCGAAGCGACGGATAATCCGCGCGATCCATTCGCCATCGAAGTTCTGGCTGGTCATGACCACGATGTTCCGGTCGCGCCAGAAATAGGTGGCGGCCAAGATCCGTCCGTGCCAGAACGCAAAGATCGGCTGGCGACGCTGGGCCACGATGGCGTCGTAGTGCTCCAGGCCCTCGACCTTCCATCGGATCGTGCGGCACAGGGCTCCGATGACCGGCGCGCCCAACGCGGCGATCACGGTCGCCTGGCTCAGTTGCCAACGGGTCAGCGAGGGTCCCGCCACCCGCTACATCCCTTCGTATTCGGGTCCGCCACCACCCTCCGGTGGTACCCAGTCGATGATCTGGAAGGGGTCCATAATGTCGCAGGTCTTGCAGTGCACGCAGTTCGAGGCGTTGATCTGCAGTCGACGCCCCGTGCCGGCGTCGCCGTCGGTGTCATCGGGCACCATCTCGTAGACGTTGGCGGGACAGAAACGCACACACGGGTTCCCATACTCCTCGCGGCAGCGGGTCCGACAAATGTCGGTATCCTGCACGAGAAGATGCACCGGCTGGTCCTCGTCGTGCCGCGTCCCCGAGTAGTGCACGTTGGTCAGCTTGTCGAACGTCACCGCGCGATCCGGCTTCACAGCATTGCTCGACACATCGGGGTCGGGGTGCCCGGTCCGGTAGTAACGGGCGAGCCGGGTCAGACGCTCGTGTCCCGGCTCACTCGACAGACGTCCCCGCGGCAGTGCGCCGCCAGTCAGCATCGACAACCCCGAAAACGCGAGGCCGGCGAGCATGCCGCCGCCGAACGACTGGTGCACATTGCGCACCGGATAGAGTTCGCGTCGCACGCTTCCGGTGTTGATGGACTCCTGATACGTGGCGAGCATGGAGGCCGACACGTCGCCCGACCGCACCGCCGCGAAAGCGGCGTCGCCGGCGTAGATGCCCGTCTTCATGGCCAGGTGGATGCCCTTGAGGCGCATGGAATTCAGGAACCCGGCGGCATCGCCGACAATGAGCGCGCCGTCCATATGACACCGCGGGATCGCGTACCAGCCACCTTCGGGCAGCGCCTTGGCCCCGTACCGCACCATCTCGCCACCGGTCAACATCTTGGAGACCAGCGGATGCTGTTTGAACCGCTGGAACGCCATGTGCGGGTCGAACAGCGGATCCCGGTAGTCAAGCCCCACCACGAATCCGACCGCAAGCTTCCCTTCGGGGAGCGCATAGATGAACCCTCCACCGAACTCCTCGCTGCGGAGGGGATAACCCATCGTATGGATGACCGTGCCGGAGTCCACCCGGTCGGCGGGAACCTCCCAGAGTTCCTTGATCCCGATGGCGTACGTCGGTGGGGCGGGGCCTTCGAGACCGAGCTTCTGCACGAGGGCCTTCGTCAGGTTGCCACGTACCCCGTCGGCGAAAATCGTGACGGCCGCGTGAATATCGACGCCTGGCTCGAATGTCCCTTTTCGCTCCCCGTGCTTGTCGATGCCGCGGTCGCCCGTACGCACCCCAATCACGCGCTCCCCGTCGTACAGCACCTCTGTCCCGGCGAACCCGGTGAAGATGTCGACGCCTTCGGCCTCTGCCTGTTCAGAGAGCCAGCGGACGAACCGGCTCAACGAAATGATGTAGGCACCGTGGTTCTTGAACGGGTCGAGCGGGCCGGGCATCGGCGGAAACCGGACCTGCGACTGCTCGGTCAGGTAGTAGATGCGGTCGCCGCGCACCTTGGTCTCGACTGGGGCGCCGCGGGTCTTCCAGTCTGGCAGGAGTTCATCGAGTCCGGACGGATCGAGCACCGCACCGGACAACATGTGCGAGCCACTTTGCCGCGACTTCTCCAGCACCGCAATGGACAGCGGATCGCCGCCTTCACGCTTCTGCCGCGTTGCCACGCGGAGCGCGGCGGAGAGCCCGGCCGGGCCGCCACCGACAACCAACACATCGACATCGAGGGTTTCCCGCTCCAGACCAACCTCCCTCTTCCGCCGCGCTAGGCGTCAGCGTCGAGTGCGGAAATCAGCGCCGGCACCACCTCGAACAGATCTCCCACGATCCCAAGATCGGCGACCTCGAAGATTGGTGCGTCGGCGTCCTTGTTGACGGCCACAATCGTGCGGGCGCCCTTCATCCCGACCAGATGCTGGATGGCGCCGGAGATTCCCAGCGCGAGATACAGCTTCGGCGACACGGTCTGGCCGGAACTGCCGACCTGCCGATCCATCGGGAGCCAACCGGAGTCGCAGATCGGCCGAGACGCTGCCACTTCCGCCCCGAGCGCGGCGGCCAGTTTTTGAGCCATGGCAATGTGCTCCTGGCTCTTGATGCCGCGACCGACGGCAACAATGCGCTCCGCCTGGGTGAGATCGACCGCCTGCTTCGCTTCCTGGAACGGCGCCTCGGCGGTTTGTCGGATCGTGGCCGCATCGATCTCGACTGGGAATTCGCGGATCTCAGCCGGCGAGTCGCCACGCCGCAGGGCGTCCGGGCGAAACGCACCGATCTGGAAGCTCGCGAAGTGCGGCGAGGGCCCGGTCGGCACGACGTCGGCGACAAATTTCCCCTGGAACATCGGTCGCACGAACGCCAGACGGTCCTCCCGCGTCTTCATCGCCACGCAGTCCGTCACGAGCGACCGACGGAGCCGCGCCGCCAGGCGGGGGGCGAACTCACGCGTCTGGTATGTATGCGTCAGCAGCACCAGCGCCGGTTCGACGGCCGTAACGAGAGCGGCAAACGCGGCCACAAACCCGTCGGGCGTGTATGACGCCAGGGCGGGATGTGCGACCGTCAAGACCGCGTCGACCTCGGCCGCCGCGAGCTCGGCCGCCACAGCCTGAATATCACCACCGGCCACAGCCACCTGGACCGGCTGCCCGACCTGCTGCGCGGCAACAATCGCCTCCCAGCTCGTCTTGTTCAGGACTCCGTCGCGTTGCTCGGCTATAACAAGGACCATTAGATGACTCGCGCCTCTTCGCGGAGAACCCTCACCAGCTCGGTCGCCGCTTCGCCCGGCGTCCCCTCAATCAACCGCGTCTGCTTGCCCTTCTCAGGTACATACAGCTCGAGGATCTCGTGGTGTGGCGCCAGATCGGCGGAGGGCTCGACGACCCGTACGTCCTTCTTCTTCGCAGACATGATGCCCTTCAGCGTCGCGTACCGTAGCTGGTTGATTCCGCTCTGAATCGTCAACAGCGCCGGTGTCGGCATCGAGACCCACTGGAACCACCCGCCCTCGAGCTCGCGTTTCACCCGGAGCCCCCCATCCGTCACCTGGACCTCCATGATGATCGTGGCGTGGGGAATCTCCAGCAGCTCCGCCAACACCACACCCGTCTGCGCGAAGCCCTGATCGTCCGACTGGAGCCCCGTGAGCACCAGATCGAACGCTTCCTCACGCATCGCCGACGCCAACGCCTCGGCCACCATGCCTCCGTCGGCTGCTGCCAGGCGGTCGCTCTCGACCCGAATCGCCCGGTCCGCTCCACGCGCCAGCGCTTCGCGGATCACCTGCGCCACTCGCGCAGGCCCGGCCGAGCAGACCACGACTTCACCGCCATGCTGCTCCTTCAGCCGAAGCGCCTCTTCGAGGGCGTAGGCGTCCGGCTCGTTCATCTCGAAGCTGGCGTCCCCGTCCTGTACCCAGGTGGCGGCGTCGTCGACCCGCAGTGGCCACTCCCGCGTGACCACCTGTTTCACACAGACGGCAATCTTCATCCGGTCCTCATGTCGGGCAGACCGACGCTCAGCGAACGAGTCGTCAGTGGTTACCCGTCGTGGTGTTCGAACAACCCGTGGTTACCCGTCGTGGCGTTTGAACAGTAAAGAAGCGTTCGTGCCCCCGAACCCGAATGAGTTCGACAGCGCGTACTCGATAGTGGCCGACCGCTTGACCCCAGGCACGTAGTCCAGGTCACAATCCGGATCCGGGTTTTCGAGATTGATCGTTGGCGGGATGACCTGTTCGCGGATCGCCAACGACGCGATGCCGGCCTCAAGGCCGCCGGCCGCCCCTAGCAGGTGTCCGGTCATCGATTTGGTCGACGAGATGGCCAACTTGCTCGCGTGATCACCGAAACACCGCTTTATCGCCAGTGTCTCGATACGGTCGTTGAACGGCGTCGAGGTGCCGTGGGCGTTGATGTAATCCACCTGATCGGGCGTAATGCCGGCTTGGGCGATCGCGTCTTGCATCACCCGCAGCGCCCCGCTCCCGTCTTCGGGCGGGGCCGTCACATGATGCGCGTCTCCAGACATGCCGTAGCCGACAAGTTCCGCGTAGATCTGGGCGCCGCGTGCGAGCGCGACATCGCGCGCCTCGAGGATGATGACCCCGGACCCCTCACCGATGACGAATCCGTCACGCTCCTTGTCGAATGGACGACTCGCGCGCGTCGGCTCGTCGTTCCGGGTAGACAGGGCGCGCATCGCGGCGAACCCGCCAACCCCCATGGGGGTGATGGCCGCCTCCGAGCCCCCGGCCACCATGATGTCGGCGGCGCCACGACGAATCGTCTCGAACGCGTCGCCGACCGCATGGGCTGACGCGGCACAGGCGGTGCAGGTGGCCGAGTTCGGTCCCTTCGCGCCCAAGCGTATGGACACGTGCCCCGCCGCCAAATTGATGATCGCCGCCGGGATGAAGAAGGGCGAGATCTTGCGTGGCCCGCCCTTGAGCAATGCCCGATGCTCGCGCTCGATCGTGGCGAACCCGCCGATGCCGGAGGCCAGATAGACGCCGACTCTCGGCGCCATTTCAGGCGTCACCTCCAGGCCGGCGTCGGCCCGCGCAAATTCGGCCGCAGCAATCGCGTATTGAATAAAGACGTCCATCTTCTTGACGTCCTTCTTCGCCACGAAATCCAGCGGATCGAATCCGCGAACCTCACCCGCGATCCGCGAGGCGAACTCGTGTGCGTCAAAGTGGGTGATGCTACGAATCCCACTCTGGCCGGCGCACAGCGCTTCCCAGGTCGGCGCCGTTCCGATGCCCAGCGACGACACGAGCCCCACCCCCGTGACCACAACACGCCTACTCACAGTCACTCCCGGTCGAGAGCCGCCGCCTACTTCTTCGAATGCGACTCGATGTATTCAACGGCCTCTTTGACGCGGGTGATCTTCTCCGCGTCCTCGTCTGGAATCTCAAGGCCGAACTCTTCTTCGAACGCCATGACAAGCTCCACCGTGTCGAGCGAGTCCGCTCCCAGGTCGTCCACAAAGGACGCATCCGAGGTGACTTCTTCTTCGTCGACCCCGAGCTGCTCCACGATGATCCCTTTTACTTTTTCAGCAACCGCCATTCAAACTCCTCCTACATGTACATGCCACCGTTCACCGACAACACGTGCCCCGTAATATACGCTGCTTCGTCCGAGGCCAGAAAGCCAATCGCCCCCGCGACGTCATCCGGCGACCCAAGTCGCCCCAACGGAATCTGCGTCACCATGGCCGCTCTGGCGGATTCGCCGAGGTCCGCGGTCATGTCGGTGTCAATCATTCCCGGCGCGACGACGTTCACCGTGATGCCGCGACTCGCCACCTCGCGAGCCAGGGCCTTTGAGAACCCGACCATCCCGGCTTTGGTCGCGGCGTAGTTCGCCTGGCCGGCGTTACCCATCTGCCCCACCACCGAACCGACGCTGATGATACGCCCCGCGCGCTGTTTCAACATGGGCCGCAGCACCGCGCGCGAACACGTAAACACCGCCGTCAGGTTGGTGGCAATCACGGCGTCCCAGTCAGACGGAGACATGCGCATGGCCAGTTGGTCCCGCACGATACCCGCGTTGTTGACCAACACATCGACGCGACCGAACTGGTCGAGCGTCGCGCGGACCATACCGGCAACCTGATCCGCATCGGTCACGTCAACGCTGAGGGAGAGGGCCGTGCCACCAGCCTCACGTATCTCAGCCGCCACACCCTCGGCATGGTCGCCGCGGGCCGCCGCCACCACCGACGCGCCGGCCGCCCCCAACCGAAGGGCTACCCCCCGCCCGATGCCTCGGGACGCTCCGGTCACGACCGCGACGCGATCTCGTAGATTACTCATCCTCTGCGTAACGGTCGGTAGCCATCCGTAGCCGCACATCCCTCCGCGCCAACGAACCGTGCGTCCGGGTCCCACGTGGTCCCCGCCACTTGTCGAACAGCTGTCACTGAACGCCGCGCGGAACAGGCGGGATACGGCAGCGCCTGGATATGCACGTCAGCCAGCCAGGGACGATACCGCTTCGTCTACACTCTCCGGGTCGGACACAGCCAGCACCCTCGCGCTACGGTCGATTCGCCGGATGAGTCCGCACAACACCGAGCCAGACCCTACCTCAAGATACGTGTCGACGCCTTCGGATGCAAGGCGCCGGACTACCTGCTCCCATCGCACCGGAGCGGTGACCTGGCTGACGAGGGCGTCGATCGCACTCGCCGCGTCCCGCTTCGGCTCCGCATCGACATTGGCGACGACCGGCGTCGACGGGTCGGATACGACCAGCGCGCGGAGCTCAGGAGCCAACCGCTTCTCCGCCGGTTGCATGAGCGCGCAGTGAAACGGCGCACTGACCGCCAAGGCGACGACTCGCCGCGCGCCGAGTGCCTTCGCGCGCGCGCCCGCCCGCTGCACCGCCTCGCTGTGCCCGGCGATAACGATCTGCCCCGGCGCGTTGAGATTGGCCGGACTCACGACCTCCCCTTCCGCCGCGTCCGTGCACGCCTGCGCGAGCGTTTCTTCGTCCAGACCCATGACAGCCGCCATGGCTCCGACGCCCACGGGAACCGCCTCCTGCATGTAACGCCCGCGATTACGGACCGTCCGGACCGCGTCACCAAACGCCAGGGTTCCCGCGGCCACATGGGCGGAGTATTCGCCAAGACTATGCCCGGCCAGAAATGCCGGTGTCAGACCTCGCGCGGTGAGGACGCGAGCCGTGGCGGTTGCGACCGTGACCAATGCCGGCTGCAGATACTCTGTCAGCGTCAATTTCTCGACCGGCCCCTCGAAACAGAGGGTGCTGAGCTTCATCCCCAGCGCCGCGTCAGCCTGCTCGAACGTCTCGCGTGCTTCGGGATATTCGGCCGCGAGCGCGTGGCCCATCCCGACACACTGAGACCCCTGGCCTGGAAAAACGAACGCGATCATGCGGCTCCTGAACACGGGTGGCGCGCCGGGTGGCCGGCGGCGCGGGTTCGCGATATCGTAGCGGTCATCGGTGCCCGCGGCCGCGTCGGGCCAAGACCACGCGATCGGTGTGGCTAGGCTTCTTTGACGGCGCGAACCTGCCGACCCCGGTAATACCCGCAGTGCGGACAGACCTGGTGGGATGGTTTCCGCTCGTGGCATTGCGCGCAGATCCCCGCCGTGACGGGGACGAGACTGTGGTGGGTTCGCCGCTTCGCCGTACGCGATTTAGAGTGCCGTCGTTTCGGATTCGCCATAATTCGTTCTGTCCTCTCGCGTCCTCGAGACGCCTCGCGCAAGTCGGGACTGATTGCCCCTCCCGTCAGCGACCGATGTCACCGAGGTAACAAATTCTTCAGCCCCGCCAGTCTGGGATCCTCCCACGGGTCAGAGCAGTCGCACGTCGTGGTACTGCGGTTCGCACCGCAGAACGTGCACAAGCCAGGACACTCTTCGCGGCAGAGCGGCTTCATCGGGAGCGTGAGCTGCAATTGTTCTCGTATCAGTTGGCCCAGGTCGATCTGCTCGTCCCGATAGTACGCGGTGTTCACGTCCGCTTCCTCGATCCGCACGTCGCCTTCGTCTGAGCTCTCCGACTCCGGCAGATACAACATATCGATGTCCAAGCCCACCGGCCACGAAAAGCGCTCGAGGCAACGACCACAGCCGAGTTCGAGCACCGCCTCAATCCGGCCCACCAATCGGAACGTCGCCTCGTCCTTGCGAACGGCCAGGTCAATCGTGGTGTCGCCGGTCACTTCGTAATCGTCCTGCCCGTCAGACCTGAGCAAGCCAGCCGAGAACGTGCGCCGGACCTGGTGGCGTGTGCCGTCAATCTCCTGTAGGTCGAGGTTCATCGACACTCCAGTTCCCATCTCGCGCGGCTGATCTGCGTATACCGTGTGCCCATCTCGACCGGGACCAAACCTAGATTATAGCATCGGACCACGCAACCCGGTGCGTACACGAACAATGGGATGCCCGCCGTTGCGGACATCCCATTGTTTGAATACTACCCGGGTCGCGCCCGAGCCTTACATCACCCGTTACTGGAGCGGGTTGGACCCGGCTGGCGCACCGTTCTGCGTCACGGCGACGGCCGCCGTGTTGTGGTAGATAGTGCCGCCCTGGTTGGTGCCGAAGAACCGCACGCCGCCACCCGATGTGGGGGCCGCGCCGACGAAGTAGGTGGACACGGACGCGCCCGCGGCCACGCCGTTGCAGGAGGCCGGCGCACCGGCTCCGGCCGCACCCGCCGTCATGGCGATGGTGTAGCTGCTCTTCACCGAGGGGTCGGTGTTCAGGTCCGTGCCGACGAAGCCGTCTCCGCCACCAACGGTCGGGGCGGTGCCCAGCGAGACCAGTGTGGGGGCGTAGAAGCCGCTGCCGCAGCTGGCCGCGTAGGTCGACTGCGAGGAGTTGATGGCGCGCATGGACCCGATGGCCGATGCCTCATTCCCGGACATCCGGGCCCGGAGCAGTCCCGGCACGGCGATGGCCGCGATGATGCCGATGATGGCAACCACAATCAACAGCTCGATGAGGGTGAAACCCTTGTTGGTGTTCGTTCGCATGGTCTTGCTCCTTGTGGCCGAATGAGTTCGGCGAAAGTCGTAATCTTCGTGGCGGCGTCTCGTGTTCACACCATCACATAGAGCAAGTGCGATGCCAACTGTTCGCAAAGTTAGCAAGTTGCTTATTTTCAACTACTTACATATATTATAGATATCTACGACAATATGCATACCAATAAACATCACATAAAGTGACACTTATTACCCACATCTAACACTTTACGTCTCTTGTCGGATCGATCCAGAGACACTGACCCAGGGGCGTGGGATGAACAACCGCTCGTAGAGGCTCACCGCAAACCGGTCGGTCATCCCGGCGATAAAGTCCCGTGTAGCCGCGTCAACCCCTTCCTCCTCCACCGTGCGAGGATCCAGGTAGGCCTCCGGCTTCTTCCGCACGCGGTCCCACAGCCCGCCCAGGATCCCCGAGGCTTTACGAAACTCAGCGACGGCGACATCATTTTCATAGACCGCCTCGAACAGAAACGCCCGCAACCCGAGGAGCGCGGCTAAGACATCGTCGCTCATCCGGAGTTCCATCTCGGGCGTGGTCGCCAGCGTGTGATGCACGACGTCAGACACCAGCACGCCGATGCGCGACGACGACGAACGTCCCAGGACATCGAGTGCGACGGGTGGAAGATCGGACGCCGCGAGCACGCCCGCTCTGAGGGCGTCATCGATATCGTGGTTCACATACGCGATCATGTCGGCCACGCGAGCCACCTGCCCCTCCAGGGTGGACGCGCGCCGTGAGCGGTCAACCCCGACCGGGGCGCCATTCTTCCCCTTCGAGTGTTTGGCGATCCCGTCGCGCACCTCCCAGGTCAGATTCAGCCCTTGCCGGTCCCGCTCAAGCACATCGACTATCCGTAGACTCTGCTCATAGTGATTGAACCCGCCGGGCATCAAATCCCGCAGCACGTGCTCGCCAGCGTGACCGAACGGCGTATGCCCCAGATCATGGCCCAGCGCGATGGCCTCGGTCAGATCTTCGTTCAGCCGCAGCACCTTGGCGACGGTGCGCGCGATCTGTGACACCTCGAGGGTATGCGTGAGCCGGGTGCGGTAGTGATCGCCAGTCGGGGCAAAGAACACCTGGGTCTTGTGCTTGAGCCGCCGAAACGCCTTACAGTGCACGATCCGGTCACGGTCACGTTGAAAGACCGGGCGTATCGGGTCTTCGGGTTCGGCTTGGAGCCGTCCCCGCGACTCGTCACTCTTGGCGGCGTAGGCGGCCAAATGCTCCCGTTCGCGTGCTTCCAGCTCGCTTCGAATCGTCACGGGGTTGTGGGGTCCAGTGCGCGCATCTCGCTCGTCTCCGGTCAGCCGCGGCGGGCAACGGCTTCGAGCAGGCGCAGGGTGGCAGCGAACGCACCCTCTTCCTCACCCGGCAGGTGGATCCACTGTAGATTAGGTTCTTTGCGGAACCAGATCAACTGTCGGCGCGCATACCGGCGGTTCTCGCGAATGATCAACTCGCGAGTGGCCGGCTCGTCCCGAAGCCCCTGCAAATGCTCGACCGCCTGACGGTAGACAAGTCCCCTGAACGGTCCCGCATCCGCGGGGACGCCGGCGGCCCACAGGGCCTCTATTTCGTCGAGCAACCCAGCCGCGAACTGCTCATCCACGCGCCGCCTGATCCTCGATTCGAGCGTGTCCTGGTCAATCGTGAGCGCCACGGTGAGGACGTCGTAATCCGCGATCGGCGACCGGGTGTCAGCGAAGTGGTCGGTCAAGGTCCGCCCGGTCTGCAGCCACACTTCGAGGGCACGTACCAGCCGCTGCTCATCCCTCGGCTTGACCCGCCGTGCCGAATCGGGGTCGTGCCTGGCCAGCCAGCAATGCAACCATTCGACTCCGCGCCGGCGCGCCACCCGGCTCAGGCGCGCCCGCAGTGCCGGATCGCGCGCGGGCCCCGGAAACAATCCCCGTGTAAGCGATCGATAGTAGAACCCGGTGCCACCGACCAGAATGGGCAGCTGGCCGCGCGCGGTCACTTCCCGGACCGCCCTCGCGGCGTCCTGACTGTACCGAGCCGCGGTATAGGTGTCTGTCGGATCGGCCACGTCGACCAGGTGATGCGGAATGTCTCTCCGCGCCGACATGGACACCTTGTCCGTCCCAATGTCGAAGCCGCGGTAGACGGCGGTCGAGTCGCAACTCACAATCTCGCCACCGACAGATTCAGCCAGCGACAGTGCGAGCGCACTCTTGCCGGTCGCGGTGGTGCCGACCACGGCAAGCAGAAGAGGACGCCCGTCGGCCCCCCGCAAGGGTGGATGGCTCATGGGTCTGCGGCTCACGCGCTGTCACCGGGGCGGACGCTCACCAGGGGCGGCTAGCCGCACCACGCGATGACGAGCACGCTTGTCAGCAGCAGCAACAACCCAGCCTGCTGACGCGCGCTCGGCAGTGGTAACGGAGTCATCGCGGACTGACCACCTGGCGTCCGCACTAGCGGTTGGGTGGCGTCTCGTTGAAATAGAAGGTCACCGTGAAGACGACGGACTCCTCCGGGTACTCGGGCGGGAGCGGGTGCGTCGGATTCGACCAACTCAGGGCATTGAACGCGGAATTCGTGAAGGCGTCAACGGTGGACGGGCGGCGGACCCGCAAGTCGGTCAGCGTGCCCTCCCGGTCGATATTGAAGGTCAGCACCACGTTCCCGTGCATCGACATCGCAGCATACGGCAGCGTCCAGTTCCTGTAGATCTGCGCGCGAAAACGCCGGATCCAAGAGCCAAAATCGACCCCCTTCGAATCGAACTGGATGTCCGGGCCGTACTCGTCTGTCCGTCCATCGAGATTACCGAACGACCGACCACGCGCCACCGTCTCTGCCACACGCTGCGCCTGGCGTAGCAGCGCACCCGGCGTGGGAGTCAGCTTCGGCTCTCGCGCCGACGCGCCAGCGTCAGCCAACAGCGGGTTACTCACCGCACCGCCGTCGCCGGGCGGCGCATCCGGCGTCTCGGTCTCGGGCGCGTCCACCGTGCCGTCCGCCACCCCCTCCTCGGCCGATTCGGCCGTCTCTGCATTCGGGACGTCTGGCTCGGACCCGTCGGTGCTCTCCGGTTCGAGGCCCGACGAGAGGTCCTCCGCCTGGACAAACTCGAAGGTGTTCCCGTCGGCGTTCGGCAGTGTGTTGAGCGGCGTCTCAGCCTGGGTTGGCGATTGCGCCGTTCGGTCCAGGTCCGAGAGTGGGGCCAACGACGGAGCCTCGAGCGCCGGCACGTCGACGAACGGTTCGACGAACACAAACTGGGGTTCATTCGCCGGCTCGCGCCGGGCGACTTGCTCAGCTGCTGCAGCGGCCGCCTCAAGACGCTCCGCCCGGCGTTCCGCGGCGTCCTGGACGAAGGGCAGCCTCGGCCCAAAGAGCACCAGCGCGACGGCCGCGAGATGGGCAAACAGGGACATCAGGCCCCGCTCGCGCCACGACATGGCCGACTCAACGGTCGGAGTATCGAAGAGGCGATCTTCGAGATCGAAGTACATGGGAAGGCTGGTGGTGCCCGACTCTCAGTATATCAGCGGGGGCGCGTCGCCCTACCGACGGGCCCCTACGACTCGGTCGGTTTCCTACCTACATACAGATAGACGACGCCAAAGGTCAACCGGTCGACGGATACTGGCCGAAACCCAGTGACGCGCAGGAGCGCGGTGAACGCATCGGGGGTGAGAAACGCGCTCACCGACGCGGGTAGGTAGGCGTAGGCTTCCGTATGTTTGGACAGAAGGCGACCAATGCGCGGCAGCACCCGGCGGAAGTACCACAGGTAGATCGACCGCAACAACGGAAGACTAGGTTCGCCGAATTCGAGAATGGCCACACGGCCGCCCGGTTTCAAGACCCGGAACATTTCTGCGATGGCGGCCGGCGTATCCGACACATTGCGAATCCCGAACCCCACGGTCACCGCGTCGACGGACGCGGGCTGACACGGCAGCCGGCACGCATCGCCACGCGCGAGTTCGACGCTCGACAACCCGGCGGCCGCGAGTTTGCCGTGTCCCAGGGCCAGCATCTCCGCAGCGAAATCGACACCCAGGACCGCCCGGGGTCGCGACGGATGTCCGGCCGCCGCGATCGCCAAATCGGCCGTGCCGGTGCACACGTCCAGCACGCGTGCGTCCGGTGGCAAATCAAGCGCGTCGATGGCCTGGCGGCGCCATCGCCGGTCCAGTCCGAGACTCAGCAGGCGATTGAGCCGATCGTAGCGATGCGCGATCGCGTCGAACATGCCGGCAATTCGGCGCGGGTCCTTGTCGAGTGACGGCCCCCGCGGCTCGGACGACGAGACAGCATCGGCGGTCATCCGGTCCACGGGGGATACAGCGAGTGAGGAAACCCGAGGGCGCTCACGATCTTCCCCGCCATGAAGTCCGCGAGGTCGTCGAGCGTACGCGGTCCCTGATAGAAGGCGGGCATCGCCGGAAGCACCATCGCTCCCGCCTCCGCACACGCCACCATATTCCGCAGTTGCGGCAGACTCATCGGCGTCTCCCGTGGTACGACCACGAGCACTCGCCGCTCCTTGAGCATGACATCGGCGGCACGCTCGATCAGGGTTCGCGACAGGCCGTGGGCAACCCCGGCGAGCGTCTTCATTGAACAGGGCACGATGACCATCGACTCGCACATGTGGCTACCGCTCGCGATCGACGCCCCGACATCGCGGTTGTTGTGGACAACCAACGTCCCGGCCCGCACACCGTCCCCGTATCGCGTCTGGAGGTAGTCCGGCAACCCGTCCAGAGACGCGGTCTCCCCAAGCTCCTCGCGTAGCAGTCGCCGCCCAAAGTCCGACACCACCAGTTCGACCTCTGCCCCAGAGGCGAGGAGGGCGGCCACGGTCCGCACGGCGTAGAGCGCCCCGCTCGCGCCGGTGATCCCGACCGCAACGCGGCGCAACGCTTTGTCTGGGGCCTGGCCCGACTCGTTAGCCGACATAGATCGCCGCGACGGTCGCCGCCAGATAGAAGAAGCCGACATACCCATTCAGGTCGAACGCTTGTTTCACGCGCGACAGATCGTCGGCCCGCACCAGCGACTGCTCATACGTCAATAGGAGGGCCACGCCCACGACGCCGGCGACGTACCAGCCCCCGAGTGGGGTCACGAGCGCGACACTCGCCAGGGCGGCCACCGTGCCGAGATGCAGCCATCGCGATATCGCCAGCGCACGACGCACCCCAAAGCGAGCAGGAATCGAGTGGAGGCCCTGGGCGCGGTCGAACTCCAGGTCCTGGCACGCATACAAAATGTCGAATCCGGCCACCCACGTCCCGGTCGCGACGGCGAGTAGCCAGGGCTCTGGCCCCGCGCCACCACCCGCGGCCAGCCAGCCACCAACGGGCGCGACGGCCAGGGCCAGACCGAGAAAGAGCTGGGTATAGGTGGTGACACGCTTCGCGAGCGAATACCAGAACACGATCACCAGCGCGACCGGTGAGAGCACCAGACAGATACGGCCCAGCTGGGTCGTGATCAGGACAAACGTCAGCGACGCCACCACGACCAGCGCCACCGCCTCACGCGACGAGAACGCACCCCGTGGTAACTCTCGATTTGCGGTGCGGGGATTCAGCGCATCGAACCGCGCATCCACCAGGCGGTTGAACCCCATCGCCGCGGTCCGTGCCGCCACCATCGCCGCGATGATCCAGCCCACGCGGGTCAGGGTCAATGGCGCCTGCCGGGCAGCCAGCAATGCGCCCACGAGCGCAAATGGCAACGCGAACACGGAGTGCCCGAACCGCACGAAGGACGCGTAGAGCAGGAGGCGACGTAGCATTAGGACCGGTGGTCAGGCGGCTGACCGCCATCGCCAAGCGTTCGATCATCCGGCTCCTCGAGCCAGCACACCTGGTCGGCGGTGATGCCGTTCACGAGGTATTCTTCCACATCGCCGACGCCGGGCGGAAGCTGGACACTGATCAGCGCGGCGCGGCGCCCCGGCGCGATTCGACCGAAGGCGTCACCAAACCCGAGCGCGTCGGCCCCGGCGGACGTGGCGCAGTCAAGCAGCCGGCGTGCCGGCACCGACGGCGCACAGCGACGCATCGATGCCAGTTCGGCGAACAGGTTGAGATCCGGCGCGCTGGCAAGACTGTCCGTACCGACGGCGAGACGGACACCGGCCTTGATGAACCGGTCGATCGGCGGATCGCCGACACCGGTCCAACGGTTACTCCGCGGGCACGTCACCAGGGTGACGCCACGCGCAGCCAGGCACGCCAATTCCGTATCCGTCAGCTGCACCCCGTGCACCGCGACCACGTCCGGCCCAAGCCACCCCATCCGGTCCAGATACTCGACGGGACCACAACCCGGCGGCGTCCAATCGGGGTTCCATCGTCCAATGCGCTCCAACAGGGTCCGCCACGGCCCCACGCCGGCCCGAAGAAACTCGATCTCTTCGGGAGACTCCGCCAGATGCACGCTACGGGGCGCCCGCGGTCGGTCGCGGATCGCGCGGTCCAAGGCGGCAAAGACCGCCGGCCCCACGGAATAGGGTGCGTGGGCGGCCAGCCCCAGGCGTACCGTTGTCAACCCGCCGCATGCGGTGAGTTCCTCGAGCGCGGCGCCCACGACAGCCGCGGCCCCCTCATCTGGAAACGCCAATACCTCGCGGAAGACACGCGCGGAGACATCGGCCACTTCCAAGACCGGCACACTAGCCAGTGTATTGCTGATGTCCCCAACCAATCCCGTGCCGCTCGCGCGACTCTCGGCTATCGCAGATCGCATCGCGGCGGGGTCCGGACCACCCGATGCTCCACGCCGTGCCAGCAGCCGATCGACCCACGCGGGCATCGACTCGGCCGGCGCCACCTCTCCGCGCAACCCAGACAGCTCCAAGTGGGTATGCGCGTTGACCAGCGCAGGAAGGACGGCCGTGGCACCGAGGTCCACGACGGGACCGATCGCGCCTCGAGTCGTCGCGGGTCCGACGGACACCACGCGCCCCCCCGCCACATCGATCTGTCCGCGCCGGATGGGCGGGCCGGTCATTGGCAGCACCCACTCGGCCAGGTATCGGGTCATTGGGTCAGGGCGTCCTGCACTCGTGGACCGATCGGTTGGGATGTCGACGCGTCCATATCCGCGCCGGGCGCGCTTCTGAACGCGCGGTGGACCGCACAGATCCTCAGGAGTCCGAGACGGCGTCTCGCTGCTGTTTGCCGGGACGGCTACGTGCGGGATACTGCGCGAGCTCGGCCGGCACGTGGGTATCGCCGGACCTGCGCGCCACGGCAAGCTCCGTGCGACGCGGGATATCGCGCTCGCGGAACAGCGGGCCACCCAGGATGTCGTAGGCCATCGTCCGACGCTTGGGAGCAAAACCCGCGTCCTCGATGTTTCTGACGATCTCAGCCTCGTCCATGCAGAACTCCGCACCGGCGGCTCGGACGACATTTTCCTCGATCATGACGCTGCCCATATCGTTGGCACCGTAGGCGAGGCTCAGCTGCCCGACCTTCCCGCCTTGTGTCACCCACGACGCTTGCAGGTTGTCGAAGTTATCCAGCACGAGACGCGAGAGCGCCAGCGTCCGGAGATACTCGACGCCGGTCGCTTCGACGCCGCCCAACTCGGTGTTCGTCGGCTGGTAGCTCCAGGTGATGAACGCCGTGAACCCCCCGGTCTCGTCCTGGAGCTCACGCAGCCGATACAGATGCTCGATCCGCTCGTCCGGTCGCTCCACGCTGCCATACATCATGGTCGCCGTCGACCGTAGACCCGCCTGGTGCACCGTCCGCATGACCGAGAGCCACTCGTCAGCGGTCGCCTTGCTCTCGCAGTTCAGGAGGCGACGTGCGCGGTCCACCAGAATTTCAGCGCCGCCGCCGGGCACACTGTCGAGACCCGCCGCGACGAGACGCGCCACCACGGCGGGAACCGGTTCCTGGGACAGACGCGAGAGATGCAGGATCTCGGGTGGCGACAGCGCGTGGAGCTTGAAGTCCGGGTACCGCGCCTTGATAGCGCGAAACAGGTCTTCGTACCATTCCAGGGGAAGGTCAGGATTGTGACCACCTTGCAGCAACACCTGGACACCACCCACCGCCAGCGTCTCGTCGATCTTGCGGAAGAGCTCGTCGAACCCTAGGACGTAGCCCTCGTCCGAGCCCACCGGTCGATAAAAGGCGCAGAACGCGCACCGGGCCACGCACACGTTGGTGTAGTTGACGTTCCGGTCGATGATGTAGGTGACGTCTCGGGCGGGGTGCTTGCGCCTACGGATGGTGTCGGCCAACTGTCCCAGCAACAGCGTCGGGGCGTCGGCATACAGGCTGAGCGCCTCGGCCCGATCAAGCCGACCACCAGACCGCACCTTCGACGCGATGGACTCGACACTCATGTGGTCGGCGTATCGAAGAAGCGAATGTCAGGGCGGCTCAATACCAGCTCCAGATCGTGCGCGTAGTCGTAGAATTTCTTAAGACCAGCTATCGCGCGGTCGTCGAGGTCAAACGAAACATTTTCGCGCAGATACTTTCGACCGACCTCGCGCTGCTCTTCGTCGTCCGGGACATGGGCCGCAATGATATCGTCGATGGCCTCGACGCCACGATCACGCGCTTCGATCAACGCTGAGATGTGGTCAGGTCCGAGTGTCTTGGCACGCCCGACCCAGGTCGCCCAGACGAATGGCAGGGAGGTCATGGCCGTCCACTCGTCGCCGAGATCCACTTTCTCCAGTCCCAATTTTTCGTAGTCCAAGAACAGCGCGGGGTCGCCGATGACGAGCGCGGCGTCGCAGCGCTTCAGCATCACGGGCAAGTCAGGTCGCAGTGGTGTGAGCTTCGGCGCGATATCCCACCACTCGGCGCACAGCACCTGCAACAACGTGGCCGCCGTGCGCGAACTGCTATCCACCGCGATGGACCGCAGTGATGTCGCCGGCCGCGTCGTGAACAGCGCCACCGAGGCGACCTCGCCCTCGGAGACGACCGCGGGCCCCGGCACCATGCGGTAGTCGGAACCGCGAGCGTATTCGATGCTCGGGATCAGTCCAAGATCGACCGCCCCATCGTGAAGTTCACGGGAACATGGAGCCGGGATGTCGAACTTGAGATCAAACAGATCAGGACGGCCTTCCAGGCCATGCACGAGCGGACGGGCATTCAAATACTCGACCGCGCTGACTCGAATCGCACTCATGACTCTATGACTCAAACGGGGCGACGTCCCCGCACGATGGGCCCCTAACATGCCCGGTTACATACCTTCTAGCGTCCTGCATGACGCTCTGACCCGGTCCCGACATCGACCGCCTCGAAACGACCGTTGCGTGGCACCGCCGTGAAGCCGGCTCCCGCAATATTCCGTAGAATCACCTCGCCAGGCGACCGGCGCCAGCCCTGCTCTTTCGCCCCGGCCACCGGCACGGCATCCACGTCGTCGGCGCCGAACGTCAATGCAACCTGAGCCAGTTTCGGCCCATACAACGCCCAGTCGACTTGGATGGAATCGATATTGTCAACCAGGAGTCTGGCGAGTGCAACCTGACGCAGGTCGGCATATCCGGTAGACGGCGGTGACGGCGCCACGCGAGGCAACGGAGCCAGGCAGCGGCAGACCTCGCCGACGCCGTGCCAGGACGCGACCTGGCGCATGAGCGACAGGCCGACCGTCCCTGTGGCCGCCCCCAGCGTCAGCCGCGCCGCGACCAGGCCACTGTCCCGCAGCAGCGCCAGCGCGGCGTCAGGATCCTGCAGCCCCTCGGCCGACACCTCGCCAAGTTGCGCCAACCCGGCCTCACGCAGCGCCGAGAGGAGCTTGGCGAGTCGCCCCACGTTGTGCCCGGACAGGTCGTCCAAGTCTGCGAATGAAAACCCGGTCACCGGCACTACGCCCGCACAGGCCACGGCCGCCCGTATCGCCCCCACTGCCACGGCGTCACTCTCGGGACGGCCCGTCACCCGGAGCTCGCCGGTCTGCGCGGGCAGCGGCCCCTCCGGCAGTGCAGCGCCGAGCGGCGCCTCCACGATCTGCACGAACGTCACGCGGTCCCCATGACGACGACGACGCACCACGTCCGCCGCCATTCCGAGCGCTATCAGATCGGGCGAGCCGACCAGTTGCGCCACGTCCGCCTCGCTCGGCGAGACGCCGTTGGTCACGTTCTCGACGACCTGCTCAAGCGCCGCGGTCACGTCCTCACTCATGTCGCCCCCATCGCCTGCGCTACCCGCTCGGCCAATGCCAACGCGCGTCGCCCCGCTACACCGTCGACCATCGGCGGCGGCCCGCCGCCCAGCGCGGCCACGAAATCGGCCAGCTCAAGCGCCAGCGGCTCACCGGGCGGGACATCGAGCTTGCCTCCCTCGATCGTCGGGCTCCGTCCGGAACCACGGACGACACGCCACCCCTCGACCTCCCGTGCGGCGCAGTCAACAGAGATGTACGCGTCTTGCTGAAAGAAGCGGAGCTTTCTGATCTGCTCCCGGCTAATTCGACTGGCGGTCAGGTTCGCGATACATCCGGTCTCGAACGTCAGTCTGGCATTCGCGATATCCGCGCGATCGGTGAGGACGGGCACACCGACTGCCTCGACCGAGGCCACCTCGCTCCCGACCGCGGTCAGGATGATGTCAAGGTCGTGGATCATCAGATCGAACACCACGTCGATGTCGAGGCTGCGGCCAGGAAACGCCCCAATTCGGTGTACTTCGATAAATCGCGGTGACTGAACCAGCGGCAGCGCCACCGCCACAGCCGGATTGTAACGCTCGGCGTGGCCGACCGCCAAGACGGCGCCGCTCTTGGCCGCAGCGGCGATCAATTCGTCCGCCTCCGCGACTGACTTCGCGATCGGCTTCTCCACCAGCACCGAGATCCCACGTATGAGCAGCGGCAACGCCACCGCATAGTGGGCCGCGGTGGGCACGGCCAGCGTCACGGCGTCGACGCGTCCGCCAAGAGACGAGACATCAGACTCGAATCCCGTACCCACCTCCGCGGCCGTCGCCTTCGCCCGCTCGACGTCGACGTCCACCACTGCTTCCAGATGCACACCAGGGAGCGCCGAGAGCACGCGGGCATGGTGGCGACCGAAGTGCCCAACTCCCACCACGGCGACACGGGGCTCCGGGCGGGCGCCGACGCTCATGACGAACCCCGACCACGACCGACTATCGTGACGCCGCACGCATCGGCCTCCGCGTAGAGCTTGTCGCCATCGAGCACGAGCGTTCGCTCCGCGTCGATGGACAACACGGTCGCTCCCGCGTCCTGCATGGCCGACAATGTCGGAAGTCCCACGACGGGTACATCGAAACGCATGTCCTGCTCCGGCTTCGCGACCTTGACCACGCAGGTCCCCGGACCAGCGAGCCGACCGGCCCGCGCAATGACGGCATCGGTCCCCTCCATCGCCTCGACCGCCACCACCGCACGGTCCTTGACGACGATGGTCTGTCCGACATCGAGCCCTGCGATCGCATCCGCCATCTGATACCCGAACTCGAGATCTCCCTGTTCGCGCTCCGTCGCCGGCCGACGCGTCACGACACCGGGCCGCGCCAGCAATGGGTGCAGGAACGTCGTCGAATTCTCGAGTTCAATGCCGTGATCCGACAAGACGTCCGCCACCGCCGAGATCAACGCGTCCGTGTTCTTGGTCTTGACGCGGCTCAGCATCTTCAGTGCGGTCAGATCGGGAATGATGCCGCTGAACAGTTTGGTGTGTTTGACCTGGCCCGCCATGACCGCTCGGGTCACGCCGGCCTCCTGCAGAATCTTGATACACCGCCCGAGCTGTCCGAGCGACACCCAATGGAAATCCGCAGGCCGTGGGCCGGCCGCCGCCGCCGCCTCCAGCGCAGGGCTCGTTTCGTCCAGAATCGCCACGACCGTCAGCGCGTGTCCAAGCCGCCGCGCGCCTTCGAGCGCCAGGAAGGGAAAACGCCCGTTCCCCGCGATCAACCCGAGAGGCATGTGATTCATGACCGCGGCCAGCGCCACGACGGAGTCCGGTCTAGTCGTCGGCGGAAACCAACTCGAGCCGTTTGGCGGGACGGCGAAGGTTGACGCCGCGGGGCGATGAACGGATGAAGTCCACCAGATACGTGACCTCTGCACAGGTCAGCGTCTCGTCCTGCTCGATCTGACGCAGAGCCTGTGTGGTATTTAGCTTTGACTGCAGCAAGTAGCGGAACGCGCGATCCAGTTCGGCGATCGTCTCTGACGCCATCCCCTGACGCTCCAGCCCAATGATATTGAGGTCGTAGACCCGTGCACGGTTGCCGACGGTCCGGACAAACGGCAACGCGTCGAGGGTGATCACCGAGAACCCGCCAATGAAGGCTTGGCGTCCGACCCGACAAAACTGATGAACGGCAGAGAACGCCCCGATATTGGCCTGGTCCTCGACGGATACATGACCGCTGAGAGTCGCGGCGTTGCCGAAAATGGTCTTGTGTCCGACCAGGCAATCGTGCGCCACATGGACGTACGCCATCAGGAGGTTGTCGTCGCCGATGCGGGTGACCCCGCCCCCCCCCTCGGTACCACGGTGCAGCGTGACGAATTCACGCAAGGTATTGCGGCTTCCGATGATCAGCTCGGTGCGCTCGCCTCGGAACTTCGTGTCCTGCGGCACGAGACCGATCGAGGCGAATGGGAAAATCTGATTGTCATCGCCGATCGTCGTCCATCCCTCGATCACGGCCGAGGCGCCGATCTGACAGCCCTGACCAATGCGGACGTGGGGCCCAATCACGGCGTTGGGCCCGATGACGGTACCGGCGCCAATCTCTGCTCCGGCAGCCACGTGGGCGCTGGGATCGATGCTCGCGGCGCCTACGACCAGACCTAATAACAGCTCCGCTTCGGCCACGACCTGGTCGTCGACGCGCGCGACGGCCGCCACCACCGCCACCCGACGCCGCCGGCGACTGATCTGCACGTCGAGGCACAGCCGGTCGCCAGGCACGACCGGGTGTCTGAACCGCGCATTGTTCACGCCCCGGAGGACGACCCGAGAGGTCGGGGACTCGTCCTCCGTGTCGAGCAGCAACATACTCGCTGCCTGAACGAGCGACTCGATGATCAACACCCCGGGCATCAGCGGTGTGCCGGGAAAATGGCCTTGGAAGAATTCCTCGTTGACGGTGAGGTTCTTGACAGCGGCGAGCCGAACCCCAGGCTCACGCTCGATCACCCCGTCGACCAACGGCGAGGGAAACCGGTAGCAGAGGCGGTCGAGAAAACCTGGGATATCGAGGGACACGGCGTTCGTGGTCGGGGTTCGAGACGCGGAATCCCCGTTCTGGGAACCGGCGAACCGCTCAAGCCGGCTCAGTCTACCCGGGTCACGACCACTCCGTCTACCCGCGCGGAGCGATCGTCACCCGAGGTACGACCAGGAGACTAGGGAGTCGGTGGAGCCGCGTCCAGCGCCAGAATGACGTCGGCCGTGACATCGAGGGCTGGGTTCGCCCATGCGATACCCCCTTCGCCAACGCTGAAGATGAACGACAGGCCTCTGGTCGCGCCCACCTGGTCAAGCGCCGGCGCAAGCTTGGCATTGAAATCGAGCTGAAGGCCCTGCTGGAACCGCACAACCTCCGCCTCCGCGTCCTGCTGCTGCCGCTGCACCCGGGTGTTCAAGCTCTCGATCTCAGCTTGCAGCTGCAACTGCGCCTCGTTGCTCAGGATGCCTCCGCTTTGCTGCAATTTCTGCTGACTCGCCGCCAGTTCCGCATTGGTCGCTTCGATCTGGGCGAGCTTCGCCTCGCTCAGTGACTGGACCTGCTGATTCGCGCTCTGGCCGATGGAAGACTGGGCGGCGACCCGCTGCAGATCGACGTACGCATGCGTGGCGCCAGGAGGAAAGGGCAACCGTGCCGGTGGTGCGTCGGCGGCCGCGGCGGCCGGCGCGGGGGTGGCAGGTGGCTGTCCGGTCGCATCCGCCGGGGCAAATATAACCATGAGCGCGACCATCGTCGTCGCGATCACACTGAGCAGTCTCATCTGATACATCCTTGTTGGGTGTTGTTTCTATCGTGTAACTATCGGCCGAACGTGGGCGCCGCCTCAGTCCTGTAGGTCAGACGCCGCGTCACGATCGGCAACGGCCAGTGCCGCCTCATAGGTTACCAGTTCCCCCAAGTTCCGCGCGACGAGAGGGGGTGCCCCTGTGGCGTCATCCACCTAGAACGTCGTCCCGACCGCGAACTTGAAGACCGTCGACTCCTGCGGCTGGAACCGGTCGTTCAAAATGCCTTCCACGTTCGGGTTCCAAGCGTAAATCAACCGGAACGGGACGTTCAGGACCGGCATGAAGAACCGTAACTCGGCCCCCGTCGAGCTCCTGAACCGGTTCATCGCGAACTCCTGACCGAAGTCCGCGACTTGCCCGGCATCGTAGAACAAGATGATCCGTACCGGGTTCGCAATGGAAATCAGATACTCGGCATTGAACAGAATACTCTTGTTCCCCCCGACGACGAGCCCGAACAGATCCGGGTTACTGGGCCCAATGCTCCGAATATCGAACCCACGCACGCTGAACTCGCCACCCATCGTCAGCAAGTTGAAGATGGGCAGCACCTCTGTCGAACCAAGCGGCTGGATGTACTCAGCTCGAGCTCGGAAACCAAACCCTAGCCTCGGGGCATGCTTGAGGTACCAAATCGCCTCGGCGACCGGCTTGTAGAATTTGGTATTCCCACCGACCCCGGCGAGCTCAAGCGACGCCGAGTAGCTCTTGCCGGTGGTCGGAAAAATCGGGTGGTCAACCGTGTTGAGTCGGAAACTCGGCGTGACTTTACTAATGGTTCGAGCCGAGTCCTGCCCGAGCAGGAGCGCGTCCGCCAGGAATGGGTTGAACCGAAGGAGGTCCGGGTTCAGAAAGGCGGGATTCAGCTCGCGAACATTGGTCGCCTCGTAGGAGTAGCCCACAAACATTTGCGACCACTGCCCGACCCGAAACCCCATCGAGCCGCCCCCGCCAATGGAGCTTTGCGTGAACTGATTGATGAACCGGATATCCCGACGGAACACGTTGAGTCCGCCGGTGATTGGCTTGCCGAATAGATACGGCTCGGTGAAGGACAGCTGATAGTTCTTGATGCGCTGGCCGTTCTGCACCGAGACCGACAGCGACTCCCCGCGCCCGAGGAAGTTGGTCGTCTGAAACGACAACTGCAGGAAAAATCCGTCGAATTGTGAGGCGCCAGCGCCGAACGTCAACTGATTGAGGTTCGCCTCGGAGAGGTCAATGATCAGATCAACTTCGTTGTCGACCCCCGGACGTTTTTCGATCTGAATCGCATTGTCTTCGTCGAGTGGCTCGAAATACCCGAGCTGATTGAGCCGCCGCACGCTGAACTTCAACGCCGACGTATCAAAGACCCCACGCTCGACCAGACCAAGTTCACGCCGGATGACCTCATCGTGCGTGACATGGTTCCCGCGAAACTTGATGCGGTTGACGAAATACTGAGCGCCCTCTTGCATCCGAAGCGTGACATCCACGACCGGATCGCCGTCGATCCGCGCCTCGGGATGCGTGTCTTCACGTCGCACGGTGTCGGGGAACCCGGTCATCTCGTAATAGCCACCGGTGCCGTAGGCCTCCCGAGCGACCAACATCGCGTCCCGAACCTTCCCCTCCTCGTAGTACTCGCCCGGCTTCAGATCGGAAAAAATCCGCTGCAATGCCTCGAGCCGCACGACACCCTGCCCGTCGTATGCCACCTCACCGACCCGATACCGCTCGCCTTCGGTCACCGGGACACGCAACCGCACGGGCCGCGTCTTACCGCTGGTCGACACCTCCCCGTACTCAAGTTCGGGTTGCCCAACTTGGGCATCGATGTACCCCAAAGAGCGGTAGTACGCCACCACCGCATCGGCGTCCTGCTCGAAGCCAAGTGGCCGATAGGCCCCCCGGCCGGTAATGAGGGAAAACATCCACCGCTCCCTCGTGTTCGTCATCTGCTTCTTGAGCACCCCGGCGCTGACCGAGTCATTGCCAACGAAGGTGATGTCGTTCACTTCGACTTTGGGCCCCTCGTCGATGTTGAAGACGAGTTGCACGACCTTCGGGCCACCGGGCAGAGCCGTCATCTCGTGCGCCACCTCCGTGAACTGGTAGCCCTTCTCCCCCCACATCGAGCGAATCAGGCCCTCCGTGTTGCGGATCACTCCGGGGTCCACGCGAGTATCGAGCCGAAGTTCGATGCCCACCTGCTCCATGGCCTCGTCGATCTCGGTTCTGTCGTATTGCGTAGACCCTTCGAAGGACACAACGCGGACTCGCTCTCGTTCCTCCAGCAAGAACACGGCACGTTTGCCGACGACCCCGTTCGGATACGGATCGTCGACAACTTCGATCACCAGATCGTTCAAGAAGCTCGTGTCCCACAACCGCTGAAAATCAGCGACCAACACCTCCTCGACCGCCTCGTCGTAAGGCGTGAACTCCCCGTCCCCGGTGTCGACCAAGGAATCGGACTCCATGTAGTACAGATACGTCTCAAGCTCGACGGTGGGCACCTCACCCTGGGTCGGGAAGCTGAGCTGCAGGTTGCGGAACACCGGCCCTGAGTCGGCCGGTGGCATGGGCGCCACGGGCGCCGCTGGCTGCTGCTCGGCCGGCTCGGCGACGGCTGTCAACGCCAAACAGCACGTGGTCGCGACCGTGAACAACCCAGTTTGTAAAACCCTACTTCGCATGGACCTGCCTTATCTCGCGCCTGTGAGATACCTCACAAACACGCACCACTTCCAAGCACTGCACTGATTTAGACGCTGGCAGCGAGTCTACGGCCGGCGTAGGTTCTGCCGATATCCCGATACGTCAGGTCGCCGGCGTCGAGATACACCTCGATCTCGCCGTCAACCAAACGCCCGCGGATCAATTCCTCTGACAACGGATCCTCGACGTAGCGCTGAATGGCTCGCCGCAGCGGGCGAGCGCCGTAGGATCGGTCCTTGCACGTCACATCGATAATCCAGTCGATGACTTCCGTCGTCAGGCTGATACGCAGTTTCCGGTCGACCAGGTGATCATTCAACTGGTCGACCAGTACCGCCGTGATTCGTCTGAGATCGTCGTCCGTGAGCGCCTCAAACACGATGAGCTCGTCGACGCGGTTGACAAACTCCGGATTGAATGTCCGCTTGACCTCACCGAGCACCAGCTCATTCACGCCACGCTGAATCTCCTCGACATCCGACGGTTGGAACCCCAAGGAGGCCTGCTTCTGGATGAAGCGGGCACCGATGTTGGAGGTCATGATGATGATCGTGTTCTTGAAATTGACCCGATTGCCCAACCCGTCCGTCAGATGGCCGTCTTCGAAGACCTGCAGCAAGATGTTGAACAGGTCTGGATGGGCCTTCTCGATCTCGTCAAGGAGGACGACGGAGTACGGGCTGCGTTTGACCTTCTCGGTCAACTGACCGCCCTCCTCGTGGCCGACATACCCCGGCGGAGACCCGATGAGCTTCGACACGGAGTGCTTCTCCATGTACTCGGACATGTCGAACCGGATCAGGGATGCATCGCTCCCGAACAGAAAGTTCGCCAACGCCCGCGCGAGCTCCGTCTTGCCGACTCCCGTCGGTCCAAGGAAGACGAAGCTGCCCACCGGCCGCGTGGGCGCTTTGAGCCCGGCTCGCGAGCGTCGAATGGCCCGGGACAGCGCTGAGATTGCGTGATCCTGGCTGATCACACGCCGATGCAGCTCGGCCTCCATTCGGAGTAGCTTGTCGCTCTCGTCCTGGTTGATGGAGGTCAGCGGCACCCCCGTCCAGGTCGAGACCACCTCGTCGATGTCCTCTTTACTGACTTCGACGGGCCGCGTCCCCGCCTTCACGTCGAACTTCTCTCGCACGAACTGGAGGCTCTCGCGCGCGATGACCTCCTGCTCCTTGAAGAACTGGGCCTTCTCGTAGTCCTTCTGAGCCGCGGCGCTCTCCATCTGCTCGACGGCTACGCGAATACTCCGATTGATGTCCCCGAATTCGTCGCTGACACCAGCCTCGCGCAGCTTGGCCCGGGACCCGGCTTCGTCGATCAGGTCAATCGCTTTGTCTGGGAGGAATCGCTCAGTGATGTACCGGCTGGACTGATAGACCGCCGCCTCGATGGCCGCCGTCGCATACTCGACGTGGTGGAAGCTCTCGTACCGGTCCTTCACGCCCAGGAGCACCTGCAGCGCCTCCGCCTCGCTCGGCGGGGCGACCTTGACCGCCTGGAAGCGACGCTCCAAGGACCGGTCCTTCTCGATGTACTTGCGGTACTCGGCCGGGGTCGTTGCACCGATGCACCTGATTTCACCGCGAGACAGCGCCGGCTTCAGGATGTTGGCGGCGTCCAGCGACCCTTCGGCCGAGCCGGCGCCGACAAGCGTATGGAGCTCGTCAATGAAGACGATGATGCTGGGGTTCTCCACCAGCTCCTTCATGATCGCCTTGAGGCGCTCTTCAAACTGGCCGCGATACTTGGTCCCCGCCACGATGAGGGAGATATCCAACGCCAGGATGCGCTTGTCCGCCAGAAAATGGGGCACGTCCCCGCGCACGATCCGCTGCGCAAGACCCTCCACGATGGCGGTCTTCCCCACGCCCGGTTCGCCGATCAATACCGCGTTGTTCTTCGTGCGACGACACAGCACCTGCTGCACCCGCTCGAGCTCGCCCGATCGACCCACCAGCGGATCCAGCAGGTTCTTCATGCCCTTGTCGGTCAGATCACGGCTGAACTCTGACAGCAACGGCGTTTCCTTGACGCGCGTCAGGGTCGTCTTCTCGTTGAGCAGCTGCACGACGTCCTCGCGCACCGTATTCAGACGCATGCCTTTTTCGACGAAGAAGCGACGCCGCCACAGAGCGCTCCTCCCGCAAGAGCCCCAGCAACAGATGCTCGGTCCCGACATAGTTGTGGAGCAGGCGATCCGCTTCTTCGGCCGCAAACTGCAGCACCCGTTTCGTTTCAGTGCTGAACGGAATCTCCACCGACGTGGACACCTTCTCGCGGAACACCGTACGGCCTTCGATGTCCTTTCGAATCCCTTCGAGGGACAGGTGCGACCGGGCGAAGATCCGGCTGGTCAGGCCCTTGCCCTCCCGGATCAAGCCGAGCAACAGGTGCTCTGTTTCGATCGAGATGCTCCCCAGCTGGCTCGCCTCGTAGCGGGCAAAGAACAGCACGCGGCGGGCACGCTCTGTATAACGCTCGAACATTCAGGTGATCCAGCGACGTGTAACGCAGTCCTCGTCGTCCGCCCAGGCTCTGCCGGAGACGCGCCATCCGGCGCGCAGGCGGGCGGACAGGGGCGAAGGCCCCTCGATGCATTATAAGACAAACGGAAGGTCAGGCCGGGTTCAGGCGGCCATCTTCGAGCCGCAACACACGATCGCACGACTCGGCCAGACGCATGTTGTGCGTCGCGATCAGGGACGTGAGGCCATGCGCGGCATGCATGCGACGCAGCAGGCTGTGTAGTTCCTCACCCGTCTGCTCGTCGAGGTCCCCGGTCGGCTCATCGGCGAGCAACAGCGCTGGGTGCATGACCAGGGCCCGCGCCACGGCCACCCGCTGCTGTTCGCCCCCGGACAACATCCCAGGACGGTGGGTGCCCCGGTCCGCCAGACCGACTTCTTCCAGCAGCGCCTCGGCGCGGGCCGCGGCTTCCGCGGGCGGCCGGCGGGCGATCCGCAACGGCATCGCGACGTTCTCGACCGCCGTGAATTCCGGGAGCAAGTGATGAAACTGGAAGACAAACCCGACGTGACGATTGCGAAACGTGACACGGGTGTCGTCGTCGGCGGCCGCCAGGTCCATCTCGCCGATCAGGATCGTCCCGCCATCGATCCGATCGAGGCCCCCCACCACCTGCAGGAGCGTACTCTTACCGATTCCGGACGCCCCGACAATGGCGACCATTTCGCCCTGCGTCACCGAAAGCTCGAGTTCGCGCAGAACCGTCAATGAACGGTTTCCCGTCCTGTAGGTCTTCGTAAGTGACCGAACCTCGAGGAACGACATCGGTGTGCCCTACTGGTATCGCAGCGCCTCAGCCGGATCGAGACGGGACGCCTGACGAGACGGGTAGATGGTCGCGAACAAACAGACCAACACGGCGGTGATCACCACCAGGACGAAGTCGAGCGGCTCAACCCGGAACGGTACCCACGAAATGGGATACACCTCGCCGGGTATCTGAATCAGTTGATATCGATCGGCCACAAACGACACCACGACACCGGCGACCGCCCCGACGAGCGTCCCGACCACGCCAATGATGCCGCCTTGCAGCACGAATATCCTGCGAATGCTGCGTCT
>CALLXD010000025.1 GCA_937766455.1 Vicinamibacterales bacterium | reverse complement strand
GGCCGAGTGCGGCGATTGACCATCCAAGGCGTGTCAGTCGAGTCTGAATTCGTTGGTTGAAGATGCGCATCAGCTGGCCGTTCTGGAAATGTAGCTGGCGGAGCCCGCTCAGGCGCGGAAATCCGGGCGCCACTAGAAGTACGACAGTCTGTCGGTACCGGTGCACCGTGTCAATCTATTAGACGGGGCTTTGTCCCGAACCCCACGCGGCCGCTACGAGGGGCCCTGAGGGCCCCACTCCGCGGGCGCGGGGTCGCCGCCCCGAAACCCCGCGTTGGCTCCTGAGGGGGCGGCGACGGGCTGGCGGCGACATCTCCAGCCTGGTAACTGAAAGTCCGCGAAAAACGGGCGTCCCTAAGACCTCCATCTGTGCGCCGCCACTTTCGCCTCGTTTGGCACCAGCTTTCCGCTGATTGACCCTGCCTCGATTTGACGTATACCAGTTTATGCAGCCACAGAGATCGACTCGGCGGCGACGGGTGTCTTGTAGCCGACCGAGGAATGAAGGCGCCGGTGATTGTAGAAGCCTTCGATCCAAGCGACGATGTCGAGTCTGGCGAGCGAGCGGGTCGCATAGCGATGCCGGTAAATTCGCTCGACCTTGAGTGTCTTGAAAAAGCTCTCCATCGCCGAATTGTCCCAACAGTTGGCGCGCCGGCTCATCGAGGGCGTCATCTGATAGTCCTTGAGGAGCTGCCGGTGGCGATCGCTGGCGTATTGGCTCCCACGGTCCGAATGCATAATTAGTCCGGCGGGTGGCGTGCGGCGCCCGTACGCTGATTGCAAGGCCTGGCACACCACATCGGCCTTGATCCGGTCACTCATCGACCACCCGACGATCCGGCGGCTGGCGAGGTCCATGACGCAGGCGAGATAGAGCCAGCCCTCACCCGTCGCGATGAAGGTGATGTCGGCCACCCACGCCTGGTTGACGCCCCACCCATCGAAACGGCGATCCAGCACGTTGGGCGCGATCGGTTTCCGATGCGCCGAATCGGTCGTGACGCGATAGGGGCGCCTGTACACCGAACGCAAGCCTTGCCGCTGCAGGCTCCGGCGCACCCGTTCGTGGCCGACCGGCACGCCCTCCTCCCGGAGCTGGCGGACAATCCGTGGCCGACCATAGCTGCGTTGACTGCCGGCGTGAATCGCGGCCACCCGCGCATCAAGGGCGGCAGTCGCCGTCGCACGCCGACTGGGCGCTCGCCGGCGCCACTGGCAATACCCGGTCCGCGAGACCTCGAGCTGACGGCACAAGCGGCTCACACTGAACTGGTCGCGGTGGGCGTCGATCCAGGCGTACTTCACCGCGACTCCCTCGCGAAATACGCCGCGGTGAGTTCAACCGGTCAATGCAACAGGGTGGCTGCCAGCTTATCAGCTGGCGTGGCGTAGCCGAGCGTCTTGCGCGGTCGTGAGTTGAGACGTTGTGCAACGCGGTCTAGATCCGCCTGGGTGTAGGTCGCCAGGTCGGTACCATGTGGGAAGTACTGTCGAAGTAGGCCATTGGTGTTCTCGTTGGAACCTCGCTGCCACGGACTCTGTGGGTCACAGAAGTAGACCTGGACCTGGGTGGCGAGGGTGAAGTCTTTGTGCGCCGCCAGTTCAGACCCGCGGTCCCACGTCAGGGACGCCATAAGTCCCTCTGGCAACGCCTGCACCGCCTGCGAGAGCGCCTCGACCACGGTGGCGGTGTCCTTGCCGAGTAGGCGCACCAGGAGCACAAACCGCGAGTGTCGCTCGACCAGGGTCGCGATGTGCGAATTCCGGGCGCCCGACAGCATGTCGCCCTCCCAATGGCCGGGCACCGCGCGGTCCTCGGCCTCGGCAGGACGGTCGCGAATGGAGACGGCGTCGATAATGCCGCCCGCTCGTTGCGGCCCAGCACGCTTCGAGCGCCGCATCCGCCGCCGGCGCCGCAGGTGCGCAATGAGCGCTTTCTTCAGCACGCCGCGACTCTGGACAAACAGGCTCACGTAGATCGTCTCGTGGGACACCTGCATGTGAGGATGCCCCGGAAACGTCTGTTTCAGCCAGCCCGCAATCTGCTCCGGCGACCAGTCCGCAGCGAGTTTGCTGGCGACCAGCGAACGAAGCCTGGCCGAGGTGGCCAAGCGACACGGCTTGGGGCGCCGGGCGCGGTGCCACGTGCGCGCGTCGGCCACGGCGGCACGATAGCGAGCTTGGCCCCCGTGCCGCTGGACCTCACGGCTGATGGTCGAGGGTGCGCGACCGAGTCCAGCGCTGATCCCCCGCAACGAACAGCCACGTGCCAGGCCGCGCGAGATTTCTTCCCGCTCGGTCAGCGTCAGCGCACGCCGGGACCGTGTTCGAGGAGGCGGGGCGACACCGCCTCGCGCGGCAAGCACGTGGAAGATGGCCCCAGGGACGCGTTCCAGCGCTCGGCCAATGTCGCTCAGCGACTCGCCGCACTTCCACCGCTGCCACACCTGCGCTTTCTCCGCTGCCGATATACGTGGACGACGAACGCGTTCCATGATCCCTCCTCACAGTGATCATCTCTGCGTTGCATCGACCCCTTGAACTTACCGCCGCTTTTTTTACGATGTCGAGGTCCACCTTGGTACTCGCGAGCTCCCGGCGCAAGCGGGCGTTCTCCGCTTCGACCTCCATCACCGGCCGCTTCACCGGCACCCTGGTGCCGTCCGCCGCCTTCAGCGTGCCGGTGCGACTGAGCCTGATCCAATTCCACAGGCTGGAATCCGGAATGCTCAGTCGCTTCGCGGCCTGACCGCCCCCGATCGACTCACTGAGCCTGACCGCTTCTACTTTGAACTCATCGGTGTACTGCCGATTCGGAATCGACTCCTTCATGCCCATCTCGTCCTCCGTCCATCAAAAGTTATCAGCCATTTGATGTACGCGAAACCAGGGCAAGGTCAGATGGACCCGCCCGGCCGGGTGGTGGATAAAGGAGGGATTCTGAGACGCTGGTCGCCGCCCACCGCCATCCCTATATAATCGGCCTGCTTCCAGACCACCATGTCTTTGGACCCCGGCGCCCGTCTCGGGCACTACGACGTCACGGCTCTCATTGGCGAAGGCGGCATGGGACAGGTCTGGCAGGCCACCGACACGACGCTCAACCGCCAGGTCGCATTGAAGATCCTGCCCGACGCCTTCGCGGCGGATCCTGATCGGCTTGCCCGGTTCCAGCGGGAGGCGCAGGTCCTCGCTAGCCTCAACCACCCCAACATCGCCGCCATACACGGCATCGAGCAGTCTGACGACACCCAAGCGCTCGTCCTGGAGCTGGTCGAAGGGCCGACTCTGGAGGATCGGATCGCCAAGGGGCCGATCTCAGTTGATGAGGCCCTCCCCATCGCGAAGCAGATCGCGGAAGCGCTCGAAGCCGCGCACGAGGCTGGTGTCATCCATCGCGGCCTCAAGCCCGCGAATATCAAGGTGCGCGAGGACGGCACGGTGAAGGTACTCGACTTCGGGTTGGCGAAGGCGCTCCAGCCGGAGGTCGCCGACCCGAATATGTCGCTGTCGCCCACGATGTCACTGACGGCGGCCGCCACGCAGATGGGGATGGTGATTGGCACCGCCGCCTGCATGGCCCCGGAACAGGCCAGAGGCAAGCCCGTGGACAAGCGGGCCGACGTCTGGGCGTTTGGGGCGGTGCTGTTCGAGATGCTGGCGGGGGCGAAGACCTTCGCGGGTGGTGACGTGTCCGAGGTGCTGGCGACGGTCATCAAGACCGACCCCGATTGGGACGCGGTTCCCGACGAGACTCCGTTCAGGGTGCGCACGCTGCTCCGGCGATGCCTACAGAAAGACCCGAAGCAACGTGTCGCCGACATGCAGGACGTGCGGCTGGCGATGGAGGGCGCGTTCGAGACGCTGCACGGCACGAGCGTGGAGCCTGCCGCAGTGCCAAGACTCGCCCTCTGGCAGCGACCGGTGCCGCTGATAACGGGCGGGCTCCTCGCGCTCGTCGTCGCGGCGGCCGGCGGAGCCTTGGGTACCCGGCTGCTCGGGCCGAGCGAACCGGAGGGGCTGGTGGCCCCGACCCAGTAACTGGAGCTGATCCTGGACGACCCGGTCCCCGTGGGCGGTGAACCCCCCGCGATGTCTCCCGACGGGCGGTTGATCGCCTACGCGGGCGCCAGCGAGACGCAGCCGTGGAGACTCTACATCCGCAGCGTGGCGGACGGCACCACCAGGCCGGTTCCCGGGAGCGAGCGCGCCTCAGGAGCGGCGTTTGATCCGCATGGTCGGTCGGTCGCCTATGTCGCGAATGCCGGCCTGTGGGTGTGGGAGATTGGTAGAGCCCTGCCAGAAAGGATCGCTCCGTTTGCGGGGGGGGGCTTCGGCATAGCGGGGTTGGCTGATGGCACGATTGTCGTCTCGGGGCAAGGCTCTCCACATCCCCTGCGATTCAGGGCGGCCGACGGTACACCGGTACCACTCGAGATCCGGGCCGAGGGCGCCGATGATCTGAGCGTGATCACTCAGGTCGCCTTGCCGGGTGGGGAGACCCTGCTGGTATCGATTCAGGGACCGACCACCGACGGCCCGCGAGTCGCGGCGCTCTCGCTGGCCGACGGCACCCTCACCGAGATCGCGGACGGCAGCAGCCCGAGCTTCGTCGCGCCGTCGACACTCGTGTTCCTGCAGCAGGGGGCGCTCGTCGCGGTGTCGTTCGACCCGGCCACGATGGAGTTGACGGGCCCGACACGGGCGCTGTCGCCCCCCGGCACGGTCACCACCACGGTGAGGAGGGACACGGGGGATGCGCTTATGGCCGCCGTGCACCCCGGCGGACTCGCGGTGCTGCCGATGGAAGTGACTCCACCGGGTCGGCTCGTCTGGGTCGAGCGCGACGGTCGCGAGACTCTCACGGGATTCGACTTCGTTGGGTCGGTCGGCCCCCTGGACCTTGCCAATGTCTTCCGCAACTCCGGCGTCCGTCTCAGTCCCGACGGTCGGCGGGCTGCGGTGGTCATCAGCGCACCGGTCATCGTTGAGCTCGATGATGTCACGCGACTGTTGCCACTCCCGCTTCAGGGCGCCAGCACGCTCCTCCCACGGTGGGATCCGCGAGGGGAGCACATCGTCGTGACGAGCGCCCAGACGGGGCCGTTGCATGGGTACCGCCTCGCCACGAGCGGCGGCTCGGCGCCGGAGCGCTTCACCGAGCAGCCCCAGTCGCTTCCGACCTCGTTCTTCCCGGACGGCGAGTCGATGCTCGGATACGTCGTGGATGACGAGACGTCGCGCGATCTGTGGGTCTTCCACCTCGACGGCCAGGACGAGCCATTGCTACAGACTGCCGCCAACGAGCGGGCGCCAATGCTGGCACCCGACGGTCGTGCCTATGTCTACCTGTCGGATGTGTCGGGAGCCGACCGGATCTACCTGCAGCGCTATCCGGATGACGGTCAGCCGCAGGCGATCTCTGGGGATGGCGCCAGCTCACCGCTCTGGAGCCGCGATGGGCGCGAGGTCTTTTTCGTGTTGGATGGCCGACTGATGTCGGTCGTTGTCGACCTATCTGAGCGCATCCCCCGCCCCAGTTCGGCCCGCGAGCTCTTCGCCGTCGGCCTCTACGACGCGTCGGAGCTGAACGGCACCGCGCTATACGACGTCGCGGAGGACGGACGCTTCCTGATGCTGCGTCCCGCCGCCGGGTCGCGCACCTGGCGCTTCATCCAGAACTGGGGCACCGCGCTCGAAGCGCTCCTCGCCGAGGAGTAATAGCGGTCTCATTGCGCTCGATGCCTGACCACCGTGATGCCTCTTCAGCCCGGCGCCACTCGGCCCGTATTCCGTCACCGCCAAGATCGGCGAAGGCGGCATGGGTGAGGTGTATCAGGCCCGCGCCACGAAGCTCGAGTGTGATCGACGGAGGCATTCATGATGACGGAACAACCGATCGAGTGGCCACGCAAGACGCGCGAGCTACACAACCACCACTTCGATTCCACCATCTGGAACGACTTTCGGTTCCGTGACGATGACATCTTCATCGCGACCTACGCGAAGTCGGGCACGACCTGGCTGCAGCAAATCATCTCCCAGCTTATCTTCGACGGTGTGGAGGGCCTGGAGGTTGCAGAGATGTCTCCGTGGCTCGATCTGCGTGTGCCGCCCAAGGAGGTGAAGCTGCCGGGGGTCGAGGCACAGACCCATCGGCGATTCATCAAGACCCATCTCCCGGTGGATGCCCTCGTCTTCTCCCCCAAAGGCAAATACATCTACATCGGTCGCGACGGGCGTGACGTCGTCTGGAGCATGTACAACCACCACGCGACGGCCAACGAAAAGTGGTACGCCGCGCTGAACGACACGCCGGGCCGGGTTGGCCCGCCGATCGAGCAGCCTCCCGCGGACGTGCGGCAGTACTACCATGATTGGCTCGACCGGGACGGCCATCCGTGGTGGCCCTTCTGGGAGAACGTCCGGTCGTGGTGGGCCATCCGCGAGCTACCTAACGTGCTACTGCTGCACTTCGCCAACCTGAAGCAGGACATGCCCGGCGAGATCCGCCGGGTCGCGGCGTTCCTCGACATTCCCATCGATGAGAACAAGTGGGAGGCGATTCTCAAGCACTGCAGCTTCGGCTACATGAAAGAGCACGCAACGAAGAGCGTGCCGCTGGGCGGCGTCTTCTGGGACGGCGGCGCCCAGCAGTTCATCCACAAGGGGGTGAACGGGCGTTGGCGCGACCTCCTGTCGGAGGAGGAGAGCGCCAAGTACCAGCGTCTGGCGGCGGAGCAACTTGAACCGGCCTGCGTGCGCTGGGTCAACACGGGCGAGATGTAGCAAACCGACCCATGCCGTTCGAATCTGGCACCACTCTCGGCTCGTACACTGTCACCGCCAAGATCGGCGAAGGCGGGATGGGTGAGGTGTATCAGGCCCGCGATACCAAGCTCGACCGGGACGTGGCGCTCAAGGTGCTGCCGGAGGCGTTCACCTCAACGCTGATCGGTTGGCCCGCTTCGCCAAAGTTCTTGCCCCCACCCGATAGCACTGCATCCGATCCGCACATCTTGGTCGGCGTGTCCCAGAAACCCCTTGGCCGGCGCGTCGCGGGCCCAGTAGAACTGGTCTGAGTGTCCCAAAAACCTCTGACTTTCGCCCCACGAAAACGCCCGCCAATCGACGACTTTCGCCCCTACGCCTGACTGTCCCAGAACCACTGGTGGGTTCAACCGGTCGGTGCAACAGTGGCCGCCAGTCTATCAGCGGGCGTGGCATAGCCCAGTGTCTTGCGCGGTCGCGTGTTGAGACGTTGGGCGACCGCGTTCAGATCAGTTTGGGTGTAGTGCCTCAGGTCCGTGCCATGCGGGAAGTACTGACGCAGCAAGCCATTGGTGTTTTCGTTCGTGCCGCGCTGCCACGGACTTTGCGGATCGCAGAAGTAGACCTGGACCTGGGTGGCGACGGTCAACGTCTTGTGCGCCGCCAGTTCGTGACCGCGGTCCCAGGTCAGGGACACCATGAGGCCCGCGGGCAACGCTCGGATCGCCTGCGAGAGCGCCGCGACCACGCTGGTCGTGTCTTTCCCGGCCAGACGCACTAAGAGCACGAAGCGGGACTGCCGCTCGACCAGCGTCGCGATGTGGGAGTTTCGGGCCCCCGACAGCAAGTCGCCCTCCCAGTGACCGGGCACGGCGCGATCCTCCGCTTCGGCTGGGCGCTCGCGAATCGAGACCGCATCGATGCGCTGCTGTCCCGCCGTCGTAGCCAGCTTGGAGCGGCGCATGCGTCGCCGCCGCCGCAGGTGGGCGATCAACGCCTTCTTCAGCACGCCGCGCGTCTGGACGAAGAGGCTCAGATAGATCGTCTCGTGCGACACGTGGAGCCGAGGATCCCCCGGAAAGGTCCGCGCAAGCCACCCAGAAATCCGCTGCGGCGACCAATCGTCCGCGAGCTTCTCAGCGACGAGGCGGCAGAGCGTGGGGTCGATCGCCAACCGGCACCGCTTGGGACGCCGCGCTCGGTCCCACGCACGACCATCGGCGGCCGCGGCCCGATAGCGCGTCCGGCCCCCATGCCGTCGCACTTCCCGGCTGACGGTCGAGGGGGCCCGCCCCAGTCGGCCCGCGATGCCCCGCAACGAACAGTCGTTGGCCAGTCCTCGGGAAATCTCCTCGCGCTCGGCCAATGTCAGCGCGCACCGGGCTCGCGTACGCGCTCGTGGGGGGACGCCGCCGTGCGCGGCGACGACACGGTGGACCTGTTTGCGGAAACGCCCCAAGGCACGGCCGATGTCACTGACTGACTCGCCTCGCTTCCACCGTCTCCAGACCTCCGCCCGCTCGGCGCTCGACATACTTGGGCGACACACGCGTTCCATGAGCCCTCCTGCAGGTCATCATTTCATCGCGTTGCATCGACCCCTTGAATTCACCGTTGCTCCTGGTGGATATCGAGACATCACCGGAGTTTTCCGCCTCGACGCCGACAGTCGTCGGCCAGCTTCGTTTTCCACCGGTGAGCGGCGTGCTCGCCAGTGGGCCGGTCTCAGCGACGCCGGATCTACAGCGGCTTCTGGCCATCGTGCCCGATCAGGCCGACGGCGGCCGGTCGCTCACCGTCGTCTCGAACTGGCAACAGGGGCTGGGGCGCTAGCGCCTGGACCCTGGGTAGATCCATCCCCTTCACTCGGACTTGTCGGGGCTCTGCGTGTACGGGCGGACGAGCCGGACAAATGACGGTCGCGTGCGCGCGCTTTGTCGCGCGAAGATTGCGAGCGCCCCGAGCGTAAAATTCAGCGCGGTCACCGCACGACGGCGGCCTCCGGCCTACTCGCCGTCGATCGTGAAGGCGGCGGTCCAGGTGTGCTGGCCCCAGTGGATCACCAGACTGACTTCGCCGGGACGACGAGGCACCAGGTAGACCTGAAGCGGACGCTCGGTGGTGGTACCGACGTAGTCGTGGGTCAGGTCGATCTCGGCGGCGTCGAACGCCGGGTCGTGCTGGGTGCCCCACGAGTCGGCCTCGTGGTTGAAGACGAGTCGCCAGCCATCGTCCACCGCCTTCAGCCAGAGGGCGTATGACCCGGGGAAGTTCGGTGCGAGGTTGTCGGTCGGAATCAGCGTGTCACCGAACCGTAGCGATACCTCGCTCCGGAGGCGGAGCGCCGCGCCGCCCGACAGTTCGACGATCTCTCCGTCTGCCGTCGATTCCAGGGCCGCGAAGTCGCGGTGGTCGGTGCCAAGCTCCTTGTGGAATAGCACCTGGATCGTCTCACCGGTCGGTGTCGCGACCACCGTCTCGTTGCGGGTGCCTAGACGCGCCCCTCGCCAGCGCGCGCTGGTGTCCGAGTCGGGTGTCAGCGAGGTGGCCGGTCCTACGTTGGAGGTGCGCTCCGGGGGGGGCGTGCGGGTCAGCTCGACGAATTGGAAGTCGGCATGCCAGGAGTGCTCACCCCACAAAAGCGATAGTTCGCCGTGGTCGTCTCCGGACGGCAGAAGGGTGACGAGCGGCGTGGGCGACATGTCGTCCGGTCGTACGAGGTGTTGAAGCGGAATCTGGACGGCGGCCCCGTTGTCTTCGTCTTCGTTGAGGATCGGACGGGCGTCGAGCACCCACGCACTGCCGTTTCGGACCAGCCACAGTTCGTGGTCGGGTCCCGAGGGCGGAGGGTCGTCGCCTGACTCGGGACCGAGTGGCCCGAGTTTGAGCGCGCGGTGGCCCTCGAGTCGTCCGAGGTGGATTTCGCTTCCCTCGCCGCTGGCCGCGTCAAGGACGGGGCGGTGCGCCGGGTCGTTCGCTCGGAGCGTCGAGTCGTAGGACACGCTGATCTGCCGCGCGCTGAGCGTGAGCGCCGTGCGCGCAAGCGCGTCCTGCTCGTCTGTCTGGGTGGAGCCGGTGTGCGGAAAGAGCACGACGAGCGCGGTGAATATCCCGAACGAAGATAGCCGCTGGGGCCGGTGATACATGACTGGCACCGCTCTGACGAAGGGCAACCGACAGGGTCGACGGACACCGATCCGCGTCGGCTGCGCAGGGGCTGCTAGTTCTCGTCTTCGGTCGGGTCGGGGTCGATTTCCACGGCGTATCCGATGAAACCGAGCGCCATCTCGTCGTCGGTCCGGGGGCCGTGCCCCGGCGTCAGGTCCGGGTCGAAGTCGTAGCGTGCCGCACGCTCCGGCGAGTTGTCATACCACTGGCTGACATCGATGCGGGTGCCCTTGGGCAGCAGCTTCGGCTGTTTCAGCTTGTAGGTTTCCTGCCATCCCTGGTCGTAGGCCGGCACGTCGAGCAACAGTTCTTCGCGCCCGTCCGGGTAGGTCGCCGTGTAGCGGGCCGCCTTGGTCCGAAGATGCCCGTGCGGCCAGTAGGTGAGCACGTGGGTGTCTTGCTCAAGGGTCCGTGAGGCGCCAATCCGGTAGTTGTCGACCCCCGGCGGTAACTCGAAACCGGTGTTCCCGATCGCATCATTGGTCACTTGATGCGTCACCGGCCGGTTCTCCACGAAGAACGCAATCTCCGGCTGGGTCCACACGCCGCTGCCTTCGCCCGGCCGCTTGTGGTAGTGCATGTTGTAGGTGAGCGTCGAGCCTGCTTCCAGGTGCAGGCCATAGCCGTCTGGCAGCATCACGGCCTCGGCGCCCTCCGCGATACAGGTCAGCAACTGCCCCGAGCCGGCGGCACCCTTCTGGGCGGCCTCACCGGGGTCGACAGCCGGGTCCGGCCCACGGACGAAGCCACACATGTGGTGCGTCACGCTGCCGGCGCCGGTCTTGAACTCCCACCCGCGTACCCAGACATCGTCGGGTAAGTCAGCCTCAGTCAACGTCTGGAAGAAGCTGATGTTCAGGTCATACACGTCGTCGTCGACGAAGTAGGGCTCTTCCAGCTGAAAGACGAAGTCAGGAGTGCCGAGTGACCAGCCGCCACTCGTGTTCTCGACGAACTGGTGCGGCGTCGGCGCGTCCGCCGTCTCGCCCGCGGGCGCGCCCGCCTCGACCCACCGTACGAGCGTCCCGATCTCCTCATCGGTCAGTCCGCGCTCGTTCGAGAAAACGTCCGTCGGTCCAGAGGCGAACCAGGGAGGCATTTCCCGCGCCTCGACCTTGCGCGCGATCGCGCGCGCCCAGGGACGGGTCGTGTCATAGCTCATGAACGACATCGGCGCAATGACGCCCCCGAGGTTCAGACCGTCGTCCCGATGACAGGTTTGGCAGTTGTCTTGAATGATCGGCAGCACGTCCCGATAGTAGGTGACGTCCGCCTCATTGTTGGCGAGTGCGTCGCCGGACGCCGCGAGGATTGCCAGCGCGGCGACCGCCGCGAGGACCACGAGCGAGCGTGTCTGGATTCTCATCAGAGGGTTCCTTCCGCTACGGGGTCGAGACGACAAAAGACTAAGGTCGTTGTACCACCATGTGGTCCGCTTCGCAATGGGTGCCAGGCTGGGGTCGGACCGGTCTCGACGTGGGTTCAGGAGATTGGCAGGGCCCGGCCACCGTCCCCAAGAATTCCATGTTTTTCGCGCCAAGCGAAACACCCGCCGAGCAGCCGTTTTGCCCCTCGACCGGCCGTCTCACAAGCAGGGAATGTCCCAAGACCTGTTGATCTTCTGATGTAAGAGCGGCGGCTTCTTCACCCTCCGTGTGATACGGAAGGGGTAACCAAACCAAGAAGGAGCCACCGCCATGACGAAGCATGCCAGGAAGTCGCCCCGTCTCCAAGCTGTAGAGCAGTCCAAGGCCGCGACCATAGAAGTGCCTCTGTCGGTGCTGGGCGCGTTTGCGCGTGTCGAACGCTCGTATTTCGATCTGTGCATTCGTGCGGGCCAACAGGTCCTCGACGCCATGATGGAGCAGGACCGCACCGAGTTGTGCGGGCCGCGCGGAAAACACAACCCCGACCGACGGGCGGGCCGCGCGGGCACGGCGCCGAGCGAGGTCACGCTCAGGGGGCGCCGGATTCAGATGACGCGCCCCCGCGTCCGCAGTCAGGCTGGGCAGGAGCTCACGCTGCCCAGCTTCGCGTTCGCCTCGGACCAAGACCCGCTGGACGCGCAGACGGTGAACGCCGTGGCCTGCGGGATCTCGACGCGAAAGTACGCCCGGAGCCTCGACCCGCTACCGGACGAGGTCAGTGAGCGGTCGACGTCGAAGAGCGCCGTCTCGCGCCGGTATGTCGCGCTGACGACCACGCAGCTGACCACCTGGCTGACGATGCCGCTCGGGGACCGCCACTTTCCGATCGTGCTGATCGACGGGATCATCCTGGGCGACCACACGGTGTTAATCGCGCTGGGCATTGATGGCGAGGGCAAAAAGCAGATTCTGGGCCTGCGCGAAGGGCACACCGAGCACAGCCGCGTCGTCAAGGCGCTGCTCCGCGACCTCGTGGATCGCGGATTGGATCCCGACCGGGCGCGCCTTTTTGTGATCGACGGCGCGAAGGCCCTCACCTCGGCCATCCGCACGGTCTTCGGGGCGCTGGCCGCGATCCAACGGTGTCAGCTCCACAAGCAGCGCAACATTCTGGGCCACCTCCCGGAGCGATTGCACGCGAACGTGACGGCCAGGCTGCGGGACGCCTGGACCGCGGGAGACGTCGCGGTGGCGCACCGACACTTGAAGCGCCTGGCCACGTCGCTCGAGACGGACCATCCTGGCGCAGCGGCGTCCGTGCGCGAGGGGCTCGACGACACCCTCACGCTCCAACGCCTCGGTGTCACCGGCGTGTTGTATCGGAAGCTCCGCACCACCAACGCGATCGAGAACTTCAACAGCACCATTGCGACCTACTCGCGCAACGTGAAGCGGTGGCGCAACGGCATGATGGTCATACGCTGGGTCAGCGCGGCCATCGTCGAAGCGGAGAAGACGTTCAGGCGGGTCCACGGCTGGCGCGACATTCCGAAGTTGGTCGCAGCCCTCGATGTGCTCGAAGCCAAGGAGGAGGCGTCTACCGAGCGGGTCGCATAGAATCACAGCAGAAGCCGCCGCTCGCGAAGATCAACAGCGAGCGGGACAATCCCCACAAGCACTAGATCCTGGTTAACACCCCTATTTGAGTTCGAGACGATTATCTGGGTCTGGGCGGATGATGAGGTATTCGATGTCGGACTCGAGGTTGCTCCACCAGTGTGGGGTGTGGCCGGGGATGATGACGACGTCACCCTGGGTCAGACGGCGGGAGACGCCGTCGTCGATGCCGGGGCTTCGGGCCGAGGTGCCGGGGATGGGGGGACCGGGCGGACGCATCGTGCCTCCGGTGACGAGGGTCGCGGCGCCCTTCAGCATGTAATAGATTTCGGTGGTGTTGACTTCGTGCTTGTTGGCGCCGCCGGCGAGGGACTCGGGGCGGAAGACGCCGAATACGCCGACGCGGTAGTCGCCGGTTACGTCGACCACCCGAATCGGGCGGTCACTGACCCGGTCCCTGGGCAAGGCGGCCAGAAACGTGCGAATGGCAGCCGCTGTGACGTCCGTCGCCTCCGGGGCGTCCTGCGCGGCGGCGGGGGCGGTCAGGAGTATGGCGAGCAGGGGCAGTAGTGGTGCGCGCATCATCGAGCCTCCTTGGGCTGGTGCAATGACATGGATTGGCGTCAGGTGGAGCGTGGCTGGGCGATGGTCATGTGGGCCGCGGCCAGCCAATTCGGCGTTTCGCCACGGCGGTCTCCGTACCCAAGTTGCCGCACGCTGCTCACGTGACTGCCTCAGGGTCGGATGGTATCGTGGTGACGTTCCCGGATCGAGTCAGAGGGTACCCCTGACGGGAGTCAGGCTGTTGTCGACCGCGCCACATACGCGGTGCCGATTCAACCTTGGGTTGGACCGGGGCACGCTGGCGCGGACCTGACCTGGAGGCCGCCGGGGAGACTGGCCGACGGCTCGCGTCGGTCCATGCACACTTCTCAACCCACGGCTCGAGGAATTGAGCCTGAGCGATAGGAAGCCCTAATCATGGCGACCACCTTTCGACTCAACGATCAACCGATCACACTCGAAGACGATGCCGGTGGCGAGACGCCGTTGTTGTGGGCGATTCGCGAAATCGCCGGACTGACGGGGACGAAATTCGGATGCGGTCGCTCGCTGTGCGGCGCGTGCACCGTGCATCTGGACGGCCGTGCCATTCGCTCCTGTGTCACTCCGCTGCGCAGCGTCCGGGGCAGGTCGGTGCACACCGTCGAATCGTTGAGTCCGGATCGGTCACACCCCTTGCAGCGCGCCTGGTTGGCAGAGAACGTGCCCCAGTGCGGGTACTGCCAATCGGGACAGTTGATGTCAGCGGCGGCGCTGCTGGCCCGGAATGCCTCGCCGACGGATGCCGAGATCGACATCGCGATGACCGGCAACATATGCCGGTGCGGCACCTATCAACGTATACGGCGGGCGATTCACCGAGCCGCCGCCGACCTGCGCGAGGGACGCTCGTGACCACGCCTGCGCCGAAGCGTCCGCGCGTGACGCGGCGCCGGTTTCTCAAGGCGTCGGCGGTTGGCGGTGGCGCGCTTGCGCTGGCCTTCGTCGTGGGGCCAATGGTGGGGCGCTACCGCCGTAGGCGCGACATGCGCGCCACGGCCGAGGCCACGGGGGAGTTTCACCCCAATGCATGGTTGGTGATCCATCCTGACAATCGCATCGTCTTCACACTGGACCGCGTGGAGATGGGACAGGGCACGATGACCTCGCATCCGATGTTGATCGCCGAGGAACTCGAGGTGGACCCGACCGTGATCGAGGTCGAGCTGGCGGTAGCGGATCGGCGCTATGACCATCCGGAGTTCGGACTGCAGATCACCGGTGGGAGTTCCAGCGTGCGCACCTCATGGGGCGTGCTCCGACACGCTGGCGCCGTGGCGCGTGAGATGTTGCGCACCGCGGCCGCCGAGGTGTGGGAGGTCCCGCTCTCAGAGTGTCTCGCGACGAACGGGACCATCGAGCACGTCCCGAGTGGTCGCACCCAGACCTACGGCGCGTTGACTCGTCAGGCGGCGGAGCAGCCCATCCCCGAGCCGGAGTTGAAGCCTGCCGAAGAGCACACGGTCATCGGGACCGCCATGGACCGCGTCGATGCGCCCATGAAGGTCGACGGTTCGGGGGTGTTCGGGATCGATGTCGTAAGGCCAGGGTTGCTCAACGCGGTGCTCATCCGGCCGCCAGTGCAGGACGCCAGAGTGGCATCCTTTGACGTCGGGGAGGCGAAAAGCCGGCCCGGAGTCAGGGACGTGGTCCGCATGCCGGGCGGTGTCGCGGTGGTCGCGGATCGGTACTGGCAAGCCCGGGCGGCGGTGGCCGACGTCACCGTGGAGTGGGAAGGCGGGCGTACCACGCTCGACACCGGCATCATGTCGGAAGAGCTGCGACGGCTCACCGCCGAGCCAGGCAAGACCGTGCGAGAGGACGGGGATGTCGATGGGGTGCTGGCCGCCGCGTCGGGGGATTACCTCGAGTCGGCCTACGACCTGCCGCATCTGGCGCACGCGCCGATGGAACCGCAGAACAGCACGGCGCATGTCGAGGGCGACCGTTGCGAGGTCTGGGCCCCGACCCAGGCCCCGGGGGTGGCGCGCGAGGAGATCGCGGCGATGCTTGGTCTCGCCCGCGACCATGTCGTCGTGCACACAACCTTGCTGGGTGGTGGGTTCGGCCGGCGCCTGGTGGCGGACTACGCGCTTGAGGCGGCACAGCTGTCCAAACTCATTGCCGCGCCGGTGAAAATCACCTGGTCGCGTGAAGATGACATGTGCCACAGCATGTATCGCCCGCAGGTGCGTCACTTGCTGCGGGCGGTGCTCGATCCAGCTGGGACGCCGGTGGCCTGGCAGCATCGCATTGCGGCCCCGTCGCTGCTGGAGGCAATCGTCCCCTCGTGGTTGCCCGCCATGACGCCAGACGGAACGCCGGGCGCGATGAACCGCGGTTTGAGCAACGTGGCGGGCGGGGTCTTTCGTGGGGACTGGATCGCCGATCCGACCTCGACCGAGGGCGCGAGCGACACGCCGTACGCCATTCCGAATCTTCGCGTCGAACTGGCCCGCCACGATCCGGGGGTGCCGGTCGGGTTCTGGCGGTCTGTCGGACACTCGCACACGGCGTTCGCCGTCGAGAGCTTCATTGACGAACTGGCCGTCGCGGCCGGACGCGACCCGTTCGCGTTTCGGCGCGCGTTGTTGCACGATGCGCCCCGCAACCTGGGCGTGCTGAAGGCGGCCGCCGCGGCGGCCGGATGGGGAGAACCGCTACCGGCGGGGCGTTTCCGTGGCATCGCGCAACATTTCTCCTTCGAGAGCTACGTGAGCCAGGTCGTCGAGTTGTCGGTCGAAGCCCAGCGCGTACGGGTGCATCGCGTGGTCTGCGCTGTCGACTGTGGCCGTGTCATCAATCCCGATATCGTGCGGGCGCAGATGGAGAGCGGCATCGTGTTCGGTCTGGGGGCCGCCCTCAAGCAGCGCATCTCGTATGCCGGGGGGCATGTCGAGCAAAGCAATTTTCACGATTTCGAGATGCTCCGCATGAATGAAATGCCCACGATCGAGGTCGTGATCGTGCCGAGCACGGCAGATCCGACCGGCGTCGGGGAGCCGGGTGTGCCCCCGATTGCGCCCGCAGTCGCGAACGCGATCGCGGCCGCGACTGGCCGGCGTATCCGCACGCTCCCCATCGAACCGTCGCTTGTGGCCTGACCGTCGTCTGTCGTCAGGTGCGCGGCGCCGACATGCTCCGCGAGATGGCCACCGTATTTGCTATGCTAAGCGGGATATCTTGCCTGAACTGCACTGTCTGGCGACCGGCTGGAGGATGGCGATGCGACGAGTCGGTACTCTGCTTCGATCCCGCTACGCGTTAGTCGCGCTGACCGTGGCGGCCGGGTCCGTTTCGGCCGCTCAGGCGCAGTCCGCGGACTCAGTCTCCTTCACCGACCAGATCCGACCCATCTTCGAACGGAGCTGCTGGAATTGTCATGGCGCCGCGTCGCAGCTGTCGGGGCTCGACTTGCGCACCCGCGACACCGCGCTGAGTGGTGGCGCACGCGGTCCGGCACTGGTGCCAGGGCGAGGAGAAGAGAGCCGACTGTATCGCGTGCTGGCTGGTCTCGATAACCCGAAAATGCCGATGGGTGGCGGCGCGGTCAGCGAGGCGGAGATCGCGGCCGTGCGGACATGGATCGATGACGGGGCCCATTGGGACGGCGGCGGTGCGCCCGGCGCGGAGGAGGTGGTTGCGTCGCTTGAGAATGCCGAGTTGCCGTTTGGCGCGCGCGACTATTGGGCGTTCAAGCTGCCCGAAAAGGCGCCCGTGCCCGCCGCGACCGGATATCAGCACCCGGTCGATCGATTTCTTGAGGCCGCCCGCCAGGACGCGGGTGTCAACGCGGCTCCTCGCGCCGATCCACTGACACGGCTGCGACGGGCCTATCTTGATCTGACCGGCCTACCACCGTCGCCGGCGCAGATTGACGCGTTTCTCGCCGACACGACGCGCGGGGCCTGGGAGCGCGTCATCGACGAGTTGCTCGCCTCGCCGCACTACGGCGAGCGCTGGGGCCGACACTGGATGGACGTCGCCCGGTATGCCGACTCGACCGGGTTCGAGCAGGATTACAACCGCCCGAACGCGTGGCGCTACCGCGACTACGTCATCGACGCGTTCAATAAGGACAAGCCGTACGGTCAATTCATCCGCGAGCAGATTGCGGGTGACGAACTGGACCATGTCACCGACGAGACGCTGATTGCCACCGGCTTCTTGCGGGCGGGCCCGCGGGTGCAGTTTCGCGAGAAAGACAATCCGGAACGGCGACACGACTATCTCGACGACGTGCTCGCGACCGTCGGACGGGGCGTGATGGGGATGACGGTGCAATGCGCCCGTTGCCACAACCACAAGTTTGATCCCATCCTGCAGCGGGACTACTACAGCCTTCAGGCCTCCATCTTCGGGTACGTCGAGACCGACTGGCCATTGCTTGATCCCGCCGAGGCGGCGACCTGGCGAGCGGCAAATTCGGCCATTGATGGGAAGGCCGACGCCGTGCGCGTGAAGATCCGCGCCATCGAGGCTCCACACCGACAGGCACTGCTGATTGAGCGCATTCGTCGCGACTTTCCAGACAATGTGTTGCAGGCGGCCATCAAGGCCGCCGAAGACCGCACACCGGGCGAGGCACTACTTGCCGACCAGGTGTTGACATTGGGTGTGCCCCAGCAGGCGCTCGCGAACGCGCTGAGTGCCGACGAGTTCGACCGTCGCCTGGGCCTGCAAGCCGAACTGGATGCCCTCAATGCGGCACGGCCTCCGACACCGCCGATGGCGGAAATCGTGACGGATGGCGACTATCGGTTCGCGCCCGATGGACCGGGCGACGAGATCATCGGTTGCCCCGAGTGCCGGACGCCACCCGATGAACCGGGCACCTTCCTGCACGAGGTCGAGGGACCTGATTACGAGCCCCCTCCCAGCTACTTCTTGAGCCGCGGTGATCCGCTGTCTCCGACGGAACCGACAAAGCCTGGTTTCCTCACGGTCGCCACCTACGGGGACCCGCCGACCGAGATTCCGCGGGAAGACGGTCGCACCTCAGGACGTCGGCTGGCGCTGGCCGAATGGCTCAGCTCGTCGGACAACCCATTGACCGCCCGGGTCATGGTGAACCGCATTTGGCATCACCACTTTGGCCGCGGCATTGTCCGGACGCTCGACAACCTCGGGCAGATGGGCGAGCTGCCGACGCACCCGGAGTTGCTCGACTGGCTGGCGGTCGAGTTCATGGACCGGGGCTGGAGCATCAAAGAGATGCACCGGCTGCTGATGACCTCCGAGGCGTATCAGATGGCCTCCGGGCACGACGACCCGGTGAGTCAAACGGCCGACCCGGACAACGCCGGGTTGTGGCGGTTCCGACAGCAGCGGCTTGAGGCCGAGGCGCTGCGGGACACCATCATGGCGGTCAGCGGAGGCATCGACCTGACCATTGGCGGCCCTCCGATTTTTCCGTTCGTCCCAGACGACATCCTGAAGACGTCCGAGAAGGGCGTCTGGCGCAATCAGCCGGACGGTCCAGACGTCTGGCGCCGGAGCGTCTATGTGTATCGGCGCCGGTCTCTGGGCTTCCCCTTCTTCGATACCTTCGACTTGCCCGATCAGAACCAGACCGCGGCCGCGCGGAACGTCACGACGGTGGCCACCCAGGCGCTGACCCTCATGAACAACGCCTTCGTCTTGAATCAGGCGACGTTGTTTGCGGACCGTCTCAAGACGGCGGCGCCTGGCGATCTGGACGCTCAGGTGGAATTGGCATACCGGATCGCGCTCACGCGGTCGCCGACCGCGGGCGAAACCCTGGTGGCCAAAGAACTTGTGGCCGAACAGTCGCTTACGGACCTGGCTCACGTCATGCTGAATCTGAACGAGTTCTTGTATCGGCGGTAGCGCGAGGAGTGACGATGTCTGACCAGCACCATCATCATCGCCGGAAGCGGACGTTCTGGAATCGGCGCGATTTCCTGTTCCAGTCGGGTGGTGGTATCGCCGGATTGGCGCTGGCCCATACGCTGGACCAACAAGGGCTGTTGGCGGCCGCGCAATCCGGCGAGTGCGACGCGCCGGTCCCTGGCAACCCGTTCGCGCCGAAGCCGTCCCATTTTGAGCCCCGCGCGAAGGCGGTGATTTCGCTGTTCATGAGCGGCGGCGTCAGCCAAGTCGACACATTCGATCCGAAGCCGGCCCTCACCAAATACGCCGGTCAGCCGATGGCCGAGTCTGTGGTCGTGCGGCAGGGCAACCCGGGTCCGCTGATGCCGAGTCCGTTCTCATTCAAACGGTATGGCGAGAGCGGCATCGAGGTGTCGGAGATATTCCCCCATCTGGCCCAGAAGGTCGACGAGATCGCGTTCATCCGGTCGCTCTACGGTCGGTCGAATGATCACATCCAGGCGACCTACGAGATGCAAACCGGACAAATTCGTACCGGCTATCCCAGCGTCGGGTCGTGGGTGACCTATGGCCTTGGCGCCGAGAGCTCGAGTTTGCCGGCGTTTGTGGTCATGAATGATTACCGGGGCGGGCCGCTCGGTGGACCCACCGACTGGAGCGCCGGGTTCATGCCGGCCACCTACCAGGGGACCTTGTTCCGCGCATCCGGTGACCCCATCGTCGATCTCCAGCCGCCGGAAGGCGTGTCTGAGACCCAGCAGCGGGCGCGGCTCGACACGCTCAGCCGACTGAATGAGATGGACATGGCGAACAACCCGGGCAACTCAGAGCTGGCGGCCCGGATCTCGTCGTATGAATTGGCGTATCGCATGCAAGGGTGCGCGCCCGAGGCGGTCGACATCTCGTCGGAGTCGGATGCGACGAAGAAGCTGTATGGCCTGGATGATCCGGTGACCGAACCGTTCGGGAGGCAGTGTTTGATGGCGCGCCGAATGATCGAGCGCGGCGTCCGATTTGTGCAACTGTTCCAGGGGGGTCTTGGGGTGCAGAACACGGACACCTGGGACGCACACAGCAACCTCATTGAGAACCACACCCAGCACGCGGCGGAGTCCGACTTGCCGATCGCGGGTCTGTTAACCGACCTCAAATCGCGTGGGCTGCTCGACGAGACTCTGGTGCTCTGGCATGGCGAATTTGGCCGGATGCCGATTTCACAGCGCGGCGTGGGCCGTGACCACAACCCCGGTACGATGACGGGGTGGATGGCGGGGGCGGGCATCAAGGGGGGCCAGGTCATCGGGGCCAGCGACGATTTCGGCTACAAGGCAGAGCAGCAGCCGGTGTCCGCCCATGATCTCCACGCGACCATGCTGCACCTGCTGGGCATGGATCACAAGAAGCTGACCTATCGCTACAACGGCCGGGACATGCGGCTCACCGACGTTGAAGGCACCTTGATTCCGCAGATCATTGCTTAGCTGATCGTGGGCGTCTTTTGGAAAGCCTTTGGGCCCGGTCTGCTCTGGGCCGCCACCGCGATCGGCATTTCACACCTCGTGCAGTCAACCCGGGCCGGCGCCATCTCCGGATTCGGGCTTTCTGGCGTCGTCCTCCTGGCGCTGATTCTGAAGTATCCGTTCTTTGAATACGGTCCCCGCTACGCGGCGGCGACGGGCGAGAGCCTGGTCGAGGGCTACCGGCGAATCGGATCCTGGGCGTTGTGGGTGTATCTCGCAATTACGTTACTGACGGCTGGCATTATTCAGTCCGCCATCGTCATGTTCACCGCGTATCTGATCGGTTTCAGTTTTGGCCTCGACTGGCCCCTGCCCGTGCTCGCCGGGTTGGTCATGGCTCCCGGCGTGCTGGTGTTGTGGCGCAGCCGCTTCGAGGGGCTCGACTTCACCATCAAGGCGGTGCTGCTCGTGCTCGCGGCCTCCACCCTCGTGGCCGCGGGTATCAGCCTGCCCCGCGCCGATTTCTCGACGGTCGCCATCTGGCCCGCGGCCGTGGTCGGTGGCGTGGTGCCGTTCGCGTTCCTCCTGGCGCTGGCCGGATGGATGCCGTCCGCCATCGACGTGGCGGTCTGGAGTTCGCTCTGGACCCTTGCCAAGAACGATGCGTCAGGACATCGGTGCACCGTGAAGACCGCGCGCCAGGACTTCTTGGTGGGCTATGTCGGGACCGCGGTGTTGGCCTTCGCGTTCATCGTGCTGGGCGCGGGGGTCATGTTCGGGTCGGGTGCCGCGTTCGCCGATGCGGGGCCGGCGTTCTCGACGCAGCTCGTCGACCTCTTCAGTGGCACGCTTGGGGCGTGGACGAGGCCTGTGGTGCTGATGGCGGTGGTCACCACGATGTTCTCGACCACCCTCACCGTCTTGGACGGGGGGCCACGCGCCATCGAACGGTCGCTGTTCGTGCTACGCGCCGGGTCACGCGCTTCCGCCGATGCGGGGCCGTTGCGCCCCGGAGGCACGGTCTACTGGTGGAGCCTCGCGGCACTCGTGGCACTGACGCTGGTGGTGATGAGCCTGTTCATCGGCAATCTCACCACGATGGTCGATTTCGCGACCACTGTGTCGTTCTTGACCGGGCCGCTACTGGGGTATCTCAACCTGCGGGCCGTCACCTCGGATGACATGCCGATAGAGCATCGCCCCGGCCCCGCCATGCGTGCCCTCTCGTGGGTTGGCATCGTGCTGCTCGGGGGCACCGGTCTGTTCTACCTGTTGTCGATCTTGAGCTGACCAATCTCTTGCGTAGCCCAGGTACCCCGGGGTGACACCCGGCCAGGCCCGCTGAACACCCCGCCGTCACCCGGACCGCGTCTGCCGACGGCTGCAGCATTGGGGTAAACGCGACTACGGACCTTGGGACGAGCACCGAAGGCTTCGCGCCCACGTTCATCGACACACTCAGAAACTGGAGACGGGATCTCTCGCATCCCTTGGGACTCTCCGCCTTGCCAGCAAACGAGCCTGAGTTCTTCGACGACGGTGCAGAGCCCCTTCGGCGACGCCGTCGCCCGGCGGTGTTACGCCTATCGCCTGGCGTCGGCGAAGATGTTCTCGCGGCAGGTCGCGACACCTGCCCGGGATGAGGACGTTCCCGCGGGAACGTCGCTGCGCGCTATGGTCGGCGGCCCCGGGTGAAGCACCGCGATGGCCCAGGGGAGGTCGAATGATTCGCCGTGCCAATCAGGCGTCGCCGTATCGCCGTCGATCTCGATACGAGCCGCCTCCAGGCGCGCGTCGGTCGGTGCGAGCGGCGGGTGCGTCCACGTTGGTGCTGAGGGCGCGGCTACCAATGGCCATCCGGCCGGGTGCGTGAACCTGACCTCGCCGTCCTGTTGCCGGTCGACCCTGAAGCCGCCTTCGTGCACCGCCCGATGATGCCGTCGACATAGCAGGACGAGATTGTCGAGCCGTGTTGCGCCGCCATCGGCCCAGTGCCGCACGTGATGCGCATCGCAGTAGCGGGCCTCGCACCCCGGAAAGCAGCAGTGCCGGTCGCGTGCGGCAAGCGCCCGTCGGATAGCGGGCGGAATAGTGCGGGTCTTGCGCCCGACGTCGAGGACGGTGCCGGCCCGGTCATGCCGCATGACTACGGTGCCCGCGTCGCACGCCATCCGCCGCGATGTCTCCGCGGAGACGCGGACCCCATCGTCCAGCACCGCCTGTCCAGTTTCGGAGTCCACCTTGAGGGTGTCGGTCTCCACGTAGACCACGACCTGGTAGCGGTCGCCCGCTGAGCCGCGGTCGAGGTCTGCGGCCAACGCGCTCTCAGCCAGGAGGCCAAGTGCGTCGGCGCGGCGTTGGGCGCTGGTGGGTGACGTGCCCGGGTCCTCACGCGGCGGCTCCGGGTCTGGTCCATCCTCCACATGCTTCGCATCCTGATAGACGCGCTCGGTCGCGGCCTCGAGGGCGCGTTGCACCACCGCACCCAGCTCGGGCGAGAGACGCCCGCGAATGACCAGCATGCCGTCCTCGTCTACCCATGTGCGCAAACACCGCCCCTCGTGCTGACGCCGGTCGTCCTCGGCGGCCGCGATGCGGTCGACACGGCGCCAGGCTCGCGTCAGCCGTTCGACGTGCGCGGCGGTCCCGGAGCGAGCGAAGGTCAGCAGTCGTTCTTCCGTCTCCGGTGTGGCGACCCGGGTGATAGCGCGGACCTTCGAGTAGGAGACGGTGCCCCGTCGCATCGCGTCGCTGAGACGAGGCAGGTCCGCCAGAGCGCGGGCCACCCGCACCTTCTCGCGGGCGGCGCCCATGGCAAGCCCGGTCCGCCAGTTCAGCCAGTGCGCGCAGGAGGTAAATCCCTGTCCCCAGCCTCCGCGTTCGTCGAATTGGCGAATCATCACGAGCAGCTCGTAGGTGGCGGCCTGTATGCGCGCCGCCAGCTCGGCGATGGCATCGCCCAGCGCGTCGGTCTCGTCTGGCCGTCGGCTTCGGGTGGTGAGATCCACGGCGCACGTTGTGGGTTCCGTCGAGTGGGTATGGGCCATAAGGCAATATTACTCGCGGCATTTTTGGCCTCTCCAGTCGTCACGTCCTGGGCGAACGGAGCCCCGCCTCGGGATTGGGCCTCGGTGCCCGAGATCGGCGGGTCACGCCCGCCGTGCGACCGTCCTGACGACTACCGGCGGCCATGCCCGGCATATCGCGGAGCCGGCTTGCAAAACCTGTCAAGTCAAATCCGAAGAGAACCCAAATCTTTTTTCAGAAGAGGGGAGTCTGGGGCAGAGAATCCTGGCGGCCTTGCGAGTAGATCGACACGGGGCGACCAGGCAGGACCGATCCCTGTGGGGAAACGGTTGCTTGCTCATCGGTCGACGCCGTCCCCTGCGGGCGAGCACTGATCTGTGCCGGGCACGCCGAGTCCGCGTCCAGAGGCATTCGCCTGGATGGGCAGACAAACACCAGCACCCGGCATCGGGCAGCGCAGCAGTCCGGTGTTCGAAAGCTCGGACAGAAGCTCGACAGGCTGAATTCGGCGCTGGCGGACGGCACGATGGACCGGCACTCGTACCGAGAACTACAGCCCAGGCCGAGGGCGCCGCGCCACGGCGTGTCTCGACCCGCAGCCTATCGAGCGCCGGTCAGCTCATCGAAGACGTTCTGGAAACGAACTGGGGCCAAGGGCCAGCCGAGGTCGCTGGTGTCGACTCTCGAGGCGATATTCTCTCGCGTCGCGCCGTCGCGGATCTCCGCTGCCACTCGGGCGACGACGGTCTCCATGTTGTTGCGGAACGTGCGAACTTCGGCTTTGCCCAGGATCGGGCCGTGCCCCGGGATGACGGTGTCGAAGTCCAGTCCGAGGACGTCGGTCAGGGTGGCGGGCCACTCGACAGCGCTCCCGCCGTTACCGAAGTCCCAGAACGGCGCTAGCGTCGTGCCATCCAGACGGTCGCCGTAGATAAACAGGTCTCCCGTGTGAATGGCGTGGAGATCTGGAAAATAGATAACCGAGTCACCGTTGGTGTGGCCCCGGCCGAAGTGATGCGCCTGCACTTCGGCGTCGCCGAGGAACACGGCCGTTTCATGCGTGAAGGTAATGGGCGGCGCACCGGTCTGGTTGTTCCGAATGATGTTCGCCCGTGCGTTGCGGTGCGCGATGACCTCGGCCGCCGGCATGAAGTCGGCGTTGCTCCCGGCGTGGTCCCCATGATGGTGGGTATTCATCACGTACCTGATCGGCTGATTGGTGACGCTGCGCACTTGCTCAGTGATGAAGTTGAAACTGTAGGGAAATTTGTTATCGACGATGATGACCCCGTCGCCCGTGACCCGGACCGCGACGTTTCCGCCTGACTGGCCGCCGTCGAACCCGGGGATCACGTACAGCCCGTCCGTCACCTCGCGTATCTGGAGCCTGGCCTCCTGCTCTGGGGTGAAGGTGGGGCGCTCTTGCTGGCGGCCGGCGACGACAAGGACGGCGCCAATCACCAACAAAAGAGACAGGGCACCGGTTCTTTGTAGCTCACGCATGGCGTTCTCCTCACCAGGCCGTGCGGCCCGGTCCTCAGTGCTGTAACGGGCCTGAAAATCCTCGCGACGTCTGGCTTGCTGGCCCGACGTCCGTCTAGTTCTCGACGATCGCGACGCCCCAGGGACGCTCGCCAGCCGAGACCGTGGCGATGACTTCCAGCGACTCGGTGTCCACCACCGACACGTCGTTGGACGGGCCGTTGGCGGCGTACAGGTAGCGGCCGTCCGACGTGAGCGCTATGCCCCAAGGTCTGGTGCCGACCTCGACCGAGCCGACGACTTCGAGGCTGTCGGTGTCGATGGCCATGATGAGACGGCCCCGGCCTGTCGAGACGTAGACACGCCCCCCATCCGGGGACACGACGATGCCCATCGGTCTGACGGTCTCGCCGGTCAATTGGATGGTGTCGGTGACGGTATGCGTGCTCGTGTCGACGACCGAGACGGTGCCGCCGTTTTCGGCGGTGACATAGGCGCGTGCGCTGTCGGGGGAGAAGCTGGACGATCGCGGTCGGGCGCCCACGTCGAAGACGGTCACGACCTCGAGCGCGACCGCATCGATGACCGTGACCTGACTGTCGTTCTCGGACGTCACGTAGACCCAGCGGCCGTCCGGGCTCAACGTCACGCCCTCCGGCTCACCGCCCACCGGCAGTTGGGCCACGACCTCACCGCTTGCGATGTCGACGATGCTCGCGAGCGCGGCATCTTCATTGGCGACGAATACGCGAGTGCCGTCTGCGCTGACCGCAATCTGTTCGGGGTCTGTGCCGGCCCGCAACACGTTGACCACGCGTTGTTCCGCGATGTCGACGATGCCCACCCCGTCCTCCGTCCGATCAGGCGGCGGCAGGGTGTCCTCATCCACCCCTGGCGGGGCGGGCGGCGAGCCGCTGAGCGCGACGAACAACTGTGCGCCGTCGGGGCCGACCTTGATGCCGCGGGGCCGCTTGCCGAGCGGAATGGTTGCGCTCACCTCATGGGTGTCGCCCCGGATCACGGTGAGGTCGCCAGAGCCCTCGTTGGTGACATACACCACGTAAGGCGGCGGCGCCGCCTCGGGTTCAGGGGCGGTCTCCTGAGCCGGAGTCGCTTCGTCCGCCGGTGCCGGAGCCCCGCTGCAGCCACCGAGCATCAGCAGCGCCGCTAGCACCAAGTATCGTCGGGTTCCCGTCGTGGAGTGCCTCATGAGGCGTCACCCTCGCTTGGTCCGTCCGTGTCGGTCTGGCCAGCCGGCGTCGTGACTGGCTCGGAGACGTCAGATGCTGCGGCCCCAGCCTCCGGATTTACCGCCGACTCCGGCGTCACCACCGTCGGACCGGCCCCTACGGCCAATTGGGCCACCTCCATGACGACGCGGCTGTAGGCACCCGGGTCCGGCAGCTCGCCGCCTTCAGCGAGAATCGCCTGGCCGTGCAGTAATTGCGCGTAGGTGGCGAGCTCTGGTGCCTTGTCATCCGTCCCATGAATCGCGCCCAGGCGCACGACAAATGCGTGGTCGGGGTTGATTTCCAGAATCCGCTTGGTCTTTGGGGCGGATTGACCAAGCTGTCGCATCATCTGTTCGAGCTGCGGACTGAGGTCGTCCTTGTCGCCGACCAGGCACGCGGGGCTGTCGGTGAGACGGCCGGACAGTCGGACATCTTTGACGTCGTCCTGCAGCAGGCTCCGTAGCGTCTGCAGCAGGCCGTCGAGCGACGCGTCCTCCGTCTTGTCGGCGTCGGCGTCGCTGCTGTCGGCGGCGTCGTCCTTGCCGAGGTCGATCTCGCCCTTGCTCACCGACACGAACGTCTTGTCCTTGTAGGACACGTCGCGCTCCAGCCAGAACTCGTCGACCGGATCGGTGAAGAAGAGCACCTCGATACCCTTGCGCTTGAATGACTCGAGGTGGGGAGAATTGCGCACCGCTTCCAGCGAATTGCCGCCCAGGTAGTAGATGTGCGTCTGGTCCGCCGGCATCCGGCCTACGTAATCGGTCAGCGACGTCGGTTCATCGCCGTAGGTCGTGGATGCCAGCAGCAGCTCGAGGAGGCGGTCGCGGTAGTCGTCGTCGTTGGAGGCGAGTCCTTCTTTCAGCACCGAGCCGAATTCGCGCCACAGCGTGCGCATGGCGTCCGGCTTGTCCTTCCGCAGACGGTCGATCGCGTCAAGCGTCTTCTTGATAGCGAAGGTGCGAATGGCCTTGACCTGCCGATCGTGCTGCAGGATCTCCCGGGACACGTTCAGAGACAGGTCTTCGCAGTCGATGACACCCTTCAGAAAGCGCAGCCACTCAGGCAGCAGCGCCTTCCAGTCATCCATGATGTGGACGCGCTTCACATACAGCTGAACACCCTTGCTGATCCGTTCCCGGTGGTAGAGATCGAACGGGGCCTTCGCCGGAACGAAGAGCAGGATGCGGGCGTTGAACGCGCCTTCCATCGCCGCCGGAACGATAGCCAGCGGCTCCTGCCAGTCCTGGCCGACGTGCCGGTAGAACTCGTGGTACTCGTCGTCCGTCACATCGCTGCGCGACCGTGTCCAGATCGCCTTCATCGAATTCAGGGTCTCGTCCTCGACCACCGTCTTCGGCAGCACGCCCTTGACCGGGATGCCGGTGTTGTCGAGGACCGGCTCCTGCCGCTCCACTTTCATGCGAATCGGGTGCGCCACGAAGTCAGAGTGCTTCTTGACGATCTCGGTCAGCACCGCGGTATCGGTGTAGTCCCGGATGCCGTCCTCTTCGTCTGTGGGTTTGAGGTGCAGCGTGACGGTGGTCCCGGTCTGCGGACGGTCGGCGTCGGCCAGCGTATAGGTGCCGTCGCCGGTGGATTCCCATTGGACGGCGGTGTCGGTTCCGGCTCGGCGGGTCGTCAGCGTGACCCGGTCCGCCACCATGAAGGTGGAGTAAAAGCCGACGCCGAACTGGCCGATCAGGTCGGCCGTGGCGCCGTTACCGCTTTCTTCCGCGCGTTGCTTCTCTTTGAGAGCGTCGAGAAACTGTCGACTACCGGACCGCGCGATGGTGCCGATGTCGCTGACGAGCTGTTCGCGGCTCATGCCCACGCCGGTATCCGAGATGGACAGCGTGCGTGCTTCCGCGTCTACGTCGAGTCTGATTTCGAGCTCACCCTCGGGCATCAGGCTCGCGTCCGACAGCGCCTCGACCCGGAGGCGGTCCAGCGCGTCGGAACTGTTGGAGATGAGCTCTCTGAGAAAGATGTCCTTTTGAGAGTAGAGCGAGTGAACCATCAGGTTCAGCAGCTCTTGTACTTCGGCGGTAAATGTATGTTGCTCGGTGCTCATCGTAACTTTGTCTACCTCAGACGGAACCGTCAGCGCTGGTTCCGGGATTGGCGCCACGGATGTGACGCGGATGGTGTGTTGAGTGATGCCCGGGGTGATACTGGTCCTACTCGTCCTAGTCTTCAGGCGCGTTCGCAGCTAGGGCTTCGCGTTCCCAGGGGGCCAGATCCATTGGTCGGCGGATGCCGGCGGTCGGGTTCGCGCCGAGGGTCTCTAGGAGCGTCACGAGGTGTGGATGTCGGTTGAAGGTGTTCGGGTAGAACACGCCTTCGGCGACCGACAACGGAGTCCACCCGGTGTTGTTGACCGAATCGAGATTGGCCCCTTTGTCGTGAAGGAACTGCACAATGCCCTCGGCGCCGCGATGAACCGCGCCGTGCAGGGCGGTGTCGCTGTTGCCGTCGAGGTCGTTGACGTCATTGCCCAATTCCCAGGTCAGGGTCACCGCCGCCAGCGCCTCCTCGTTCGTGCCTGGGTTCTCGCCGATCTTCCAGATGCCGACCCCAGCCGCCGCCATCATGGCCGTGGTGCCGTTCCACGTGGTGATGTTCGGGTTCGCCCCAAGGTCGGCGAGCAACCGCATCATCGGCACGTCCGCGGCCTTGGCCGCCAGGAGAAATGGGGTGGCTCCCGTGCGGTCCAGCATGTTCCGATTACCGTCCCTGGGTTCCTTCTCCTGCACCAGATTGGGGTCGGCCCCGTGTTCAACCAGAATGCGCGCCATGTCCAGGCCATTCAGACGGCCGAGCGGCACGGGGAATGGGGGGTTCCGGCCCAGGTTGGGCCGTCGGGTCCACACGACCTGATGGAGTGCGGTCCAGCCTTGGCCCATGGCGTTGGGGTCGGCCCCTGCCAGGAGCAGCTTTTCGGCCGCCTCATACTGCGCGTTGTAGGTGGCCATGCCGAGAGCGCTGGTTCCGCCCGGGAGGGAATCGTCCGGGTTCGCGCCGGCCTCCAACAGGGTATCCAGCGCCTCCAGACTGCCTTCGCGGACGGCGAACAATAGTGGAGTAAAGCCACCCTCGGACTGGGCACGCAAGTTCGCGCCGCCCGCCAGCAGCGCGCTCGCCGCCGCCGCGTTGTTCTGCGATGCGGTCCACATCAGTGCGGTTTGGCCGCGCCAGCCCTCCACCGCGTCAGCCTGTGCGCCGTGGTCGAGCAGGAGCTGGATGGCGGCGACCACACCGCCTCGTGCGGTGGTCATCAGCGGCGTCTCGCCATCCCCACTGACGTGATTCGGGTCGGCCCCCGCCTCCAGCAGCCGCCGCAAGAGCGCCTCGCTGCCATTGGTCGCCGCGAGGGTAATCGGCGCCACCCCGTACCGGGTGGTGGCATTGACCTCCGCTCCCGCAGCAATCAGTGTTTCGGCGACGCTGTCATCGTCGAGATGGGCGGCCCAATGCAACGGTGTGGTGCCATCGGCCGCGGCGACATTGGGACCCGCGCTCTCGCCCTGGTCGAGCAGCGCGCGGACCACGCCCGCATCTCCGGCCTTGACTGCCTCGATGAGTGGGACAGGCGCCGGTTGTGCGCCAACGAATGAGGCCGCTAGCAGCAGCGCCGCAGCGATACACGGTGACGAACGATGGGAGCGTGCCATGACGTAGTGTGCCCTCGCGCCGTGCTACACGTTCAGCGGTTGCAGGTCGAGTTGTCCGGTGCTGTCACCGAACTGCTCGGCCGGCGCGACACCTGCCTTGTCCAGCATGGAGAGCAGCAGGTTCGCCATCGGTGTGTCGGTCGGGTACCGGACGTGGCGTCCGCCCTGGAGCTGGCCGCCGCCGCCACCCGCCAGCACCAGCGGCAGGTCGATGTGCGAGTGTTGGTCCCCGTCGCTAATACCGCCGCCGTACAAAATCAGCGAGTGGTCGAGCAGCGACCCATCGCCGTCCGGGGTTGACTGCAAGCGCTGCAGGAATCCGGACAGGAGGTCGACGTGGTACGTGTTGATCTTGGCGTACTGCTCAAGCTTTGCGGGGTCGAGTTGGTGATGCGAGGTGGCGTGATGCGCGTCCGGTACCCCAATCTCGGGATAGCTCTGCGCGCTTTGCTCACGGCCCACCAGGAACGTGAAGACGCGGGTGATGTCGGCCTGGAAAGCCAGCGCCTGTAGGTCGAACATCAGCCGCGCGTGCTCGTCGAACGATTCTGGGATGCCGACGGGACGGGCCAGGTTCTCCGGGAGTTCGGCCTCATCGGCCTGGGCTTCGACACGCTGAATGCGCCGCTCGATCTCACGCACCGCATCAAGATACTGGCTCATGCGGCCGCGGTCCTCTGGGCCCAGCTTGTGCTGCAGCCTGGCCATGTCCTCGCGTACCGCATCGAGGATGCTGCGGTCTTCGCTGAGTCGGGCGAGTCGCTCCGTCGTGGTCCCACCTTCGCCAAACAGGCGTTCGAACACGACCCGTGGATTGTGCTCCATCGGCAATGGCGTGGTCGGTGACCGCCAGGCGATGGTGTTGGTATAGACGCAGCTGTAGCCGTTGTCGCAATTCCCGACGACGAAACTGTTCTCAAGTGAAATTTCGAGCGACGGCAGCGGCGTCTCGCGCCCCATGGTCGCAGCCGCAATCTGATCCACCGTGGTCCCTGCGCGCACGTCAGCGCCCTCGGTCCGCTTGGGGTGCACGCCGTTCAGCCAGACACCGCTGGCACGGGAATGTTCACCGTTCCCGTCGCCCCACGCCTCGGCCTGACGGTGAGCGAGGCCGGTAGGGATCACGATCTGGTCGCGCACCGGTGCCAGTGGGCTCAACGTCGGCGACAGATCGAGGGCGCCATCGGTCGACGGTGTCCATCGGCCCATGTTCGCGCCGTTCGGGATGTAGATGAACCCCAACCGTTTTGTCGGGCTGGCCGCTGTCTGGGCCAGGGCGGTGGCGGCGGGCACCATCGCATCGAGCAACGGCAGTGCGAGCGCGGTGCCCATCCCCCGCAGGAACGTGCGACGCGGAAGCGATAGCTTGGTGATGATCATGGCTGCGTGCTCCTCATGCGGAACGGCGTGCTCTCGACGACACCACGGATGAGGGTCGTCAAACGGTAGTCGTCGGTGGCGGCCTCGACGCGTGATGGCTCGCACCGCCGGTGCGTCGTAGTACTCCACGCCACGTCCAATGGCGTATGTCAGCAGCTTCTCCGTCACGGTGGTGACGAACCGATCGGGGTGAGCCAGCAAGGCGGTCTTCAGCCCCTGAGGTCCCTCGAACGTCGTGCCATCCGGGAGCACGCCGGTCAGATCGACGTCGCCCTGGCTCTGACTGGCGGTACGCCAGCGGCCGACCGCATCGAATGGCTCGAGTGCGAGGCCGGGAGGATCCATCAACTGGTGACAACTGGCGCAGACGGGGTTGGCCCGGTGTTGCGCCATCGCCTCCCGCATCGTGAGCTGTTTCCCGGTGGTGGTGTCTTCGAGCGCGGGCACGTCGGCCGGCGGCGGCGGCGGCGGATTGCCGAGGATGTTCTCGAGCACCCATTTACCGCGAAGGACCGGTGAGGTGCGGTTTGCGTAGGAGGTCACGGTCAGAATGCTGCCGTGCCCCAGGAGGCCGCCACGGGCGGGGTCGTCCAGCGCGACTTTTCGGAAATGACTGCCGCGCACATTGGGGATGCCGTAGTGGCGCGCGAGCCGCTCGTTGATGAATGTGTAGTCTGCGGCCAGCAGGTCGACGACGCTGCGGTCCTCGTGCAGCACGCTCGCAAAGAGCAATTCTGTCTCGCGCTGGAACCCTCGACGCAGATCCTCACCGAAATCAGGGAACAGGTCTTCGTCCGGCTGCACCGCCGCCGCATTTCGCAAGCTCAGCCACTGCCCAGCGAAATTGGTCACGAGCGCTTCGGCCCGTGGGTCCGCGAGCATGCGACGGGTCTGGGCGTCAAGGGACGGCAGGGTCCCGCAGCTCCCCGCGCTGCGACATTCAGCAATTCGTCGTCGGGAATACTGCTCCACAAAAAGAAGGAGAGCCGTGAGGCCAGTTCCAGGTCACTGAGCGCAT
>CALLXD010000024.1 GCA_937766455.1 Vicinamibacterales bacterium | reverse complement strand
ACCGGTTCAACCCCGACCCCGACGCCGAGGTGCGCTGGGGCGATCAAACCTGGGATGAAATGATGGCCGGGTTTGTCGAGTTCGCGGTCTCTCCCGACCAGGACCGGTCGACGCTTGTTCGGCAGGCTCCGGTCGAGGGCGCAACCAGCGGCCCGTAGAGCGGTCCGGCATCTGCGATCCGGCCTCCCAGACCGGGTCGCAGATGCTCGCACTCCTCTCGATCCGGGTCGGCCACACCCACGCACGGTCGGGTAGCACCCGCTCAATTGCGGACGCGACTCTCGCGGATCTCCGGACAACCGATAACCAGGGCATGGCATATCGCGACGCACAAGATCACGATCACGCCGTTTGGACCGTGAGCCCGAGGCTCGGTCGTCCAGGTCATCAACTCGCCTTCGAGACCCCGGTCGGACCGGTGGTATTCGAATGCTTCGACAGACTAGAAGACGCCCTAGCAGCCCGTGGTGAAAGTCCTTCGTTATAGGGATCGACACGATCGATCCTGCGTACTACACTCGTGTGCATGGCGATGGGAACGAAGGGGAAACGCGACCGACAGGCGAGCCTGTGGGTCGCGACGGGGGATCTGCCGCGGAGTGCCGGGCACCCGTTCTACGAGCGACTGAACCGCCTGCTGGACGACGCGGGCTGTGATGTCTTCGTCGAGGGCCAGTGCGCGCCGTTCTATGCCGCGACGCGGGGCCGGCCGAGTCTGGCGCCGGGGCGGTATTTCCGGCGGCTGCTGCTGGGGTACTTCGAAGGTTTGGACTCGGAACGCGCGATCGCCTGGCGGGCGGCCGATTCGCTGAGTATCCGCACCTTTCTGGATTTCGGGCTGCACGAGGCGCCGCCGGACCACTCTACGCTGTCCCGCACCCGTCGCTTGATCGACCTCGAGACGCATCAGGCGGTGTTCACGTGGGTGTTGCAGCGCTTGGCGGACGCCCAGCTGGTGCAGGGGTACACGATCGGGATCGACGCGACGACGCTGGAAGCGAACGCGGCGATGCGGAGCATCGTGCGGCGGGAGACCGGCGAAGGGTATGACGCGTGGTTGACCCGCCTCGCCGAGGCCTCCGGGATCACGACGCCGACCCGCGCGGAGCTGGCCCGGTTCGATCGGACGCGGAAGAAGAAGGGGTCCAACGACGACTGGACCCATCCCAACGATCCCGACGCCAAGATCACCAAGATGAAGGACGGCCGCACGCATCTGGCGCACAAAGCCGAGCACGCGGTCGACCTGGAGACCGGGGCCATCGTGGGCATCACGGTGCAGGACGCCGACGCGGGCGACACCACCTCCCTGGTCGAGACCCTCACCGTGGCCGCGGACCAGCTGGTGGAGGTCGCGCCCACCGGGCTCGCCGAGGTCGTCGCCGACAAGGGGTACCACAGCAATCAGACGCTGGTCGAGTTTGCTGACATGGGGGTGCGCAGTTACGTGTCGGAGCCGGATCGCGGGCGGCGCAACTGGACGGGCCAGGCGGCGGCCAAGCAGGCGGTGTATGCCAACCGCCGGCGGATCCGCGGGGTGCGCGGGAAGCGGCTGTTGCGGCAGCGCGGCGAGCGGCTCGAACGCCCCAACGCGCATCTCTACGAGACGGGCGGGATGCGTCGCGTGCATCTCCGGGGCCACCCCAACATCCTCACGCGTCTGCTCGTCCAGGTCTGCGGGTTCAACCTCGGGCTGCTCCTGCGGCAGCTGTCCGGGGTGGGGACGCCGCGGAGCCTCCAGGGCCGCACGGGGGCGGCGTTCGCCGCCGTGATCGCCACGCTCAGCCGCCTCTGGACCCGGGTCTGGCCCGCCGGGCCGCTTGAGACGCCAGATCCGCCGACTTCCTTCGCTATCGACCTGATGACTGGGTGTCACGAACACCTATCTCTCGATTTACGAAGCGGTGCTTCTACCACGGGCTGCTAGCCTGTTGGACGGAACTCAGTCGCATGCTTGGATCAACAGGGCTCGGGAGCCCACGGCTTCGGCGATGCGCCGCCAGGCAGGGCGCATCCTCTTCGTCGGTCGCCGCATAGCGGTCGAATCGCGACGTCCTATTCGGGTCCCCTCTGGGGGCTGGACCGATCCGTTCGGTGGCTGCGACTGCGCCCCCCGCGACTGCGCCCCGGCCGCGTCATCGGATCCCGCGCCTCATTCAGGTAGATCTCCAGATACTGCTCTGGCGCGCCGTCTCGCTGGAGCTTCCACGGCACGTGGTCGCGCTTGGGCGGCGGGTGGGGTAGTCTGGCACGGTCACCGCACTAGAATTCGGACGGGGAGGTTGCATGAGAAGGATCGCGTCCGGATTCGTCGTGGCCGTCCTGTTCGGTGCTGCCTGCTCGCCAGCCCCACCGGCCGGGCTCGCAACAAACGCAGAGCCCACGCCAACAGTCGCAGCGCTTGATCCCCTAGCCGCGACGCAATTGCCACCAGAAGAACAGCTCGCAGAGATTGCCGCGTCGAGGCCTGAAGCACCAACACCCGAAGATGCGTCCGAATTGGCTGCGACGGTGGCACGCCTGAGCGATCGGGTCCGCATGCTAGAGGAGGAACTGGCGCGCCGCGACGCTCAACCGCAACCAGTGGCGGCGGCGCCCGCTGAAATAGCCGGAGCAACGGCACCGGAGCCACCTCCCGAACCGCCCCGGGCGCAGCCGACAGCAGACCCACCGCAGCGCGACCGCACGTTCACACCGACCCCACGCAGAGCACGTGCCAATTGGCCGGAGCCGCTACCACGAGGCCACGCGTTGCGAGAGCTCATTGACGCTGCCTTCCCAGCGCCCAACATACTCGGCACGCAGCGAGCCGATACGCGCTCGAATTCTGGCGGGTGCAAAGGGGTACAACAGTAAGCATACCGGGGACTCCAGGTTAGGCAGATCAACACCCCCGCCAAGCGAGCGGTGCGTATCAGGTGCTCCGGTCAGTCGTACGACGACCTGGCTAGGTGGAACACGCGAGGCCATGGCTTTGGGTAGGTGACAGACACACAGCGACGCGGCGCCGCCTAGCCTGCTTTGCGAGTCACAAGTTCCACCGGGGCCAGCGTCCCGCTGGAGATGCCGGCAACCATGTTGGCTATTTTCAGCGGCGTGGTGTCCCCCATCAGGACGTGCAAGCCAAGAGGCGCGGGACCACCGGCGCCCATCGTGCGCGCTCTGAGGTTGGCAAAAAATTCGAGAGCGACGTCACGCCGATCGCGCTCGGCGGTGAGCGTGAACCCCGCCGACTCCAGGGCCTCCTGGTACTCGTCCGGCGCAGCCAGGGCGCTGGTTTCAGGCACCGACGCCCAGGGCACGGGGTACCGCAACTCGCCCGCTCCCGTCCGCATCAGGTCGTAGATTCCGAAACACGCGCCGGGGCGAAGCACGCGATAGACGTCGGCACACAGCTGACGCTTGTCGGCGATGTTCATCCCCACATGCAGCATGTACGCGGCATCGAAGGCATCCGACTCGAACGGCATGTCTAGCGCGCTCCCCTGCTGCAGCGACACACGGTCGCCTAGGCCGACCCAGTCGCAAAGGACCTTTCCCGTGTCGACGAATGCACCGGTGAGGTCGATACCGGTCACGGAACAACCGTACCGTTCCGTGGCAAATCGCGCAGTGCCGCCAAGGCCGCACCCGATATCCAGCACGCGCTGGCTCGGGGTCAACGTGAGTTGATCGAGAAACGCCTCCGATGCCTGGCGCCCGCCAATATGGAACTCGTCGACCGGAGCCAGATCGTCCACCGTCACCGTCGCCGGCGTCTTTCCCAGCTTGCCAAGACCGTCCCGAATGGCGGTGATCAATCCGTCGCTCGCGTAGTGTGCAGCGACATCTTTATCCGGCATGCTGGCTCCCCTTCCCTTCGTCGTCGACCACGCATCCAGCAACCAAAGCCAGCTCAACGACGGCTAGTTGTCCGTGCCCTTCGTCACGAGCTTCTGCACTCGCCAGTTGATCAACTCGGCCACCCAGATCTCGTCCTCGGATGGACACGCGATGCCATGAATCCAACCAAACTCGCCGAGGTTTCGACCGGGTTGGCCGTACACGCCCAGCACCTCGCCCTGGAGGGACACTTTGTAGACGCGGCTCGGATAAATGTCACCGATAAAGAGCACCGGGTTGGGCCCGGGCGTCATGCACAACGCGTCGGGCGCCCCGGGTGCCGTAGAGCCCGTCGTTGCATTCGGTGTCTCACGCCCGTAGACGATCTTGCCCCGTGTCGTGTCCACCGGGACGTCCACCACGAATTCGCGCAGATACGTACCGTCGGGGTCGAACACTTGCACGCGCCGGTTGCCGCGATCGGCCACAAAGATCTCATCCTCTGGGGAGACCGCAATGCCGTGTGGCGTATCAAACTGGCCGGGCCCGCTGCCAAGCGAGCCCCAGCTCGCCACCCATTCCCCTCGCGCGTTGGCCTTCCCCACTCGCGAGTTGATATACCCATCGCTGAAATAGGAGTTCCCCTGTGAATCCCACGCGACGTCGGTCGGCTGGTTGAAGACGTTGTCTCGATGCACAGGAAGCGGCCAGCGCGGGTTGTTCTCTTCCGGAATGTCCACGGGCACCCCCGCCCGCTCGAGGAGCCGGGCCATCACGGTCTGGTAGTCGGGAGGCACGATGAGGTGCGACGCCTCGCCCTTGCGCCCAAAGACCCAATCCACGTGCCCCTCCGGGGTAAAGCGGAGAATCATGTTCGAGCCCTTGTCGACCACCCAGATATTGTCCTGTGGGTCGATGCGTACGGCGTGGGCGTAGGACCACGCGTTCAGGTTCTTCCCAATCTCGCGGACGAAATTGCCGCTGGCATCGAACTCGAGCAACTGCGACGCGGTGGCCATATAGGACGGCCCCACCGAATTGCCGCGCGAGAAGACGAAGACATGCCCGCTTGAATTGACCGCCACGCCGGCGATTTCACCGAAGTGGATGTCGTTGGGCAACTTCAACGGATTGGGCACCGACTCGAACGGGAGCTCAGGCACCGTCTGCGCCAGAGCCGGGGTCAATGCCACACTGAGCACAACCAGTACGGCGGCAAGAAGTACACGCATCACCACACACCTCCCTGGGAATGAACGCCGCCTCCGCGAGGGCCGCGTTCCGGGGCCGCTCAACGTCACGTCGGCGTCACCGGGCCGCACCTACACACCCTCGATCATACGCGGCCGACGGTCGAGGTGACCGGTCACGGACTCGTAGGTCCTGGCGAACTGCAGCACCTTCCGGTCATCGCCGTATCGCCCCATGATTTGCATGCCCATGGGTCTGCCCTGGCCGTCAAAGCCGGCCGGCACGTTCACCACCGGTATGCCGGCCAGACTCCCCCCGATGACCACCTCCATCCAGCGGTGATACGTATCCATCGCGTGCCCGTCGATCTCGTCTGGCCAATGCACGTCTTTGGAGAAAGGGAAGACCTGCGCGGTGGGGAGCGCGAGTAGATCGTAGGTCTCGAACAGCCGTTCGATTGCTCGATACCAACCAGCTCGCACGCTGTTCGCCGCCTGGATGTCGCTTCCGGTGAGCGCCAGCGAATTTTCGATCTCCCACGCCAGTTCCGGCTTGAGCAACGCGCGCGTGTCAGCGTCCTGATACAGCGGCTGCATCCCCACGCGCGACAAGTGGCGCAGGTGCAACCAACATTGCCAGAGCGTAGAGATATCAAACTCGGGACGGGCAGGCTCCACCACTGCACCGGCCGTCGCCACCGAGGCCAGACTGGATTCACACAGTCGCAGCACGCCAGGCTCCATCGCCAGATAGTTGTCGTAATTCCCCAACCACCCGATCTTCATGTCCCGCAGGCTTGCGGCGTCGAACTCACCGTCGTCGGACAACACCTGATGCAACGCCATGGGCTGGTCAAGGCCCGCCTCTGGGACGAGCGTGTGCAGTAGACGAATCGTATCTTCGGTGTTGCGTCCCATCGGCCCGGACGTACTCAAACCGCGAGACAGCGGATTACCGGGGGCCACCAGCCCCAGGCTGGGCCTGAACCCGATCACGTTGTTGAACGCACCGGGGTTCCGCAGCGAGCCCATCGCGTCACTGCCATCCGCCACCGGGAGCATCTGGGTACCCAGACCGCTGGCTGCCCCGCCACTACTGCCGCCGGCGGTCAGCGCGGGGTTGTAGGCACTGCCCGTGGCGCCGAATATCGGGTTGTAGGACTGAGAACCGAGGCCAAACTCGGGCGCGTTGGTCTTGCCGATAAAGATCGCGCCGTGCGCTCGGATGCGTGCGACGAACGGGCTGTCTGTCGTGGCGACACGATCGGCGTAGAGAGGCGAACCATTCGTGTAGCGCAGCCCCGCGGCGGCGGCCAGGTCCTTGACCGCGTGCGGCATCCCATGCATCCAGCCCCGATACTCCCCGCGCGACAGAGCCTGGTCCGCATCGCGGGCCTGCGCCAACAGCGCGTCGTCCGCGACCATGCTGACCACCGCGTTGTAGGTGGGGTTGTAACGGTGGATTCGGGCGAGATACGCCTCCATCACCTCATGGCAACTCACCTGCCGCTCGCGGATAGCCGCCGACAGCGCCGAGGCCGACAGCGTCGTGATGTCGGCCGGCAACTGCCTGGCGAAGAGGGGGCGTGGCAACAGCACGGCCGCGCCCACCCCGAGAGAGCCTCTGAACGAGCGTTGCACAAACTCTCGACGCTGCATCACGTGTAAGCCTCCAGCTCTCGCCCGCGTGCGACGACCGGGCTGCCCGATCATACACGCGCGGCCACGCGCACATTTGGGTCTCGATAGACTACGCTCGTGGCGATGGCTCGACAGAAACTGGTCCGCTTCGCGGCACTTGAGAACATGCCCAATGTCATCGATGGGCGACGCGACCGACCTGGCTGGTTTGACGACGTGTTCGGGCCGCAGTCGACGGTGACGATTGAGTTGGGCTGCGGGCGCGGCGAATACACGCTGGGGTTGGCGCGCCGCCATCCAGACCGGGGCTTTCTCGGGATCGACCGAAATGGTGGTCGTTTGTGGAACGGGGCGGTCGTCGCGCTCGACGAAGGCCTCTCGAACGCGGCCTTCCTGCGTGCGCCGATCGAGGACATCGAGGGCCACATCCCGCCCGGCCGGGTCGCCGACCTGTGGATCCCATTCCCAGACCCGCTGCCGAAACGCCGCCAGACCCAGCATCGGCTGGTCTCACCACTGTTCCTCGAACGGTACCGCGGGCTCTTGGCGCCGGGCGGGTCCGTGCACCTGAAGACCGACGATGCCGAACTCGTGGCGTTTGCCGAGGAGGCCGTGCGCAGCGTCGGCGGCCAACTGCTGCGTGCCGCCAACGCGAACGCGACCGATCAAGACGAGACAGCGATTCACACCACGTACGAGCGAAAGTATCGAACCCAAGGGCGGACCATCTACGAGCGGCAGTTTCTCTTACCGCGTGCCAGTCGCAGCGGGGTCCACACCACGGTCCGTCGAAACGCAGTATCCTCGTCCTCCACGCTAGGGGGCTCATGACGACTCGACTCGTACCCACTCTGCTGCTGCTCGTCGGCATCGGGTGCAGCGGTAGCGACAGCCCGTCGCCCGTCTCGACACCGACCGACGTGGACTCGACCGACCCGTTGGCGATTCGCCCGTTTACCGTGCAGATCCCGCAGCCGGTCCTGGACGATTTGCAGACGCGGCTTCAGCGGACACGATTTCCTGACGAGATACAGGGCTCGAACTGGGACTACGGCACCAACCTCGCCTACCAGCGGGAGCTGGTCGCCTACTGGACCGATGAATTCGACTGGCGTGAGCAGGAGCGGCAGATCAACGCGTTCGACCACTTCACGACGACGATCGACGATCTCGACATCCACTTCATACACCAGCGATCGCCCGTCGAGGACGCCACACCTCTGCTTATCTCGCACGGGTGGCCTGGTTCGTTCCTTGAATTCATGAAAGTCATCGGGCCGCTCACCGACCCCGAAGCCTACGGCGGGAATGCCGAAGACGCCTTCCATGTCGTCGTCCCATCCATTCCCGGCTTCGGCTTCTCGGAGAGGCCGAGCACGCGGGGATACGGGCCGGCGCAGATGGGAGACATCTTCGCGAAGCTGATGGACCGGCTTGGCTACGAACGCTACGGCGCTCAGGGAGGGGATTGGGGGAGCGCCATCACGAGACGGGTGGCCTCCGAGCACCCGGACCGGGTCATTGGCTTGCATCTCAACCTCGTGACCGCAGGACCGCCGCCCGGCGTCGAGGATCCCGAAGCTGGCGTCCCGGCTGCGGAACTGGAGCGCATGCGCGAGCGGCAGGCATTCTGGGGACCAGAACGGGGATACAGCGACATCCAGGGCACGAAACCGCAGACGCTGGGCTACGCGCTCAACGACTCGCCCGCTGGCCAGGCCGCCTGGATCATGGACAAGGTACACGTGCTGTGCGACTGCCCTGGTGGGCATGAGGAGAAATTCACCAAGGACGAGCTACTCGCCAACATCACTCTCTACTGGGTGACGCAGACCGCGACGTCGGCATCGCGGATTTATTTCGAATCGCGACACACGTCCAGCGGTCCAGCCGGGTATATCGACGTGCCGACCGGGGCCGCGCTCTTCCCGAACGAGATTGCACTGCCGCCGCGCGCCTGGGCCGAAGCCCGTTTCAACATCGTCCGTTGGACGGAAATGCCCCGCGGCGGGCACTTCGCGGCACTCGAAGAACCCCAGTTGTACATCGACGATGTGCGCGCGTTTTTCCGCGACCTGCCGCGCCTGTAAGCGGCGGGACGGTCGCGCACGCCGGGCGCGGCTCGCAGGTGGCCCCGCTATTGCGCTATTGCGTCTATTGCTCAGTGCCTGCTTCCTCGCTGCGTGCCCCACGTAGGATGTTCTCCATCCCGTAGTTGCCTTCATGGCACGCGTACTCGTAGAGTTCGCCGTCAACTTTTGTCATCGGCACAATCGCCGTGATCTTGTCGGCAAAGGTGGCAGGGTCCTCAATGGTCCACTCGTAGTTCACCGTGTGTGGACCCACGCGACTGAACCGCTCGGTCAAGACCTTCTCTTTGGAGGTGCCGAACGGGCCGAAACTCTGCGTCAGACCATTGAAATTTCGTGTCTGCACTACGAGGGTATCTCCGTCCCAGTATCCTCGGGGTGCCCCTGACCAGAGCTCGATCGCCTCGCTCAGCGCCGGCCGTTCGCCCAGTGACACGACGCGTGTGTCGTGAATCATCTCCGTCATGATCACCGCGTGATCGTCGTTGTGGACGATCTGCACATTGTCGTTATACAGACTGGGCACAAAGGGTGGGCCCGAATTGAAGCCCACGATGCAGCGCTCCGACAACCCTCGGTCCTCAGGCCCGTTCTTGGCGATACCGCCGACCACAAACCGCACGGGTCGGGCACCTGGCACATCGTCTCCCAATCCACCCGCGATGGTCGGCACCCCGTCCAACGTCGCGGGCAGCCGACCTGTCGCAGGGTAGACGATGTGTGACGTGCGGATCTGGTCGGTCAGACCGGCACTCTCGACCCAGAAGTCGTTGTATCCGCCGGGGCCCCCGTCCCGTTGGGGCACGGCCTGGTCCGAGGCCGCATCCGCCGCCGCCAACCGGGCGCGCATCTGTGCGACTTCCTCCGCGGTCATGAACTCACGATCACCGAAACGCTCCGGTCGCTGCATCGGCACGTTCGACGAAAACTTCCACACACCCTGCAGATCCGGATGGCCGGAGGCGGTGCGCGGAGGCTCATACTCCTGGCCAGCGAACGCCGCGGACGATCCCAAGAGCGCAACCGCCATGCCTGCCGCCGTGATAGTCATCTTCATCAGGCCGCTGTAGTCCTTTTCGCGCAGGAGTTTCATTGGACCTTGGTCCACCGTCACCCCGACCAAGAAACCTCGTGGTCCTCGGTCGGGGTTCGGTGTATAACGGTGGGGTTTCTGAGCTCCACCGTGGACAGCTCGGTAATGGCTGGCCCTGGCCACAGGTCCCAGCCGCGGCAAATGAGGGGACTGACCCATGACAACTCGATTCCGCCGGCATCTGGCACTCACCGGCGCTGCGCTGGCGTTCGTGATGGCCGGGCACGCCGGGGATACCCGCCTGATCGCGGCAGAGCCAGGGCCCGCGTCCTGGATAGACGACCTGACACCCGTCACCGGGGCGGATTGGACCTACGAGAGCGCCGAACACCTGCTTGACCGCGCCGGCTTCAGCGGCAGCCCGGAAGATATCCAAACATTGGCGAATATGTCGCCTGAGGAGGCAGTCCGGTCTCTCGTCTATTACGAGAAGATACCGAATGACCGCCTGCCCGCGTTTGAGCATTCCGGGTTCTGGGACCCTACCCTCACGCATTTCCCTCCGAGTCGGCCGGCCGCGACCGAACTCGCCATGAGAAATGGCGAGAGTATGGGCATCCGGGTCAAACCGGAGGGTGTCAACCGTCACATGCAGCCCATCTCCGACCGATTCTTCTACTGGCTGCGCGCGACCCAGCTCGAGACTCGCCGGGTCGGCTACTGGTGGGCCGAGCGCATGCTCGACACCGATCAGCCGCTTGAGGAGAAGATGGCGCTCTTCTGGCACGGTCACTTCGCCACCGCCCAGAACAAGGTTCGCGACTATCGCAAGATGATCGGGCAAATCGAGCTATTTGAGCGGCACGCCACCGGTAATTTCGGCGAGTTGGCCATCGCCGTCGCCCAGGATCCGGCGATGCTGTACTACCTCGATGCGGGCGTGAACGTGAAGGGGGCCGCCAACGAGAACTTCGCGCGCGAGGTGATGGAACTCTTCACGATGGGCGTCGGCAACTACACGGAAAAGGATGTGCGCGAGGGTGCCCGCGCGTTCACGGGATGGAATTTCGAGAATCTGGACTTTGTCGTCAACACCGTGCATCACGATGACGATCCGAAGACCTTCCTCGGCCGCACCGGCAACTTTGACGGCGTGGACGTGCTCAAGATCATCCTCGAGCAGCCGGTCACGGCTGAGTACATCGGCTCCAAGATCTACCGCTTCTTCGTGCGCGACGAGGTGTCACCCGCCCTGTCCGCCAAACTCGGTGCGGTGTTGCGGGACAACGACTACGAGCTGCGCCCGCTGCTGGCGACGATTTTCTTGTCGCGCGACTTCTACAGCGAGGCCAGCCATGCCTCCCACATCAAGGGCCCCGTCGAGCACGTGGTCACGATGCTGAAGCAACTGGGGGCCGCGGACGTGCCCGGTGTCCCTGATTTCAACCGGACGACGATCGCGTTGGGCCAGCATCTGCTGAATCCGCCATCGGTGGCCGGGTGGGCGCAGGGCCGTTCGTGGATTACGCCGGCGCTGCTTCAGGAGCGGGGCAACGTCGCCTTTGACTACTTGTTCCCGAATGTCATCGATTTCAACGATCCCAACTTCCTCCCCCGCAGCGGAGACGGCGTGGTCGGCGAGCGCCTGCGACGCGGTCTCGACTTCAGCGCCGCCATTGCGCTGGTCGATGATCCGGACGACAACCCGAACATGATGACGGCGTTCGACATGGCCAACCAGGAACGTGACGAACTGTTCAATACCCGGGTATCTGGTTATCAGGCGTGGGCCCACGCCATGCGCAAGTTGATCCCAACCCCGCGAGGCGCGGCCAGGGTCGACGTGGCGTCTCTCGTGCTGGCATCCGGCGCGACGACCACGACGGAGGCTGTCGATGCCTTGCTGGAGCGGTTCCTCCGGCTGCCTGTCTCGGCCGACATGCGGAATGCGCTCATCGAGATGCTGGGCGACGAGCTTGGCACCACGGACCTGGCTCGCGCGCAGACCTATTTGGAAGATCCACTGCGCATGGTGACGCACCTCATCATGAGCACACCCGAATATCAGATTAATTAGTCGACATGCGGCTCGGGGCGACACCCCGTCCGAAAGGACATGACCATGACAGACCGACGGAAGAAGCTGTGTGACCTGAGCGGCGTGTCACGCCGTCAAGCGCTCAAGATCGGCGCCCGCGGCCTCGGGCTCGGCATGCTTGGCGGCCTGGGACCGTTGCCCCCGTTGTTCGGGGCGGCGTCCGAAGCGCTCGCCGCCACCGAGGGCAAGATTCTGGTCGTCTTCGAATGGTTTGGTGGCTACGATGGCCTGAGCACGTTCGTCCCGTACGGCGACGACGCGCTGTACCAACAACGGCCCAACATTGGCGTCCGCGAGTCCGATGTCATCAAGGTCGACGAGCACTTCGGTTTCCAGCGCTCGATGGTCGGCATGCACCGCATGTGGGACGAGGGCAAGCTCGCCGTGATTCACGGCGCCGGCTACGATCAACCATCATTTTCCCACTTCGCCTCAAGCTCCTACTGGCACACCGGCGCCCCCAACAGCGGCGAGCCGTATGGCTGGTATGGGCGCACGGCGGACGCGCTCGACCCGTCAGGCACATCGAATTACCTGGTGAATATCGCCGACGCCCAGACCTTGTCCGTGCGCGCCCGCGACCATGTCCCGGTCGTCTTCAATGACCCGAACGCCTTTGGTCGGGACCTGCTCAGCCCACAACGCGCGGGCATCGAGCAGTTGGGCAACGGGCAGGCGCCCAGAAGTGACGCGCACAAGTTCCTGCTGGACGTGAACCAGGGCGCCCGTGAGGCCTCGGCGCTGGTCCGTCAGGCATGGAGCAATTACAACGAGACCCGCAATCCAGACCTGCGACTGCTGGACCTCGACAAAGTCGTGGCGTTGATCGAGAACGACTTCCCCGCGCGGCTCTACTATGTGCGGCTCAGAAACAGCCTGTTCGACACGCATGTGAACCAGGAGAGCCCACACAATCGGCAGGTCCAGTACTGCTCAGACGCCGTGTGGGGCTTCTTTGAGGAGATGAAACGTCTCGGCAAGGAAGACGAGGTCGCGATTCTGGTCCATAGCGAGTTCGGAAGACGCGTGCCGGAGAACACAGGCCTCGGGACCGACCACGGCACCGCCAACGTCTCATTCGTCCTTGGTGGCGGAGTGACCGGTGGTCAGTACAGCACCCCGCCCAGCCTGACCGAGCTGGTACACGGCGACAACTTGCAGCACACGACGGACTTCCGCCGTGTCTACGCCACGCTCATCGAGGAGTTCCTGGGTCACAAGCAGTCCGAGGACATACTCGGAAGCAAGTTCCAGACGCTGGGTATGTTCACGTAGCCGCCCGTGGCGCGGGGCGGCGGGGCGTGGAATGGCTATCGTGTGGGGGCGACCATTTTGGTAATGCGACCGACCGCCGTGTCACCGGCGTACAGATTGTCCTGTCGGTCCATGACCCAGTAGCTCGCTTCGATGAACTGCCCCTCTCCGATGCCCATCCCGTTGCCGATCGCGCCGAGCACCTTCCCGTTCCGATCGAGTTGCAGAAACTGACCGTCCTGCCCGCTCGCCATCCAGGGTCTGCCATGCGAGTCGAAGTACAGCGCGCACGGAAGATTGCGCATCGGGAGCGTCTTGCGAAACGTCCCGTCACCGGCATAGACGACGATCCGATAATCCTCACGGTCGCCGATCCAGACGTCACCGTTCATTGGATCGACGGCAAGCCCGTGCGCCGAGTTGAACTTCCCTGGCCCAGCCTCGTTCCCGAACCATTGCTGAATGAAATTGCCGTCCTTGTCGAGACGCAGAATCCTGGCGGCGCCGATATTGTTGGATGGGTCATCCGAGCCGGTGTCATTCGGGCTTTCGTTCCCGTGTCCTTGGGCAATATAGACGTCGCCCGTGGGACCGAAGGCGACCATGACGGGTTGCCAGAGCAGTCGCTGGCCGCGCGCTTCATCCCAATCGCCCCGCCGCCCTCGTTCTCCGATCGTCAGCAGTAGCTCTCCCTCAGGGCTCAGTTTCATCACCGTCGCGCCATTGGTGGCGGTGATCCAGACATTGTCGTCGGCGTCCACCGCCATGCCGTGAGCCTTGTCCTGGTAGCCGATCACCTCCGGCTCGACCTGCACCAGCAGCCGGTGGTTCGGATCAAATTTCAAGAGCTGCGGCTGGCCGACCTCCGCACGCTGAAACACCCAGAGATTCTCGGCCGAATCGAGCCCCACCGCAGGGACACCCCCGAGGCCGGCGGGCAACACATCAAGGTAGGTAAACGTGTACCCCAGGGTTTGCTCCCACTGGACACGTTCGAGTGTCTGACGACGGCGGCCCACATCATTCCCACAGACCGGCGAGCGACGACACCGCGGGATCTCGCCCGTGCTGGTGCGATAGCCGCCCGCCTCATCCCGAGGCACGATGGTGACTCGCCCGTCCGGGTCCACGCGCGTGCGCCCACCTGGGTCGGGGAATGATCCTTGTAGAAACCAGCCCGGGGACCCGTCGAGTGCGGGCCCGCTCGTGACTGGCTGCGAGGTCTGAGAGGACGCGGTGGTCGTGACCAACACGATTCCCAGGCCGAGCGCTGCGACCTGAGCGACGGTCCGTCTGGTCATATGTCCCCTGTGACGTCGGTCGTGGCGCGCCGTGAGGCCCGCGGCGGGGCGGCTCGTAGGTGAGGCCCTATTCCTGTGGGATCGGCCCGCCGAGCGACGGCACGACCGGCGGCCGCTCGGCCTCGGCCTCAGCTTCCGCCTCACGCGGAGGCGGATCCGCCAAGACCGGCACCGCCTCGACCGGGTCCGCCAGCGGCTCTCCCGCGATGATCTGCCGCACCTGCGCGCCTGACAGCACTTCTCGCGTCAGCAGCTCCTGGGCAATTTGGCGCAGCGCGCTCTGCTGCTCTGTCAGGATGGCACGCGCGCGATCGTAATTTTCCGTCACGATGCGCTTGATTTCCCGATCGATCGTGTTCGCGGTGTCCTCGCTGTAGGCTTTTTGCTGACCGAAGCCTCGGCCCAAGAAGACCTGCTCCTCTTTCCGACCGAACGTCAGCGGCCCAATGGCATCGCTCATGCCCCACTCGCAGACCATACGGCGGGCCAAGTCAGTCACCCGGTCGAGGTCGTTGCCCGCACCGGTCGTCACCTCGATATTGGTCAGTTCCTCGGCGATTCGGCCGCCAAGCAACACCGCCACCCGGTCGTGCAAGTGCTCAGCGGAATAGTTGTGCTTGTCCTCCACCGGCAACTGCTGAGTCACCCCGAGCGCCTGACCTCGGGGAATAATCGTGACTTTGTGGATGGGGTCGGCGTGCTCCAGCACAGAGCCCAGCAGGGCGTGGCCGGCCTCGTGGATCGCCGTCACCTTCTTCTCCTCGTCGCTGAGCACCAGCGACCGGCGCTCGGATCCCATCATCACCTTATCCTTGGCGAATTCGAGGTCCTGCATCTGCACGGTCTTCTGGTTGTAGCGCGCGGCGTGCAAGGCCGCCTCGTTGATGAGATTGGCCAGATCCGCGCCGACGAAACCGACCGTGCCCCGGGCCAGCACCCGTAGGTCCGCGTCATCCGCGAGCGGAATCTTGCGCGTGTGGACCTCGAGGATCCCTTCGCGACCCAGAGCATCCGGTCGGTCGACCGCAATGCGCCGATCGAAGCGCCCCGGGCGCAGCAAGGCTGGGTCCAACACGTCGGGGCGGTTGGTGGCCGCGACTAAAATGACCCCTTCGTTCGCCTCGAACCCGTCCATCTCAACCAGTAACTGATTCAGCGTCTGCTCGCGCTCGTCGTGACCGCCACCCAGACCGGCCCCACGATGCCGACCAACCGCGTCGATTTCGTCGATAAACACGATGCACGGCGCGTTCTTCTTGCCCTGTTCGAACAGATCCCGGACCCTGGATGCGCCAACACCGACGAACATCTCCACAAAGTCGGAACCGCTGATGGAGAAGAACGGCACGCTGGCCTCACCGGCGACAGCGCGCGCGAGCAGCGTCTTACCGGTCCCTGGAGGCCCGGTCAAGAGCACGCCCTTGGGGATACGTCCACCCAACTTTTGATACTTCTGCGGCTCCCTCAGAAAATCGATAATCTCCTGGAGTTCTTCTTTTGCCTCGTTCACGCCGGCGACGTCCTTGAACGTCACTTTTTTCTGTGTCGTCGGCGACTGCTTGGCGCGGCTCTTCCCAAATGACATCGCCGTGTTGCCGCCACTCTGCGCTTGACGCATGTAGAACAGGAAGAAGCCGACAATCAGCAACATCGGCGCCCATCCGTACAGGAAGGTCAACAGGGTGCTGGGCGCGGCCGATTTGGCTTGGATGACGACATCTCGCTCGATCAGCCGATTGGCGAGGCCTTCGTATTGCTCCGGCGCATAAGTCCGAAATGGCTCGCCGCTCAGGGAGGTGCCGACGATTTCGTTGCCGGTAATCACCACGCGGTCGACCTGACCGGTATCCACCAATCGGATAAATTCACTGAAGCTGAGGGGGGATTCTCCAGCGCCGAACTGAGACGAAGCGCTGCCGATCAGCACCACCGCCATCAGAAGCAGCAGCCAGAACAGGCGGCGGCGCATTATCGAGTTCACGAGCGGTCTCCCAGAGGCATGATCACGTCCACTCTATTATTCCTCAATACTCACAAATAACGTCTCTTTCTGATGAGACGCCGTACGTCAGTCAAGGGCCTCACTCACGGCCTGGAAGAATGCCCACTCACTCACAACGCCGTCGCCGGTGGGCCGAGACTGCGCGCTCCACACCACGGCGACGACGTTCGTGGCCGGATTAATGTAGAGGTACTGGCCGTGAATACCGCGGCCCATGAACGCGCCATCCCGTCGCGCCGCGGCAGACGTGCCCGGCCACCAGAGATAACCGTAGTCGAGCGGTGCCCCGCCGCGCAGCATCTTGGGCGTGGACGCTTCGCCAACCCAGCCGTCTGGCAGAATCGACGTGCCACCGATGCGTCCTCCTTGGAGCACGAACAGTCCGAGACGACCGTAATCCCGCAACGTAGCGGCGAAGCCACTTCCGCCAATCTCGGTACCACCAGGCGATTCCAGCCACCACGTGGCGTCCGCCTCCATACCGAAGGGCTCCCAAATGCGATCGTGCAGATACTCGGCAAGGGGTCGCCCCAGCGCGCTGCGCAGGACTTCGGCCGCAACCTGGGTCTCGCCGGTGTTGTAGGTATTGACGGTGCCGGGATCGGCGGCACGGGGCAACCCACCCATGATCGCAAGCGCCCCGCCGGGCTCTTGTGCGATCTGGGCCTCGAGCAGGCGTCGACGGTCCGACGCCGGATCGGTGTAGGTTTCGGACCACCGAACTCCGGACGCCATCATCAGCACGTCACGGACCGTCACATCGTCGTAGGCGCTGCCCCTCAGAGCCGGTACATATCTCGTGACCCGATCGGTGAGGCTCTCGATCAGCCCTTCTTTCAGCGCGGCCCCGAAGAGCGTCGACGTCACGGACTTGGCGACCGACATCGACATCCAGCGAGTTTGCGCTGTTGTCCCAAACCGGTAGTCCTCAAACTTAATGAACCCGTCATGCAACACGAGCAGCCCCGCCACGCGATTCAGTTCCTGAAACTCAGCCAAGCTGTACTCGCGGCCATCGTCCGTGATGCGAATCGGCGGAAGGGCGGCCGCCGCGACCGGTAACGGAAGCGGATTCGAAGAACCCGGAATGGTCGCCGACGGAAAGAGGCGATCGATATTGCGAAAGGTGCGGACCGCCATCTCCGGAGACAGCGCGCCGTCGTAGATCTCGCGGACCGTGCCGATCGGCTCCTCGGCGTGGGGATACGGAGCGCTCTGCCCGTGCGCGGCCGATGCGCCCAACGCCAGCGCCATGACACCGGCGACGACAGACGGAAAGCAGTCTCCTCTCATCACTCCTCCGACAGCGGTGCCATCCGCGCAGAATCAGCAACGGGCGCCCCATACGGGCGGCGGGCAGTCACGGCCCGTCGTCCGCCACGACCGTGACCTCGCCAATCGCCCACGGATGTTCGACGCAATGATAGAGAAAGGTGCCTGGCTCGTCGAAGGTCACGAACTCCCACCCCGCCGGCTCAAGGGTCTTGGTGGTCCAGCTCGCGTCTCGAGCGGCGATCGTGTGCGCCATCTCGCCGTTATTGACGACGCGCACCGGCACGCCGGCGACGACCTGCGCCCGCACCGGACTGAAGTCGTGCTCACGAATCGCGTAGCGCCGGCCGCCGATCGACCACGAAGGATTCTCGATGAGGGTCGCGGTCTCGATGGCTCTCGTCGCGCGGGGCGCCGGGCCTGACGGTGGAAGACCTGCCCAGGGATCCGCGACCGGCACACCACGGGCGGCAACGGGTCCGTCGAGGCGGAAGGCCCAGAGCTCTCGCCCCATCGGTACCGCGATGAACTGGGTGCCATCCAGCTGGTAGGACACCGCGGGGCCGGGGCGGGTCACCACTCTCGACCCCGACGCGTCGGCGGCCCTATCGGGGACAGTCTGAAACGCCCACCGCTTCACGCCCGTCCGGGCATCGTAGGCCTCCACGAGCCCGTCCGGGACACCTCTGAACATCAAGCCGCCCGCGGTCGTCAGCGGTCCGCTGGTCCCGAGGAGACTCGAGGGCACCTCTTGCTTCCACGCCACTCGCCCGGTCCGCGGATCAAACGCGGCGAGGATGCCGACCGGCTCCGGAAGCGTCAGGTGAAAACCACCCGCGTTGGACAGCCACGGATCGGCAGGGCGTCTCGCCAGCCCGACCATGGCCACCCCTTGCGCATAGATGTAGCCGGTCTGCGGGCTGTAGGACATCGGCGTCACGCGCACACGCGGGATAGGGACACCGGGCGCCACGATCGTATGTTGGTCCACCGACGGCGGCGTGAACCCGCTGCAGTTGAGCCGAAATGGCGGTGGCACCTTGTCACGCCAAAACGAGCAATCCGGCAGGATGCTTTCGGCCGCCACCGGAAATGGCTGCGTCGCAGCCGTCAGTTGATTCGCATCTTGGGGAACGGGCCGTTGTTCAATAGGACTGAGCGGCTCGCCGGTCCCGCGATCGAACAGGAAGAGGTGGCCGTCGGCTCTAATGGCTGCGAGCGCCTTACGGGGCTGACCGTCGACCTGGGTGTCGTAGAGCAGGACGGGCGTCGCAATATCCGCATCCCAGACATCGTGACGCACGACCTGATAGTGCCACCGACGCTCACCGGTCTCGACGTCGAGGGCGAGCACCGAGGCGGTGTACAGGTTATCGCCGGCCCGGAGTTCGCCACCGAACATCGGCACGGGATTTCCGGTCGAAAAGTAGACCAAGCCCAGGTCCGGGTCGACGGTACCCACCAGCCAGACCCCGCCCCCTCCGAGTTGCCAGTGGTCTGAGTCCTGCGGCCAGGTTTCGTGTCCGGCCTCGCCCGGACGCGGCACGACAAAGAAGGTCCACAGTAGCGCGCCGGTCGCCGCGTCCAGGGCGACGATGCGCCCCTGTCCCCCGCTATCGCCGTTGGCCACGCCGACAAAGATCCGTCCTTGCGCGTACATGGGTGCGGTCGTCACGGCCTCTCCGAACGCTTGTGGCACGCTCCCTACCGGCTGCACCCACACAAGCTCGCCGGTATCCTGGCGGAGCGCCGCAACTTCAGAGGTCCGCAACCCGACGAACACCAGGTCACCGCCCAGTGCGACACCCTGCCAGGACGGCACCCGCTGCTCGTGGGACGAGGGCGTTTGCCACCGCCACATTGTGTCGCCCGTCCTGGCGTCAATGGCAAAGACATTGGCCCCACCGGTGAGATACAACACACCGTCTTTCACCACCGGCGTGGCGCGAGACGCCGCGCCGCCGTCGAGCTGCGACACCCAGGCGCCGCTGAGCCGGTCGACCGTGGCCGTTGTGATGTCGGTGAGCTGCGAGTACCGGGACCCTGACCAGTCCCCACCGACGAGGGGCCAATCTTGTGCCGGGTAGCCACGACCGCTTTCTGGCGGCTGCGCGAGCACGCTCGGGGTCAGGGCCAGGGTTCCCACGACGCCCGCGGCGAGCAACCTGCCGAGATAGCCGGTCATGATGTCATCTCACGGAACGTCATCTCACGGAACAACGGTGATCTCACCCAGGGCCCAGGGATGCTCATCGCAATGGAACAGGAACGTACCGGGTTGGTCGAAGGTCACAGTCCCGAACAACCCGGGCTCGATGAGGCCCGTTGTCCAACTGTCGTCCTGCGCCACCACGGTGTGGCCGAGCTCGCCATTGTTGACAATGCGCAGACGTGCGCCGACCGTGATCTGGGCCCGCTGCGGGTTGAACGCGTGCTCGTCCAGCGCGCCCCGGCTGCCGCCAAGCGACCACGAGGGGTTCTCGCGCAAGGTGGAGGTCTCCACCTCGTTGGTCTCCCGAGGCGGCGGTCCGGTCCAGCGAACCAGGTCCGCCAACGGCTCATCCAACGGTTCGTCGCGCGGGGGCACGGTGCCGTCCAGCGCAAACGCCCAGATTTCGCTGCCCATCGGAATCGTGACGAACTGCTTTCCGTCGATGGCGTAGGTCGCGGTCGGCCCTGGCCGCAGCCGCGTCCCGGCCGGGGTGGCCTGAAACGCCCACACGCGCTCGCCGGTCTGGGCGTCGTAGGCGTCAAGCTGGCCATCCGCCGCGCCCCAGAACACCAGTCCACCCGCCGTCGCCAACGGGCCACTGGTGCCCAATCGCCCACCCGGTAAATCTTGCTTCCAGGCGACCGTATTGGTCGTCGGGTCCACGGCGGCCAGTACACCGGTCGACTCTGGGAGCCCGAGGCGCAGATAGCCGCCTGGGCGATTGTCCGAGATCCATGGATCGGCAAATCGTTTGGCCCGTCCGACATGCCCTCGGCCCTGCGCATAGATGTACCCGGTCTGCGGACTGAAGGCCATCGGCGTGACCCGCACCATCGGAATCGGAGAGCTGAGCGCGACGACGGTCTCCTGATCGACAGAGGGGGGCGTGAACGCGCTGCAACTGAGCTCGAACGGCGGGGGCACACGATCTCGCCAATAGGAACAGTCCGGAATGATGCTCTCGGCTCCGACTGGGAACGGCTGCGTGTCGGCGGTGAGCAGACCAGCATCTTGCGGCACCGGCCGCTGCTCGATCGGGATCAGGGGCTCACCGGTCTCTCGGTCGAAGAGAAAGAGCAAGCCGTCGGCCCGCATGGCGGCGAGCGCCTTGCGCGTCTGGCCGCCCATCTCCACCTCGTACTGCAACATGGGTGTCGCGATGTCCGCATCCCAGATATCGTGGCGCACGACCTGGAAGTGCCATCGTCGCTCGCCGGTCTCCATATCGAGTGCGATGACCGCCGCGGTAAACAGGTTGTCCCCCTCGCGCAGCTCACCGCCGAACATCGGCGCTGGGTTGCCGGTCGAGAAATACACCAACCCCAGCTCTGGGTCGACGCTGCCATTGAGCCACACACCGCCACCACCGACCTCCCAGATGTCCGACCCCTGCGGCCATGTCTCATGGCCAAATTCGCCAGGTCGAGGCACGACGAAGAACGCCCAGTCGATCTCACCCGTCGCCGCATCGAGGGCGACCACGCGCCCCTGCCCACCGGAGTCGCCGTTGGCCACGCCCACGAACACCTGCCCGCGTGCGTACACGGGCGCGGTCGTGACCGTTTCACCGTCCTGAGGTGGCACACTCCCTGCCGCTGAGGCCCAGACCAGTTCGCCCGTCTCCTGGCTCAGCGCGGCGACCTGAGCGCTCGCTAACCCGACGAATACCAGGCCTCCACCCAGACCGAGCCCTTGCCAGGACGGCACCATCCGCGCCTCAGGATTGTCGGATTGCCAGCGCCAGATGGCCTCACCCGTCGCTCCGCTGACCGCATGCACACTGGGCCCTGCCGTCAGGAACATGACGCCGTCTTTGACGACTGGGGTCGACCGTGATGATCCGCCCCCATCCAGGCGTGTGACCCAGGCTCCCCCGAGCCGGTCGATGGTGTCGGTCGAAATCTGGGCCAGCGTCGAATAGCGGGAGCTCCCCTGGTCCCCCCCAGCAAACGACCAGTCGCCGGACGAATAATCGCCAGCCTGCTCAGGCGCTTGCGCCCGGAGGCTTCCCGTAAGCGCTACGGCGCCGAGAGCCAAGGTGGCAACGCATCTGCGTGCAAATGTATCCATAGTGGTCCGCACTGTGTGTGAGATGCCGAGCCATGTCAAGACAGGGAAGATCTGGGTGTGCACAACCGCCGCCCAACGGTGCTCACGGCCCCACCGGCGCGATCCGCAAGAGCGCGGCGTCGCCGCGTGCCGGGTCCATGCCGAGAAAGCTCCCCGCTGTGAGCACATAAATCAATCCGTCTGGCCCCTGTTGCACGTCCCGAATGCGCCGACGGAGATCAGCGAGCAGCCACTCGCGACGCTGTTCAAGACCTCGGCGATTGAATTTGATGCGCTCCAGATGCCCCGTACGCTCGACCCGCCCGGTCATCAATGAGCCCACGAAGAGATCGCCCTGCCACGCAGGAAAACGGTCACCGGTGTAGAACAGCAGGCCTGACGGTCCGATGGACGGAATCCAGACGACCTCCGGCTGCTCGAACTCTTCACGCCATGGGCGGTCTGCGACACGCGGGCCGGTGTATTCGCGGGAGTACGACACATCGGGCCACCCATAATTCTGGCCGGCGTGGATGATATTGACCTCGTCGCCGCCCTGCGGAGCATGCTCGCTGGCCCAGAGTTCGCCAGTGTCCGGATGCAGCGCGATCCCCATCGGATTCCGGTGTCCCAGCGAGAACACCTCGGACCGTCGCCCGGCCTGGCCGACAAACGGATTGTCCTCTGGCGCGGTGCCATCATCGCGCAGCCGGAGAATCTTCCCGACATGGCTACCTGGGTCCTGGGCGCTCGGCCGTCGCCCACCGAACGCACCCCCCAGCGTCATGAAGAGGGTACCGTCGGGGGCAAAAAGCAGCCGTGACGCGCCTGCCGACGAGCCATCGCCGTTGCTCACGAAGAGATCCCGCACCTCGGACAATCCGTGCCCCTCCAGGCGTCCCCTGGCCAGCGCCACGGTCGAGCCTGTCTCAGTGGGCTTCGAATAGGTTACGTATACCCACCGGTTGTCAGAAAACGCGGGATGCACCGCGACATCCATCAAACCCGCCAGCGCGGTGCCGGTATACACCCCTGGCACGCCGGAGAGCGGTGTCGGGTCGAGCACGTCATTTCGAATCACGCGCAGCGCGCCCAGGCGCTCCGTGACCAACACGCTGCCGTCTGGCAGAAACGCAAAGCCCCACGGGTAGGTCAGGCCAGCCGTCATGACGCTCACCCGGATGCCCTGCCCCTCGGCGGTGCCATACACCATCGGTGGGTCCGGCAGCCGAACCGCATCGATCCCGCCGGCCGCGAACGGTTCATCGGGCTGGCCCGCTCTCGCGGACGACGGCAGAATTCCGACCAACGCGACAGTGACAAGCCCGGTGATTAGTCGATTCATCTGGAGCTCCCCTAGCAGCGGGTTCGCCGCATCATGCAGCTATCTCCCCAAAGCACACGCGCGCGTGCTCTGGGACCAGTCGCACCGGGAAGCGGATCGCGCCACGTTGCGCCTATGCCCGACTCTCCGCCTCGCGCCGCCGCACATATTCCCTGAAAGCCATCGCCGCGCCACCGCAGCCGCGGCCCTGTGTTGACATGTGGGGCGACTGCGCGCAGCATTTCCCCAACCGCTGGCCAGGAGGCGACACACGATGATGAATCGGCGACAGTTCGTGCATGCAGCCGCCGCGAGCGCGCTGACCTTTTCTCGGGCAGCGGCCGCGTTCGCCGCCGACTATGACCTGATTGTCAGAGGGGGACGGGTCATCGATCCCTCGCTGCGGCTCAATGCTGTCCGCGACGTGGCGATCGCGGGTGGGCGCATTGCCGAGGTCAGCACCGACATCGCGGTTGGTTCCGCGGACGTGCATCAACGCGACGGGGAAACTCGTCGTCCCCGGGCTGCTCGACATCCATACGCACTATGCTCGCGAGTCGGCAGGCCCAGCCCTGGGGCTGTCCGGTGGTGTCACCGGATGGATCGACGCCGGCTCGGCGGGAGCCGATCAACTCGACCAGATGGCCGCCGTGGTGCGTGCGTCGCCACAGCCGGGCCGCCTCCTGATCAACATCGGGCGCAGCGGCATCCTGCCCGATGGCGACACGATGGACCTGCGTCTTGCGGATGTTGACGCGGCAACGGCCGCCGTCGCGCGGCACCGTGATGTCGTCGTGGGGGTCAAGGCGCGGTTGACGAGAGGCGTCGCCGCCGACGACGGCGAGGTCTTGCGTCGCGCCCAAGAGGTGGCCACCGGTTTCAACCTGCCGGTGATGATCCACATGGGCCAAACGACCTCGCCGCTACCCAGTCTGCTGGCCCAGTTGAAGCCAGGAGACATCGTCACCCACATGCTGGCCCCGCCGCCCAACAGCATTGTCGATGACGCCGGGCAGGTCCTTCCGGAGGTGCTCGCGGCGCGCCGGCGCGGCGTCTGGTTCGACGTCGCCAACGGCCGGGTCGACCATCTCCGGTGGGACACGTTCGACCGCATCATTCAGTCGGGCTTCTGGCCGGACAGCGTCTCGACGGACGGCAGCACGACCGAGCCCGGCCGCCGAGAGCGTCATCGACTTCCCCAACGTGCTGTCGAAGTTTCTGAACTTTCGGCATGACGTTGGTGGAGGTGATCGCGCGCGCCACGATCAATCCGTCACGCATCTTCCCTGTGTTTCACGACCGGGGCACGCTCAACGTGGGCGCCGCGGCCGACGTCGCCGTGCTCGAACTGCGCGAGGGCACGTTTGAGTTCTTCGACAACTACGGAAATCCTCGAACAGGACGCCAGCGACTGTTCCCCAGCGAGACGGTGCTGGGCGGAACACGGGTGGGGTGAACCGTCGCAGCTCCGCCCGTCACACGGGTCCGGCGACGCTCAGCTCTCCAGGAGCTCCGCGAGCTGTTCGCTGATCCAGGCCCGGTCCGCTGGGTTACCGCCGCCGCCGGCCAGATGCCCCCAGATGCTCGGAATGACCCGCAGATCGGCATTCGGCATCTGCGCGACCTCGACCTCATTGTCCTCGGGCGGGAAGTAGAGATCCGTGCGCGAGGGCATGACATAGGCCTGCGCCCGAATCGCACCGAGGGCAGCGCGAAGGTCGCCGCCGAATCGGGGATGAGCCGCGATGTCGGCGGCTTGCCAGGTGGCCAGCATCGCCAACAGATCGTTGGCGTCGAACCGGCCAAACGAGCGCTCGGCCGACACGAGCATGCTCTCGACCCCGTCGTCCCCGTACGCACGATGCAGGCCCTCGCGAAAAAAGCTCTGTGAGGCGTACCACCCGGCATAGACGCGCGAGAACGCTCGCAGGCCAGCCAGCGGCGGACTCGCATACTCGCCATTCGCCCAGGCGCAGTCGGCCGTGAGGGCCGCCTTGACGCCTTCCAGGAAGACGTAGTTGTGCACTGCGGTCCGGGCGCTTCCGCAGATCGGCGCAATGCGCTCAACCATCTCCGGGTACAGCGCCCCCCAGTGAAACGCCTGCTGGCCACTCATGGAGAAACCGACCACCAGCTTGACCCGCTCGATGTCGTAGCGCTCCGTCAGCAGTCTGTGCTGCGCTCGGACGTTGTCGTAAGGATGCACGACCGGAAACCGCATGCGATCTTGCGGGGGCGGGGTGTTGCTCGGCGAGGAGGATAACCCGTTCCCGAATTGGTCCGGGACCACAATGAAATATCGGGTGGGATCGAGAGCGAGGTCTTGACCGATGGAACCCTCATTGCTCGTGTGCCGGCCGGCATACCACGTGGGATAGACGATGACGTTGTCTTTGGCAGGGTTGAGCGTGCCATGCGTCTTGTAGGCCAGCGTGGCCGAGCGCAGCACCTCACCAGACAACAGGGTGAAGTCCCCCAACTCGAACGTCTCGAAGTCATTGTCCGCCCCTGTAACCTGGGCGGCCGCGGCGGTCGCCCTATACTCGGTAGACCCACCGGCCATGACACCAGCCCCGGCGGCAACGGCTGATTTCAACAAGTCGCGGCGCTTCATCGAACCGTCCCTTCTGGTCGCAACATACGGCTCACGGAGCCACAGGCCGGTACACAACGCCGCCCTTCATCACGAATCGAATCGCCTTCATCGCATCGATGTCCGTGAGCGGATTGCCGGCGACGGCGACCAGGTCCGCCTCGAACCCGGGTGCGAGCGTCCCGATCTGGTCGGCCATGCCCAGCGATTCGGCCGCGCGCGATGTGGCTGAGATAATGGCGTCCATCGGAGGCTGTCGGCCATCGTTGACGCGAGCGATGAGTTCCTCGGCGTTCCGGCCATGAGCCCCGGCGACGGCGTCGCTGCCAAAAATCAGCTTCACGCCACCGTGCTGCACCGTACGCCGAAACGTGTCGTATCCGGTCACCCGCGCGTCTTGCATCCGGGCGAAACCCGCTTCGGTATAGTTACCAGTCCCGAGAAAGCTGTCCTTGTGTTCCTGGTAGTTCGCCCAGACCAACCCAACGTGCGGGTCGAGGTAGGTACCGCGCTCCGCCATCAGCTCAATGACTCCATCGCTGAAGCGGGTGCCGTGCTCAATGCCGCCACACCCCGCCTCGATCACCGCCGTCACGCTCTCTGTCCCATAGGCGTGAGCCACCGTTCTCAGCCCAACCCGGGTGGCTTCGCTACACGCCGCCTGGAGTTGCTCGTCGCTCATCACTTTGGCCCCACCGTCCCGGATGCTGGCCGAGGCGAAGATCTTCACGACATCGGCCCCGTCCTCAGCGAGCTGCCGTACGTAGCCTCGAATCTCGTCGGGGGCACCGGTGTCCACGGTGACGGCGCCAAGCGACGTGAGAATGCGTGGCCCCGGGAGGGTCCCGCGGGCAATCACCTCCCGTAGGTACTGGTCGCGAACGCTACCCAGGCTCTGCACCGTGGTGAAACCGGCCATCAGGGTCTGGTATGCGTTCTCGACCGCAAACAGCATGGCCTGCTCTGCTGTCTCGTCCGGGTCGTCGTGGGTATGCCCATCCGCATCGAAGTGTGCCGTCAGATGCACATGGGTATCGATGAGCCCGGGCATCACGGTAAATTCAGACAGGTCGTAGGTCACCTCCCCACGCAGCCGGTCCACACTGGCGATCCGCGCCCCATCGAGGGTCAACCGAACGTTCTCACTCATCCCGCCAGCGCCGTCGATGAGACGCCCGGCGCGTAGGGTGACCCGTGTATCCTGCGCCAGCACCGTCACGCTCGCCAGCAGCGCCAGGGCCGATACGATTCCCGCTTTCATGCACTCTCCTCCGCGACTCTCCACCGCGTTGCCGCGGGAACGCCCTGATGCGGACGGACCAGGGGTGTCCGTGCCGGACGTAGGCTCGTTCCGAGGATGCCCGGGTCCCTGGTTCACGTCAAGACAAACTGCAACAGTGGTCCGTGGAGCGCGGCGCGGAGGTGGGTACTGAGGTGGGTGCAACCGCCGTGGTTACGCAACGCGGGCAATACGGGGGGCGTTGGGTCTACGGGAAACCGCAGACGGTCGCGTCACCCAATACTCGAACCCCGGCTCGCTCGTACCATGACTCGCGTCTGGTGTCATCGCCAGCATGCGAGCGCCAGCTCGGTCCACCAGTCCAACGACGGTATCGCGGGCCAGACCGAACATCTCCATGTCGGTCGCCCGTGGTCGGAAGAATGGGTACTTCAACGTCCGGTAGGCCCGCACCATGCGCTTCGGCAATGCGCGTTTGACGCGACCGCGTACCGGCGCGTCATAGAACGATCGTCTGGGGTCCCAAATCACCGTGGGCAACTGAAACACCAGGAGTCCGCCGGGTGCAAGCACTCGGACAAGTTCCGGAATATACCGCCGTACGAGCTCCGGCGGAATGTGTTGCAGCACGAGACGGCTGTAAACGAGATCGAACGTTCCCGTCTGATACCGGTGCAAGTGCGGGCGTCGGTTCACCCCAAAGTGACACCGACCCAGCGCGCCGTTCTCTTGCCGCGCGCGCGCAATCATCGAACCAGCCACGTCGACTCCGTGCACCTCCACGAAGTGGTCGCTGAGCGCCAGGGAGATCCGCCCAACACCACACCCGAAATCGAGGGCCCGACGCGTCGCCAACCAGGGCGCCCGCCTGGCGATGTCCGTCATAAGCCGATCGACATCCGCCCGACCGGCCTGGAAGAACTCGTGTTCGTCCCACACGGGCGAAGCAGTAGATCTGGTCAGCACCGCGCCGAGCGCGTCCCGTTCGCCCAGGGCATCCCACTGGTAGCCGAGTCGCCCGAGCACGGTGGCACCCTCGGTCCACGCCATGCCGGCCAGCGTGGTCGCCGCGTTCACCATCGGACTGACGGCGCCTACGAGCCGCCGTAGCGGTCGATGCTCGGTGACATCGAACGGTGCCGGTGCGGAAACCGGGTGCGCATGTGCGGGCGGGGCCATCGCCCTTGTTGTCGGTGCCGCGACCGCCGATCTTTAGGAAGCCCGCCAAGGGCCCTTCCCTACTGGACCGGCTGGCTCCACGGTGGAACGACTTCGTTGGCCCGTGCATACGCGATGAGCTGCCCGAGGTGCTCGTGCATGTCGGCCATAGCGGTCGCAATCCTTGCGTGGACCGGCATCTCCCGACCGAAATATGATCCGTCCGATACCCGTTTCGACTCGGGCATGTCGCGAACCACGGCGACCAGGAAATCGAACGAGGTCTCGAGCTCATCCAAGAGGGCTGCCTTGTCGAGCGACGCCGCGCGTTCCATCTCCGGTCCGAAGCCGTCGGCGGCGATCGCGGGCGGGTCGTACCCCCACCCCGTGGGGAACATGTGGGCTTCGGCGACTGCGAGTCCGAGCACAGCCTGAACCGATCGGACTCCGGCCATGGGACGCCAGTCGTATTGCGACTCGTCGAACGCCCGAGCCAGCTGAATGAACTTGTCCCGCATCGACTCGATGTCAGCCACCTGGACCTCCTGCCAACTCGCCGCCTGCGCACTGGCGCCGACCGGCAGGGCCAACAGCACCGACGTTACCGCACACCACACGATCTGCTTCCGCATATTGGCCCCCCAGATGCCGAACATGGGGACACATTCCCCAGCCGCTCGAACCTTATCACCGGGACCCGCCGTGCCGCGGTCCGCGCGACAGCGTGCGCGACGTCGTTGAACCAGTGGTAGTGACAGTTGATAATCTGGATGCGAACACCGACTACGCGAAGGGATGCGATGACTGACGCACAGAAGGGCGGGTTACCCGGCTGGCTCGACCCGCGCATGCAGCAACAGATCGAATGGCGAGACAAGGACATTTTGATCTCGGTTCCCATCAAGAGCGGGACCACGTGGACGATGAATATCGTTCACCAGTTGCTGACGGGGGGCGATCCGGACTTCGAGGATATCTACGCCGAGGTGCCGTGGCTCGAACTGCTGACGCGGCCCGGCATGCCGGTCGGCGAGCTGCTCGACCGCGTCGACGGCATGCGACGCGACCGTCCCCGGGCGTTCAAGTCCCACGCTGCCCCCCCCATGCTCCCCTACGTCGAACCTGACATCGGGCAGGACATTCGCTACATCGTGGTCGTCCGCAATCCCGAAGAGGCCCTGGTGTCAGCCAGGCCGTTTTTCGAGAAGCACACGGAGGCCTGGCTCAATCTGTGGCAGGTACCGAGGGCCGCGTTGACGCGTCCTGATTTTCCGACGTTTTACCGTGAGGTTCTGGACACGATGGGCCTGAATCGCGCGCTCTTCGGGTTCCTCACTTCCTGGTGGCCTCTCAGGCACAGATCGAACGTCCTGCTCATGCACTTCACAGATATGAAGCGCGACCACGAGGGGTCAATTCGGCGAATCGCTGATTTCATCGGGGCACACCCCACCCCCGACGCCTGGAGCAAGATTACCGAGTACACCTCGTTTGCGTGGATGAAACAGCACGGCACAAAATTCGATGCCTTGACGGCGACCGAGGTGCCAGTGTTGGAACCCGGTGCGATGGTGCGCACGGGGAAGGCTGGTGCCGCCAGGGCTGACGGGATGACCGAGGACATCGCCGCGCATCTGCGGGCCGCCGGCCGCGAAATCTGCGCGGACGACCAGGCGCTGGAGTGGTTCTACGGCGGTGGCCCCCTCCCCCAATAAACCTCAACGGCGTCACCGGGCGGGACCCGGCAAGGTGCTCAGTTGGCCCGCTTGATCGCTTGGATGATCTGATCGAGCGCTTGCAGAAACCGGGACCGGTCCCGCTGGTCAAATGGGGCCTGGCCATCCGCGGGGCTGCCCATCTCGCGGAGGTGCGACATCAGATCTCTCGTCGCCAGGGCGTCGCCGATCGAGTCCTCGGTGAATGGACGCCCGCGGTGCCCCAGCACGCGCGCGCCCTTCTTCAAGCAACGGTCCGCCAGCGGGATGTCACTGGCGATGACGATGTCGTCGCGACCGGCGTGCTCGACAATCCAATCATCCGCCCCATCGAACTGCTCCTCGACCACCTGCATCCTCAGCCACTCAGCCGTCGGATGCCTCATCCAACTGTTGGCCACCAAGGTCACATGCAGCTGGTAGCGCCGAGCCACTTTGTAGACCTCTGGCTTGACCGGGCATCCGTCGCCATCGATGTAAATGTGTAACACCCGCGAGGCCCCGCTATCGCACGAGCCGACCGTCTCGCACCCAGACGTCGTCGTTGAGCGTCACCGTCGTGTCCGTAAAAAAATTCCAGCGCACATATCCGCCGCTGACAGTGCCCCCGAGTTCGGAGTTGTCGCCAAGGGACAGCCTGACCACACCGTCCCCATACCCGTAATAGGGGACCCACGGATTTCGCTCCGGCACCGCGAGAAGCGGATTGAAGCCCAGCGCGAACTCGCGGAAGGCGCGAGCCTCCGACGGCGCGCCGTCGAGTTCCGCCTGAGCGGCGTCCAGCCCCTGGTCTGCCGTCACACCGACGATGCGACCCCGCTCGAATGTCATGCGCAACCCATCGACGGGCCGGGCGTCCCACTGCGATGGCGGAAACACGATGACGCCATTCACCGACTCCTCGACGGGTGCGACCCGAATCGAACCGGCCGGGAGCTCTATTTCTCGATCGATCAGGATGACCCCCTGATCGGTGCGCGCCTGCGACGCGTTGCCATCTTGCAGATTCACGGGCCTGTCGCCGATCCGGAAGCTGATGTCTGTCCCCCTGGGCGAGGTCACACGGACATCGGCGCCCCGCATGGCCTGGACAAAGTCACGCTGCTTGGCTGCGAGCGCGCCGTAGTCCGTCTCGAGGAGCGCACGCTGGTAATGGGCGTCTATCGCGGTCTGGCCGGGAAGCGGCTGTCCGGGCAGTGGGAACGCGCTGCCATTGTGGGTCCAGTGAAAGTGGATGGTCCGCCCGACGCCCTCATTCAGCCAGTCCTGAAGCGCGCCATACGCAGGCTGCCCCGGTCTGGCCCCTGGCATCATGATCGCGCCGTCGACGTCACGAAACATCTCCTTGTAGGCGGATCGGGCGTCGGCATACCCGCGACGAAGGACCTCCGCGTCCCACCCTTCGGGGAACGGCTCCTCGATCACGTCCACGACGCCGAGGTCGACCGCGCCAGCCTCCATCAGCGCGTACCGCACGTGCGGCACGATCTCGTCGAAAATCCCCGGGCGGGCAAGCAGCAGGATCCGCTCCCCCGGTTCCGGAGCAAGCTGGGCGACCAGCCGCTCGGCCATCGCCTCCCACTCCATCGTGAGACGGGGCTGTGCCACGACCGGGGCCGCACACAGGATTGACGTCACCGCGACGACGGAAGCGAACCGCATGACACCTCCCTCCATTTTTCCGTTCCTCATCCGTGGCATGCCTCGTCAAAAACGGAAAAGCCGGTTGACCTTGACCACGAAGCCTCTGTTCCGCAACTCGGAGAACCGATTCGGCATGAGCGGATTGGTGTTCCGATCTTCGCTGTAGACCACGAACAGCTCGCTGCCAGGTGAGTACTCCCAACGCAACCGGAAGTTGTTGCTGATGGCGTCGCTGCCTGTTGCTCGTCTACTTCCACTTGGGCGAAATCCGTGTTGTAGGTGAAATCGGCGGTCAAATTGCGCGTGATCCCGTATTTCACGTCCACCCCGACATCCCCGTCTCCGTCGCCCAATATCGGAGGCGTGGCATTGAGGTCCGTGGTGCGCCTGCCGATCGCGTACGGTTTGATTTCCAGATTCCGGCTCCCGTCGGGGACCTCTAGCCCAACCAGCGTGGCCGCACCGGAAATGCGAAAGATACCGGCGGTGCCCCCGGCGCCACCCGCGGCCGAGATCGGGAGCGGCGTGATGTAGGCATATTCGCTCTTGCGGCGGATACCCCGTCGGAGTTGGATGCCCCATAGCTGGTCTGGCCCGGGCCGATAGCGGAGCGACTTGAACGGAATCACCATTTCGACGGTCCAACCGCTTGGGAACCGCCCGGTACGCACGTCCCAGACCGGATTCCAGTCGCCGTTGTAGCTGCCCTCGTTGGTGATCGCGAAGTCCGATAGCGCACCAAGCGGGGTTGTCTGAAACGCCACTCCGTTCCGTCGGTCGTAGAACGTGTCAAACAGGACGACGAAGTTGTCGTTCTGGCGCAGCTGATTCGCGTCGCGCCGCATCTCATTCGCGACCCACTCGCTCGGCGGCGCCGAGTCCCAGACGCGCCCCCCGACGTAGATGTTCTCGTCGTCGAACAAGATCCAGGCCTCGGTCTTCTCCGTAGCCGCGGCTCCCTCGTCCGGCACCTGTTGAACGAATCCGGTGATCGCCTGAACCTCCTGGTACACCGCCTCATCAAGTCGACCGTCGAGCCTGACGGGCTCGCTCACCCTGACCGCACGCAGCGTGGCCCCGCCTTGCTCGTCCCGCGACATCACCTCCGGCAGGGTCGGCGCTGGCGGACCGTCTATCTCGCCAGGGGTGGAGGATACGGCGCGGCCAGAGACGGTGCGAGCCGCTTCCGACCGCACCACGTTGCCGGCATCGCCCGCCACCGCCGGCAACCGTGACGACGCCGGCGCCTGGGCCCCGAGGGCGCGATCGAGACGCTCGAGCCCCGCATCTGTCACACCGATGAGTCGGGTCACGATCTCGTCTTGTAGTGCGAAGAGGTCGCTGAGGTCCCCGTCGAGCGCGACCCTCTCGCCCACCACGCCGGACTCGACGTCAATGATTCTGGCGGTGATTCGTAGCTGCTCACCAACCCGTTGATAGCCGCCGGCAACCAGCCACGTTGCCCCAAGCTCGCGACTCCGTTCGAGCACCCGCCGGTCCACGTCGAACGCAATCGCGGACTGCGGCGGCAACGCCAACGCTTCCCGCCCAACGACGGACACACCCTCAAGCCGATCCAGATCTCCGGCGACCGATTCGGCAATGCCAGCACCAATCCATCTGTCGGCCGGTTGGGCAGAGATGTTCTCGAACAGGGCCACGGCGACCAGGTGCGGCTCGCCGGCCGCCCCCCGAGTTTGTGGCGGCGGCACCTCTTGCGCGACCGCGGCCGGGGCCCCGGCCAGAAATGTGATGAAGACCAAGACGACGGCGGGTCGCGGGGCACGCGCAAATTTGTTAGGCATGAGTGATTGAGAATCGGAATTGTAGCTGTTGCGCCGATTCGGGGTACCGCTGATGTAGCCTAGGGACTGGATGTTCCACGTCACGCTCACCGGATTCCCAGGGTTCGCACCAGGCCCACCCGCGGTACACATCCTGGTGGAAGACCACTGGGCCGAGCTCGCCGAGACACTGGAGTGGGCCAAGGTCACCACCGTGCCTATCGCGGCCGGCCTCGTGCTTGAGAGGGTGCCGCACCAGTCCTATACGCATACCTACACCAGCCCGCTCCTCGGCGTGGAACACGTCGTGTCCGAACACCTGGTCTAAGCCCGCCCGCCGGACCTAGGCCGGCCAGCACGAGATGTCGCGTATCGACGGTCGGAGCATCAGTCAGAGGGTCCTTCGTTGCGGCTCGTGACGTTCGGTGGGACCGTGCGGCCAGATTCTCACGTGGCCGAGGTTGCTCGGACCGCGACTCGGGTGTACCAGTGCGCCCAGGCGACCAAGACCGCCTGCATCGGGAAACGCAGCCAGAGGAACATTACCGGAGTCTCCGGATAGAGATGACTGTTGACTAGCATGTGGACATGGACGGGCAGAAAGGCGATGAGCATCGCGATGATGCCCCACGCCGCGAGCCACTGCCGGCGGGGCCACAGGAGGAGCAGGCCCAAGGCGATTTCGGCCACACCGCTCCAGATGACGGCCGCCTCATGCGCGGGCAGGTACGCGGGCATCAGGTTGAGATAAAACTCGGGACTGCGAAAGTGGTTGATCCCGGAGAACACGTAGAAGGCCGCCATCACGACCTTGAGCACGACTTTTATCATCGGACCTCTTCCCTGCGCCGTCGCCCCACGCCGTCCTGCATATTGACTGCGGCAGCCGACCCCGGCCGCTACGGCCCCGCGGGCTCCACCAATCGGGTCGCACGGTCAACTTCCGTCGCCACCTGACGGATAGTATCGGCAAGCGTCACAATCTGCTTCTGCGCCTCACCCCAGTCTCGTTCCTCGATCGCTTCGCGGACGCCGGGCAGCGTCTTCACGCCGTACCCCGTGTAGAACCCGGGCGCATAGATCTGGTGAACGAACCACGGACGGCCCGGGAGTCCGTCGGGGTGCGTCATCGCGCGTTCCGTGCGGAAGAGAATCTCGTCGACCGCGCGCGCCTGATCCGTGGAGAGTCGGTCGCCGCTAGCGACGAGAGCCCGGCGGGCCGCCTCGTGCGTCCGCGCGCTCTCCTCCAGCCCAACCAGGGCGTTACGCACCGGCGCGAAGTTCAGATGCGGAACCGGCTCCTCCGCGTCCGGCGGATCGTAGCGCTCGGTCGGGTCGGCCGCTTGCTGGAATCGGCCGTCTCGCAAGAGCTGATTCTGGCGCTCCGTGGTTTCCCGCATGTCGTCGGTCAGGTCGACCACCTCGTCGGCATAGCGCGTGACGGTGGCCTCGAATGCGGTGAAGTCCCACGGCAGCAGTTCGGCGTCCGCCAGCCGGAGCACGACGCGGCCCGCTGTCTGAGCCAACGCGATGCCGTACTCAAACGTGGGATCGATAAAGCGCGTGTAGTGGTCGAACGAATCGAAAATCGAGTGATACGAACCGCCACCGCTCTCCCCTCCGAAGCTGAGGTTGAGCGAGGCGACGCCCAGATGCTGGAGGAACGGTGTGTAGTCAGACCCAGAGCCGAGCGCGTTGATGCGGTGGTCTCGCGTGCCGGCCAGGTCCTCGGTATCTCCGCGGGCGAGACGCCGGGCGTGGCGCCGCTCGAAGGCGCTCACCCCTGTCTCCGGGTCCGTGACGTCGCGCGCGACCTCGTTGATGAACCGTTCGAGTGTGTGGGACCCGGACATATTCAGGAACCCGCGACCGTTGCCGTCGGTGTTGATATACGCGACGGCACGTTCGCGAAGCTCATCCGCGTGGTGCTCCCCCCACTCCGTGGAGCCGATCAAACCTGGCTCCTCCGCGTCCCAGGCCGCAAAGACGATGGTGCGCCGTGGTCGCCAACCGGTGCGGGCGAGGCCACCAATCGCCTTGGCCTCAGCCATCATGGCCACCAGTCCGCTGATCGGGTCCGCGGCACCGTTCACCCACGCGTCGTGGTGATTCCCACGCAGCACCCACTGGTCTGACCGCTCGCGGCCTTCGAGCCGCGCGATCACGTTGTAGGCCGGCTCGATGTCCCAATTGAATGCGAGTTCCAGATGGACTCGCGCCGGGCCTGGACCCACGTGATACGTCAACGGGAGACCACCACGCCAGGCGGCGGGCGCCAGCGGTCCACCCAGCGCGGCCAAGCAGTGGCTGCGCGTCGGCGTACGAGATGGGCAGCACCGGGATCGTCGTGAGCGTGGGGGCCTCGTCGAGATCCAGACGATCGGCATCCTCCGTCGCGCCGACGTTCGGGGTCAAGGGGTCCCCGGGGAACAGCGGCATGTCGGCCACCGAGCCGCGTTGCGCCCCATCCGCCATCCGGTACGGACCGTCCGGGTAGACATCGCCCCGCGCGTAGCCGTCATCGCGCGGATCGGAGTAGATGAGACACCCGATGGCGCCGTGCTCGGCCGCGACCTTGGGCTTGATCCCACGCCAAGAGCCCCCGTACCGCGCAATCACCACTTTGCCAGCCACATCGATACCGCGCCGCTCGAGTTCTTCGTAGTCGGCCGGAACGCCGTAGTTGACGTAGACCAAGTCGCCCGTCACGTCCCCATCAATCGAGTACGCGTTGTAGGTCGGGAGCTGCTCGTCTTTTTGACCCGACGTGCGATCCTCGGCCAGCACCGGCTCTTCGAGCGCGGCCGTGAAACGGGTGGGTGCCACCATCTCGAGCCGACGTAGTCGCGGCGTCGGAAACAGCACCTGATAGGTCTCGATCTCGGTCTCGTACCCCCACTCCCGAAACTTGTCCGCGATGAATTCCGCAACCTCGCGTCCGAAGGGCGAGCCCACGTGGTGGGGGCGCGAGCTCAGGTGCTGCATCCACGAGCGGAGGTCGCCGGGGTCGAGTCCCTCGTCGAACCGAGCCTCGAGTGCTCGCTGCACCTCGGTCTGGTTGCCTGGAAAGCCGGAAATGGGTCCCTCCGCCGCGCGCGGGTGACCGACTGGTGCAATCAGAACCAGGGCGGCGACGAGAGCGAACGCTGTAGCACGCATGGTGAGCCTCCGAATGCCGTCGCCCAAGGGAGGAAATGGGGGTCATTGCCCACCCGCCGATGACGAGACGAGGTACGAGGCCACGGACACCTCTGGGGGGCCGCTTCCACGATCAGTAAGGACCTGATACCGATCGCGTGACGATAGATCTCACCGGCCTGCATGAGATCGAATCAGCGCTCCGCCCCGTCGCTCTAGCGACCTGCCGCGGCCGCCCGCTCGTCGGCGCGATGCCCGCCCAGAATGCCGTCCATGCTGTGGTTGCCTTCGTGGCAGGCGTACTCGAACATCGGCACGTCGGTGCGTTGCAACGGCAGGGACGCCGTCCAGGGACTCGTCCAGGTCTCCGGGTCAGTCACGGTGTACTCGTACTCGAGCGTGTCCGCATCAACCCGGGTGTAGCGCTCCACCAGCGTCAGGCTGTCGGTGGTGTTCCTCCACCGTCTCTCGTCGCTGAAATTGGACGTCTCGACGACGAGAGTGTCGCCCTCCCAGTGGCCACGCGCATCGCCCGACCACTGGCGCAGATCGTCGCCGAGGGCTGGACGGCCGTCCAGCGGTACCACCCGCACGGTATGGACCATCTCGGTCACCAGCACGACGTGGTCCGGCGTCTGGAAAATCTGCAGGTTCTGGTTGTATCCGCCCGGGGTGAGCGGCGGACCGGCGTTGAATCCCAGTAGGCATCGGTCAGAGGTGGTGCGGTCCACCCACGAATCTGCCGGATGCTCTTCCCGATACAGTCGACTGGCGTCGGCCCGGGCCTGCCCCGCCGCGCGTAAGCGCAGGCACCCGGCCATTCGGCGGATCGACGATTTGCGACGTGCGGCGTGTCTCAACCGCCCGCGTGCCCTGGTCCAACCAGAAATTGTTGTAGAAACCGGGGGTCCCGTCGGCGCGCCGGTCCACCTGATTCGCGGCCGTGGTGCGTTCGGCGGAGCGAGTCGCGAGTCGCGCGTTGCGCTCGACGACCTCCTGTTCGAGGTTGGCCGCCTCTTCCTCGGTCAGAAACGCCTTGTCACCGAGCTCCTCCGGACGCTCCAGTGGCGTGATGTGTGCGGAAATCCCAGATCCCACGTAGATCCGGGTGTCCCCACTCCGTGGCCACCGCGGCAGACTGGGCCGCCACCGGCGCGGCTCCCGTCGAGACACCCGCGACCAGCACGGCAACGGCACTCACGGACGCGATCGATCGATGGCGCATGGTTCCCCCTCGCTACTCATAGTGAACATTGACTATCCGACTCGTGCATCCTACGCCCCCGACACCACTCCGCTCAAGGGCCATCGCCGTGGCGACGTCAGTCTGGCAGTGCGAACGTCACCAGCGAGTTGCCCGCGGCGATCGCGACGAACTGCCGTCCCTCGCTCAGATAGGTGATCGGATTGGCGTACACCGCCCCGCCTGTCTGGAACCGCCACAGGACATCACCTGTCTGTGCATCGGCTGCGAAGAAATCGCCCTCCATGGTGCCCGAGAACACCAGGCCGCCCGCGGTGGACATCAGTCCGGCCCACGGCGGCGCGCGCACCGCGATCTCCCACACGAGATCACCGGTCAGGGGGTCGAGGGCCCGCAGGAACCCCTGGGGATCCTCTCCGTCCACAACCCGACGGCTCGCGCCCATGTAGATCTTGCCCGGCTCGTATGTCGCGTCGGCCAGATAGTAGACGCCGCCCTTTTCTCGCACGTTCTGGTAGATCAGGTTCGTCTGCGGACTGTAGGTGGGACTGTACCAGTTGGCCGCCCCATCGTCGTCCGGGTAGACCACGGCCCCCTCCGCGGTTGGAATGGTGTCGGGGTTCTCGATGGGCCGGCCGTCCTCATCCAGACCTAGTGCCCAGGTCTGTTTGGCAAACGCTTTCCCAACGAGGAACTCGCCAGTCACCCTGTCCAGTACGTAGTAAAAACCGTTGCGATTCGGAAAGACCACGAGTTGCCGCGGCTGGCCTTCAAAATCGGCGTCGAGCAGCACGGGGACCTGGGTCGAGTCGTAGTCGTGGATGTCGTGCGGGAGGAACTGAAAATGCCACTTCAGCTCGCCTGTGTCGGGGTCCAGCGCGAGCAGCGACTCTGAATAGAGGTTGTCGCCCTCGCGCACCTCCCCGATGAAATCCGGACCAGGATTCCCGGTTCCCCAGTAGAGGAGGTCCAGTTCGGGATCGTATGCACCGGTCACCCAGGTCGGCGCCCCGCCCCTCTGCCAGCTATCTCCCGACCACGTATCGTGTCCGGCCTCTCCCGGCCCGGGCACGGTCCAGAACCGCCAGAGCCGCTCACCCGTGAGAGGGTCATAGGCATCGAGGAAGCCGCGAATGCCATACTCGCCGCCGGAAATGCCCACAATGATTTTGTCCTTCAGCGCGAGCGGTGCGACGGTCACCGAATAGCCGAGCTCGTAGTCGGCGACCTCGACGTCCCAGCGCACACGGCCGGTCCTGGCGTCGAGCGCCACCAGGTGCGCATCGACGGTGCCGAGAAAGACCTGATCATCCAGCAGCGCCACCCCACGGTTTACCTGTCCGCAGCAGGTCACAATGCCCTGCGGGAGCGACCGTCGGTAGCTCCAAATGGGTCGTCCGGTCCGGAGATCGAGCGCCGTCGCGTCCGACGGCGCCTCGGTGATGTACATGACCCCATCCACCACCAGCGGCGACACCTCGAACTTCTGCAGCGAGCGGGCCTGATAGATCCACGCCGGCTGAAGCTCACCGACGTTGTCACGGTCGATCTGGTCCAGCGTGGAGTAGCGCTGCGCCCCGTAGGTTCCCGAATACGTCAGCCAATGCTCCGGCTCAGACGCCGCGTCCAGGATTCTTTCGTAAGGCACCTGCCCGGGTGCGCGACCCGGCACCGCGACCAGCACAGACACCAGCATCGCGACCATGATGGGGAGGCGAAAGGGTGGCGATGACGTCGTCATTCGTCCGTAACTCCCTTGAGCGAGACCAGATACGCGACCAGATCATCGGTCTCGTCCGCGGTCAGCCTGCCCGCATAACTCGGCATCGGCGACCGCTGCCACTGCTGGTCCAAGACGTCTAGTTCGTCTTTCCAGAAAGAGTGCAGACGCCCCTGGAGGTCCAGGAACTGCACCGAAAATGCGTCCTCATTGACCCGGATCCCAGAAAACGCACGACCGTCTCGGGCGACAACACGGAGCTGGAGAAAGCCACTGGGCACTGAAGCCGCGGGGTCGGTCAGCGCTTCGCGCAGGTGGGCGGCACTGCGACGGGCTCCGATATCGCCGAGGCCGGGGCCGACCACCCCGCCACGACCACCCACGGTATGGCACCGCGCGCAGTCGAGCGACGCATAGACTCCTTGCCCCTGGATGCGGTCGCCGGGGATGTTCTCGGGGGCGACGCGGCCCAGCGTCCTCACATAGGCCGCGATGCTCGACACCTGGCTTGGTGTCAGTGGCGAGCCCGGCATCTCGGTCCCCCTGATTCCACGCCGAATGATATTGAACAGCGCCTCGTCGTCTGATGCCCGGCGCAGCCGAGGCTGGGCCAGGTTGGCTCCCTTTCCGCCGTTCCCAAGAGGACCGTGGCAACTACCGCACTGGCTCTCGAAAAGCCGCTTGCCCTGCGCCAGATCGGCTGGCTGAGCCGAGACGCCAGACGCCCACAAGGCAACGCAGACCGCGAAGACAGCGACCGCCCCATGCCGCGCCCTGCGCCGCGCGTGCGCGCGCCGGACCCGGTCGAGATCGAACGCGTAGGTGTCTACTGAAGGGAACATAAATTCACGGTACCGCGCGATTGTACTCGCGCAACGACGCGTAGCCAGAGTTGACCGCGGCACGCGCGGCGCACTGCCACCGCTCCCCGCGATACGCTTACACCTGAGCTATGTCTTTTGACCCCGCTTGGCTCTTTCTGTCTCTCATCCCAGGTGCGGCCGGGTTCGTCCTCTTCGTCTACGGGAAAAAGCAGCAGCGGTGGCCACAGCTGACGGCAGGCCTGCTCTTGATGGTGTATCCGTACTTCACCACGAGCGTGATCGCGTTGCTCGGGGTTGGACTGCTCATCGCCCTGGCCCTCTGGTACGCGATCCGTCTCGGGTGGTAGCGCTGTGACCGGCCCTACCGGGAGCCGGCTCGTCGCTCGACGACGCGCTCGGCGCCCATGACGCCTTGGACGGCGTGGTTGCCTTCGTGGCAGGCGTACTCGTAAATGATGTAGTCGGGTCGACTGGTAAAGGGCACCTCGACGGTCCAGGGCGCCGCATAGACGTCCGGATCCGTGACCGTGGCCTGCCAGGTGATGGTGTCCTCGGCCGTCCGCCGGAACCGCTCGACGATGTGCAATGCATCGGTTTGCGGCACAGCATGCATCCGCCCCGCCGACGCGTTCGACGAGATCCATCCTTTCGCGTCGAAGTTGGTGGTTTCCACCACCAGCGTGTCACCCTCCCACCGGCCGCGCGAGTCACCCATCCATCCGCGGATCGGCGTGGGTATGTGCGGACCGGCGTCAAGCGGGATGATACGCACGTGCATCATTTCCGCCCGAATCACCACGAACCCCGGAATCTGCAGAATCTGGTAACCGTTGTTGTAGGCCTGCGGGAACATGGTCCCAGGCACACCACGCGTAATGCACCGGCTATAGACGCTCATGTTCTCGACGCGGTCGGTGCGATGCTCGACCAGATAATCCCGTCGCGCCTCCGCCTCCGGCCTCAGCGGCACACGGCCATCTGGCGGGTCAATCACCAGCGAACTCCGTCGACTTCCCACGATCTGAAACCGCGGCCCGAACCAGAACTGGTTCACGGACCCCGTGCTCCCGCCCGCAGGCAGCGGTTCGGTGCGCGGCATACTCGGCGCGTTGGCCTCCGCTCGCCGCTCGATCGCCGAGCGTTCAGCCGCCGCGGCGTCATCCTCGGTGATGAACTCGGCCTGGCCCGGACGACGCTCGAACGGCGTGATCGTGGTGTTGTTCCAGAGCCCTTGCAGGTCCGGCTGGCCGTCGGCGGTGCGGGGGCTGACCCATGTACCGGGATCTGGCGCAGACTGGCCGCTTGCGGCAGAGCCACCCAGCAACACGGCAGCCACCGCCGCCATCGGGAGTCGAAGTATCTGTTGTCGGATCATGCGTCTCTCGAAAGCCTCGGTGATTACCGACAGGCAAAGTTCGACTGGACCCAGTTTGCGGGGTCATCGGCTCCGCCGGCAGGCCCGGTATACACCGCCCGCTGCGGAACGGCGCAGACGGGGCGCTCGTTGTCGACCTCGCCATTCGTCAGATGCGTCGCAATGAGCGCGTCGGGCGCCGTGCCGCGCTCGACCCAGTCGACGAGCGGGCGCAGGCGGTCCCAGGTATCCGGGCCGTTGCCACCCCTGCAGTGCCCCATCCCGGGCACCATGAACAATCGGGCCCGTTCGCGACCGGCTGACATATCGCCACCAAAGGTCGTCTCCACCATGTCGTGGTAATAGGCGAGCGTCGGTTGCGGCACCACCAGCCCGTCGGCCCATCCGTGGTACAGGATCAATTTGCCGTCGTTCCCGACCAGGAACCGTGACAGGTCAGGAGCCGTGGCGTCGGTGATCCGCCCCATGACATCGCCCTTGCCAGCGGTCACATCGTTGATATCGAAGTTCCACCACGCCCACTCTGGTGGAGTCGCGGCGGGATCGACCGGACTGGAGGTATCGAGCATGTTTGCGGGCGCGACGCCTGGGTCCTCATCATAGAAGAGGTAGTTCAGGTGGTCACCGCCCAAGCCAACCGCACCCGGGGCAAACCGGTTCCCAGGGTGGGGAATAAACAGCCCTGCCCACTGTGCCTCTGACCCGACCGGCTTGCCCGAGTAGATCGGACGGCCCGCCGAGTCGCGGGGCCCGGCGTGGAAGTCGCGCACCGTCTGTATCTGCGCCACCGTCAAGCAATCATCGGCATTGTTGTCGCCGGCGCACTGCATGACGGCCAAATCGCGCTCCGCGTCGAAATCGCAACGTGGCGGATCATCGATCACGCCGTCCGCGATGCCATCGGTCCGATCACAGGCGGCCAGCACCGCCTCTGCCAGCATCTCCATCTTTCGGAGGCTGTCAAACCGCCCGTCCCCATCCGTATCAAACGCCAACGCACCCGCGAAGTCATCTCGAAACATCCGTTGAAGCAGCCAGACCCGCACCGCGTTCATCGCCTGATAGTGGTTCGCGGGGGCGCCGGCGACGATACCGTCGAAGTCGTCCGGATACCGCTGCGCTTCCATCAGCCCCTGACGCCCGCCCGTGGAGCAGCCCTCGAAGTACGCGTAATCCGGGGCCCGACCGTAGTACGCGCCGACCAGGGTCTTAGCGGCGACCGTCGTCAAGTGGACCGCCCGGTAGCCGAAGTCGATTTCCGCCTGCCGATTCTGGTACGCGAACGACGAACCGGGCTCGGCGCCACTATCGTGGCCAGTATTGCTGTTGGCCACGGCGTACCCTTCGCCGACGCGATGGTCGGCAAAGTCGAGGTCGCCGTCCTTCCCGCCGTCGCCCCACTTGAGAAATCGACCGTTCCAGGCCCCCGGCAGCGGCAACTGGGCATGAAACTGAATCGCCGGCGGCAAAATGCCCTTCACGTAGCAGTACGTGGTCCCGTCGGCCGTCGTGGCGACGCCCGCATAGGTGATGGTGAGGTTGCGGGTCTGCAGCAGTGCCTCGCAGCTGGCGCGCTCGGACCCGATGCCCACAGACGTCTGGGCCCCGGGCACGTCAGACTGGTGCCAGATCATCAGTCCAGACAGAACACACGCGATACACAATCGACGCATTCGTTAGGTCTCCCGCTTGCGGCGTCGGGGCTTGAGGTGACAGTGACGAGCTGACTGATTGTACTCGCGGCCCCGGCTCGGCGTTCCGGATAGAATGTCTGCACGGTCTCTCCTGGACCGCCGCCCTCCCAGCCCGTATCGCGGACGTGCACGGCATGGTGAGGGTGCCCGACCCACGCAGCGTATTGAGAGGAACTGTTGTCCATGACTTACTACGGAGCCGTCCAGCTGGCGGCCAGCTTTCGCACTGTCCGGCAGAACACGATTCAAATCGCCGAGGAGATTCCCGAGGCGCAGTACGGGTTTTGTCCAGCCGACGGCACGCGCAGCGTCGCCGGCACACTGGCGCACATCGCCGTCTTCCCGCAATTTCAACTATCGCTTCACACGGGTGACGCGCGCTCGAACTTCGAGGGCGTCGACTTCATGGCGCTGATGAAATCACTGGCCGAGCAGGAGGCAACGGCGCGCACGCAGGCTCAAGTTGTTGAGCTGCTCAAGACAGAAGGCGCGGTGTGGGCGAGCTTCCTGGAGGGCCTGTCGGATGACTTCCTGGCGGAGCCGTTCACCATGCCGCCGGGCGCCGAACCGGCCAGCAAGAGCCGCTTGGAGATGCTGCTGTCCGTCAAGGAGCATGAAATGCATCACCGCGGCCAACTGATGCTGGTCCAACGCCTCATTGGCATCGTGCCGCATCTGACACGGGCGCGACTGGAGTACGAGGCACAGGCGAAGGCCGCGTCCTCCTAGCGCGAGACGCGAGTCTGGGCTCGCCACACTCGCGACCAAAATGACGGCCGCGCTGGTCACTGTGGCCAGCGTGGCCAGTTGTAATGGGGACACCGCGCCAGACCGACGATCAGCGCGACCGCAGCGTTCCCCACTCCTCTATTCTGAATGGTCATGGCGACGCCTGCACGCGGTCGAGCGTGAGGCCCGCGCTACTTCTCGTTGACGATGCGGTCGTAGAAGGCCACGAAGTCGTCGGGGGTCTCTCCCGAGCGCCACCCGATCGCGGCCCGGGGATGCAGGTTCAGCTGCCCCGTGATGTTGTAGGGCAACAGGGGACCCCATTCGACGGTCTTGCGAATCTCCGGCAGTTGCTCCTGCAGCAGTCGAACAATGGGGCGGAGCTTGAACTTCGGATTGCGGAGGAAACCGAGCAGCAACTCCATGGGGCAGTTCCCGGCGCCGCGTCCGAGCCCCGCCATCGTGGCGTCGACACGGTTCGCGCCCAGGATGATCGCCTCCAGCGTGTTGGCAAATGCCAGCTGCATGTTGTTATGGGCATGCATGCCGATCTCTTTGCCGGTACCGGCCATCGCCTCCGAATACTTCCGATACAGACCGTCGATCTGCTCGCGATAGAGATGACCGAAGCTGTCCACGATCACCATGGTCGACGCCGGGGTCGGCGCAATCGCCTCCAGCACAGTGTCTATTTCAGACTCCGTGATGTTCGACACGGCCATGAGGTTGGCCATGGTCTCGTAGCCTTGCTCACTGGCGTGCTGAATCATGTCCACCGCTTCGGACACTTGGTGCGCGTAGAAGGCGACGCGAATCATGCCCAGCACGCTGTCGGCCGCGGGGATGATCGTGGTCTGCCAGTCGCTCTTGCCGGCATCAGCCATGGCGACGAGCTTCAACCCGGTGCGTTCGGCGTCGTGGTCGCCGACGACACGGCGCATATCCTCTTCGCGGCAATGACGCCACGCACCAAACTGATCTCTGGGGAACAGGCGCTCGGAGTTCTTGTAGCCGATCTCCATCGAGTCGATACCAGCCGCCAGACAGGTGTCATACACGGCACGGACGAACTCGTCCGTGAACTGGTGGTCGTTGATCAGCCCACCGTCCCGGACGGTGCAGTCCAATACTTTCAACTCCGGACGGTAGGTAATCCACGGGGCCTTCCCGCTCGCACTCTCGTTGTCACTCATGAGGTTCTTGATCCTTCTAGCTCAACACCGAATGGACATCCACCATGTCTCACCCAATGGTCTAACGTCCTGACAAACGGATAAGTATAGCAGTCAAGGGTTCGGGCGCTGGATCCACCGCGCGATCTCGGCAAACGCGGTCACCAGGCCATGATGACGAGGGCCCCCGACTGCGGAGTTCGCAACAGGAGTGGTCAGCGCGAACTGAACAGACAGACCGTCGCCACGTCGCCCTCGGGTGGAGTCATAACGTAATGATCCCCGGCGTTGGCCGCGCCCACACATGGTCCCAGAGCTGCTGGTCGGTCCACCCGTCATAGACCGCTGCTCGCTCCTTCGCCTCTTGCACAAATCTCGCCGCGGGCAGCCCGCGCGCGGCGTTCAGATCGATGAACCGTTGCTCCAGCGGTTGTACGGCGTCCCGCCATTGCTGGCGCTCGTCCGGCGTCGGGTCAATCACCTCGACCCCTCCATCCTCCAACGTCTCAATCGCCTCCTCCAACGCCTCGCCGCCATAGAAGTTGCGATTCGCCACCTGGCCCCGCACGCGATACAGGTTGTAGAGCTGTCCGCGCAGATCATCCGGTAGCCGGTCGAATGTGCGCGGATTCAGGCAGTACTGAATGACGGTGTGGGTCAACCTGATCCGCAGGTAGAACTTCCCCGTTTCGTAGAGCCGATACGCCGCCATGTCCGGGGCACTCACCGCGACCGCGTCAAGAATGCCCCGCTGAAACGCGGTGTAGGTCTCGGCCGCCGCCAGCACCACCGGAATAGCGCCAACCTGACGCAGAATATCTGCCATCAATCCGCCCGTCGAGCGCACCTTCAGGCCACGCATCTGGTCAGGTGTGCGAATCGGTGTCTTCGACATGATGTCGTAGGCGGTCGTCGAGTCGCAGTGCGCCAGATACACACCCATCCGCTCATATTCGCCCTTCAGATACTCGGGATACAGTTCCTCGGATACCAGTGCGGCGACACCCGAGTTCTGAAAGAGAAACGGTAACTGCAGCCCGTGCGTCAGATGAAAACTGCCCGGCTGGTAGGTCGCGTACGCGTGCGTGTAGTCGGTCACCCCGGCCGCGACAGCTTTGAAGCCATCGAGCGCCCCGTGGAGCAATCCGTCCACATAGTGCTCCCAGCGAATACGGCCGCCCGTCTCCTCGGTGACGATGTCTCGCCAGGGCACGAAGCATCTCGCATACAACCCGTGGGAATTGGGAACATGCGCCGTGTAGCGCATCAGCACCGCCCCGTCCGCGTCGTTGCGGTTCCCTCGCACGAACGGCGCGACCGCCCCTACGCCGAGCAGTGACGCGAGGACGCGGCGCCGGCTCCAGACGGTGCGGGGATCGTCGTGTGTCATGTGCCGATGCAACGTTCGCGGATTCAGATGCTAGCGCCAGGCAGTATATCGCCGAGGCCGTCGCTGACCTGTCCTGCGCCGTCGCGCCACTACGTCCCGGGAACGGCGACTGGGGTCACGGAACGACGGTCGCGCACGGATTGGGCCAGGACGTCGAACAGGGGTTCTGTGCGTTCCCAGCTCATACACTTGTCCGTCACGCTCAGCCCGTATGTGAGCTCCGTGTCGGAACGGAGTGCCTGGTTGCCGTCGAGCAGAAAGCTCTCGAGCATCACGCCGAAAATCTGTCTCTGCCCACTCGCGATCTGCCCTGCGAGGTCGGCGACCACGGCCGGTTGCCGGGTGTGGTCTTTGCCACTATTGGCATGGCTGCAATCGACCATCAGCCGACCAGGCAGGCTCGACGTTTCGAGTGCCGACACAGCCTCGCCGATGTCTGCAGCGCGGTAGTTTGGCCCCGCGGCCCCCCCGCGCAGAATCACGTGACAGTCAGGATTCCCACGGGTCCCGACGATGGCGGCCACCCCCTGCTTGGTCACTGACAAGAAATGGTGCGGATGCAGACTCGATCCGATGGCGTCGATCGCGGTCTGCACCGTGCCGTCCGTGCCGTTCTTGAAGCCGACCGGCATCGACAGACCCGACGCGAGCTCCCGATGCACCTGACTCTCGGAGGTGCGGGCACCGATGGCGCCCCAGCACACGAGATCGGCGATGAACTGCGGCGTAATGGGATCCAGGAATTCTGTCCCCGTGGGCAAGCCGAGGTCGAGGACGGCAAGCAAGAATCGACGCGCAGCACGGAGGCCTTCGTTGATGGCAAAACTGTTGTCGAGATGCGGGTCGTTGATGAGCCCCTTCCACCCCACCGTCGTCCGCGGCTTCTCGAAATAGACGCGCATCGCAACGAGCAGGTCATCCGAATGGGCCTGGGCAGCGGTTGCGAGGTGTCGCGCATATTCGAGTCCCGCCACCGGATCGTGGATGGAGCATGGTCCGACCACGACAAGAAGGCGGTCGTCGCGGTCGTGCAATATTTCGGCGCACGCGTGGCGGCCTTGCGTCACAGTCGTCGAGATCGCTTCCGTGATCGGCAGCTCCTCCATCAAGATGGCGGGCGGCAGCAGCGGCCGCAGGCCCTCGATTCGTAGATCGTCAGTTGGGTGCAGCATCGACCGTTCCTCTTCGCAAACGACTCAGGGCGAGGGCATCAGCGTGCGCGTGCCTCAACCGTCCCGACCGCGTTGGCTATTCCCGCATCAACGCAAACGTCCAGACTGCGCCCCCGGTCGGCACCTTGCCCGCCGCGTAGCGATTGGCGAGCAGACCGCCCAACCCGGACGTCACGCTGACGTACTGCTGACCATTGTGCGTGTAGGTAATCGCGGTCGAATTGATGCTCGAACCGGTCTTGAACTGCCAGAGCGTCTCGCCAGTCGCCTGATCGAGCGCGATGAATTCGCCGGTCGCTTTCCCGGTAAATGCCAGCCCCCCGCCCGTCGCGAGCATGCCGGCCGAGCTCGGAAAATCGGTGAGCGGTACCTCCCAGTGCTTCTCCCCCGTCAGCGGATCGATGGCCAAGAAGTGGCCGAGGACCTCACCTGGCTCGAAGGTCGGGAAACGACCGTTGATCCCGGTGGAGTCGCCACCAAGCACCTGTTCCTTCGGTGGCGCGATCTGCTGGATGCGCGGGATGTTCCAGGTACTGGTGTAGATGAGTCCCGTAGACGGGTTGAAGGCGGTCGGCACGGCGTTCGAACCGCGTGACGGAAAGATGGAGACTTCGTCGCCAGCCTTAAACCGCTCATACAGATCGGTCAATACGGGCCGACCGGTGGCCAGGTCGATGTGCGTGGCCCAGTTCACCTGCACGTAGGGCGGCGCGGCGATCAACGAGCAGTCAGTGCGATCAATGACATACAGGAAGCCGTTCTTGTTGGCCTGGATCATCACCTTCCGCGGTTGCCCGTCCACCTGGATATCAGCCAGGACATGCTCATCCGTGCCGTCCACGTCGTAGACGTCGTTCGGCGTGTATTGATAGTGGCAGGCGATCTCTCCGGTCGTCGGGCGAATGGCGATCACGCTCGACGTATACAGACTATCCAGCTCGCCTCGCGGCCGGGGGTCATACGGTTCCGCGTTTCCGGTGCCCCAATAGACGAGGTCCAGTTCCGGGTCATACGAGCCAGAGCGCCAGGTTGGTGCACCGCCATACTGCCAGCCATCGCCATCCACCGGCCACGTTTCTGATCCGGGCTCACCCGGGGCGGGAATCGTGTGGCGGCGCCACAGCTTCGTGCCGGTGTCCGGATCCCAACCGTCGAGGAACCCCCGAGTCGTTGACTCGCCACCGGCCATCCCGGAGATCAACACGCCGTTGGCGACCATGGGCGCCCCGGTCGAGTAGTAGCCCTCACTCCGCTCAGCAAATTTTTCATTCCAGAGTTCGACGCCCGTCTCCAGATCAAGCGCGACCAGGTGATTGTCGTAGGTCACGCGAAAGAGCTTGCCCTCGTAAATAGTGGGCGCACCCCGGTTGTATCCAGTGCGCCGCGTCTCTGGCTCCATCGTCACCGGCGTCCGCCAGATCTGGTGGCCGGTCGCGACGTCGATGGCGAACGTCCAGCTCCCGTTGATCGCATACATCACGCCGTCGTAGATCGTCGGCGCCGCGAGTTCGCCCGCATCGTTCATCAAACTGGTGCTCCAGATGGGCACCAGCCGCGTGACGTTGGACGTGTTGATCTCGTCGAGCGGGCTGTAGCTCTGCCGGTCGTAGCCCATGCTGTGAATGAGCACGTCCTCGGGTGTCAGTGCATCGCTGACGAGATCTTGTGTGGTCTGCGACATGGCGGGGCCGGCCGACACGCCGAAGGCGATTGCCAGCATCCAGCACGGCCTGGCGTTCGTCTTGCTCATTGTGGTCATCTCTGTCTCACACGCGGTAACTGACCGGACCTCCACCTCTGGGGCCGGCTATGGACTGACGAAGCGGTCGCCGAACAGCACGCGTTCGGCAATCTTCCACCCGGCTGGCGTCTTCTTCCAGGTATTTCGGTAGATGCCAGACGCACTGATCCGGGCCGCGTCGTCTTCCGCCCGTTGGTGGGTGATGAGCGCCATATTCTCGGTGACGGCGGAGTCGGCTGTCAGTTCCAGGAACACGAGCGCCGAGAAATGGTGCCGGGTCTGTCGGTCGGCGAGCCGGCCCTGATGAGACGTTCGCGCATAGTCGAGGATGGCCTGGTGGCCAACCACGCGAGCGCCGATCACCACCTCCCCGCCGCGCCGACGGTCCATGGCCCCGTCTGTCGTGAACAGTTCCGCGAAGCCTTCGGAATCCTTCGAGTCCCATCGATAGGAATACTGAGCCAGCTGCTCGGCGATCGCCAGCCGGTCCTGTAGTGCGCCGAGGTCTTGGGCGGCCAGGTTGACCGACGGCAGTCCACAGCCCAGACCGAGCACCAGCAGTGCGAACTTCGGGGCAACACCCAGGCGACAGACGGCGGGACAGGACAAGTGCAGCCTCCCCTATCTAGGGGCCGACGCGCTGCGTACCGAGGTTCCGGGCCCCGGCGAGAATGCCAGCCAACCCGATGTTCCCCTCGTGACAGGCGTACTCGAACATCGGCCCTTCCGTGCGACGAAACGGCATCAGCGCAGTCCACGGTGCCGTGAACCCGCCGGGGTCCTCGACCGTGAACTCGTACATGACCGTATCGGGATCCACGCGTCGGAACCGTTCCACCAGTACGGTCTCTGGACTTGAGCCGCCGAGGCTCGTCTCGCGCAGGAAGTGTCTGGTCTCCACCACGAGGGTATCTCCGTCCCAGCGCCCCCGCGAGTCGCCCGAGTACTGCGGCAGAGTCCCGTGCGCACGGCCGTCCAGCGGAATAATGCGGGCGTTGTGTACCATTTCGTTGAGGATGACGACGTGGTCCGGCGTCTGCACGATGAGCACATTGTTGTTATAGGCGCTCGATACCATGGGCGGACCAGCGTTGAAACCCATCAGGCAACGATCCGACAGGCTCCGATCCGTGTAGGAATCGGCAAACCCGCTGCCGAGGTTCGCGCCACGGGCACGAGCCATCGCCTGGTATTCCTCCCGATACGGTATCCGTCCATTGGGTGGCTCGACGATCAGCGAGGTCCGCTTGTCGCGTGTCAGCTCAATACCGCGCTCATACCAGAACTCGTTGTATCCGCCGACGCCGCCTTCCGCGCGAGATTGATACCGAACCCCAGGCGCATGAACCTCGAGATTCTGGGTATCGCGGTTCAATTCCTTGCGCCGGGACGCCTCGAATTCGGCCGCCTCCTCCTCGGTCAGCGTCTCCCGGTTCGCCAGCAGCGCCGTCGCGCCGGCATCGTTGACCGGGCGCTGCAGTGGCGTCAGGGTTCTAAATGTGAACAACCCTTGAATGTCGGGGTCGCCGTTGGGCCGATGTCCCGCCTGGGCGGCATCCTGCGCCGTTGCCTGTGTAGCCACCAGCACCACGCAGGCGACCAGCATCAGTCGACGCGCACATCTTCGACTCATCCGTCTTCCTCTCACTTTCGGTAACTCCGCGACATCTCGCTGCCCGAACGGCTGCCGCCGACGACACGCACGAAGAGCAGCGCACGCGGGACAATCAAGGGCGCCGACAGAGCAGAGGCGTCGAGCGGCCACGCCGTTGGTGGCCGCGTCGCCCCGAGCACCCCGCGTAGGCGCGATCATACCGCCTCCGTGCGTCTTTCAGTGACTCCGACCCCGACTGAAATATCAGTCGGGGTCGGCCACACATCAGGCTTGTTCCACGTCACCAGGAGTGATAACGTGGCAGGGATCTGGGGGGCGGAAATGCTCCCTTCCTTGTAACCGACACATTGTCTCGCCGGGCTAGAATTCGCGCTGGTGTACGGCCATGAGTTTCCTGCTCAAACTAGACACCGCGACGCTTGACGGGGTGTACAGCTCGAATCCCATCTGCCTCGAACCGGAGACACCGGTGCGTGAGGCATTTCGGCGGATGAACGACCAGGGACGCGGTGCGGTCCTCATCTGTCGGGCGGGTCGCCTGGCCGGCATTTTCACCGAGCGGGACGCGTTGGCGCTGCTTGGCAGACGACGCCGACCTCGACATCCCCATTGAACGGGTGATGTCCGATTCGCCGGTGGCCCTCTCAGAGCGAGACACAGTGGCCACCGCGATCGGCAAGATGTCCACCGGAGGGTATCGCCGGTTGCCCATCGTCGATGCCGCGGGACGTCCGATTGGGTTCCTGAAGGCTCACAGTATTCTGCATTTCCTCGTTGATTGTTTTCCGACCACCATCTACAACCTCCCGCCCACCCCTCACCACGCGACGGATACCCGCGAAGGCGCATAGACCGTCGCTGTTAGCTCAAACCGAGGCGCAAGTCACACATGGCAGTGCTAACCGAAGCTCCACTTTCGTCCAATAAAGAGACCATTGTTCTCGAAGGCGCCACGGTCCGACTGGCCGGCGACTCCGGGGACGGCATGCAGATCGTCGGCGGGCAGTTTACGAACACCTCCGCCCTGCATGGCAATGATTTCGCCACGTTTCCCGATTTTCCGGCCGAAATTCGCGCGCCGCGCGGGCACCCTGGCCGGGGTCAGCGGTTTCCAGGTCCAGTTCGCATCGAACCACATCTTTACGCCAGGTGACACGCTCAACGCCCTCGTCGCGATGAATCCGGCTGCGCTGGTCACCAACATCGCTGACCTCGAAAAGGGCGGCATCCTCATCGTCAACTCAGAGGCCTTCAAGCCCAAGGACTTGAAGCTGGCTCGGCTCGAAACCAACCCACTCGAAGACGGCATGGTCGCCGATTACCGTCTGATCGAGGTGAAGCTGGACACGCTGAACCGCGCGGCGGTCAAAGACATCGAAGGGTTGAGTTCGAAGCTCCAGGATCGCTGCAAGAACTTCTTTGCGCTCGGCCTCATCTACTGGCTGTTCGGCCGAGATCTAGACGCGACGCTGCGGTTTGTGCACGCCAAGTTCGGCAGCAAACCTGAGATAGAGGCGGCGAACGAGCGGTCACTCCGCGCCGGGTGGTACTACGGAGAAACGACGGAGGCGTTCGTCCACAATTACCAGGTCGAGCCCGCCAAGCTCACGCCCGGCACCTATCGCAACATCATGGGCAATCAGGCGCTGACCTGGGGCCTGATCGCCGCGGCCCGACTGAGCGGGAAAGAGCTGTATTGCGGGTCGTATCCGATCACGCCAGCCAGCTCGATTCTGGAGGAACTCAGCTCGCTCAAGCACTTCGGGGTCAAGACGGTGCAGGCGGAGGACGAAATCGCGGCGATGTGCTCCACGATTGGAGCCGCCTTCGCGGGCTCCATGGCGGTCACCAGTTCGAGCGGGCCGGGCATTGCGCTGAAGGGCGAGGCCATGGGCCTGGGCATGATTCTCGAGCTGCCCATGATCGTCATCAATATCCAACGCGGTGGCCCGAGCACCGGCCTCCCGACCAAGACCGAACAGTCAGATCTGTTGCAGGCCATGTTCGGGCGCAATGGCGAGTCGCCGCTCCCGATCATCGCGACCCGGAGTCCCAGCGACTGTTTCGAGGTGGCACTGGAGGCGTGGCGTATCGCGACCCGCTTCATGACGCCGGTCATATCTGCTGTCCGACGGCTACATCGCGAACGGGTCCGAACCGTGGCGCCTGCCGAACGTCGACGACCTGGCTCCAATACCGGTCCAGCACCCCGGCCCGCTGGCCGAGGGTGAAACGTTCCTGCCCTACGGGCGGAATGAGGAGCTGGCCCGCCCTTGGGCGATCCCCGGGACAGAGGGGTTGATGCACCGCGTCGGCGGGTTGGAAAAAGAGGATCTGACCGGCAACGTCAGCTACGACCCAGAGAACCACCAGCACATGACCAATGTGCGAGCGGCACGGGTCTCGCAGATTGCGGATCACATCCCGCTGCAGGAGGTGAACGGACCTGAGTCCGGCAAGCTGCTGGTGGTGAGCTGGGGTGGGACGTATGGCACCTGTACCACCGCCGTGCAACGATGCCAGGCTGATGGCCTCTCGGTCGCCCACGCGCACCTCCGCTACTTGAATCCGTTCCCGAAGAACCTGGGCGCGCTACTCGAAGCGTACGATCAGGTGCTCGTGCCGGAATTGAACATGGGCCAGCTGCGTCTGTTGCTGCAGGCGCGCTACGTGCGCGAGCTCGTCGGGCTCAACAAGGTCAAAGGCAAGCCGTTCACCGTGTCGGAAGTCGCCTTCGCGATCAGACAACTCGTGGCATAACCCAACCGAGAGAAGATAATTCGATGAGGACTGAACTCCCTGTTCTGAAGGCCGCCGATTTCGGCAGCGATCAAGATGTCCGGTGGTGCCCGGGCTGTGGCGATTACTCCATCCTGGCGCAGATGAAGAAGATGCTGCCCTCCCTGGGGGTCGTGCGCGAGAAGATGGTGTTCATCTCCGGCATCGGCTGTTCGAGCCGGTTTCCGTACTACATGAACACCTACGGCATTCACAGCATCCACGGCCGCGCGCCGGCGTTTGCGACCGGGCTCAAGGTGGCGCGTCCCGACCTCATGGTCTGGGTCATCACTGGCGATGGCGACGGACTGAGCATCGGGGGCAACCACCTGATGCATGCCATTCGCCGCAACCTGGATATCAACATCATCTTGTTCAACAACCGCATCTACGGGTTGACCAAAGGTCAGTACTCGCCCACGTCGCCGCTGGGCAAGAAAACCAAGACGTCGCCCATGGGCGCGATTGACAACCCGCTGCACCCGCTGTCACTTGCCATCGGCTGCGAGGGTTCGTTCGTCGCCCGGTCCGTCGACACCCACATCAAGCACCTCGAAGGCGTACTCCGGCAGGCCGCCGAGCACCGGGGCACCTCGTTCGTGGAGGTGTATCAGAACTGCAACGTGTTCAACGACGGCGCGTTCGACTACGCCACCGGCCGACAGACGCGGTCGGAGAACACGATCGAGCTGGAACACGGAAAACCCCTGATCTTTGGAGCGGATCGCCAGAAAGGGATTCGCCTGAACGGACTTGAGCCAGAAGTCGTGGAGCTCGGCGACGGCGTGACCGAAGCCGATTTGCTCGTGCACGACGCACATGCGCCCGAACCCAGCCTGGCATATCTGCTCAGCCGGCTGCGTCACGAAGACGGGTTCCCCGAGCCGATCGGGGTCTTCCGGGCGGTGGACGTGCCGCGCTACGATGAATTGCTGAACGCACAGGTCGATGCCGCACGCGAAGACCGCGGTGACGGAGATTTGAGCGCACTCCTCAACTCTGGAGATACCTGGACCGTTTCATGATCTGCCCGGCCTGTGGCGGCGAGAACATCGACGGCGTTGTCGACTGCGCGACGTGCAGTCAGGCGCTGAGCGACTTCACGCTGTCCGAGCCAGCCACCGCGGTGGAGCGGAGCCTCCTGGTGGACCGGGTCGCGGTGCTCTCGCCGAAGGCAGCGGTCGATACCTCCCCCGGAGACACCGGTGCGCGACGTCCTCGCGATGCTCGTCGAGCGGGGCATCGGATGCGTGGTCGTCTCGGAGGCGGGGAAACCAGTCGGCGTCTTTAGCGAGCGCGATGCGCTCGTCAAGCTCGGCGCCAACGCGGCCGCGCTGGGCGATCGCCCCGTTTCGGAATTCATGACGTCCGCCCCCGTGACGCTGGAGGTCGGCGCCAAGCTGGCCTTCGCACTTCAACGCATGGACGTCGGCGGATACCGACATCTGCCGATCGTCGATGATGCCGGCACACTGACGGGCGTCATCTCCGTCCGCGACATCCTCAAATATCTCGCCAACAAGCTGGCGAACTAGCCGCGGGCACACCGCCGGTGCCGTTGCCCACGCAGGCACGGACGTGGTTGCCTCGCGTGCGACCGCGGTGAGCTGGTCGCGCATACACTCCTGACCATGTCAGACCCACGTTCATCGCGCATCGTCGTGTTCGGGGCCGGCGCGGTGGGCGGATATTTCGGCGGCCGACTCGCCCAGGCGGGCCATCACGTGACGTTCATCGCACGCGGAGCCCATCTTGACGCCATCCGGCGCAATGGGCTCCAGGTCAACAGTCCCACGGGTGACTTCGTGGCCACACCGGCCACCGCCACGGACGACACGTCGTCCGTGGGCGTCGCCGATGTCGTGCTGATCGGCGTCAAAGCCGGAGCGGTGTCTGGTCTCGCCGCGGCGCTGCGACCACTGATTGGTGACCACACCGTGGTGGTGCCGCTGCAGAACGGCGTCGAGGCAGCGTCCGACCTCATGGCCGCGGTCGGGTCGGAACCGATCATCGGCGGCCTGTGCCGGATCGTGGCCTCGGTGACCGCCCCGGGCCGGATTGCCCACGCCGGCATCACGCCGACCGTCGTGCTGGGCGAGATCGACGGCTCCCACAGCCCACGCGTCGAACTGGTAGCTGCACTACTGAGGTCGGCCGACGTCGCGGTGGAGATATCAGACGACATCCAGGCCGCGTTGTGGGAGAAGTTCTTGCTGATTGCCCCGTGGGGCGGGCTGGGAGGGGTCACCCGTGTCCCCCTGGACGTGCTCTGCTCGGCCCCGGAGACTCGCCGGCTGCTCGAAGCGGCGATGACCGAGGTGGCCGCCCTCGCGGCCGCGCACGGCGTCACGCTCGCGGCCGATATCGTCAGCCGAACGCTGGAATTCCTCGACGCCGTCCCGTCCGGCGGCACGGCGTCGATGCAGCGGGATCTCATGGCGCGCCGACCATCCGAGCTGGACGCCCAAACCGGGACGATCGTGCGCCTTGGCCGCACGCGGGGCGTCGACACACCCGTCAACACATTCCTCTACGACTGCCTGGCACCCGGCGAACGTCTGGCTCGCGCGGGCAGCTGATTCGCGGCTCGGACTCGGGCCTCATCGGCCCGACAGACGCCCTCGCAGTCCGTGCGTCGCACTCAGACACTGGGGTGGCGAGGCCGCCAGTACTCGACCGCTGAACAACGCAGGCCGACGGTTTCGGCGTCGGTCGGAATGCAGCGCGACTTCTACCGCAGACTGCTCGCGTCCGCGGCCCCGGCCAAGTCGTCAGCGCGAGAGCCGGCCAGCATATTGGCCATGCCGTAGTTGCCTTCGTGACACGCGAACTCGTATATCGGGCCGTCCGTACGCGCCATGGGGAGCGACCCACTCCACGGTTGGGTCCAGGTCTTCAGGTCAGTGACGGTGAACTCGTAGGCAAGCGTCTCGGCATCAACCCGGGTAAAACGCTCGACGACTGTGACCGCGTCGCTCAGATCACCGCGCGAAAGCGAGTGCTCTGGACGAATCCACCGTCTGATGAACGGAGTCCGCAGATTGGTCGTTTCCACCACGAGCGTGTCGCCCTCCCAGTGCCCGCGCGAGCTCCCGGCCCACTGACGCACGTGCGGGGCGAGATGCGGGCGTCCATCCAGAGGGATGACCCGCAGGTCGTGGATATGCTCCTGCAGAATGATGACGAACTCCTGGTTCTGGAAGAACTGGTAGTTGTTGTTGTAGCCGGTTGGAAACGACGGGATGCCCCGATACCAGAGGCACCGCTCGCTCAGCCCCATGTCCTCCGGACCGTCGGCCGGTACCCGGCCATCCTTTGCATCGGCCAGCCGTCGATATTCCGTGGAGGTAATGCGCGTGAGCGCTTCGTCCGTCAGCGCTGGCAGTCGGCCTGTCGGCGGATCGACGATCAGCGACGTGCGCATGGTCGGCACCACCCGCGTCCCTTGATCAGTCCAGAAACTGTTGTAGGCCCCCACGTCGCCGCCTACCGGCAGCGGCTCGGTGCGTACCTCACTCGGAGCATTCTGACGCGCCACTCCCGCGACCGCGCGTTGTTCGAGCGCCGCCGCTTCCTCTGCGCTGAGGAATTCCTGGTCGCCGAGGCTGGCCGGGCGCTCCAGTGGCGTAATGGTGAAGTTGTTCCAGATGCCCTGCAGATCAGGGTCACCCCAGGGCGTGCGTTGCACAGTCTGACCAGCATTCGTGACGGGCTGGGCCACCGCGGGGGATATGCTCACGCTTACAGTCAGCAGGAGGACCAGGACGACGGTTCTCTGCAGACCACGCCGCTCCGTCGCGTCATACAATCGCTTGCTCATCCCCACGCTCCTGACTGCCGTTGCTTGACCATGATCGAAGACGCACGCAGTATAACTGGCCGAGGACGGCCTGGAACCGCGCCGCCCGCCTCGTCCGACGCGAGACCAATGACACCATAGGATGCCGTGTGGTGGCCCGTCCGGGCTCATGCCTTCCGACCCGTTACCACCCGCGGTCGGCGAATCTCTGTGCCAACAGCGAATTCAGCAGGTCAGGATCAATTTCCATCGCGGTCGCGAATGCGCCGCCAGGGTGGTCGACGAGCCAGACGTGCATCATTTCCGGACTGATCTGCGCCGTGACCTCATCGGGGTCGGTGCACGGCGCCCGTGTGGTCATGAGCAGGCCGTGCATCAAGCAGGTCGGCTCGGGCCAGAGGTGATAGTGCCAACGGGTCAACTGTCCGCTGACCTGCGGACCTTGCTCGTCGGGGCTTCGCGCGAGAAACATCATGCCGGCCAGCTTGGGCCCCGTCGCGGTCTGGTAGTACATCAAGGACTCGGGACGATCCGGGTCAAGCCACGCGTCATCCAGCATGAACTCTATATTCGAGAAATGGGTCGGGTCCCCGGCTGATGGTTGGAACCCCTCTCGGCTGCCCACCTCAAAGTCGAACCATCGATGGTTCGCGGCCGCTTGATAGGCCGCCTCAACCAGGCTTTGAGCCGCCGCGATGTGACCCGCGGTCGGTGGCGCGTCCGGTTGATAGCGTGTGACCTCCCACACCTCCATCAACGCGCCCGGCAATTCCGGAACAGACTGCTCGGTCTCCCACCCGGTGCCACGAAAGACATTGCGCATGAGCCGTCCGTCTGGCGGCAGCGTAGCCTTGTCGGGCCCCGCCAAGCGGTCTTCCCAGGCACGCAGCGGCGCATCTGGCGCGGTCGCGGTCAACGTCCCCGCTGCCGTCTCGTCTTCGGGCGGGACGGATGTCGCTACCGCAACCGGCGGCTCGCCAGGCGCCGACATCGGTGTTGGCCCCACAAAAACCGCTCCAAGCATCCGCTCGTGCACATGCGCCTCGCAAAAGAACCCGTAGCTCCCCGGCTGGGAGAACACGAAGCCGGCCTGCGAACCGGTGGACGTCGGTTGGATCGGATTGTTGTCCGCCACAACAACGGCGTCCCCTTCGACGCGGCCTGGCTTCAGCGGGTGTTGCGCGAAGTTGCCAACGAACGTCAGCTCGGTGCCCACTGCGAGTGTGATGCACGCGGGGTCGAAGGCAAATCCGAACATCCCGCCGAACGGTAGTCGGACGCTAGCGCCGGGCAGATCCGTCGCGGTCCGGCGGTCGCATCCGTTCAGGCGCTGTGGTGCGTCGGAGACCGGGACGACGACCGCCTCGCGGTCATCGGAGACCGGCGCTGCATCGCCACAGGCAAGCTGCGTCATCAACCCCGCCACGACCCCAAGAGCGATCAGGCTCGCCCGTCTGTTGCCCGGGTATCGAACCGATGCGACTCTGCCGGATCCGCACGGCCTCGCCATTGCGCTCTTCATGCTTCTCACAGGATTGTCACCGGGCGGTCACGGGGCCAGCCGCCTTCAGCGGCGTTCGTCCGCGAGTTGCTGCAGGTAGGCTTGCTCGAGACGCTCCACTGCGGCCAGAAATCCGGCGGGGTCGACGAACGTCTCAGGACTGTAGGGCTGGCCGGCCTCGTATTTGTCGTGCAATCCGTATTGAGAACCGTGCGCAGACACCCAGACGTCAACCGTGAGCGCCTTTTGGTCTCGGAACGTGCTGGCGAAGTCATCTGAGACACCTGGATACGTGGGATCGACAATCAGCTTCTTCCCCGGATTGATCGTACCCATGTTCGCAATCGCGACGTTGTAATCGCGGCTGCCCTCTCGCACCTGCATCAGATAGCTTGAACTTCCCGCCGTATGCCCCGGGGTGGCCATGACCGTGAGCCGAATGTCGCCCAACTCGATCACGTCGCCGTCAGCGATAATCTTGTCCACCGTCACGGGCGTAAACGACTCTCGCCCTCCGAAGTGCGGGTCGCTGAATCCGCCGTCTTCCAGCACCGGCGCGTCGGCCTCAGTCGCCCACATGGCCGCACCCGTGATCTGTTTGATTTCGGCGAGCGCGGCGGTGTGGTCCCAATGAGACTGCATCTGCAAGAGTATCTGGACGTCCTCCAACTGGAATCCCAGCGACTGGATGTTCTCGCGAATCAACGGCGTCGAGTCCTCCAGACCGGTGTTGATGAGGATGTGCCCTTCGTCCGACGTGATCAGGAACACCGCGAGGTCGTAGGTCCCGACTGCATACAGGTTCCCGATCACCCGATGTCCGGGAAATGGCTGCGTCCATGCCGCGTTTTGTGCGCCCAGCGGTATGGCGATCGCACCCAGGAGACAGCCGACAACGGCAAGACGACGTAGATCACAAGTCATGGCACGCTCGTTCCTTCAGTTACTCTCCAGTTCGAACACCAGTTCGCCACCGGCCATCACGTCTGTGTACGCGATCGACAGGCCATCGATCAGCCGATTATTCAGACGAACGCGTGCTACCCGATGCTGGTTCGCCACGTCGCCCTCGGTCCGGATGACGAACGTGCCACCGTCCTCAAGACGAATGGTCGCCTCGCGCACCAGTGGACTCCCGAGCGCGAACCGCCCATCGCCGGGCGCCACCTGATACAACCCCAGACTACTCAACACAAACCACGCCGACAACTGGCCACTGTCGTCATTCCCGCTGAGCCCGTCCGCGTCCGGCCCATACATCTCGTCCATGATTTGGCGCACTCGGTCCTGCGTCTTGTGAGGCGCGCCCACATAGTTGTAGAGATACGCGATGTGATGTGACGGCTCGTTGCCGTGGGCATACTGCCCGATCAAGCCGGAGATGTCCGGCGAACGTTCACCCGCCACGGCGGTGTCGAGCGCAAACAGCCCGTCCAACTTCTGTTCGAATGCGTCCGGTCCGCCAAACAGTTGCACCAGCCCCGCGACATCGTGTGGCACAAACCACGTGTACTGCCAGGCGTTCCCTTCCGTGTAGCCGTTCGTACGATGCGCACTGTTGAGTGGGTCGAAGTCGGGCGCCCAGCGTCCCGAGGCCTCGCGAGGACGCATGAACCCCGTCTCGAGGTCGAACACATTGCGATACGACTCGGCGCGCCCTGAAAAATAGGCGTAGTCCGCGTCCTGGCCAAGGTCTGCCGCCAATTGCGCGATGACCCAGTCAGCGTAGGCATATTCCAACGTTTTTGACACCGATTCTGGATCCGCGTCGGATGGCACATAGCCCAGACGCTTGTAGTCTCCCAGCCCTCGGTCGTCCTGCATGGCGCTATGCCGAACCGCGTCATACGCAGTCGCCGTGTCGACGGGGATGCCCTTGAGCATCGCGTCAACGATGACCGGCACCGCGGGATTGCCGATCATGGTCTTGGTGTCGTTCGCCCAGAGTTCCCAGAGGGGCAACGCCCCACCGTGCCGAAAATGACCCAACAGCGTCTCCACCAGATCCGCCGTCAACGCGCGATGCGTGATCGTGAGCAACGGATGCAACGCCCGAAACGTGTCCCAGAGCGAAAAGACCGTGTAGTTCGAGGACGTGCCCGCCACGTGTCGACGACCGTCGATGCCGCGGTAGCCGCGGTCGACGTCCATGAACATGTTGGGCGCCAGCATGGCGTGGTACAGCGCAGTGTAGAACACGGTCATCCGGGCCTCACTCGACATGTCCACGGCTATCTTGTTCAGTTCGGCGTTCCAGCGCGCTCGTGCCTCTCGGTGCACCCGGTCAAAATCCCAGTGGTCAACCTCGGCCCGCAGATTCTCTCGCGCCGCCTCCATACTGACGGCCGAAATCCCCACTTTGACCAGCACCTGACGCCCATGACGACGTTGGTCAAAGAAGAACATCCCGCGCACGTCCTCTCCCGCCACGCGAGGACCTGAGCGATGACGCCGGCGTTGCGCAAGGTCGACCAGCTGGTAGGTAAAGGGCTCCGAGAATTCCGCGTGGAAGAAGACCGGCTGGTCCTCGGCCCACCCCCGGCTGACACGGGATCCCTGGATCTCCGTGCGGCTCAGCACTGTGATCGCGCCACTGCTTGACTGTTCCCCACGTCGATGCCGCAGGTCCAGCATGATTCGAGCCTCACCCGTCTCTGGGAAGGTATAGCGGTGCACGCCCACACGCGTGGTCGCGGTCAGCTCCGCCAGCACGTCGTAGTCGCGCAGACGGACTCGGTAGTAGCCTGGCGACGCGGCCTCTTCCGATTTCAAGAAGCTGGAACGGTATCCGCTGCCAGGCACCCCCGGGGTACCCGGCTCCCGATGCCCATCGTCGATGGTCGGCATCAGGAGCACATCGCCGTAGTCACCGACGCCGGTGCCGCTCAGGTGGGTGTGGCTGAACCCGATGATGTCGCGGTCCGAGTCGTGATACAACGACGCCGCGTCCCAGCCGTCCGTTCGTGTATCTGGCGAGAGTTGCACCATGCCAAACGGCACGGTGGCACCCGGGAATGTATGCCCATGCTCGGCGGTGCCTACGAACGGATTCACGAATCGCGCGAAGTCATCATCCGCCGACACCACGGGCGTGAATGCCAGGATGAGGGCGAGCGTCAGAAGCCTGACCACAAGTGAAGAAGCGGAACTACAGAACCTGCGCCTGCCGCATCACGGCTTCGCATTTCGGGCGGATTTCCGACGCCACCGCGAACGGGTCGCCCTGCACCCATTCGGACCGGAACAATTCGACGGACAGCGCACCGTCATACTGTTTTTCCGCCAGCTTCCGAAGGATGCGCGTCACCGGTGCGATGCCATCGCCTGGAATCAGCCGTGAATCGTTGTTGATGAGCTCCCGTGGGGTGTCGAGCAGATCCTGAAAGTGCGCATGCGCGAGTTCGCCCGGCTCGAGCAGGTCCAGATCCTCAAACTTGCTCAGGCCGGACCAGAAATGGAAGAAATCGAGCATCGGGCGGACGTTCGGGTGTCCCGCGGCACGAATCATCTGGAGCGCCGAGGTCAGTGTGGCCAGATGTGTAGACGTGCGGATAAACTCGATCATCGCAGTGAGGTTGTACTCCTTCGCAATGTCGCCCGCCTCAGCAATGGCACCAGGCGTCGCCGCGAAATCGTCGGCGGTGAGAGGTCGGTTCGTCACGGACGGCGAGTAGACCTTTTGCAGCCCCATCTCCGCCATCTGCTCGCACCCCCGCTTCCACGCCTCCAGCGAGGCAGTACGTGCCGGTCCGGGGAGCCAGATGTCTGGCAGCACGACCGCGGCGGAGACCGGGGTCAGGCCAAGGTCACCGAGCAGTCGCCGAGCCGCCGCCAGAGTATCGGTCTCAAGAAACCCCGCCAGCTGCGGCGCCCCGAGTTCCACATACTGGATCCCAGCCCTCGACCAGCCTTCCATGGACGCACGAAAGCCAGCCGCCCGTGTGGTGTTCTGGTGCATGGCCAGCAGCATTTTTCCGGCCGCGCCTGACTGCTGCGCGCTCACCACTCGAGCCACGGCGCCGGCCACGGGAGTCAAAAGCAGGGTTCGTCTACTGAGCATGGCGCCTACTATAGCCTCAAAGCGGGGTGCAGATGGGACGGCGATGTCCCAACGGCGGAGGACGGCGGTCTCTGACGAGTCGCTGATGCCGCGTCAGTGTCGACACCGTCGCCGAATCGCGTGGTCGAAACTACGGCGAGAACCGGACCACGCACGCCACACCGCCGTCGCTCAATGAGAAGGGGACCGCTTGCGCAGAATGATCGTAGGTTGTGGGTATCTGGGTGACCGCGTCGCGCGATGCTGGCGCGACGCGGGCGACACGGTCTACGCCACGACGCGAGGCCACAGGTCCGAGGTGTTGTCGCGATCGGGACTCCGGCCGCTGACTCTCGACGTCACACACCTCCCCGCGACAACCGCCTTACCGCGGGTTGACACGGTGGTCTTTGCTGTTGGACGAGACCGACAGGCCGGCGTGACGATGCGAGACATCCACGTGACGGGGCTGCGGGCGGTGCTGGATGCACTCCCCGACGACACAGGCCGCGTGATCTACGTCAGTTCGAGCGGTGTGTACGGACAGAATGCAGGCGAGTGGGTCGACGAGGAGTCCACATGCGAGCCCGTGAGTGCGGGCGGACGCGCGTGCCTGTCCGGTGAGCGGCTCCTCTCCACGCACCCACGAGGAGACGAGGCCGTGGTGTTGCGACTGGCCGGACTCTATGGGCCTGGGCGGGCGCCTTACGCGGCCCACATCAGATCAACGACCCCGATTGCTGGTTCCCGCGGCGCCTTCCTGAATCTGGTCCATGTCGATGACGCCGCGGCTGCGGTCGTCGCTGCAGCGGCCTGCGGCGGGGGTCGAACCTACGCCGTCTCTGACGGTCATCCGCCGACGCGTGGTGAATATGTGGAGTGGCTCTCGGCGCGGCTGGGCATGCCCGCGCCCCCCTTCGAGGGAGGAACCGGACTCGGCAAACGCGTTCGCACTTCTCGCGCCGTCGGCAAACTGGTGGAACGCCTGACCTACCCGTCGTTCCGCGACGGACTCGACACCGTGGGCTCCTAGATAGCGTCCAGCTGCTGCAGTCGGCCGGTGCTGTCACCGAACTGGTCGACCGGTACGTCCAGCTTGTCGAGCAGCGACAGGTAGAGATTCGTCAGTGGCGTTCCGTCCGGATACCGGACATGCCGTCCGGGGTTGAGCCGTCCCGCTCCCCCACCGGCCAGCAGGATGGGCAGGTCCTGAATATTGTGAAGGTTGCTGTTGCTCATCCCGCTGCCATACAACACCATGACTTGGTCCAGCAGGGACCCCTCGCCGTCGGCTGTCGCTCGCAACTTGTCGAGATAGTAGGCAAACAGCCCGGTGTGATAGCCGCCGAGCTTCGTCAATTTCGCCAGACTCTCGGGATTGTTTTCGTGATGCGACAAGGCATGGTGCGGGTCGGGGATCCCGATCTGCGGGTAGGTCTGGGCCGTGAGCTCCGGGGTCATCAAGAACGAAATGACCCGAGTCAGGTCGGTCTGATAGGCCAGCACCTGCAGGTCGAACAAGACCTTCACATGTTCCTCGAACGACGTGGGCGTCCCGGCGGCGGGCCGGTCGACCAGCGGCAACTCGCGGTCCACCTCCGCCTCGGCCCGTCCGATACGGCGTTCAATGTCGCGCACCGCGGTCAGGTAGTCGGTCAGCTTGGCCCGGTCCGCGGCCCCGAGTCCGTCCTGCAGCCGTGACAGCTTGTCCGTCACTGCGTCGAGGATGCTCCGGTCCTTCGCCATCCGCTCCTGTCGCACCGCCGGATCCGTACTGGTACCGTCGCCAAACAACCGTTCAAAAACTCGGCGGGGGCTGCTCTCCATCGGCAGCGGCGTGGTGGGCGTGCTCCAGCTCAGCGTGCTGATATAGGCGCAGCTGAATCCAGCGTCGCACGCGCCGCCAAACTCGGGCAACCCGATACCGACTTCGAGGGACCCCAACTGCGTCTGCTGGCCCAGCGTCGCGGCCGCTATCTGGTCCATGGACCGGCCTGCTTCGAAGTCAGCGCCCTCGGTCGGTCTGGCGTGCACCCCGGTCAGGAATGCGCCCGTGATCCGTCCGTGTCCTCCAGCTGGGTCGCCAGGCATCTGAGCGCCCGGCACGTGATCCAGACCAGACAACACCGTCAGGCGGTCTCGGTAGGCGGACAGCGGCTGCAGAATCGGCGTGAACTCGAACCCGGCCCCCTCCGCGACGGGTGTCCAGTTGTTCATCACGGCCCCGTGGGGCACGTACACGACCCCCAGCCGGGGTTTCGCACGCGCCTCGGTCCGGGACAACGCGGTGAGCGCAGGCACCATCCCGTCCAGCAGCGGTAACGCCACCGCGGTGCCGAGCCCCCGAAGAATGGTTCGGCGGGGCAGCGCCTTCTTGGTGATGATCATGATTCCGATCTCCTCATCTGGAACGGCTGGCTGCGCACCAGCGCGAGGACGAGCGACGACCAACGGTAGTCGTCCTGTTCCGCCTCGCGCACGATCGCACGGATCGCCGGCCGATCGTAGTACTCGATCCCGCGACCCAGGGCGTAGATCAGCAACTTCTCGGTGACCGTGTTCACGAACTCGCCCCGGCGTTCGAACAGTACCTCCCGCAGCGCCGGTAGACCGTCGAAGACGGTCCCGTCCGGGAGCACTCCCGAGTCGTCGATCGGGATGTCGGCCTCGTGCTCACGCCACCGTCCCACGGCATCGAAGTGCTCCAGCGCGAATCCCAGTGGGTCCATGCGGGAGTGACAACTCGCGCACACGGGGTTCGCCCGATGCGATTCCATCCGCATTCCGCATAGACAGGACTTCCCCGCTGTCCACCCGGTCCGGCAGCGCCGGCACATCGGGTGGCGGAGGCGGGGGTGGCGTGCCCAGGATGTTCTCCAACACCCACTTGCCTCTCACGACCGGGGACGTCCGTGTGGCCAGTGAGGTCACGGTCAAAATGCTGCCGTGCCCGAGCAAGCCACGCCGTTTCTCGTCGTTCCACGTCACGCGCCGGAACCGGCTCCCGTAGACACCCTCAATGCCATAGTGACGGGCCAGACGCTCGTTCACGAACGTGTAGTCTGCGGTCAGCAGATCCACCACGCTACGGTCTTCGCGAAACTGGCTCTCGAGAAACAACTCGGTCTCGCGCACGAGGGCGTCGCGCAGGCTGTCGTCGAACCCCGGGAACGCGTTGACCTCTGGCGTCACCGTCCGCATACGCCGCAGATGCAGCCACTGGCCCCCGAAATTCGAGACCAGTACATTCGACCGCTTGTCCGCAAGCATCCGCCGCACCTGAGCCTCAAGCACCGCTGGCTGGCCCAGACGCCCGGCTTCCGCCGCAGCCAGCAACTCCTCATCGGGAATACTGCTCCAGAGAAAAAACGACAGACGCGACGCCAACTCCACCTCGCTGAGGCGGTACGCCGTGGCCGGGGCCACACCCGCTGGGTCCCGCTCCAGTCGAAACAGGAATTCCGGATCGACCAGCAGCATTTCGAGCGCGCGCTGAATGCCCGCCCTGAAACCGCCGGTGCGTCGCCCTTCCTCAAAGAACGTGCGTAGCCCCTCCACGTCGTCGCTGGCCACGGGCCGGCGATAGGCCCGTCGTGCAAGCCCTCCAAGAATCTCGTCGGCGCATCGCGCTTCGTCGACGGCACTCGTCGGGCGACACGTGAACACGGTCGACCGTCCGCCCAGCACCGCTCGACCAGCGGCCCCGACGCCCACGGTCTCCGGCGCAAAGGGACCCGCGATCTCCACGCTCTCCAGCGCCATGCGCCCGACAAAGCCGCGGCCCGTGCCGAAGGTCCACACCGGCAACCGGCTCGGAGCGACGCCTTCAACCACCGACGTGCGCTTCACGAAGGACACCTCGACCGTGTGCGAACCGGCCCTCGCGGGGAACCTCACCGCCAACGCACCATCCGCCCCCACTGGCGCGGCGGTGCGTCCGCTCTCCTCAGGCCAGCGCCCCACGTCCAGCAGCGCTACCCGGGCACCATCGAGACGCACGTCCATCTCCTGAGGCTCCCGGACGTTCCCGCCCAGACGAAGGCTGACGACATACTCGGCGTCGAGCGGGAAATAGTGGCGTACGGCGGTGCCACCTCGCGACCCGAATGGCAGGTCCTCGCTCATGCGGTCATCCTGCACGTCAAGGGCGGACATGTTGTATCGAGCCACGTCCGGTGCAATTGACGGGTCCTCCACCGCCAGCCGGCTGATGGCGCGCGCGGCCGAGATATAGCGCTCCAGCAACCCCGGCGCGATACTCAAGATGTCGGCGTTGTTGTCAAACCCGTAGGCCAGGTCGTCGCCCGGCAACAGCGTCTCGCCGTCGACCTCGAGCCCCAGCAGGTCACGAACGGCGTTCGTATACTCGAGACGGTTGAGCCGATGGATGGTGGGCCGGCCAGGGTTCAGCGCTACGGTCGCCGCCTGGTCGAGCTCGCTTTCCAACCAGGACGCGAAGCGGCCGTAGTCCGCCTCGTCCGGCCGTGGCCGGCCGGGCGGCGGCATCGACTGTGTCTGCAGCTTTTGCAGCACCTTCTCCCACAACCCCGCATGTGTCCCGATCTCGTCGGTCGGCACAGCGTCCAGCGCCAGTGCGCCTCGCTGCAGGCGTTCGTTGTGGCAGGCCACGCAATAGCGATCCAACACCGCTCGATAGGTGGCGGGGTCTGCCAGGCCCGGTTGCGCGGACGCGACACTCGGTAGGGTGAGGATGGCGAGCGCGACCGCCAAGCTGCTGACTGCGGGCAGCCGAGACGCCACCGGTGTGACTTGGGAGCGACTACTCACGACTAGCGGATCGCTCCTTGACTGTAGATGTCCGCGGAATCCGACGCCACGGTTTGCCTCGCGCCCAGGGCGATGAGCAAGTCCGCCGTAGTCCCGCCGCCAAGGCCCGGCAACAGGACATGCCCGCCACCTTCGGCGATCATCAGCGGGGTGATGCCACGCGCATCCTCGACGTTGAGCCTCGCCCCGTGGTCGACCAGCACCTGCACGATCGGGTCAGATCGGATATGCGCGGCCCCATGCAGGGCGGTCCGCCCCGACTGGTTGACCTGGTTGACGTCGGCCCCAAGCTCCAGTGCCAGCCGAACCGCCGCCAACGCCTCGGTCTGGGTGACCTGCGTCTCTGCCGGTACCTGTCCGAGACCGGCGGCCACCATGATGGGGGTCGTAGACTCGTCCGTGGTGGCCTGGGTGTCGGCCCCGGCCGCGGCGAGTGCGCGCATCGCGTCGACATCCGCATCCATCGCCGCCAACAAAAACGGCGTCGCCCCGACAAGGCCCACGCGAAACCGTCCGCTCGCATACCCGAACTGCGGCGGCGGCCTGACGACCCGGGCATCCGCATCGGCACCGTGGGCGAGCAGGGCTTCGACCAGCCGCACTTTACCCACGCGCACCTCATTCATCGACCGCCACTCCCCGTCGCGCGCGGTCTCGATGCCACGCAACCGGCCCGTCAGTTCCGTATGCCAGGACCCAGCCGCGAAGTGCAAGGCGGTGTAGCCGGCGCTGGCATTGGGGTCGGCCCCGCGCTCCAGCAGCGTGATCGCGAGATCGGCATGGCCGCGTACGGTGGCGACCAGCAGTGGTGTCGTGCCGTCGGGCGCGGTGGCGTTGACATCGGCACCGGCGTCCAAGAATAGCCCCGCCAGACCAGGCGCATCCGTCCGAGCCGCAATCAGTAAGGCTGTGTAACCACCGGTCGTCCGAACCTGCACGTCAGCCCCGCCGGCCACCAGCAGACGTGCAACCTCCGTGTGGCCTTCTCCGGCCGCCCACATCAGCGCCGTCTGGCCGTGCACCGGTTCCGCCGCGTTCGCGTCGGCGCCATGCCCCAGCAGCGCGTCAACCGCAGCCAGCCCGCCGGTCCGCGCGCAGGTCATCAACGGCGTCTCACCGGTTGAGCGGGGGACATTCGGATTGGCGCCCTTGTGCAGCAGACGGGTCACCATCGCCCCTGACGCGTTCTCGCACGCCAGCGCAAGCGGGGTCACCCCGTAGTCATTCGCGGCATTGACGTCAGCTCCGGCGTCGAGCAGCCGCGCGGCTGTGTCCAGGGCATCCCAGTAGCTCGCCCAGTGCAGCGCAGTCGCGCCGTCTGGTTGGGCGGCGTTGACGTCGCCCCCCCGGGCAATCAAGCTCGCGACCGTGGGGTCGTCCTTGGCCTTGGCCGCCGCAACAACCGTCGGCTGAGCCTGGGCGGCCGAGACGCTGGTCGCGGTGGCCAGCAGCAACAGACCACACCTATACGCGAAGTCGCTCGCAGCGCGCACTACCCCTCCTCGCCATCAGTGCCGGCCCCCACACGCAGCGGCCAGCGGAGCCTTGCGTGCAAGGCGCTGGATTGACTTGCGGGCGACGCACCGGTCACGGACTGCGCTCCAACCGTTCGATTCATTCTGAAGTATCCAGGCTACTCCCACCGGCCCGATCTTTCAACGCCACTCTTCTCCCACCGGCCAAGGACATGATGGCGCGGGACTTTTCCACGGACGACTAGCTGGTCGAGGCGCGCCTCCCACTCCGTCGCGAGCGTCACGTGGTGGGGATTCCGGAAATGAGCCGCCCCTGAGCTCAGCCAGAAATCGAGGTTGCCTGCCGGATCGATGTCGCTCAGGAGAAACCCGAAATAGACGGCGTCGAAGTCCACGGACCTGACCCGCTCAATCAGGGCCCCGAACTCGGTCGGTACCAGATCGACACCGATGCCAAATTTGCCCAGATCAGCCTGCAGGTGCGTTCAGGGGGTCGACTGACCTTTCGCTTTCCGCCTCTTGAGCCGACCGCGACCAGCAACTGGACGGGCTCCAGTTCGCGAAGGCCTCGATTCGGTGCCGATGAGTGCTTCAGCGGTCGCTGTGGTTTTGGAGAACGCGGAGACGTCGCGACGGATGGCGTGTGACGCGGGCACCGTCGTCATGCAGCATGACCAGGCTGGCTCCGTCCTCGACGTCGGCCGCAAGACCCGCACCATTCCGCCCGCTATCCGACCGACGCTGACCGCACGCGGCCGGCGCTGCTGCGTTCCCGGGTGCGAGTCCCGCCACTGCGATGCGCATCACGTGCGGCACTGGGCCGATGGCGGCGCAACCCGGCTCGACAATCTCGTCCTGCTGTGTCGACGGCATCACCGAGCGGTGCACGAAGAAGGCTTCAAGGTCGAAAGACAGCACGACGGCGAGGTGATGTCCGCCGCGACACGGCGACGCCTGATTGGCACGGCGAGCCACTGGATCTCCCCTGGGCCATTGCGGCCCTGCACCCAGAGCCGGTATCCGGATCGTGCCGCGACGTTCCCGCGGGAACGTCGCCCGAACACCGGCCGTCCCCTTCCCCCCGTCCAGTGACGGCCAACGTATCGGCATTCCACAGCACGTGCGGCCGCCGCATCAGGGAAGGCGGCGTCGCAGTCCGTGGACGTGATCCGCCCAATCAGCACACCAGACGCGGTCGGTGCCAGCCCCGCATCGTCCACCGCTGCCGTCAGCGCGGAAACGGCGCGAGCGCCGGAGCGGCATTCGGCGCCAGCGGCGTCCGCGCCGTGTTCAGCACCATCGCAATCAGGGTGTAGTAGCCGCTGAGCCCCACCATGTCGACCACCCCTTGCTCGCCGAACTCGGCGACCGCGCTGGCGTAGGCGGAATCGCTTACTCTCCCGTCACGATGCAGCGCGGTGCAGAAGTCGTACAGGGCTTCCTCATCATCGGCCATCCCTTCCGGGCGCCGCCCGTCGGCGATGGCCGCGGCGATGTCAGGACGCAGACCACCCTCCAGCGCCAGGGGATGGTGCGCGGCCCATTCGTAATTCTGCGTCCACTCGCGCGCCGTAATCAGAATGACGAGCTCGGACAGGCGTGGCGGTAACGAGCTATTGAATCGCAGGTAGTCGCTCACGCCCCGCAACCGGTTAAGGAGCTCCGGACTCCGCAGGATCACGGCCCACGGACCTCCAGGTTCACCACGCGTGGCTCTGAACTCCTCCACGGCTTCCCTCTGCGCCGCCGTCAACGCCTCGTCCGGAATGGGCGGCATCCGATTTTGAGCCTCCGCACCGATCGACAGCAGAGAAATGAGAAGAACGAGTCGGGCGACGCGCCGTAGTCGGCGGCCGTGTTCGCAGGGCTGGTGTCTCGGGTTCTGAATAGTTCCTCCTAGTCCTGAGCCTGGCGGCGCAGCTCGTCTGACCCGCAGGCGGTACTCCGCGCGCGGCCGGAGGCGCGGACCGTGGTCGGTAAGTTGACAAGACCCTCGGGACTCTGGCCCCGGACGGCTAGGCATCCGGAAAATGGACCACCGTGTTGCCGCGGCCCTGGTTGTGCTCGAACAGCTCGAAGGCCTCGATGAATCGGTCAATGGGAAAGATGCGATCGGCTCGTGGCTGAATCGCGCCGTTGGCCAGGTACTCGAGAATCTGCGCGACATGCTGCTGATGGCCCTCGGGATTGGCATCGGCCCAGCCGGCCCAGATACTTCCCATGACCACCGCCTGCTTGATGAGCAGGAGCCCGGGGCGTATCGGTTTCTGCCCCGCCGTGAAGCCCACAAGGCAGATCTTGCCGAGTGGTCGGATCGACGAGACGAGCGCCTCGAACAGATCCCCCTGGACCATGTCAATGGCGACATCGACCCCCTGCGGGTGACCGAGTTCGCCCGCCGCGGCCTTGACCTCTTTCTTGAACCTCCGGTAGCTCTCCTTGTCGCGCCCGTAGCAGAGCACGCGATCGGCGCCGGCCGCCAGCGGGAACTCCTGCTTCTCGGGGATGCTAACACCGGCGATAACCTGGGCTCCCATCGCCTTGGCCAGCTCGACCGCGGCCATGCCGACGCCGCCCGACGCGCCGTCAACGAGCACCAGGTCGCCCGCCTGCACGTCGCCGAGCACCTTCAGCGAGTGATACGCAGGGAAGAAATTTCGCCCGAGATTCGCACACTTCGAGAGGTCGATGTCGCCCGGCGTCTTCCAGACCGACGACGCGGGGACTACAACCGCCTCGGCCAGTCCACCGATGCTCATCTGCGCGATGACCCGGTCGCCGACCGCCACGTGATCGGCGCCAGCGCCCGCCTGCATCACGATCCCCGCGACGTCCATTCCTGGCACGTAGGGAAGGCTCGGCTTCTGTTGATACAACCCCTGCGCTTGCAGCGCGTCCGGGTATTGCACCCCAGCGTAGTGCGTCCGGATCAGGACCTGCCCGTCCGAGCACTCGGGTTGCGGAATCTCGTCCAGCGAGAGCACATCTCGAAGCGGCCCAGGCGTCGGGACCGGTCTTCCATCTGCGTCGAGGCCAGCGTAGCGGTGACAACGAACGGCTTTCATCGGCATACTTATCAACACGTCCAAACTGGAGTAGGGAGACTCATTCGCGCTTCACGACGACGAGGGTCATGTCATCACTTGGCGCGTCAAATCCCAGTGCATCGGCCATGATGGCCTCATAGATTTCCCGAGCTGAGTGGTCTTTGTGTTCTCGAACGACTCTTTCGACGCCACCGGGGAAATAGCGATCATCGGCATGCTCAGACAGCCCGTCTGTATACAGCAACAAGATGTCGCCAGCCCCGAGCGGAGACCACTCGTTCACCTGATACTGTTCCTTGAAGCCGAAGGGGCTCTCATTGGTACTGTGGTCGATCACGTTCAGCGAGGGTTGGATCCCGATCGGTGGCGCCGACAAGCGGCGGTCCGACTCGACGGTCACAAACCGGTTCTCGCGATGCGAAAACACCCAGGGGAACGGTTGACCGGCGGAAAGGAACCTGAAAGTGCCGTCCTCTGATACTTCGCCGTAGAGCAACGCCACAAATTTGTGAGCACCGGACGAGCGATACAACCTGGTGTTCAGGTTCTCGAACAGCCGCGTGGTGATCTGCCCATAGCGGTCCAACTCGTACAGCGCCCCGAGTAGGAACGCCTGGTGCATCATGGCCGCCAACAGGGCATCGGTCATCTGATGCCCCGACACGTCCAAGACGGCTATGCCGGCCTTTCGCTGACACCGCCTGAGACCATCGACGACGTCAGACTGCGCTTTGGCTTCCGCTCGAGCTATGCGCGCGTCCAGGTCATAGCGCTGTTTGAAATCGACGTAGATGATGTGGTCGCCGCCTACGGCCCCGCTTAGCGCGCGTGTGCCACCCCACACATCGATTCCGCGCAGCCTGGGCACATCACCAGGCTCCGGAAGCAGCTGATTGGCGATGTCCTGGAAGTTCTCCAGCTCCTTGGCCAGCGCATCGTCCGCGTCGCTGGTGGGCACCCTAGTCACGCGCGTCCGCCCCTTTACCGTCCGTCAAAGATGTACTGCACGGTCGCCTGCAACCGGTCAGGCTCCGCCGCGAAGCCACTGAACTGGCTGGGCACGGAGTACGAACCGACGAACTGCTCCACAGATCGGCCAGACGCCTGGGAGGCCTTCGCTTTGTCCGCGACGTCGTTGTAGAAGCCGCTGTAGTCCACGAAGTCGCTCCACACGTACGGCACGTCGTTGTGACCGGGGATGACCTTGTCGATATTCGGAATACCCGCCACCGCTTTCTTCAGCGTTTCGCCAAATTCGAGCGCGCTCCCATTGCCGTTCGGCACATCCAGGAACGGCAAGCCCTTGCGCGCGAACATGTCTCCGGTCTGCACGGTGCGCGCGGCCCGAAACACCACGAACGTATCGCCGTCGGTGTGACCACGGCCGAAATAGTAAAGATCGATCTGGTCCGCCCCGCTCCCGAGCGACGTGCGGTCCGAGAACGTCGTCTTCGGCAGATACTTCGCGTTGTCGCCCTTGAACGCGCCGCAATTGGTCACCGGCTCGCAGGTCGCGCGTGACATCTGCGCCAGTGTGTTCTCGTGCACCACAAAGTCGACCGTGTCGGCGAACTCCACGTTTCCGCCGCTGTGGTCATAATGCGTGTGCGTGTTGATAATCCGGGTAATTGGCTTGTCGGTCAGCTCCTGCACCTCGGCCAGAATGTCCTGCCCATACCCGAGAATCTTCGTGTCCACCAGCGTCACCCCGGCCGAGCCGACGAAAATTCCCGTATTCCCTCCACCCCGCATACCCTCACCAGCAGGGTCATTTCCCAGCATGTACAGATTCTCCGCCACCTGTGTGACGACGAGCGGCGACCGCTCCTGACGAGCCTCGTTGGCGGAGGCCATCGCAAACACACCGGCCAGCGTTAGGGTTCCAAGACAAACGACGCGCTTCATTTATGCCTCCTGAAATCTGTATTCCCGAGTAGGAAGTATACCCACTCACGCCTGGGGCGCAGGCCAGACTCGCCCGGTGGTCGGGCCGAGAGCCTGTATGCCCAGGTATCATTCGAGTGTCATGACGACCTCACGCACGCGCCGCGCCGTCGTCGCCACCCTGCTCGCGGTCGCGACCAGCGTGACGGCGCCCCAAGCTGGTCCGCAGAACACCGCCACGCAAGACACCGACACGCAGAATACCGCCACCCAGAACACCGCCACGCAGCTGCGCGCACGCGCGGCACGCGGGGACCAGGCCGCTCAACTCGAACTCGGCGTCCACTACCTCGTGGGTGAGGCGGTCACAAAGGACCCGGTTGAAGCGGAACGGTGGCTGCGGATGGCGGCCGAGCAGGGAAACGCGGTCGCCCAGCACCACCTCGGCCACATCTACCAGGGTGTGCCGGAGCCGTTCCGCACCGACCAGGATGTGCCGGTCGACCACGCCGAGTCCGTTCGCTGGTTTCAGCGTTCTGCCGAGCAGGGCAACGTGCCGGCAGCGACGAGCCTCGCCACCAAATACCGGGACGGCCACGGTGTCCCCGCGTCCCTGGACCAGGCGTTTCGGTGGTTCTTACGAGCGGCCGAGCTCGGCAACGTGGCAGCGATGACCGAGGTCGGGGTCCTGTACGCGGCGGGCACCGGGGTGGCTCAGGACGACATGTCCGCCTACATGTGGCTGGATCTGGCGACGAGGTACGCCGGTGGTGAAGATCGCGAGTTCGTGCTCATGGATCGAGAGGGCGTCGCGCAACGTCTGAACGCCCGGCAGATCGCAGAAGCGGAGCGCCGCGCCAACGAGTGGATACCACCCGCGCCCCGATGACCTGACCGCTGGCCACACGGCCGCGGGCCGATCCTCGAACGGCCTGGGTGGAAGCCCCGCTCAGATAGCCGGCGGCGGCGACGCGCACGACTGGTTCCTCGGATTCAATATCACCCGGAAAGTTCTACTGAGCACCGCGTCTCACGCCTGCAGCAGGCTGTGCTAACCGGTTAATCTAGATGGATGAAGATCGCACTCTGTGGCGTCGCAGCACTGTGGCTACTCTGCGCGAATCCCGGCTTCGCCCAATCTCTCCGTTCCTGGCAGGCTTTGCCGGACATGCCGGTGGGCAAGTGGGAGCCAGGCGTGGTCGTGTTGGATGACACGCTCTATATTTTCGGGGGCTACGCCGACGGGGTGGTTTCCAGCAAACGCTCTGAGATCTTCGATCCGTCTAACAACAGCTGGACCCTGATTCAGGAACTGCCCAGCGCGATTACGCACATGAACATGGTGCTGGACGGCCGGACGGTCTGGTTTGCCGGCGGTTTCAAAGACGGGTACAAGGGGCACGCCATCGCCGAGGTCTGGCGCTACGACGTCGACCAGGATCGGTACACAGCAGCACCGCTGCTTCCGGAGCCTCGCGCCGGAGGCGGGCTGGCGCTCGTCGACGGCGCGCTGCACTACTTCGGCGGACTCATGGCCGACCGCGACACCGATTCGAGCGACCACTGGATGCTCGATCTGGCCGACTGGGCCCAGGGGTCGGCCACCTGGAGCCACGCCGCCCCGATGCCGGTGCCCCGCAACCAGTTTTCCACCGTGGTCCTCGATGGTCGAATCTACGCCATCGGCGGCCAATTCCATCACGACAGCGAGCAACTCGACCAGCCACGCACCGATATCTACGACCCGACAACCGACACCTGGAGCAGCGGCCCCGACCTCCCCAAGGGTCATTCCCATGCCGAGGGGGCCACGTTCGTACATGACGCCATGATCTATATGGTTGGCGGCCACACCACGCCGGCGGGCGGTACGAAGTCTCAGGACCCCGACATCCTGCGCCTCGCCACGGGCGGCCAGTGGCAGAAGGTTGGCGAGCTACCCGGTCCGCTCTCGTCCCCCGCCGCGGCCATCATCGGCGACCGGCTCTACGTGGCCGGTGGAGCGGCCGGCGGGAGCACGGTCCAATCAGGGATGTGGGTGAGCCCGGCTCCGTAGGCGGAGCGGTGTTCTACAATTGGTCGACTGGAGAGTAAGACTATGAAGCGTTGGACATTCTTCTTGGGCCTTGTGTGGCTGGCCGCGGCCGCGGCGCAGGCCCAGACCGCCGAACCTGTGCGGCCCGCCCATGAAAAACTCGAGGCGGGGGCGCTGACCGACGACGTCGGGGTCACGATCCAAACCCCCGCGAGTCACCCGGTGCGTCGCTACCCCGATTCGCACGAATTTCCCACCGGGCCAGAGATGGGCGAACGCCTCCCGGTCTTCTCGCTCCCGAATCAGGAAGGGCGACTCGTCGACTTCCACGCCGACCGTGGCGACTCGAAGTCGATCGTCGTCTTCTTTCGCTCGGCCGTCTGGTGACCGTACTGCCGCACGCAGCTGGTCGAGCTGCAAGACAATCTGAACCTCTTCGAAGAGCAGGGCATCCGCGTCTACGGCATCAGCTATGACTCCGAGGAGCAACTCAAGACCTTCGCGGACGAGTATGGCGTCACCTACGACCTTCTCTCGGACGCCGACTCGGCGGTCATCCGCCAGTTCGGCATCCTCAACACCCTGATCTCCCCTGACGACACTGAACAGGCGGCTGGCCGCCCCCTCTACGGTCTGCCGTTTCCTGGTGTCTACGTGACGGACCAGCAGGGCGTCGTCAGCGACAAGTTCTTCCACCGCTACTACGGCACTCGCGAGTCGGCGGGAGCCATTCGCGACTCGGCGATTGGCGAGATTCTGGCCCGTCATGAAACACCTGCGGCCGAGCTCGGGACGGATCAGGTCAAGATCTCGGCCTTCCTGTCCGATGACTCCATGACGTTCGAGACCCAGTCGACACTGTATGTGCGGTTCGAGTTGAATGAGGGTCTCCATATGTATGGCAGACCGCTGCCAGATGGGTACATCGCGTCGGAGGCGACGATCCCCGACACGCCAGGCCTCCGCGTAGGACCGACCGAGTATCCACCGACCCAGTCAAAAGAATTCCCCCAGCTCGGCGTTACGCTCAATGTCTACGAGGGCGTTGTCGACGTCGCGATCCCCATCACCCCGAACGCAGACGTCTACTTTCGGACCAATCCTGACCGACCGGACGTCGTCGACGTGCCGGTGTCGATCGTGTTTCAGGCGTGTAGCGATACGATCTGTTACACCCCGAGAACCGAGGAGCTGTCACTGGAGCTACCGTTCGAGTCACTGTTGCGACGCGGACAGTCGAGAGCGCGCTAGCCGGTCGCTCTTCGCGGTCGCTGTCGGCGACGCAACCGATTCTGGGCTCTCGGTATCCTTTAGGCGATGGCGACGAAATGGCTGGGGAGGTCTCCGGCAGCGCCGATTGGCATCCTGATCGTCGTCGTGGGACTGGCGCTGGCCTACTGGTACGTGGACGGCACACGCCTGCGGCGCGCCAGGCGCCACCTGACCCAGGAGCGCGCCTCCTACGCACCAGCCGAGATCATCGAACTCGGTCGCTTGCCGGCTGAGGTCAACGAGTCGTCGGGCCTCGGTATCAGCCGGTCGTACCCCGGCGTGTTCTGGACGCACAACGACTCGGGGGACGCACCGCGCTTCTACGCTCTCGACGAGTCTGCCGGTCTGCTGGCGACGATCGACGTGCAGGGGATCGACGCGCGCGACTGGGAAGCGATGGCGCTTGGGCCTTGTCCCCATCGAACCGCCAGGTCGTGTCTCTACGCAGGCGACATTGGCGACAACCTGTCTCGCCGCGATTCGGTGGCCGTCCATGTCATCGAGGAACCGGACCCGTTCGCCGGTGACACAACCGTGAGCGCCGTCGGGTCCGTGCGCTTCGTCTATCCGGATGGTCCTCACGATGCCGAGGGCCTCGCCATCACCGGCGCCGGAGATCTGGTCGTCGTCACCAAAGAGCGCAAACAGACGACCTGGCTGTTCCGGATTCCGGCCCGCGACGTCCGCGCAGCCATCGAGGACGCTAGCGTCCTCACACTCCGAACTGGTGTCCAGCTCCCGATCCACCCAGACCGCGCGGCGGTACGGTACGCCACGGGCGCCTCGCTGAATGCCCGGAGCGACCAACTGGCGGTCCGTACCTACGCGGAGATCTACCTGTTCCCCTGGCCGCTGACGGCAGATCCACGACCGATCGACGAGGCCTGCTGGATCGACAACAGCGATCCGCAAGGCGAGGCGATTGCGTTCCGGGACGACGGCTGGATGGTGTTGACCAGCGAGACCCGCACCAGGCGCCCGGGTTTGCTCCGAGCGGTCCGGTGCTTCGAGTAGCGAGGCCGCGCCGGGTCACTCGTCAGCAGGAACCAATCGAACGATCTGCCCGCCGGAGGTATGTTCGAGTAACAAGAAGATGTCTCCGTTATAGCCCTGCGCAATATCACGAACGCGGCCGATGCCTTCGAACAATGTTTCTCGGTGAATGAATCGGTTGTCCTCTATCTCGACGCGAAACAGACTTCGTGCCTTCAACGAGCCCACCAGAAAATCACCGCGCCATTCGGGAAACTGTTCACTGGTGGTAATGATGAAACTGGACACGGCGGGGGACGGTGTCAGATCCACGACCGGCTGCTCGATATCAGACAGCTCAAAGACGATGCCCTGGTCCTTACCGTAGTCGACCGCGGTGCCGTCGTAGTCGATACCCAGAGAAAATAACGGCCAGCCATAGTTGCCCCCTGGTAGCAGTCGATTCACCTCGTCCCCACCCCGAGGTCCGTGTTCAGTGCCCCACAGCTCTCCGGTCGCGGTATCGAATTCCAAACCCTGAGGACTGCGATGACCATAGGTGTAGATACTGCGATAGACATCGTCGCGATCGGCGAATGGATTGTCTTCCGGAATACTGCCATCGTCGTTCACGCGATGCGTCTTACCCCAGGGCATGGACAGATCCTGAATACCGTCCGCCGGGCCTCTCGAGCCCACGCTGAAATAGACGTGGCCGGCGTCGTCGAAGGCGACGCGGCCGCCGGCGCCGACATCCCCTGCCTGGTTGTAGTCCTCCCTGTCGGCTTGCCAAATGGTTTCCTCTTCAATCCATGCGCCGTTCTGGATTTTCCCTCGCACCAGCTTGTTCATCGCCACGGGACGTCCGCTTTCTCGGCTACGGTCATTGCACTCGCCGCAGCGGTCGCCGTAGTGCAGATAGATCCAGCCGTTCTCTTCGTAGTTTGGATGCAGCACGATATCCAACAGCCAGCCCATGCCTCGTTCTATATCCAAACGTGAATCCAGACGATAGATGTCGTCGTAGGCCCGCGGCGTTCCCCGGATAAACTCCGACGGCTCACCGTCCGGGCTGATGATGCGCACACCCTTTGTTTTCTCTGTCAGCAACAGACCACCATCGGGCAGGGGCTCGATGGAAAAGGGGAGCGGATCCAGGCCGTCGACGACTGTTTCCAGACGAAAGTCATGTAACTCGCTCTCGAACCGGCTCTCTGGGATCGAGAGTGGCACGTCAAAATTGGACGTCACGTAGTCGAGGTTGTCGCGGGATTCCAGGATGTACATGGCGATGCTGCGAATGCGCTCCGGGTCGAAGGTGTCCTGCCAATTGGGCATGCCCGACCCCTCATAGCCGTCGCTGATACTGGCGATGACGTCTGCCATGGAGTCGCCATGACGCAACTCGCCCCGCAGCGGCGTGCCCTGGGCAGCCCCCTCCAGGTTTTCACCATGACAGACGGCGCAGTGCTCCTGGAAGAGCACCATGGAATCTGTGACACCGGAGTAGGCTTCCGCTTGCCCGAACGCAGTGGCCGGCGTGACCAGGGCGATTGCAAGCGCGACCAAAGCGAGTGTCGAATACTGACGCAGTGTTTTCATTTGGTATGCCCCGTTGTCTAGCCGCTATGCGGTCATCGGCTGGTGCGCCAGCCACCGGCGCGGGTTGTCCACCAGAATCTTCTGGATGGTCTCGTCCGGTACGCCAAAGTAGCGAAGCTTGGGCACGAACTGGATGAGCACCGTCGAGAACCCGTTGCCCCAATTGGCCTTGATCTGGGTCGTGTTGGCGAAGTCGGACGACAGCAGGATCTGATCCTCGAGCCCGGCCTCGAGGGCGCTCAGGACCATCTCCACTTTCTCTCGCGCCGGGATGAACGACGAGCTCATCTGGTGGCCGACCGTGTCGAAACCGAGGAAGGCACCCCGCCGGGCGATCTCCTTGTGGGTCTCCCAGCCCGGGTCGTCGGCGCGAAGGATGGTCGAGAGATGCCCGATGCACAAGTGAGCCATGTCGACACCCTGTGACTCGTAGATGTCGATCTGCTCCAACGCACAGGACGGACAGCTCTCGTGCGGGACGTGGGTAAAAATCGGAAGCCCGGTCCGCGCGTGCACCTGGCTGACGGCTCGAATCATCTTGCGCTCGTCGACGTGCATCTCCGGAAAGGAGCTGCCGACCTCGCCCAGGGCTCCCCAGCGCTCACGACCGGCTTGCTCCACCAGGTGCGTGGCGATCTCCTCCTCGGGCAACCGAATGATGTCTTCCGGATACCGGGGCTGTAGAAAGTAGCTGCCGCCCAGCACGACGTGGACGCCCGACCGGGTGGCCATGGCCGTGAGGTTGGCAAGCTGCTGGTCGGTGCGCGGTCCAATCGAGGAATCGCCGATGCAGCTCACTCCATCGAAGGCGGCCATCCGCAGCTCTTCGACCAGCAGGTCGACCATGGCGTCATTCGTGGGAAGCGCGGGAGGGGGGGTACCCGGCGCCCGCGGCTGCGGCGGTGGGCTGCTGTAATCGAACGCAAGATGCTCGTGAAACAACGTCGCGCCGACATCGAGCGCAGCGGGGTCGATGTCGGCCAGCAACGTGCGCACGATCGCGCCCTCCGGAAAGGCGACTGTGCCACCTCCCAGCGCCTGTGCCGGCTCGGCCGCCGGAGGTTCTGCCGACCCACAGCCGGTTGTGAGGCCAAGTCCCGCGCCGGCCGCCGCGGTGCCGAGCAGGCGCATCGCGGCGCGGCGACTCAGCCGCGATTCCGACGCTCGTTCTACACTCATCGGTCGTCCTGCCTTCCTTATCTGTCGGTCACAGTACCACCAACCTGATGCCGGACAGATCGGCAGTCGCCTCCTCGTTCAAGCCGTCTGGGAGGTAATCGTGATCAGAGACCATATGACGCACCCTGGAGGACCAGATTCGGCCGGCGTCTCGGCCACCGCGCTTGGCGCGAACTTGGCGTGGATGAGTGAGACGACCCCGGTCGTCGCCGCGATCCAGACCGCGCCGACCGGTCACGGCAGCGTGTAGGTCAGCAACGTCGTGCCCGCCGCCACGGCGACGTACTGCTTCCCGTCCTGTCCCAGGTAGATGATTGGATTGGCACCGCTGATCAACTGCTCGGTCTCGACACTCCACAACTCGCGCCCCGTCTTCGTCTCGTAGGCGCGAAATCGTCGGTCGGTGGCCCCCCCGATGAAGAGCACGCCCCCGGCGGTAGACGTTGGCCCGCCTTTTTGAGAATTGGGGGCGCCGGTCTGCAGCCCAGGCGGCGCACCTGCGACCGTGCCGAACGGGATCTTCCAGGCGATCTCGCCCGTGTTCACGTCCACGGCGACCAGGCTGGACCACGGTGGTTGCCAACAGGGCCACCCATCGACGGTCAGTCGGTCCACGACATGCCAGTAGCGCCGACGGGATTCCAGAGGCCCCACATAGCCTCGACGATCAGGGTCGTCGCCCACCTCGTCGAGGGTGCTGATGTGTCCGGTGTCCGCGTAGTTGATGATGTAGTACCCCAGGTTCGGATCGAAGGTCCCACCGGTGAATTCGGTGCCACCGCCGGTCGACGGAAACACCAGCGCACCCTCCACGGATGGCGGCGTGTACGGGCCACGGTTACGCCCCCCGTCGTAGGCCATCAAGCGCTCGCGGCACGCGGCCGTGTGCTCCGGCGTCACCGTGGCGATGTCGTCCATTGTGAAGCGGATCCGCCCAAACGGCGGCGGCTTCACGGGGAACGGCTGCGTCGGCGAGTAGTACTCCCCGGGCAGGTTCCCCGCCGGAACAGGACGTTCCTCGATGTCATAGAGCGGCTCGCCGGTGACCCGGTTGAAGATAAACAACACCGGATACTTCGTCATGACCCCGACGGCCGGAATCGACTCGCCGTCCCGCTCTACGTCGAACAGGATCGGCGGCACCGGCATGTCCAGGTCCCACAGGTCGTGATGAACGGCCTGGAAGTGCCACTTCCGCTCCCCGGTGAGAGCGTCAACCGCCACGATGGAATCCGAGAAGAGGTTGTCGCCCGGTCGGTCAGTGCCGTAGAAGTCGTTGAGCGCAGAGCCGAGCGGCATGTAGAGAATGCCACGCTCCTGGTCAACGGTGAAGAAGGTCCAGTTATTGGCGCCGCTGGTGTTGCGCCAGGAGTCGTTCAGCCAGGTCTCGTTACCGACCTCGCCAGGGTGAGGCACGGTGTGAAACGTCCACACGAGTTCGCCCGTGCGCAGGTTCCACGCGCGCACGTCGCCGGCCGGACCCTTCGCGCCCGTTTCGTCGGCGTTGTGGACACCGGTGAACACCAGGTGCTTGTACACGGCGACCCCGGACGAGATCCCGTAGTGCATGTTCGGGAACCCGTTCATCACGTCGTCTGTCTTGAGATCGACGTATCCGTCGTTGCCGAACCGGCCGTTGGGGATACCGGTTTGCGCGTTGAGCGAGATCAACTCGCCCTCCTCGGTGCCGAACACGATCTGTGGAGCGGTGACGTCATCACCTTCCCAGTACGCCAGTCCGCGCATCGACCCACCCGTCCAGTGCAATTGGTGCTCCGGTGAGTTCCAGTCCCCGGGTGCGGTGTAGTCCCAGAGGACGTCGCCGGTCTCTGGCGTGAGGGCGACCACACGGTAGTACGGAAACGACAGATACAGGACGCCGTCGACCATGAGCGGGGTCGACTGGGCCGGGCGTGACGGCACGCCCGGCTGCGTCATCTCGTACCGCCAGGCCGGCACCAAGGTCGAGACGTTGCTGGTATCGATCTGTGTCAAGGAGGAGTGGCGCTGATTGCCGGGGTCTCCCCCCCATGACGGCCAGTCGTCCTGCGCCTGCACCGGCTGCGCGGCCAGGCTCGCCAGCATCAGGAACCACAGTGAGCACCGTGCGGTGCGATGACGTGTCGTCGAGCTGATGTACATGAGTCGGAGGCTCCTCTCCAGAGTGCTAATCTACGCGGTCCAGGGCCCCGACTCAAGCCTTCGTTCCGCAGCCGATCGTACGCGTATCGGGACTTTCGGAGATATCAATGTCACGGCTGAGCCCCCCGGGCGAACGCTCGAGCTCACACCATTCTGAGTGTCAAGCCGACACGAAGACCCCACATCCCTCCGGAGACCGATGACACGCCTTGACGTCCGTCCCATGCTGGCGTGAGCTTGATCCGATCCCGTGGACACTTTCCGAAGGGCGGATACG
>CALLXD010000023.1 GCA_937766455.1 Vicinamibacterales bacterium | reverse complement strand
GTGCGCTCTGCTTTGACCGTGTCCTCCAGCGCGTCCAGTCGGGCTTCGAGACCGGCGAGTTCTGTGGCTCGTAACGACTGATCCAACAAGGCCGACGCCGCACGCACCTCGATGGCCGGGAGACCGCAGGCCACATTACGTTTCAGGGCATCGAGAGCCTCAATCGACGCGGTCTGCAACGAGGAGAGCGACCGTTGCACCAAGTCACGCCGCGCTTCCGTATAGGCATCCTGAAAATCGGACCGTTTGGTCCACCGTGACAGCGTCGATTCGGAGACCCCGCAGAGCCCAGCCGCTGCTTCGATGGTGGGCGACTGCAACAGCGCGACCACCGCGTGGTGCATCTTGCGCGTAAATTTCTGACCATGGCCTTTCATCTGGACTCACCTGTTGTCTTCTGCGTGTCTTCGGCTTCGAGAATGCGTAATTCGCCCGCCACGCCGCCCATGTCGTCGGCCTCTGTGCGTCGATGAAAGAACCAGCCCTTTACGATCGACATCTTCTTTCGCGTCATGTCGGCACCTCGGGCGCAGCGGCGGTTTTCCATCGGTGTCCAAGCGGTCGGTCACGTCTTCTTGCTCCTGAGCAACTCCCTCGCCTCCGAAGTCACGCATCCGCTGCACACGAATCCAACCGCCTCGCCCTCCGCGTAGAACGTCACGACACGTCCGTCGGCCGCGCTGAACTCGCGTCGGCAATTCAGGCACACGGTGCGCCCGGTAACCGGGGCTTGCCCAATCAGGGTCTCGGCTTTGAACCGCGTCATCGACTACCTCCAAGAAATCTCGTCTGCCACCAACTCCGCCCGCTCCGTCTTCTTCGGCTTTACCGTCTCGGGAGCTAGACATTCGACCGCCTTCTCGAATCGCTGTGGTCCGTCGCCACTCCCGTCTTTCCGCGGCATCGGACGCAGGAAAATGCGGATGCGCCCGCCAATCCAGTCGTCGGACTCTGCCTTCAGCGAGTTGATCAGCGCCTGCCGAATCCCAATATTCGGAACAATCCGCCACCCGTCCTCGAAGACGATGACCGGATGCTCCTCGCGTTTGGACGTGTACCGGTTCCGCATGTCTTCCATGACCACTTCTGCGATGACGCCCTCGTAATCGCCGCCCATCTGCTCCAGATCGCCGTTGGTCATCCTGCGGTTCAGATGTCGTCGCATGTCCACGGGGATCTCCTTGCTCTTGTCCTTGTCCTTGGGCTTGGTTTTGTTCTTGGAGTTAGTGTTGGTGTTTGTACTTGGGTTGGTGTTGCTGTTGGGGTTTCTCTTAATTGCTTGTGCTGTTCTTTGCCTTGCCCTTGTCCTTGGGCTTGTGCCCCGACCGGCACCGCGGAGCGTTCCGCTCGGTCGTTTCTGGCCTCGGCGAGACGACGGCAGAGTCGGTCGATCTCCGACCGTGCGCCGTGGAGCTGCTCAAGGGCCGCAGATTGGACGGCGCGGACGCCTCTTAGCTCCTCGTCTCGCTGAACGACCGCGAGCGCCAGGTGCTCGACAAGACCCCCAGCGAGGTCGTCCTCAATGATCCGCAGCGATTCCGTGGCGACGGCCAGCAGCGGGTCTGAGGCGCTCACAGCCGCCCCTCTTCGGCTTGAGCGCCTCGCTCAGTGTGAAGCCTCTTCACGAGAGCCCGGATCTCGTCGTCAGACTTGCCGGCGATGCGTGCCGCGTTGATGGCCGACACCTCGCGGGCGGGCCAGCCGACAGCGCGGACCCCGAGGCTGACCGGCTTGGGCCACAGGCCCTGTGTGATACGAAGGTAGAGGGTGGAGCGGGAGTATCCGCTTGTGTCCTCAACCCGCGGCCGTCTGAAGATCGATTCCACCTGATCAGTCATCCTTCACTCCTTAAAGTGTTCGCCACCGCTGGTTCGCTCGCTGAGATTCGGGCACGGCGTCCAGTCCCACTGCGCGTCCACCCATCGTTGAAAAAGGTAGATGTCATCGAGCGCGGAACGCTCAAGACTTGTAAGGTAGCCGTTGGATTGGCAGGTGCTCAGCACTCGCCAAGTCGTGAGGAAGCGCCGCGTGACAAGGTCGTGGATCTCGCCGTCAGACTTGGCGGCGATTCGTGCCGCATTCCAGGCTGACCGGTCGGACCCACAGCCCCTGGGTAATGCGGAGATAGAGGGTTGAGCGAGCGTATCTGCTCTCCGCTTCGACACGAGGTCGCCGCCAGAGTTCGTTCATACGCACACCTCACCTTCACCCCAGTCTTTCCGTATAGACCTTCACCGTAGTTGTTGGACTGGCAGGTGCCGTAGACCTGCCAACTGGAGGATCGGGGAGACGGTTGTTAGCGTTTCGCTGGGGCGCAAGGGGCGATCCACCTGCGAATCGTGCTCGTCGCTGCCTTGGTGTTTCCGCTTCCTGGCTCTTCCAGCCGTGGCCGAATAATCTCGGCGACTGCGGAGTTGGACAAGTCCGGATCGTTGAGCCAGAGCTTCTCGGCGTAGACCTTTGCTTGTTCTTTGGGGGCATCGTACAGCTTCGCACGTGCCTCACCACCCAGTACTTGCCGGAGGCTCTTCAACCGGGCGATGCTGCTGAGCGATGCGATGTAGACGGTCGCATTTACAGCCCACGCCGCCGCGGTGCTGGCGTTGTTGTCATCGATCGCGGCGCGTGCTCGGTAGATAAAGTTCAACGCCACGATGATCATGTAGGCGTCTTGCTCGCGTTGGTTCTTAGCGCGGCGGCTCTCGGAGTAACGCACCTCGAAGCTGCTGAGGTCCTCGGGTAGTTTGAGGGTCTTGAAACAGTCACGCGCCATTTTCTCCAGACGGTCCAGAGCCTCGTGCCCAGCCTGGCCAGGTTCCTGGAACATCGACGTGTGGACACTCACTGTTGCGTCTCAGAGCTTCGGCACAGTCTCCCCGAGACTGCTGCGAGCGGCTATAGAACCTTGGTCGAGGTTTCGACTCGTTTCCTGACCCAGAACGAACTTCGCCCACGCGGCCATCAGCTCGCGTCGACGGTCAAACAGATCGGTCCGATGATACGCCGCCTCGGTCTTGTCCTTGAGGGTATGCGCGAGCGCGGCTTCGCAGACGGCGCGGGGGAAGTTCGTGCGCTCCGCCGCCCAGTCTCGAAAACTGCTCCGAAACCCGTGTGTGGTCACATCGTTGCGTCCCATCCGCCGCAGCGCCATCAGAAACGCCATGCCGCTGAGCGGCTTCGTCCCAGACCGACCCGGAAAGACGTAGTGTGACCCATCCGCCAGGGCCTGCGCCTCTGTCAGGATCTCCACGCAGCGCGACGACAACGGGACACGGTGTTCGACACCGGCCTTCATGCGCTCGCTCGGAATGGTCCAGGTCTGCGTCGAAAGATCGACCTCGCTCCAGGTGGCAAGCAGGGTCTCAGACGTGCGGACCGCGGACAGCACGGTCAACTCGAAGGCGAGCTTCACCAGGGCGCTGGCATTGGACTCGCGCAAGGCACGGAGGAACGCGGGTACTTCTGGATACGGCAGCGCCGCATGGTGCGTCTTGCTGGCGCGGTGCTTGGGCAATACCTTGGTGAGACCCGCTGTTGGGTTATCCCCGGCACAGTAGCCCTGGGCCTTGCACCAGTCGAAGATCACGCGGAGACGCTGGAGGACGCGCCGGGCCGTCTCTGGACGTTCGAGCCATTGCGGGCTCAACACCGCGAGAATGTCGGCGCTCGTGATGGCGTCCACCCGCTTCGATCCAGACGCCGAGATAACGCCCGAGAGCGAGGCCAACCACTGCTTTTTGTGCTTCTCGTTGCGGAACCCGGCCTCGTGACCGGCATGGACCTGTCGTGCGGCCTGCTCAAAGGTGGGTACGGGCCGCTGCTCCTGTCGGCGTTCAGCGAGGGGGTCGCCGCCCGTGCGAGCGATCCGACGCAGCCGTCGCGCCTCCTCGCGGGCGTCAGCCAGTGGAACGAGGGTGACGCTGCCGAGCCCGAGGTCGCATCGCTTGCCCTTGACGACCGTTCGCAGGACCCAGCTCTTGGCACCGCCGGGGGCCACAAACAGGTAGAGGCCACCGCCGTCGGCGATCCGTCTGGCGCGGTCTCCCGCCCTCGCGGTCTGCACAGCCCGTGCGGTGAGGGCTTTCTGCGGGTGCCGCCTACGTTCTTGTTCCCCCATTACTTCCCACATTATTTACCGGCTCTTGTGGGAAGTCAACGGAACGCACCGGACGCACAATAGACATACAGTGCCTATAATACGGGTGTAATTGAATGCATTGGGACTTGTCTGGAACAAAGAATGGCGGAGAGGGTGGGATTCGAACCCACGTGCCGGTTACCCGACAAGACGCTTTCGAGGCGCCCCCGTTACGACCACTTCGGTACCTCTCCGTATAGAGCTTGCTCGCCGCGGCTGACGCCCCAACCCTCAGGCTCGGCGGTCGGTGAAGAACGCCTGCATCAACTCACGGCATTCCTGCTCGAGCACCCCGGTCGCAACCTCGACCTGGTGGTTCAATGCAGGATCGTCGAGCACGGGCATCGCCGACCGCACGGCACCGGTCCTCGGCTCCGACGCACCGTAAACGAGTCGGCTGATGCGGGCGTGCACCAAGGCACCGGCGCACATCAGACACGGCTCGACGGTGACAAACAACTGAGCCCCGGTCAGGCGGTAATTGCCGACCGTGGCCGCCGCGTCTCGCAACGCGACGATTTCTGCGTGGGCGGTCGGGTCGCGGCTGCCAATCGGTTGATTGCATCCGCGGCCAACGATGACGCCGTCTCGTACGACGACGGCCCCGACCGGCACTTCGTCGCGGTCGCGCGCCAGCCGCGCCTGCACGAGCGCCTCCCGCATGAACGGTTCGTCCGCCGCGCCGTCGATCAGTGTCACCGGTTCGTGCCCGCCTATATCGTAACTGATCACCACCACCGGTCGCCCCGCGACGCAAACAAACGCCGTACACGCGAACGGGGCCGCCGGTCACCCGGCAGCCCCGTTCGATATTTTCCCGATGGCGCGGCCGATCGCCCCAGCTACTGGGTCGGGGTCTCGTCGATCCAGATGCGAATGTTGTTGTTCGCTTCGATGACCCGGACCATCTCGCCGCGCATCGTGCTGAGTTCCTGAATCGCCGCTCTGACGTTCAGCATGTCGCCTTCGCCGGAGAGCAGCGCGTCAACCACCGGCACCGGAATCTCGACTCGCACATCCGCGTCATCGTCATCGCCCTCTTCACTGACGCGGACGAGAATGGTGTCGCCTTCCCGGGCGATCCGGACGTCGTTCCCCTCATGCTGGATGGTCGCGAACTCGGCGTCGCCGACACTGCGGAGTTCCTCCCACATGCCGCGGATGGCCGCCACCGGCACTTCGTGCTCTTGACCGAGCTGCAACTGGCCATTCTCCACGATGCTACTGGGAGCCAGGGCAATAGCCGCCTCGATGGCCGCCAACGGCAGGTTGAGGCTGATGTGGTCATCGCCGTCGCGGTCGATCTGGACATGGATCCACGGCTCGGAGGCTTGCTGGGCCTGGGTGCCAACAGAGGCCCCGACGCCAACGAACATCACCATGATTGCCAGCAACGACGCGGACCAGAAACTCTGTGCTCTCATGGGTTGTCCTCCATCGGAAGGCGCCATGCGGCCGCCCTGTGTCTCTGTCCCGGGTATACGGGCGGGCACAAGGAAAGGTTCTGTGCCGGTATAATTCCGGCCTTCTATGCGATTCCCTATTTCGGTCGCGCTTGGCGGCCTGCTGGCGCTCGCGGGTGCGGGCCCGGCGGCGGCCCAGGAGCGAATCACCTTCAACGTCGACATGACGTTTTACGGGGACAACACCGAGTTCTTCAACCCGTGGCGAGAGGGCGAAACGCTCCTCGGGACCGAGGGTAGACTGTTCTTTGACGTGGTGCTCAACGAATTTGTCACCGTGCGGGGCGGGCTGTTCGGGAACCACCTGTTCGGCGACGACGACAACTTCGAAACCGTGCTACCGGTCATCGCCCTGCATGTGCAGAACGACTATGCGCGGTTTGTGATCGGCTCGATCGAGAGCGGCACCCGAGAGGTCGGGCTGGGGCCGGACCGGCAGGGCCCGCACGGGCTGCTCCCGCCGCTCCAGACCGAGTCGCTGGCATTCAGCCGTCCGGGCGAGGCCGGCTTGCAGCTGACGATCAACAGGACCCGATTCGAGCAAGAAACCTGGATCAACTGGCAACAGCTGAACACGGAGGTCAGCCGGGAGAGATTCGACACCGGGATCAAAGGACAGGTACAGCTGAAGGCGCAGCTGCCGGTGTGGTTCAGCTATCAATATCATCTGGTCCACGAGGGCGGACAACTGTTCGACTTGGGGCCGGTCGGCGACAGCTGGGCTGGCGGGGTCGGATTTGTCGTGGAGCTGCCCGGGGGGCCGTTCGACACGCAGACCGCCGAGGTGCATGGGCTGGTGGCACGGGACGTCCCGAATCGCACCGCGCGCGACGCCAGGGACACGGGGCACGGTTTCGGGCTGTTCACGCGATATGCGGCGGAGAAGGCCGGCTGGCGCGCGCACGTGATTGGCTGGCGCGCACGAGATTTCATCAAGCGCGAAGGCGACGGGAATTACGGGTCGTTGCACGGAGGCGGTCGGCTGACCAGCCTGCGGCACTACTTTGAAACCGGGCTCTCACGAACCTATCGGCCGGCCAACGAGATGGGTATCGAATTCGCGGCACGCATGCACCGCATCGACACCTTTCACGACTACTCGTTCCGTATTCTTGCCAAGGTAGATTTCGACATCCCGCTCAGGGTGCCCCAGCGGCCCTGAACGTTGCCGCCCGGCGGGCCTGAAGGCCCTCGCTACGATGTTGGCTCGCCCTAGCAGCAGGTTGGCAAAACGGGAGGGTTCCGGGCGAGGCGTTCGTCTGGCCAGGCGCAAGGAGGGAGCAGCCAGGCGGGCTGTGACCGACGAAGCAACGCCGCCAGGCGGACGCCTCGCTCGGAACCCCTCAGCCCAGGGCCGTTCGGAACCGGTCGTCCAGGTCGTCGGCCGTGGCGCGGTTCCAGGTTTCGTTGACGCCCACCAGGACGCGGCCATCCGACCGCATGCCGCCGAGCGAGACCCCCCGTTCTTGCAACCGACGACGGAACGCGCTCGCATCGACACCGGTCACGCGCAACCAGAAGAGGTTGGTGCCGGCCGCCATGCGCTCGACCGCGAAGGCTTCGTGTCGAGTGACCTGCTCGATGAACGCCTCGGACACGGCAACCGCGTCGCGGAACCGGTCGACGAACCCGGGCATGTAGTGCAGCGCCACGGCGGCAAACGGCCAGGCCCCGGGGAGACCGGCCCCAAACATCCGCCGCGTGTGAAACATGCCGTCGAGCAATGCGCGTGGACCAGCCAGGATCGCGCCGGAGACCGCGTTGAAGTACTTGTAGAGAGAGACGTAGACCGTGTCGAACGGCCGCGCGTATTCCGCGACATCGATACCGGTATACCCGCTCTGCAAAAACAGCCGGGCACCGTCCAGATGTAGCCGGATGCCTTCAGCCTGCGCGAACGCGGTAATGCGATCTACCTCGGCCTGATCGAACGTCTCCCCGAAGCGCCGCCGCACCGGGGTTTCGATGGACACGACGGAGACCGGCCGCTCGACACGCCCGCTCCGGGTACGACTGACGACATCCTCCAACTCGTCAAGGGTGAAGCTGGGCCGCCCTGCCCCCAACGGCATCAGGGTCATAGCGCTGAGTGTCTGCACGCAGTCGCCCGAGTCGTTGAACAGATGGCTCTCCGCCTGCACGATGGCGCGGCCACCGGCCCCGGCCGCCAGTTCACGCACGGCCAGATGATTGGCGAGGGTCCCGGTCGGCATGAACACGGCGCGCTCTTTCCCAAGCAGCGCCGCGCACTGTTGCTCCAACGCTTCGACCGTGCCACCGTTCGAATAGGAGTCAGGAGCAATCAGCTCCTGGTCGGCCAAGTGGGTCAACAGACGCCCCTGATCGGCGGCCGTCAGGCCCAGCCCATCGCCGGTCATCTGGACATGGCTGGATGCCGGCGCGAACTGGTCCCCCGCCCGGCCTTGGGCCCCGGCGATGCCGGGACTGAACGTGCCGGCGCTCAGGCCCAGCGCGCCCGTCCCCAAGAACTGCCGTCGGTTCATATCGTTCACGACTTGCCCCTGACCCAGCGCCCCAGCGAATCTGGCCTTGGCACCAATCGCGGCAGGCTAGCTCAATTGATGAAGCGCAGGCAACGGTTAGTGACTCATGGCGTACACGATCAGGTTGACCGTGATCTCGATCGCGTAGGTCGAGTACTTCAAGGGGTAATACGGACTCTCGGCCCACTCCCACGCATCGCCGATGTCCGTGTTCCAGTTGATGGCGACCATCAGCCGGCCGTCTTCGTCAAAGATGCCGCGCAGGTGGGGCACAACGCCGTCCCGCTGCCAGGTCGGACCACCTTGGGCCCTGGAGATATTCGGTACCTGGACGACTTCTTCGATGTTGTAGACGGTGTTGAAGATCGGATGATCGAGCGGCACCTCGACGATTTGGTATTCGGGCAGCACCCGCTTGATCTCGCTCTCGAAGTTCGCCCATTCCCGCGTGCCCCAAAAGTCGTCGATCATCAGAAACCCGCCGGCCAACAAGTAGCCGCGGAGCCCCTGCGCTTCTGGCTCCGTCATGTACATGTAGCCGACTTCGAGCGCATACAAGAACGGGAACCTGCGCAGCTCTGGGTCGTCAAGTCGAACCGCGTTCTCCCGTTCGTAGGCATCCAGGTCGACCAGACGGTCGATGATGGTGAGGAACTGCTGGTCGGCTTTCGGGTAGTCCGTGGCCCACGATCCACCGTAGCCTCGGCGTCCGCCACCACTGTAGATAGCCCGTGTGAAGAAGAACTCGCGACCGCTGGCGTTCGGGTTCATGAGCGCCGGCCGGAAATCCTCCCGCCGAATCGCTCGCTGCGGCTCGGCGGCGCGTGTCTCGACACGCGGGGCCTCGGCCCGCTCGGCCGCCCACGCCGCTGCGCACGCGAGAAGCACGAGCGTCGCGGTCGTGGCTCCCAGTGCCCGGGCATGCCGCCTGAGCGCATCGAGCATACGTCGCGTCAGGCGCCACAGCGAGACCATGGCCCTACTCTACTGGCTCGCGCGACCCCACGCACGCCACGCTCGAGAAATTCTCTGCCGCCGACGATTGCCGCGCCAAACAGGTCCGCGTCGATATAATTGGCCCAGCTTCAGACCGGCAAGATTGCAGACCGGCCCGGGACGACACAGAAAGGCACCATCATGAACCGCAACCGCGTCGCCATCGCGCTCGCCACCGCGACACTCGTCACTCCGGGTCTGGCCCTCGCGGCCGACTACCACCACGTGCACATCACGTCGGCGAGTCCCGCCCAGGGCGTTGCCTGGTATACCGAACACATGGGCTGCGAACCGCTGACCGACCGGAGCGATGCCGCCGACTGTTATGGCGTCGAGGTCGTCTTCGTCCCGCAACCGACACAGGGGGGCAGTCAGGGAACGGGTGTGGACCACATCGGGTTCTCGTTCCAGGACGTGACCGCGAAGATGGCCGAGCTCGAAGGGGTGGGTGTCCGCGGCTCTGGCGTACGACTGCAGCGCAACGCCGACGGTTCGACGTTGCGCGACGTGCCCGGCCTGTTCAAGCTCGGCATCATCTTCGACCCGTGGGGCACGCGGATCGAGCTCGTAGAGGACCCGGACACGCTCGGCTTTCATCACGTGCACCTCATGGCCAGCGACCCCGCCGCCACCCTGGCGTGGTATCGCGACGTCATGGGCGGCGAGCCTGGCAGTCTGAAGGGACAGCTCGACGGACTGCGGTTCGACGGCATCTGGTTTCTGGTGTCGGCCCATCCGGAGGGCGCGCCGGGCACCACGAGAGAGCGCGCCATCGACCATGTGGGGTTCGTGGTCGACGACATTGACCAGGCTGCCGCCACCTTCCGTGAACAAGGCGTGACCTTCGAACAAGAGCCGGCCGTACCAGAGGGCGGGCGTACCGCCGCCAAACGGGCGTTTCTCGCCGGCCCCGACAACGTCCGCGTGGCGGTGGTCGAGACCGGGTTTGCCGGAGCCGATGTCGATCTGGGCGCGGCCATCCTGACGACCGAAGCGTTGGGACAGTACGACGCGCCCCGCACGCCCTGGGGCGAACCTGACTTCCAAGGCATCTGGACCAACAGCTCCGCCGCTGGGATCCCCTTCGAACGTGACGAAGCCGCCGACACCGAGGAACTGACCGCCGAAGAGGCGGTGGCACGCCACGAAGGACGCTTGCTGGGAGGTATCTGGGGCTACGAGCGCGAGTGGCGCGACACGACGCTGGGGTATGGCAGACAGGGTGTCTCCACCCAATTGGCGATGGTGATCGACCCACCCAATGGCCGACTGCCGGCCCGAACGGCGCGACAGGCAACGCGCGCCGTCACGGCCGGAGACGAGCGGGCACCGCGCGAGGCCAGCACGCCGGGTGGGCCTGAGGATCTGTCGACGTGGGTCCGGTGCATCACACGCGGTCTCATCCCGACCCCCGGCGGCTACAACAACGGTCTGCAGATCGTGCAAGGACCCGGGTACGTGGCCATCACGCGGGAGATGGTCCACGAAACGCGTATCGTCCCCACCTCGCCAGAGCCGGCGATCGGGAGCGATATCCGGTCGTATCTCGGTGACTCGCACGGCCGGTGGGAGGGCGACACGCTGGTCGTCGAAAGCACCAACTTCAATGGCGGCACCGGTTTCCAGGGGTCAAGCGAGAACATGACGCTCGTGGAGCGCTACACACGCGTTGGGCCCGGCATGCTCGAATATCAATTCACTGTTGACGACCCGACCGTCTGGACGCAGCCCTGGACCGCCATGTTCCGCTGGGATCTGGACGACACGCAGTACGAACTCGTGGAGTACGCGTGCCACGAGGGGAACTACGGCATGACCAACATCCTGAGTGGCGCACGCTCGCGTGACGCGGAGGCCGCCAAGTAGCGCGCCGCCACCGCATCGCGTCACGAACGCGCTGGGCGTGGGCCCTCTCCGTATGCCGGAAAGGCCCACGCCCAGCGCGAGCCGTACCCGTTCCCCCTGACTGGTCGCCCCCCGACCTCGATGCTCGCGCGGCATGCAGAACCACAGCGCTCCCATCTACGTGATCGGCAGCATCAACACCGACCTGGTGGTGCGCACACCCACCTTGCCACGGCCCGGTGAAACGGTGATGGGCAGTGACTTCGTGGTCACGGCGGGAGGGAAGGGGGCCAATCAGGCCGTGGCCGCGTCGCGGTTGGGCGGTGCAGTGTCGTTGGTGGCGAGGCTCGGTACCGACGCGTTCGGTGATCACGCCCTGGCGCGACTGCAAGACGACGACATTGATTGTGCGTGGGTCACCAGAGACACGACCTCCCCATCAGGCGTCGCGCTGATCAGCGTGGATGACGCGGGCAACAACCAGATCGTCGTGGCTCCGGGCGCCAACGCCACCCTCGGACTCCCCGAGATTGAAGCGGTCCTGAGCCGCATTCCAGCCGACGCGGTCGTCCTCCTCCAACTCGAGATTCCGTTTCACACCGTGAGTCAGGCCATTGCCCGGCTCGCCGGGCCCGCGCGGCGGGTCATTCTCGACCCTGCTCCAGCCAGGTCACTACCGGAGGCGTTACTGGCGGGTGTGTATCTCGTGACGCCGAACGAGACGGAAGCCGAAGCGCTCACGGGTGTACGCGTCTGCGACGAGCAGACCGCCGGCGAGGCGGCTACACGACTGATTGGGATGGGGGCCAGGAACGTGGTCATCACGCTGGGCGGGTCCGGTGCGCTGCTCGCGACACCGTCCGGCACCACGCGAATTGCCGCCCCCCTGGTGGTGGCCATCGATTCCACCGCCGCCGGCGACTGCTTCAACGGCGCCCTGGCTGTGGGGCTGGCCCACAACCTCTCGCTACATGACAGTGTGCAGTGGGCCTGCGGCGTAGCAGCGATGTCCGTGACCCGCCGGGGGGCGCAGGATTCACTGCCCTATGCGCACGAAGCGCCAGCACCGGCTGCTACAGTCCAGCCAGCCTCAGGAACAGATCGTTGAACACAGCGTCGGCACCCACACCCCCGACCACTGGCGGCTACCTGCCGACACTGGACGGGTGGCGAGCGATCGCGATTCTGGGGGTCATGGTCGCTCACGGCACCGCCGGGCTTCTCGGCGTAGACGGCGCCTTCGCGAACGATCGGCTCTACGCGCTGTCGCGGTATGGCGCGATGGGAGTTGATGTTTTCTTTGGCATCAGCGGATTCCTGATTTGCTCGAGGTTAATCGAGGAGCATCGCGCGCGCGGACGTATCAATCTGAAGGGGTTCTACATCCGCCGCTTCTTCAGAATCCTCCCTCCGTACTTCGCCCTGCTTGCGGCCCTGGCTCTGCTCAGTGCCGTCGGCGTCTTCGCGATCTCTGGCGGTGAGCTGCTGTCGTCGGTCTTGTTTCTACGGAACTACTTCGCACCGGCAGCACCAGGCGGATGGTACACGGGACACCTCTGGAGTCTGGCCGTGGAAGAACACTTCTACCTCCTGTGGCCCGGGCTCCTGGTGCTGTGGGGTGTGCGGCGGGCCCGGTGGGGGTGCGCCGCGCTGAGCCTGCTCCTGGCGGCGTGGCGGGTGGCGGAATTCCGCCTTGAGATCGGTGAAACGCTCATTCCAGGCCTTGGGTTTTATACGCGCACCGACATCCGACTGGATGCCCTGCTGTGGGGCTGTTGGTTCGCTCTCATGGCGTCGGATCCGCACACACGGGAACGGCTGACCCGTCTCCTGTCCGTGCCGGTCTGGCTCGGCGCGCTCGGCGCCCTCGTGGCGGTCCTCGCTGTGCAGCCACCGCTCGCCATGCTCTGGCAGTCCCTGCTTATTCCCTGTCTCGTCATTGGCACCGTCCTTCGACCCGCCAGCATGGTTGGACGCGTCCTCGAGATGTCGGGCATGCGATGGATTGGGCGTATGTCCTACTCGCTGTACTGTGGCAACAGCTGTGGCTGGTCGGCGATGCAGTTGAATCGACGCTGCCGTTCGGCCTGCAAGCGCCGCCACTTAACATCGTCCTGGTGTTCGCGTGCGCGGCTGTCAGTTACTACGGGATCGAGCGCCCGATGATCAAAGCCGGGCACCGCCTGGCGGCCCCCGTGACGGCCGGGCGCAGGTAGTCACCGCCCCCGGCGTCACGCCTCACTTGATCGTGACGTAGCGCTCCAATCGCGCCACTTCGTTGTCGTCCACGTACTTGCCCATTTCTCGGCGGAACTGTGGCATCGCCTGGTAGCGAGACGCGCCAGCTCGGTGTCGTCCACGTATTGGCAATCTCCCGATGGAACTGCGCGAGCGCCGCGTAGGGACGGTACTCATCGAACTCGTGCGCCATGCGAGGTCCCGTGCCGGGAATGAGCAAGACCTGCTCTCGCGTGGCCGTATTGAGGTTCAAATGCACGAAGAGTCGACCATAAAGCTCCGTCATCTGCGCTCGGTCGAGTGTCCGCGCCAGTAGCGCGTCGAGTTCTGTGATGCTTGCGAAGGGCCGCGCCCCGACGATGCTCGTGACGAGCGTCGGCGTCAGCTGAGGCAACACCGACAGTTCCTGCTCGGTCGCGATGTTGGCGTCCACAATCGTGACCGATGCACCCGACCTGGGCCTCGGCTGTCCCGGCGACGGCTCCGCACATCAGCACCGTGGGGAGAAGGAAAACGAATGGAGGCGAGCCCCCAGATCCGCGGGCATCTCATGACTGATACTCCTCGTCTGACTGCGGGGCAGAGGATTCGACTGCCCCTGAACGGGACGGGCGGTACGTCACGGCGAGTCCGACCAATCCCAACAACGCCATCGATCCGGGCGCCAAGACCGGCGTGGCCCCCGTGAGGGTTTCAAACACCAGCGCAGCGCCAGACAACGTGGGATACATCTCCAGCTCGAACGCCTCGTTCCCACGATAGTGCAGGACCACACCGGCCACACCGCTCGCCACTGACGACACCATGAGCGTGCGGACGACCCACGCCGTCAACCGACGCGGCCGCGCCAGCCGCCAGGCCATGGCCACGGCTGTCGCGGTCAGCAGGACGACCGGTACAAGCTGATACCAGCCGTCGGTGTGACCAATGAGCAACAGTTCGACGGCCATGCCCACGACGCCAACCATGACGACACCCGTCAGGAAACGGCGAAGGCGCGTGAGCCCTGCCGGCTCCACGGGGACGGCGGCGCGGGTCATACGACGCAGCGTACCACGCTCCAACGCGCGCGATTTACGGGACGGCGCGCCTTTTCCCGTGCGCGGCGCGCCCGGTATCGAGGTATAAAGGGGGCCCGAAACGGCAGTCGGCGAACCCCGGAAGAGAGAGAATTGACATGACCCAGCGCGGCCTGTTCCTCACAACCGTAGTCTTGATGGTCGGTGCGCTTGCCGCCTCACCGTCCGCGCAGGCCCCCTCGGGGAGCACGGCTCCGTTCGTCCCGGTGTCCGCCGATCGGCTGCTCAACGCCGAGGACGAGCCGAACAACTGGCTGATGTACTCGGGCAACTACAAGAGCCAGCGCTACAGCGGGCTTGACCAGATCGACCGGGCAAACGCCGCCGGTCTCGAGATTCAGTGGGTCCACCAGCTCAGCACCCTCGACCAGGCCGAAACGACACCCATCGTGGTGGACGGCGTGATGTACATCACCGAGTCGCCAAGCACGGTCATCGCCGTCGAAGCGGCGACCGGCCGACCATTCTGGCGATACGAGCACCCACTGCCCGACGACATGGTCTTTTGTTGCGGACGGAACAACCGGGGCGTGGCCGTGCAGGGCGACCACATCATCATGAGCACGCTGGACGCCCACCTGGTCGCGCTGGACCCGAAGACCGGCAGCGTGATGTGGGACACGACCACCTCGGAGGCCACCTCGGGCTACAGCAAGACGGCGGCACCACTGATCGTCGGTGACAAGGTCTTCAGCGGTATCGCCGGTGGCGAGTATGGCATTCGCGGGTTCATCGACGCCTATGACGTCAACAGCGGGGAGCAGGAGTGGCGGTTCATGACCACACCCGGCCCCGACAACCCGGACAGCCAGACCTGGTCGGGCGACTCCTGGCGCCGGGGCGGAGCCGCGACCTGGATGACCGGCTCCTACGACCCGGAGCTGAACCTCGTGTACTGGGGCACCGGAAACCCAGGCCCTGACTATGACGGGACCGTCCGTATGGGCGACAACCTCTACTCCGACTCAGTGGTCGCGCTGGACGCTGACACCGGCGAAATGAAGTGGTATTTCCAGTTCACCCCGCACGACATCCACGACTGGGACGCGACGCAGATTCCGATTCTGGCCGACACGATGTTCAACGGCGAGATGCGGAAGCTGATGCTCTTTCCGAACCGCAACGCCTTCTTCTACGTCCTGGACCGCGAAACGGGCGAGTTCCTGCTTGGCAAGCCGTACGCGAAGCAGACCTGGGCCGAGGGACTCGACACGAACGGCCGCCCCATCCTTGTGCCCGGCATGGAGCCGACGCTTGAGGGCACCGTCGTGTCTCCCGGCATCACCGGCGGTTCCAACTGGTGGTCCCCGACCTACAGCCCGCGCACGGACTTGCTCTATGTGATGGCCTACGATTCCGAGACGCGATACTACATACGGAAAACCGCCTACGAAGAGGGCGACAGCTATCGCGCCGGCGGCGGCGTCACCCCGGAATCACCCGATTCGTATTACCGCGCCGTGCGCGCGCTGTCGCCCCAGACCGGCGATGTGATGTGGGAGTTTCCGGTCAACCCCCGGTCGACGTCCGGCTTGATGTCGACTGCGGGTGATCTCGTCTTCGGCGGCACCTTCGACGGCTTCTTCTTCGCGCTCGACGCCGAAACCGGCGAAGAGCTCTGGCACAAGTCGGTCGGGGGACGCGTGCATGCCGCGCCGATGGCCTACGCCGTGGACGGGAAGCAATACGTGGCCATCGCCGCCGGCAATGCCATCTTCTCGTTCGCGCTTCCTCAATAGTTCGGCGTGTCCCGAACGTGCCTTCGGGGCGGCTAGCATCGCTGGGGAAGCCCGCCGCCCTTCGTACGAATTTTCACCCATCCCCATCGCGTAAATTTCCCCGCTCGCTGGCTGCCCGGCGAGCCCCTCGCGCCACGCGTCGCCCCACTGAACCGGGTTGGTCCGAGTGTTGCGCTGCCCTCTCCCTAGGAGGGCAACACGATGCCGAAAGTCGCCGTTACAACCGAAATCGCAGCTCCGATCGAAAAGGTGTTTGCGCTGTTCACGGACCTTGAGCACGCCACCGAGCATGTGTCCGGAATCAAGAAGCTGGAAATCATGTCGACCGGCCCTATCAATCTGGGGACCCGATGGTCCGAGACCAGGGAGGTGATGGGGCGTCTCGCCGATGCGGACATGGAAGTCACCGCGTTCGAACGGAATCGCGGGTATACGGTGACCCATCACAAAGGCGGTGTGCGTATCGACACCGTCTTCACATTCGATTCGGTGCCGGCCGGCACCAAGGTCGGCATCGAGTTCGAGTTCAACAACCAGGGGCTGCCGCCCGGATTGCTGCTACCGCTGGAGTGGGCGATCGGCGGCAAGGTCCGCCATGTCCTCAGCGACGACCTGGAAGACCTGAAGAAATCGGTGGAGGAGGTTGCGGGGTAACTCCGGGGAGCGGTGCGCCGGTCAGGGCAGGTCCCTGAACCGGCGCAACACCGACCTAAGGCGCGACCGCGTACTTCGTGAACGCGCCGCCAGCCCAACGCAGTGAGTTGGGTCCTTCAGCCGCGTACACATTGCCGTCGGCATCGACCGCGACGCCTTCACCAGCGGCGCCCTGATACGGTCGGGTATCAGCGTCGAACGGCGGGATGAAGCCGGTGATGCGATCCTCATCCACGTGCCCGATGCGCACGCCATTCATCCAGTTCGGATGGCTGGTCATGCTCGACTCGGAGTCGATCGCGTACAGCATGTCATCCCCAGTAATGAAGATGCCGCTGATGCGCCCGTACGCATACCGTGAGTCGAGGTAGTTGCCGTCCTGGTCGAAAATCTCGATGCGATGGTTGCCACGGTCCGCAACGAAGAGGCGTCCCTGCGAATCGAACGCCATCGCATGAGGCGTGCGGAATTCGCCGTGCAGCGTCCCGATCTGCCCCCATTCTTTGATGAAGGTACCATCCGGTGAGAACTTCAGGATGCGGCCGGTGGCACCCGACTCGAGGCCCTCTGCGATCGCCCCGGCGGTCGTCATGCCCTGGCCGCCGTGTCCGTCCGACACATAGATGCTGCCGTCCGGACCGGTGATCACGTCGTTGGGCTGGTTCAACTGCTCGGGCCCGCTGCCCGCTTGGCCCGGCGTGCCGAGGCTGAGCAGCAGCTCGCCGGTCTGGCTGAACTTGTGTACCTGATGCCCCTTGGTGCCATCCTGGTTCCCGGCGAAGTCGGTCACCCAGACATTGCTCTCGGCGTCCACGTGGATACCGTGTGGTGTCATCATGATCCCCCCGCCGAAATTCGCCAGCACCGCTCCGGTGTTCCGGTCGAATTTGAAGATGGGGTCGACTGGATTGGAGTCGCAGTTGATGGGAACACCACCGCCGAACGTCCCGGCACCACAGCGCTCGTAGGCCCAGATCTGGCCGTCGTTCGGGTCGATGTCGATGCCGGCGGTGGAACCCCACTCTCGGCCCTCAGGCAGGTCGCCCCAATTTTCGATCACCGTCGCGGTTGGGTTTGGCAGACCCTCCCCCGTGATCATGTCGCCCGGAGGCGCAGGCGCCGCCGGCGCTTCGGGCATCGGCTCGGGCTCAGGCTCGGCGGCGCAGCCGACCAGGACGAGCGCCCCGCAGACGAACAACGTGGACATCAAATGACGTGACGATGACATGTTCTCTCTCCCATTCGGCAGACACGCAGCGAGCACGTGTTCCAGCGCCAACCGGCCTGCCGCTCCACAAGCTATGGTCGGATGATAGCCCGAAGCCGGGGTGTATCCGAAACGGGTAGGGTGTCGTCCTGGTGGGTGGAGAGCCGAGACAGTTGCGGCCGGCGCGGTCCTGAGGGATCATGGACACATTCCGATCAACGGCGCGGCCTCGCAAGGAGGATTTGACATGCACCATCGTCTGAGAACGGCCGTAGCGGTTCTGGCCATTGGCATGCTGGTGCCGAGTCTGGCACGCGGACAGGCGCAGCCGTCCGGTGACACGGTCGCGGACCCGAACTGGGAGATGCCACGCCTGGCCAGCGGCGACCCCAACTTGCAGGGCTACTGGACCACCCAGACGTTCACGCCGATGGAGCGCCCCGAATACCTGGGCAACAAGGCGTTCTATAGCGAGGAGGAGTGGGCGCAGCTCCAGGCCCAGCTGACCGTCGCCGGGGCCGACCCGCTGGCCCGCAGCGTCATCACCATCGCCGACCCGGAGGAACGGTCGCGGGTGCTCGACCAGAGCCACCGCGACGAGACCTACGTCCACTACGACAATGCGGTGTGGCTGGCGACGCGGGTGCCCAAGGGCCTCTCGACCCGGCGAACCTCGTTGATCACCGACCCGGCAGACGGACGGATTCCGCCGCGCAACCCCCAGGCTGATGCGCGGGCGGAGGGCCGGCGCGCGGCGCGTGGCGACCGGGGGGCCTTCGACGGATATGAGCTGCGCCCGTTCAGCGAGCGTTGTATCTACTACGCCTACAACGGTCCTCCCCTGCAGCCGCCGTCCTACAACGACGTCCACCAGATCTTTCAGACGCCTGACCACGTCGTGATCTTCACGGAGCAAAACAATAACGCGCCCCGGATCGTTCCGCTGGACGAGCGCCCCGTCCTCTCGGAGCGGATCCGCCAATATCCGGGGGACTCTCGCGGACACTGGGACGGCGACACGCTGGTCGTCGAAAGCAGCCACTTCAACGATCGGTCGGCCTGGGAAGGATCAAGCCGTGACCTCAAGGTGGTGGAGCGGTTCACCCGGGTCGGCGACGACCGGATCCACTACGAATTCACGGTGGAAGACCCGACCACCTGGGATCAACCGTGGAGCGCCGAGATTCCGATGATGGCCACCGACGGTCCGATGTACGAATACGCCTGCCATGAAGGCAATCACGACATCCGACATATCCAAGAGGTCTACCGCAACATCGAACGTCAGGACGCAGAAGGCGCGCGGTAGTTACGTAATCGACGTGTTTCCCTAGGAGGCCGCCCGTGCCATCCGTCCGCATGCTCTCGACCATCACCGTCACCACCATCGTCGGCCTCGTCTTTGCCACCCTGGTGGTGGCGACGTCGCAGCAGCAGACGCAGACACCAGCGCCGGACGACGCCGACCCGCGGCTCGGCGACTTCAAGGCCGAGGTCCTGGTCGACGTCGAGGCTCGGCGCGACTTCACCCAGAAGATGGTGGACTCCATCTTCAGCTTCAACGAACTCGGGTTCCAGGAGTTCGAGACCCAGCGGTACGTCACCGACATTCTCGAAGCGCACGGGTTCACGGTTGAGCGCGGCATCGCCGGCATCCCCACCTCGTGGGTCGCCACCTGGGGATCGGGCTCACCGGTCATCGCGCTGGGCACCGACATTGACGGGATTCCACAGGCCTCCCAGAAACCGGGGGTCGCCTACCGCGACCCGCTTGTGGTCGGCGCGCCGGGACACGGCGAGGGACACAATTCCGGCCAGGCCTTGATCGTGACCGCCGCACTCGCGGTGAAGAAGATCATGGAGCGCGAGAACATCGGTGGCACGTTGAAGCTCTGGCCCGGGGTCGCCGAAGAACAGCTCGGGGCCAAGGCGCACCTCGTACGAGCCGGGCTGTTCGACGATGTCGACGCGGTGCTCTATTGCCACGTCGGGACCGGACTGGGCACGAGTTGGGGCCAAGGCTTCGGCAGCGGCCTGGTGTCGGTCGAGTTTCTCTTCGAGGGCGAGGCCGCGCATGGCGCCGGGTCGCCGTGGGATGGACGGAGCGCGCTCGACGCCGTCGAGTTGATGAACGTCGGCTGGAACTACCGACGAGAACATCTCCCGCCCCAGCAGCGGTCACACTACGTGATCACTGACGGGGGCGACCAACCCAATGTCGTCCCGCCCACCGCGTCGGTCTGGTACTTCTTCCGCGAGGTCACCTACGAGCGGATCAAGAACCTCTGGGACGTCGGCGAGCAGATCGCCGCCGGCGCGGCACTGATGACCGACACCGAGGTCCGCTCGCGTGTGCTCGGCGCGGCCTACCCGATGCACTCGAACAAGCCACTGGCCGAAGCGATGCACGCCAACATTACCCAGGTCGGCATGCCGGAGTGGAGCCAGGACGACCAGCGGATGGCGCGGGCCGTGCAGGAGATGCTGGGTGTGGAACCCAGCGGCCTGAGCACCGAGGTCAACACGAATCTTCGTGGGGGGCCGGCCCTGCCGCCGAACCAGCTGCGCGGCGGCCCGTCGGATGACATCGGCGACATCATGTGGACCGTGCCCACGGTCACGCTCTCGTTCCCTGCGAACATCCCGGGCGGGCCTGGCCACAACTGGAACAAGGCGATTGCGATGGCGACCCCGATCGCACACAAAGGCGTCACTGCGGGCGCCAAGGCCTATGCGACGACGGTGCTCGACCTGCTGCTGACGCCGTCAGTGCTCGAAAACGCCTGGGATTATTTCGACACCGTCCAGACCGTCGACCACAAATACGTCTCGCTGCTGCGCCCAGAGGACGAGCCGGCCATCTGGCTGAACAGAGACATCATGGATGAGTTCAGGCCGCTGCTCGAACCGTACTACTACGACCCGTCGAAGTACGACACCTACCTCGAACAGCTCGGAATCGAGTATCCGACGGTGCGGTAGACAGCCAAGCGTTTACCCAGCCGCCAGGTGGTGGATCCCCAGAGAGGCACTGTGTACAGGTTCCGACTGGTTTACGCGGTGCCCACCGTCAACAGCATGAGGGCGAACCCGAAGGGGATCCCTCCTATCATGTACATGGGTGACTCCCGCAAGTACCAGCCCTTCGCCTGCCCCCACTGGAGGCCGGCGAACCCCGAACGAACCACGGGCACACCGACGAGCTCGACCAAGAAAGCCGCCCGCATGAAGCCATCGATGTCGTCGAACATATCCACTACGTCGTCTCGTCAAGCGTCCGGTTTGCTGGCCCTGCGTCGCGCAAGTACATCGTCGGCACGACCACCATGTTCAAGAGGGAAGGGTGTCGATAATCTTGACTTCCTCGAGAAGCGCCGATTAAGCTCGAACCGTGGTGTCGTCCAGGCTCTTCAGGGGATCGGTCGCTGTAGTGGCGGCGCTCAGCGTGTTGACGCTGGCGGCGCTGCCAGTTCAGCATCTCCATGCCGCGGGAACCGAAGAGGGCCATCACGCAGAGGTTATACACCGCCACTGGGACGGACATCACCCTGCCGGACCCGAGGCACCCGCCGCCCATGAGGACGATCAGGCGACGCGCAGGACACGGACGGCATGGTGTATTTCACATCCGCTCGCCCTGGGGGATACGGCGGCACGGACATCTACGGCGCGATGCAGTCCGGACCGAACAGTTGGGGGCCGGCGGTAAACCTGGGTCCGCAGGTGAACACCGCGTCCGCTGACATGTGCCCAGCGCTGCCCCCGGGCACGGGAACGTTTTCCTGGTTCTCCAACCGGTCGGACAACAGCTTTGGTTCGATTGATATCTTCTGGACCAACAAGACGAATCTGTCGACGACACCCTGAAGACCCGCAGAAACCAGACCTTCCCGACGATGTTTCAGAGGCCAATCTCCATACAACCGACATCGCGCCAGTTATTCGCGGCGCCGTTGGTGTAGCGCATCTGGTGACCGAGCGTTTCGTTGTCGAACGGGTCCTGGCCAACCAACAACTGCACACGTAGGTCACGCCTATCGATCGGCGCCCGGTTGTGCGCTCGGTTTCGCGGTCGGGGGAATCGTCCACAAATAGATTCGTCGACCGTCGACGCGTCGCACCTCGTCCGGAGCCCAGTCGCCCATGTCGTAGGACAACGAGACGACGCGCGTCCCCGGGCGTAGTTCGGTCAACAGACGGGGGCGCAACCGCAGGTTCGGCTCGGGTTGCAGGTAGAGCATGACCACCGTGGCGTCGGCAAAATCGGTCTGAAAAAGGTCGTCAAGGACGAACGTCACGCGGTCGGTGACGCCTTCGCGCAGGGCAAGCTCGGTGGCGTCCTCGATTCGGTCAGGGTCGATGTCGACGCCAACGCCGCGCGCGCCCCGCAGCGTGGCGGCGGCCACGACGATACGACCGTCCCCGCATCCAAGGTCATACACGACGTCGTCGTCGGTGACCTTCGCAAGCTCCAGCATCGCCTGGACGATGGTCGGCGGCGCGCTCGCGTAGGCCACGTCCGGTCCTCGCAACTGGGCCTGAGACACCGGTTGCGCGGACGGCGTCGCCGAAACCGCAAGGTGCATCGCGCACACGGCGACCACGATGTGTTTCCTGTCTGCCATGAGGAGTGTGCCGGTCAGTATGTTATCGCTTCGCCGAGATGCCGTAGGATCGAGCACAACGTGAGCCTTACATTCTGGAGTCGCGCCATGTCGACAGCTGTCACGCCCCAGCCCTCTCGCGCGCTTGCCCTGCACGCCCAGCACGTCGTCGTCGCGGCGCTCGTGGCGACGTTCCTGCTCTTGAACACCGTGCCGTCCCGGACGCAACCGAACGTAGCGGCCAACGGCATGGTTGCCTCGCCGGAGCCACTGGCGACCGATGTGGGGGTCGCCATCCTGAAGGCGGGCGGGAACGCCTTCGATGCCGCCGCCGCAGTTCAGTTCGCGCTGGCGGTCACCTACCCGACGGCCGGCAACATTGGCGGCGGCGGGTTCATGGTCGGGCTGACGGCCGAGGGCGAGGCGTTCGCCCTCGACTTCCGCGAGGAGGCGCCGGGAGCCGCTCACGCCGACATGTTCGTCGACGCCAACGGCGAGATGGTCCCGAACCTGAGCACCGACACCCACGCGGGGGTTGGGGTCCCGGGAAGCGTCGACGGCATGCTGACGCTGCTCGACCGCTATGGCACGTTGCCGCGCGCCGAGGTGTTGGCTCCGGCCGTGGCGCTGGCGCGCGATGGATTCCCGATGTCGTATGCGCTGGCGGGCAGCCTGCAACGCAACGAGCGGATACGGAATTTCGCCTCATCGGCGGCGGCCTTCGGCCTCGAGGGCGACGGCCCCCGGATGGGCGACCTACTGCGGCAACCGGATCTGGCGGCCACGCTCGAAGCCATCTCCACCGAGGGTCGGGATGGGTTCTACGCCGGTCGGACGGCCGACCTGATCGTGGCGGACATGCGGGCCAACGGCGGCCTCATCACCCACGACGACCTGAAGAGCTATGCCGCCGAGTGGCGCGAGCCGCTGGTCTTCGGCCATGACCGGTACGAGTTCATCACGCATCCGGTGCCGAGCTCGGGCGGGATGACGATCGCGCAGACGCTCGCGGTCATGAACATGCAGGTGTTGAAGCGCGCGGGGTATCACTCCGCCAAGGCCGTGTCGATGGTGACCGAAGCGCAGCGGCTCGCCTTCGCCGACCGCAACTTCTGGCTCGGCGACCCCGACTACTTCAACGTGCCGGTCGACCGGCTGCTGTCACGCGACTACATGGAGCAGCGGCGCCGGCTGCTCCCCCAGGATGGCCTGGCTGGGCGCAGTGAAGGCGTGTCGCACGGCCCGGCCGAGTCGGACGAAACCACCCACTTCACCGTCGCCGACCGCGCCGGTAACGTGGCCGCCATCACCACCACCCTCAATAGCGGGTACGGGCTGGGCGCGGTGGCAACCGGCGCGGGGTTCCTGTGGAACAACGAGATGGACAACTTCTCGGCCCGACCGGGCGTCCCCAATCAGTACGGACTGCTCGGTGCCGAGGCCAACGCGATCCAACCGGGCAAACGGCCGCTCTCGTCGATGACCCCCACCATCGTGCGTGCATTTGGTGACTTCTACCTGACGATGGGAAGCCCGGGGGGGCCGACCATCATCAACACCGTCTTGCAGATCTACCTCAACGTCACGGTGTGGGGGATGGATCTGCAGCAGGCGATCGATGCGCCACGGATCCACCATCAGTGGCGGCCGGACCGCATCGACCACGAGCCGTTCGCGCTCTCGGCCGAGACGAAAGCGGAACTAACGCGGATGGGCTACGCACTCCATGAGCGACAGCGTATCGGGATGGCGGCCGGCATTCGCAAGACCCCAGAGGGTTTCTTTGCTGGCTATGCCGACCGGAGAGGCGCTGGCACGGCCCGCGGCTACTAGCGGGCACCCTATCAGCTTCTCATGTCCCACCGACGCCGCCCGCCTGAAAGGCTGACCGTCACTGTCGCCTGAAGAGGTCGCTCTTCACAACTTCGTGGAGCATCATCCGGACGGGATAGCCCTGATCGGCCAGTGCGGCCACGATACGTTCCACGTCGTCACGGTCGGCGAACTCAATCTCGGCGCCGGTCGCATAGACGAAGAACTCCGCGGTCAGGTGACGCGCCACCTGGTCGAGGTCCTGGCTGAGCAGGAGCCGTTTGTAGTCCTCGATCCCAGCGAAGGCATCGCCCCGTGACGTCACACCGGTCGCGTCCACCGGGGCCCCCTCGGTGTATGGCGCGGGAATCGAGGGATCACCGGCCTGCGTCGTGCCGGCTGACACGCGGTAGCTCGTCCGAAACCCGCCAATCGGGTCGAAGGACTCAAGGGCGAATCCTGGCGGGTCAATCGTACGATGACAGCTGGCACAGATGGTGTTCGAGCGGTGGGCATCCAACTGTTCGCGGATCGTCGTGGTGCCGCGGGTGTCCGGCTCGATGGCGCCGACGCCGGGCGGTGGCGGTGGCGCCGGCTTGCCCAGAAGGTTGTCGAGCACAAAGTTGCCGCGCGGAATCGGCGAGGTCGAGGTGCCATTCGCCGTGATCTTGTGGATGCTGGCCTGGGTCAACAGTCCACCGCGTGGGCTATCCGGTGGCAGCATCACCTTCCGCATCTGCTGCCCTTGGATGCCCGGCACCCCGTAGTGTTCGGCCAACCGCCGGTTCACAAAGGTGAAGTCCGCATCGATTAGATTGGCGACGCCACCGTCCCCCGTGAGTAGCTCCGCAAGAAACAGCTGGGTCTCTTGCTCCATCGCTTGTCCCAGCCGGTCGTCGTACTCGGGATACAGCTCCGGGTCCGGTGAGGTCGCCCGCAGCTCGTAGAGGCAGTTGCACGAGGTCCCCTTCCTCGATGATGTGCGCCACGGGCACGAGACCGTGCGTCATCGCCTGTTCGACCACCGTCGTGCGCATCTCTGCAGTGATCTTCATACCCGGCGTCGGCATGCGGTTCACCCACATCTTGACGAAGTGGACCCCTTGCTCGGCCAGAGTCTCGACCATCGCCTGCGCTTCATCCTCGGTGTGCGGCCGGTTGACAGGTGTTCCTGGCGGGAAGCCGTCCGGGTACGAGAACCCGAGTCCGGCGGTGTACATGCGTGGCGCCGTCACCTGGCCGGTATGCGCCTCCAGCATGAGCTCGACTTTGTCCGGAGGGTCGGCGCCGATGCTGCGTGCCGTCGTCACCCCAAAGTAGAGCTGTTTTCGGAACTGCCGCCTGACCCGGTCCAGATCGCCGTGATAGTGCGCGTGCGTGTCGACGAGACCGGGGATGATCGTCTGGCCTGTCGCATCGATGACCTCGGCGCCCTCAGGAACAGGTGTCGACGACTGGGGACCCACGGTCTCGATACGTCCCTCTCTAACCAGGACGACCGACTCCGCGATCGGGTCGCTCCCGGTGCCGTCGATGAGCTGGGCACCCACAAGTGCCACGACGCCGGCGCCCGGTGGGGGCCCGGACGGCTGGCTGGGGCCGCACGCAGTGACGGTTCCGAGCAGCAACGGGACGAGCGATATAAGAGGAGGTCGCATCGCGTGAGCTTAGTCCAACCCATCGATCAGCGCGATGGGGCTGAGAGACCGGTTCGGGCGGGGGCTCGATGCTTTCCGTCTTGCCTGCCCCGTGCGGGTGGAAGTCACCCTGATTACCCCCGCGCCATTCCCCTCGCCGCCGCACCAGCGCAGCCGGCCGGTGTATCCTCTGCCGAGCGGACCGGGCGTCCGCAAGGGAGTGAACAGATGCGCATGGTCCGCCTCGGAATTCTTGGCTTCTTTCTGACCTCGGTCCTCGTGATCAGCGCGCCGGTCTGGGCGCAGAGGCCAGCCGAGACGTCGGCGGTCGCCGCCGCCTACACGCCGGTCACCGACGAACAGCTCGTCGACCCGCCCGACAGCGACTGGCTGATGTGGCGACGCAGCTACGGGCACTGGGGCCACAGCCCGCTGTCGCAGATCAACACCTCCAACGTGGACACCCTGCGGCTGGCCTGGGCCTGGACCATGGCCGAGGGGCTGCAGGAGACGACGCCGCTCGTCCACGACGGGATGATGTTCCTGGTGCAGTCGTGTGACTTCGTCGAGGCGCTCGACGTGCGCGACGGATCGCGTATCTGGCAATACCGCCGTGAGCAGGTCGACCACGCCGCCAGGCTCTCGTGCGCCAATCGAAGCGGCGCGCTCTACGAGGACAAGCTCTTCGTGGCCACACATGACGCGCATCTCATCGCGCTCGACGTGCGCACCGGCGAGGTCGTGTGGGACGAGGAGGTCGGCGACTGGACCATCGGCCAGCACTATTCCGGCGGACCGATGGTGATCAAAGGCCGCGTCGTGGCCGGCATGTCCGGCTGCTACCACCTGAACACACGCTGCTGGGTCTCGGCCCACAACGCCGACACCGGCGCGGAAGAGTGGCGCACGTACACCATTCCAGGACGGGGCGAGTTCGGCTACGACAGCTGGGGTGACGTGCCGGACGAAGACCGGCGCGGCGGATCAGCGTGGAACTCACCCAGCTTCGACCCGGAGCTGAACCTGATCTATACCGGAGTGGGCGTGCCGATTCCGTGGGGCTCGGTGCAGCGCGGCACAGGTGACGGCGACGTGCTGTACACCAACTCGACGCTGGCATTGAATGCGGACACCGGCGAGATCGTCTGGTACTTCCAGCACATCCCGAACGACGAGTGGGACCTCGACCATCCCTTCGCCCGACTCGTGGTCGAGACCGAGGTCTCGCCGGGCGCCGTCGAGTGGAAGAACAACGCGATCACGCCGGGCCGGCGTCGCAAGATCGTGACCGGTATCCCTGGCAAGACCGGCATCGTCTGGGCCCTGGACGCCGCCACAGGCGCCTTCCTCTGGGCCCAGCCGACCATCGAACAGAACGTCGTCGAAGACATCGACGCCGAGAGCCGTCGGGTCATCCTGAACCAGGCAATTAAATTTCCCAAGGTCGGTGAACCGGTCTTCGTCTGCCCAAGCGTGCTGGGCGGCATCAACTGGCAGGCGACCGCCTACCACCCTGGCACCAACACGCTCTACGCGTCGACCAACAACGTCTGCAACAACCTCACGCTGAACGAGTTCCGCGACCGGAGCGGCGCCCACCACGGCTCCGCCCGCATCGCCCAGGTGCCTGCGCCCAACAGCAACGGCCAGATCGGTCAGTTCGTGGCGATGAACCTCGCCACCGGCGAGCCGCTCTGGACCCACCGCCAGCGCGCCGGCATCGCCGGTTCTGTCCTGACCACCGGCGGCGGACTGGTGTTCGTGACTGACGACGCCCGCCGCTTCCGCGCCTTCGACGCCAGCACGGGCGACATCCTGTGGGAACAGCTGCTCAACTCAAGCGCGGGTGGGTTCCCGGTGTCCTACGAGCACGATGGCGTGCAGTATGTCGCCATCGCGGCCGGCGGCGGGATCAACTTCCGCGGGCTGACGCCTGAGATCACCCAACCGGGGCGCGGAAACATGCTCTTCGTCTTTCGACTACCCTAGCGCCAGCGGTCGACGCTGTGAGCTTCCTGGTTGAACGGAAGTGCGTAGTGGACCGAAGGAAGAGGACATCGTCGCATTTGATGTGAAACACATGCAGGTACTGACCTAGGTGTCCCGGGAGGCGGGATGCCCCACCCGAAAACAAGCGGCCAGCGTGCACTAGCGGTTCGACCTCACCATCGCTCCACCCCCGGAGACGACGGCGCCGTAGACGTGGCCGTCGGGATCGACCGCCACACCCTCCGGGTTCGACCCCTCGGGATACGCGTCCACCGTCCCGTCGATCAGATAGTCGATCGACCCGGTTCTTAAGTTGCCGACACGGATGGCCGGTGTCCAGCCCGGGTTGCGCACCTCGTCGAACGCCGACTCTGAATCGGCCACAAAGATGGTGTCGTCATCGGTGATGTAGATGCCGCTGGGCCGGCTGTACTGTTTGAATTGCTCGACGAAGGTCCCGTCCAGGTTGAGCACTTGCAGCCGGTTGTTTCCCCGGTCACCGACCACCAACCGTCCGCGTGAATCGATGTCGAGCGCGTGCGGCGTCTTGAACTGACCCGGCTGGTCACCCCACTCGCCGAACGACGCCAGGAGATTCCCCTCACTGTCGAACTTGACGACGCGGGCCACCGTGTCTGGCGTGGCGTCCGTATTCTGGCCACTATGACCGTCGCCCACGAAGATGTCGCCGTTCTCTGCCGTGACCACGTCGCACGGAGTGTTGAGCAACGCATCGGTCCCGTCGCCCGCAACTCCGGGCATGCCCAACGTCAGCAGAACTTCACCCTGGGGGCTGAGCTTGATCACGACATGCCCTTTACCCGACGACTCGGGATTCTCGGGGTCGGGCCCCTGCCCGTCGGTCACCCACACGTTGCCGTCGCGGTCCACGTGCAGACCGTGAGGGAACAGAAACAGACCACCACCGATGGCGTGGGTCACGTTGCCGTCGGCGTCAAACTTGAGAATCGGGTCCAGGTCTGAGTCGGCACACGAGTTGCCGCCGCACCGGTCGATGGCCCAGAGGCTGCCGTCGGGATCGATGTCAACACCGGCCGTCGAGCCCCACTCCCGCTCATCGGGTAGCGTCGCCCACCCGTCGGTGCTGCTGTAGGGGTTGGACAGGTCGTTGATCGGCACACTGCCATCGAGTACCGCCACCACCTCGGCCGGCTCGGCCGGTTCGTCGCGGGGTTCCTCGACCGCAGTCCCGCCCCCACAGGCCACCCCGAACATCGGCAGCGCCGCCAGGCACAACACAACCAGCACGTCTCTCGCGTTTGTCGAATAGGACATCATGTTCTCCTCGGTGGACGCCGTCGAACGGACCCCGTCAGGCGGCGACCCGCCAGCAGGCATTGTCAACTTGCCGACCAGAGCACCTAGGCGCGCGACCTCACAGCGTGCCGGTTGGACCATGAGACCGACTTTGTCTGGAGGGTCGGCGCCGATGCTGCGTTCCGTCGTGGCTCGATGCTTTCCGTCTTGCCTGCCCCGTGCGTATCAGCGTCGAACATACTTCCGTATCCGCCAAGGCGCCACGTCGGCCGCGTACACGACCGAGTCATCGTGGCTGGACGTGATCCCCGACGCACCCGAGATCCGCGTCTGGTCCGCCAGCTCCAGATCTGGGTCGGGAATGAACGCCGTGAGCTCACCGGTCCGCGCGCTGCCGATGTAGATCCCTCTCCGCACTCCCGGGTTGGTGCGCGAGTTCGAGGTGGAGTCAGTGACGTAGAGCGTATCGGTCGCCCGATTGACGTAGATGCCGCTCGGTCGGCCGAAGTGACGCCACTCGTCGACGAAGGTGCCGTCCGGTTGGAAGATCTGGATCCGGCTGTTGCCGCGGTCGCCGACGAACAGACGCCCCTGGGAGTCGATCGCCAGGTCATGGGGCGTGCTGAACTCACCCGGTCCCGCGCCGGTGGTACCCCACTCCATGACATAGCGTCCCTCCGGCGAGAACTTGACGATCCGGTTGTTGGGCCCCTCCCCGTCCGCAACGAAGATGTCGCCGTTCTCGGCCACGGCGACACTCGCCGGGCGATCGAAGGTCTGGCGGTCCTGACCCACCACCCCCGGCTGTCCGAGTGTCATCACCAGGTCACCGGCCGGGTTCAGCTTGTGTACCACCGCACCCATCTCGCCGGGCGCCAGCGCCACGTCGGTGAGCCACATGTTCCCCTCGTGATCCACCGAGAACCCGTGGGGCCGGCCGACGAGCCCAACGCCGAAGCCGTCCAGGAACTGTCCGTCGCGAGAGAACTTCAGCACCGGCGGATACCCCGACCACCGACCCAGACAATTGGCGGTCAACCCGTCCGAGTGCCCCGGCGCCACGTTGGGATCGCCCATCACCGCCTTGAAGCAGCGGTGGTAGACGTAGACATTCCCGGCGGGACCCACCCTGACCTGGATGGTCTCGCCCCACCGCCCGTCGTTCAGATGTGACGGTGGGACCGGCGGATCGACCTGCTCGTATGGGTTGGGCTGCGCGTGGGTCGGCGTGACCACGCCGATCGAGACGAGCAGCGCCGTGCACAGGACGCCGGTTCGAGTCAGGACTCTCACGCGACTATCTCGCCAGCGGGTTGGGTCGGACCTGGAACTTGACCATCTTGCTGGTCGTGCCCTTGCCGCCCTCGGTGTGCCAGTTGAAATTGGTGCCGTAGTTCGCCCAGACGCCGCGCCCCTTCCAGCCCGCGTCTCGATCATCGATGCGACCGTCGAGCCCACGCGAGTAGAAGCCCATCGGATAGGGCACCCGCATGACGACCCACTCCTCGGTTTGCGGGTCGAGCGCCAGGAGCGAATCCGACCCGGAGCCGTTCGCAATCGGGACATCCTCGCCGAGGCCGAGCGTGTCGTAGATGTCGACCCAGTTGTAATAGTGGAAGTCCGCCCGCACGTCGGTGCCCTTCATATTCGGCCCCGGAATCTCGTAGAGGGTCCACCCCTCCTGGCAGTGCTGGGAATCAACGACCTCGGGTCCGTTCAGCACGCCACACTTGCTGCGGTCAAAGCTCGCGAAGTGACTGCTCCCCGACAGCGCGGTCCAGATCACGCCGTTCGAATCGACGTCGATGCCGCGCGGGCCGAAGCCCGCAGCCTCGCCGTCGATGACCGGCACCTCGTAGACCTCCGCCCTGCACGTCTCAGGCGGATCATCACCCAGCTCAACCCGCCAGATGCGACCGGGAAACTCGGTGCCGCCGCCCCAGACGACGTTATCGACCGGGTTGGCGATGATCCCGTAGCTGCCCGGGCTCATGCGGGTGTCCAGCGTCGAGTCGAAGTCCTCGAGTTGCTCTCCCCCGCCGCCGACGTCCACGCTGCGCAGCGCCCCTACCGGCTGGTTCCAGGGCTTGGTGATCCGACCGTCGCCGTTGGTGTCGACGACCAGCGGACACCATCCCTGGGACTGCTGACCGTCACCGGTCTCGTCGTAGACCCGGGTGTTGATCCAGCCCACGACGTCACCACCGCCGCTGAAGTAGAGCGTGCGGTCGTCGTCGGGCGCGAAGTGCAGGTGGTGGGTGCCGAAGCAGGTGTCGATGAGCCCGAACTCTTCGGTGGCAGGGTCGTAGTAGGACGCCTGCCGGCCGCTCCGGCTCGTCGGGTAGTACTGCGCGTACTTGTTGGACGACCCCTCCTGGCACCATCCGGGCAGCTCGTTGCCTCTCACCTTCGTCGTCATCCAGACCCGACCCTTGTCATCGAACATCGGGTTGTGTGGGTCAGCCGGCGCCTGCCACAGCGCCTCGTCGCCATAGAACGGCGACGGCACGGGGAACCGCTGGGCGAACCTCGTGCCCGCGGCGTTCTCCGTCAGGTCGAGCACCGGGATCTCGATGGTGCGCCAGGAATTGGTCGCTGGGTCCAGCTCGATCAGTGAGCCGTGGCCCCCGTCGACGCCGTAGACCGGGCCCCCGGCGTTCACCGTCGCCGGGTTCCACTTGTCCGTCGTGATCTCGTCGTGGATATACGAGGTCTCGTTGCCCCAGTCCCAGAGCGTGATCACGACGTCACGCTCGCGACCACTCGGCCGCGGCGGAGCGTCCGGGGTCTCGCCCGCCATGATCCGGTCGGTCCAGTCGGCGTACATCTCGAGCCCGGCCTGGCGACCGAACCGATTCATGAACGAGCTCATGGTGCCGCCGCGAACCCCGGCCTGGACCCGGTGGTCCCACGCCTCGAACGCCGAGTCGAAGTCGAGATGGCTCAGGTGCGTGATGTCCCGGGTCACGAGGTTGCCGAGCTGATGGCACAGCTGGCACCCCTGCTTGGTCATGTCGAGCCACTGCGCCTGGCTGCGCATGCCCTCCGAGATCCCGTTGCCGTCGGGACCGGTCCCCGGGAACTCGCTCGGCGCAGGAACCTCGAGCAGGGAATACCAGTAGTTGGCCGGATAGACACGAGCGGCCTCGTCCGGGGTCCTGGCCGGCGTGGCCTCCAGCGTCACTTCGGCCCCGGGACGGATCGCGACCGGCGTCGAGTCGACCAGCCCGTAGCCGCGCACCCAGACGTCGTAGATCGCGTCGGGCAGCTCCGGCAACATGAAGCGCCCGTCGTCATCGGTGACGACGATCTTGACGAACTCGGTCGGTAGGTCAGACGTCTCCGCGATGACCCAGACCCCGGCCTCGGGTCCCGAGCCAGTCTCGACCACGCCCTGGATGTAGTCGACGGGCGCTTGCCCCTGGCCGAGGGTCGGCACGACGACCAGACCGACCACGGCCAGACACCCGGCGAGCCCGGCCAGAGACAGTCGCCGGTTCCGACGACGTGGGGTCGACCGTAGCTGCATCCGATGGGTCACTGTGGGAGTGAACATCTGCTTCTCCTTCGTCCTGGGCGAGCCGGTAACTGATGATGAGTCATCATCAGACCACTCTCGGGCGACACAGGCAAGGCGGAAGCGCTGGGGCTATGACGCTCGCGCGAGGTCGACTAGCGGTGTGGGATCAGCCAGGTATACCCGCCGCTCAACGCGAGGTGACTCATGGCAGCTCAAGCACGAGGGCTTGCCTGTCGGCAGACGGTCGTGTGCCGGAGATGGCGGCGATACCGGGTGGGTGAAGTTGGCGAGAACCTGCGCCTTCCGCCGCGATTGACGCGGGATGGGCACCAGAATGGGCACACTCCATACGACCCGCCGACACCGATCTCTATATCAGTTGGTGTAAAAGAATGGTGCGCCCTGCAGGATTCGAACCTGCGACCTCCCGGTTCGTAGCCGGACGCTCTATCCAGCTGAGCTAAGGGCGCGTAGGTGAGACGTTGGTCGGGGCGCCGACTGGGGCGCCGCTGCCGCTGCGGGATTATATCACCGGCCCGGGCGGGTCAATCCGTGGCCGACGGGGAATTGGTCGCCCAGCGCGATTGGCAGGTGGCCGTTGATGGGTGCCTGCCCCGTGATCGCCCGCACGGCATTGTCCTCGGCGAGATCGTAGAAGTCGTAGGTGAGCAGCATGGCCGGCAGCTCTGGCAGGAAGGTGGCGGCGTACGGATTGCCAAAGAAAACGGTCACGAACGGGCGCGCCGTTCTGGCACTGCCCCGAGCCACGGCGCGCAAGAGGTCGGCGACATCGGGAGCGAGGTCCATGCGCCCACTGAACGAGGCGGTCCGGACGAAGACTGATGCGACGACGGCATCGTAGCGGTCGATGCTGGCGCGCACGAGTTCGAGTTCGGCGCGGGACGTGCGGTCGGACACCTCCACTGCGGTGACATTGGGCCAGCGTTCTGTGAGCGCCGGGAGAAAGGTCCGGCTTGGCGCACCGTTGCCCCACCCGGACGGATAGTCGAGCACCGACAGATAGAGGACCGACGCGGACCGCGGGACCGTCAACGGCACGTCTCCACGTTCGTCCTTGATGAGCGTCATGCCGCGACGGCTGACTTCGGCGGCAACGGCGCGATGGGCGCGGGTACCGACCACGAGCGGGAGCGTATCGACACTGACAGACCGGTTTCGGTGAAGGCCAAGTCGGGCTTTGGCCTCCAGGACCCGTTGCACCGACGCGTCGAGACGCGCCTGGGTCAGCGTCCCGTCGTCGACCGCCTGTCTCAGGCCCGAGAACACAGCTGGATCGTCCGGAGAGTGCAGCACGATGTCATGACCCGCACTGATGGCGGCCACCGCGGCTTCACCGGGCTCGACGAGGTTGGTGACCCCGCGCATGCGCATGGAATCGGTATAGACGAGTCCGTCAAACCCCAGATCCTCGCGCAGTAGACCGGTGACGATGGGGTAGCTGAGGGTCGCAGGCCGACCCGGCTGTGGGTCGAGGCTCGGCAGCTCGATGTGCGAGGTCATCACGGCGGACGCACCCGCCTCGATGCCCGATTGAAACGGCGGCAACTCCACCTGGTCGAGCCGCGAGCGCGGATGCGAGATCAATGGCAGCCCGAGATGCGAGTCGGTGTCGGTGTCGCCGTGTCCCGGGAAGTGCTTCAAGGTGGCCAGCATGCCGCCCTCGGTCAGGCCGCGCACGTAGGCGGCGGCCAGGGTTCCGACCGCGGCGGGATCTTCGCCGAACGAGCGGGTGTTGATGACCGGGTTCCGCGGGTTGTTGTTGACGTCGGCCACCGGCGCGAAATTGACGTGGATACCGAGGGCGCGACCTTCTCGGGCGGTGATGCGCCCGGCTTCGAATGCCAGCCGGTCGTCGCCGGCCGCCCCGAAGGCCATGGCCCGTGGAAACGTCGTGGCTCCGGTCAGCCTGAATCCGACGCCGGTTTCGAAGTCGGCGCTGTTGAGCAGCGGCAGCGCAGAGATAGCTTGTAGCCGGTTCGTAATGGACGCGGCCGCGAGTGACTGGCCGAGCACGGACCGTGAATAGCCTGCGTTCAACAGGACGTTCGGAGCCGGCTCGCGCCCTCCGAACAAGAGGAACCCGCCGACATGCTGTTCGTGCACGAGTGACACGAGCGTGTCGTAGCGCTCGCTGTCGCTACTCAGATACGTCGAGCGGAACGACGGCTGGATGAGCTGGCCGACCTTCTGATCGAGCGTCATCGCGGCGAGGGTCTCGGTCACCCAACGAGCGGCGGGTGCGTCAAGCTGGGAAGGGACCGGTGGCGGCGCTGCCATGAGCAGCGCGCCGGCGGCCACGCAGCCAACGAGGCTGAAAACGACAAGGGGGCGCACGCTCGGATGGTAGACCAAATGGGGCGGCGCAACCAGAGGCCCGCCGTACGCCGCAACCGCACACGGCGACAGCAGTTATGATCTGGCCGATGAGTCATCATGAACACCGCGCTGCGTCACCGAGCCACATCCGATGTTATGTGCTGACCGTGAGCGACACGCGGACGGAAGAGAATGACACCGGCGGACGATTACTGCGAGAGCTGCTGAGTGGCGACGACCACGAGGTGCTGGGGCATGCGATCGTCCCGGACGAACCAGACACGTTGCGGGCGGCGATCGAGCGGCAACTGGAGACCGAGGCGGTGCAAGCGGTGCTGACGACCGGGGGCACCGGCATCAGCCGACGAGACGGTAGTTTCGAGGTGGTCAGCGCGTTGATCGACAAGCGGATTGACGGCTTCGGCGAACTGTTCCGGGCGCTGAGTTTTGAGGAGATCGGACCGTCCGCCATGTTGTCGCGCGCTTGCGCGGGAACCGCACGTGGGAAGATTCTGATTTCTTTGCCCGGTTCCAAGAACGCGGTGCGTCTGGGCATGATGCGCTTGGTACTGCCGGAACTGGGGCACCTGGTGCGGGAGGTGACGCGGTAGATGCAGACCTGGGAGCGGCTCAGAAGACGGGACACGGGTGGGGCGGCCCTGAAGGGCCTTGCTACGAAAGCTGTGTGCGACCGGCGTGGCATCCTCGGCAAACGCCTGGCAGAGGATGGCCGGGCGTCCGCGGAGCGGGGACGCGCACGCGGGGGTTCTGGGCGAAGCGCTGTCTGAATCATGACTGGCACAAAGATGCGGCCGATTCGTAAGACGATTCCTATCGAGGAGGCGTTGGCGCTGGCCATGGGTGCGTCCGTGCCGCTCGACCGGACTGAGCGGATTGACCTCGAGGAGAGCGTCGGGCGGGTGCTGGCGGTGCCGGTGGTGGCCGACCAGGACGTGCCGCCGTTCAACCGCGCGGCCATGGATGGCTACGCGGTCGTCGCCGACAGCACCTTCGGCGCCAGCCGCATGGAGCCCTCCGAGCTGGAATGCGTGGAGACCGTGCACACCGGCAGCGTCCCGTCCAAGACGCTCGTCAGCGGGCAATGCACGCAGGTCGCCACCGGGGCGCCGATGCCGGACGGCGCCGACGCGGTGGTCATGGTGGAGGAAACCAACCGGCTGGACGGGGACCGCGTCGCCATCTTTAAGCCCGTCTACCCACGGCAGCATGTGGGTCGCCAGGGAGCGGATATCACGACCGGTGCGCAACTGCTGCAGCCAGGCGACTTGTTGACCCCGAGTCGGGTCGGTTCCATCGCGGCGCTGGGCATCGGCGTGATCGAGGTCTACGCCAAGCCCCGGGTGGCCATCCTGTCCACGGGAAACGAGATCATCGCCCCCGGGACACCACTCGGCCCGGGCCAGATCTACGACATCAATCGATTTACCTTGGGGTCTGTCATCCGCGAGCACGGTGGCGTGGCGGTCGCGCTGCCAACCGCCCCGGACAACCTCGACGAGCTCGGCAAGACCGTGGATGCCTGTCTTGATAACGACATCCTGGTCTTCTCCGGCGGCAGTTCGGTGGGGGAACGTGACCTGACCGTGGACGTCATCCGGTTGAAGGGAGAGATCCTGTTCCACGGCATCGCCGTGAAGCCGGGCAAACCCACCGTATTCGGCACCATTGGCGCCACCCCGGTGCTGGGCATGCCGGGCTATCCGACGTCGTGTTTGTCCAACGCCTACATGTTGCTCGTCCCGGTCCTACGCCAACTGGCCCGCCTGCCGGTGCACCGGTTCCAGTCGGTCACCGTGCCGGCCGCACAGCGCATCGTGTCCACAACCGGGCGCCATCAGTTCTACACAGTCAGGGTGGTCGACGGTACGGCCGTGGCCGCCTTCAAGGCATCAGGCGACATCACCAGCATGTCGCAAGCGGACGGATACATTGAAATTCCCGCCCAGACAGACATCGTGGAGGCGGGTGAGACGGTCGAAGTGAAGCTGTTCTAGCGCTTGCCGACCCGGTGCGTTTCGCGAGAGACGGCATTGTTGACATGAAAAAACGATGAAATCATACTAATAACATGTCCACGACAATGGTCCAGATTCGCAATATTCCGAACGCCGTGCATCGGCGCTTGAAAGCGCGAGCCGCGACGGAAGGCATGACCATGTCTGACTTCATCCTGCGCGAGGTGCGCAAGGCGCTCGATCGGCCGTCCCGGCAGGAGATGCTCGATCGCCTGTCCGCTCGACCAAAGCGCAGCGTGACGCCGTCACCCGCGCGCGTGATTCGCGCCGAACGAGACGCTCGGTGATCGTGCTGGACGCGTCGGCCGTGGTCGAACTGCTCCTGGGCACCGACAACGGCAGGCGAATTGCCGACCGTATCGCCGACCCCGGCCTGTCGCTCCATGTCCCACACCTCATCGACGTGGAAGTGACGCAGGCGCTGCGGCGGTACGCTCGTGACGGGGTGTTGAATGCCGCGATCGCGTCGACGGCGGTCGACGATCTGCGCGAACTCGACCTGATACGTCACAGCCATGAGCCACTGCTGGGTCGCGTCTGGCAGCTCCGTCACAATCTCACTGCCTACGATGCGGTCTACGTGGCGCTAGCCGAAGCCCTCGACGCCCACCTGGTGACCTGCGACGCTGGTTTGGCCCGGGCTCCGGGGATGGCAGCGCGCACGGAGCTTGTGCGAGCCTGAAGCTGTTCTAGCGCTTAGCGCTTGCCGACCTGGCGTTCGTACTCTGGTTCGAGCTCGTCGGCGGTGTGGAGGTCGAAGGGGTCGGCGGTGTGCTTGAACGTGCCGCGGAATTCCGCGTGGCAGCGATAGCAGACGGTCAAATCCTTGAGCCGGCTGTAGACGGCCAGGTCGATCAGCGCCGCGCCACCGAGAATGGCATAGGCGACCAGGTCCTCCCCGTAATAGTAGAAGCCGGCGCTGATCAGCGCGGCGATGACGATGACCGTGACCCCGATCTTGGGGTCGAAGTCCTTCCGCATGTAGAAGTCGCCGCCCAGGCACACCGGACACTGATCCACTTCGGTGTCGGCACGGACCGCGTCCGAGAACCCCAGTAGAAACGCTTGGCGGCACCTGCCGCAGTTGATCTGCAGCGAGGCCTCAGTCGCCTCCACCGGGAGAGCGCTGCCGCACTGATGGCACACGACGGTGACTTCCATAGTCTTTATTCAGACGGGGCTGCGCCCCGAACCTCACGCGGCCGGCTCCGCGGGGACCCCGAATGCCCCACTCCGCGGCCGCGGGGCGCGCATTATCGCGCGCCCTGCTGTTACACCGGGACGGTTGTCGCGACGAGGATGTACTTGGCCAGCACCTCGCCAACGATGACGGTAAAGAAATCTACATACAGGATGCCGGTGGCAGACTGCGTGGATCGGATTTTCGCGGTCTCCCAGGTCATGTAGGCCAGCACCACCGGGCCCAGCAGTCCGAACAAGACCCGCTGCCAGAAGAACACCCCGTCGAGCGAGGTGATATAGCGCTGGAAACCGGGGCCCGGGATGTCGGCCAGCGCGATGGCCCACCACACCACGCCCACGACAACCAGGACCCGCAGGGCCGTGGACCCGATGTGAAACTTGACGATCCGCTGGAGCAGCGAGATCTCCATCGACGGGAGCACCAGATACCAATGCCCCAAAATCATCGCGGTCGAGGTGCCGCCGAGCAACGCGGCCGAGGTCAGAAAGCTCGCCACGTACAACCCGGCCACCAGGGCGCCGCCGTCCGGTGACACCGCCAGCCCCTGCCCAATGATCGCGGCGACGCCACTGACGACCGCCAGCCATAGCCAGACCGGGCGAAGCCACCCCAGCACGCGGCCGATCGTGGCCCAGTACACGAGAATGGCACCAGTCGAACAGATGAGCGCCGCCAGCGCGATCCCTTGTACATCGGAGCCAAGCGCGAGGTCCTCCGGACGTAGCGCGAGGGCGATGAGCAGCAACGCCGCCCCGAACCCAGCGTTGAACCGGAAGAACTGCACCCCGGCCACGCGAGGCAGCAGGACCAACGTACCGATGATCCCGACACCGAGGTGAACGAGAAACCAGAACAGGACGTAGGACAGGCTCATGAGGTCACGCGCGTGACACCGCGTCAGACGAGTGTCTTGTGAGGCGAGGGCAGTGGGGACGGATCGATGCACGACCCGCCCCCGGCCGTCAGTCTTGTTGGACTATCCGAGGCGTCGGTTGACTTCCGCCCAGTTCACCACGTTCCACCATGCGGCGATGTAGTCCGGCCGGCGGTTCTGGTAGTTCAGGTAGTAGGCGTGCTCCCAGACATCGATGCCCAGCACGGCCGTCTTGCCGCTCATGGCCGGAGAGTCCTGGTTGGGTGAACTCTCGATGGACAGCGCGGTGCCGTCCGCCACGACCCAGGCCCAGCCGCTCCCGAACCGGCCCATGGCGGCGGCCGCGAACTGCTCTTTGAGCGTGTCGAAGCTTCCGAACGACCCGGTGATCGCGTCGGCGATCTGACCAGTCGGAGCGCCACCCGCGTTGGGCGCCATGACCTGCCAGAACAGCGTGTGGTTGGCGTGGCCCCCGCCGTTGTTGCGCACCGCGGTGCGAATCCCCTCCGGCAGTGCGTCGAGGTCGGCGATCAGTGCGTCGACACTCTTCCCTTGCAGCTGCAGATGCCCCTCGAGTGCGCCGTTCAGCTTGGCGATGTAGGCCGCGTGGTGCTTGCCATGGTGGATGCGCATCGTCTGTTCGTCGATGTGCGGGGCGAGGGCGTCGAAATCGTACGGCAGGCTCGGAAGCTCGTGCACCATGAGGAATTCTCCTTCGAAAACTTGGTTGGAATACTCGTTGAAATCCTGAACTCAGTGCTGTGTCACAACGTTGTAGAGAGTGTCTCGCTCAATCGGATCCCGACCGGCGACCCGGACCAGGTGGCTGATGTCACCGGTGGTCAGCGCGGCCGGAGTGCTGGCGCCGGCCATGTGGTAAATCTGCTCTTCCTGCACCGTGCCATCCAGATCGTCCACCCCGAACCAGAGTGCGGTCTGAGCGGTCTCGACGCCCGTCGCGATCCAGAACGCCTTGATGTGCGGGATGTTGTCGAGCATCAGCCGCGCCACTGCATGTACGCGTAGCGTCTCCGCGGCGGTTGGCGCCGGCAGTTTCCGCATCTGATTGTTGTCAGGATGAAACGCGAGCGGGATGAACGCCTGGAACCCGGCGGTGTCATCCTGCAGCGCGCGCGCCCGCAGCATGTGGTCCACCCGCTCTTCGAGCGTCTCGATGTGCCCATACAGCATCGTGACATTGGTCCGCATGCCGAGGCGATGCGCGGTCCGATGGATGTCGAGATACCGATCGGCGCCACATTTGTCGTGGCAAATCTTCTGACGTACCCGTTCCGCGAACACCTCCGCGCCGCCCCCCGGTAGCGAATCGAGCCCGGCCGCCATCAACTCACGGAGCACCTGCTCATCCGTTCGCTTGTAGAGGTCCGCGAAGAACGCGATCTCGACCGCGGTGAAACACTTGAGGTGTACATCCGGCCGAATGCGTTTGAATCCGCGCAACAGTTCCAGGTAGTAGTCGAAGGGCAGATCCGGATGTAGCCCGTTGACGACATGTACCTCGGTCAGAGCCTGGTCGGCACGAGAGCGTAGCTTGTCCCAGACCTGATCGAGCGTGAGGGTGTAGGCCCCGGTATCCCCTGGCTGTAAACGGGCGAACGCGCAGAACAGGCAACTGGCCACGCACACGTTCGTCGCCTCGATCCGGATGTTGTGATTGAAGTATGTCCGGCCGCCATGCCGCTTTTCACGCTCGCGGTTCGCCAGCCAGCCGAGGGCGAGCAGATCCGGACACTCGAACAGCCGGAGACCATCCGCCATCTCGAGACGGATGCCGGCATCGAGCTTCTCGGCAATGTCCCCCAGACCGGCGTCCCGGACGCGCGCGGGCATCAGCGGCAGTCGATGACGAGGAGGCGCCGCCTCCGGTTGCTCCGCTGTGTCCTGCCCCACCTGCATGCTCACTGCACTCTCCACACCTGGAATCGTCTGCGTCGCGAGCTCGGCCGATCCGAGTTAGCGGCACGCGTCACCACCACGCCGTCATCGCGGCCCGCTACAAACGGGTATCGTACGTCGGAGGGGCCATGCTGGGCAACCACGGCCACCGAATATCACACCTCGCCAGCCGTTCGGGTGCCCATGCTATACTCGCCGGCCACAACTGACGCTCCCTGAATGGTCAAGGGAAGTGGGTGCGAATCCCACACGGTCCCGCCACTGTAAGTGGGGAGCGGAACGGCACACAGGCGCACCCGTCGCATCGGTTCACCGACCCCGACGAGTCGCCCGCCACTGCGTCCATGGACGTGGGAAGGCGTCGTCGTTCCGCACTGATCCACAAGTCAGGAGACCTGGCCACTTCGGGCTCGTCCTTTCAGCCAGTTCGTATATCGAACCGGCACGGCGCGTGGTTACGCCGAAAGGAACTGATGTATCCCATTTCGTTTGCAGGACCCCGTCTCGACCCCACGCGTATCGCGGGAGCCGAGCGTGCTGGCCGCTGAAGACGTCTCGTTCGGCTACGACGCCAGACCCGTCCTGAACGGCGTCTCGGTGTCGGTGCCGGCGGGCGGCCTGGTGGGCGTGCTCGGTCCGAACGGGTCGGGCAAGACGACGTTGCTCAAGCTGCTCGCCGGACTGCTGCCACCCTCGCGCGGTCGCATCACGCTGGACGGGGCGGATATCGCCAGCGTGGACCGCCGCACGATGGCCCGCCGTGTGGCCGTCGTCCCCCAAGAGACGGAACTCGCGTTCGACTACAGCGTGCTCGACATCGTCTTGATGGGGCGCTACCCCCATCTACGGACGTTCGAGCTGGAGGGTCCGAACGACCTCGATATCGCGCGGCGGACACTGGCGGCGACGGGCACGACGCACCTGGAACAGCGGACCTTCCGCACCCTCAGCGGAGGCGAGAAGCAACGCGTCGTGATTGCCAGCGCCTTGGCGCAGTTCGAGACGGACGTCGCCAACCCATCAGACCCACACGGGCCGCCCGATCGCGACCCGAGTCACACCCGGGTGCTGCTCCTCGACGAGCCCACGTCGTCACTGGACCTGTCGTTCCAGCTCGCGACGGCGGCGCTCGTCCAAACGCTCAACCGGACGCACGCCACCACGGTCGTGGTGTGCACCCACGATCTGAATTTCGCGGCCGGGCTGTGTCACGACCTGGTCGTCCTTCGCGACGGCCGCGTCATCGCCGCCGGCCCCACCGAGACGGTGCTGACACCGGACACCATCGGGGCCGTCTATGACGTGGAGGCGGACGTGCGTCGTCACCCGATCACGGGACACCTGACGGTGGTGCCACTGGCGCGGCTGTAGTGCCACGAACCGAGATGCCCGACACCACCGCCACCCTCTCTGACCGACGCCCCGCCACTGCGGGCAGTCTGCGCCGGCGCGTCTGGGCGGTGCAGATCGGATTTGGGCTGCTGGCGGTGGTGACCTGTGTTGTCGCGCCGCTCATTGGCCCGACGAGCATCAGCCTCAGCCGGGTCTTCGACGGCACCATTCCATTCGCCGAGAACGTCGACGCCCAGATTTTCTTTATCGCCCGGCTGCCCCGGGCCATCGCCGGCGCGCTCGTCGGCGCGTCGTTGGCAGCGGCCGGCGTAGTGTTGCAAGCCCTGCTGCGCAACCCGCTGGCGACCCCCTTCACGCTAGGGGTGTCGGCCGGCGCATCGCTCGGCGCGATGCTCGTGATCACGCTGGGCGTGCCGCTGACGGTCCTGGGCTCAGCCGCCGTCCCCCTCGCCAGTTTTGCCGGCGCCCTGGGTGCGCTGGCCATCGTCTATTTTCTGGCCACCATGCGCCGGCAGGGACTGTCGACACTGGTCCTGCTCCTGGCCGGGGTCACGCTCAACTCGCTGTTCTCGGCCATCATCCTGTTCGTCCAGTATCTGGCCGACCCTGCGCAGACCCTCCAGTCGGTGCGATGGGTGATGGGCAATCTCGACGTCGGCAGCTACCGCCCGATTCTGTGGGGCCTCGCCCCGATTGGTCTGTCGTTCGTGGCTTTCGCGCGATTGCCTCGGGCGTTGAACCTGTTGACGATGGGGGCCGACAGCGCCGCCACGCGGGGTATCGACGTCTTGCGCACCCAGCGCCTCGCGTTCCTCAGTGCCTCGCTGGCCACCGGCGCGGCCGTCGCCGTGGGGGGGCCCATAGGCTTCATCGGCATCATCGTCCCGCACCTGGTGCGGTTACTGGTCGGTGCCGACCACCGTTTGGTGCTGCCGGCATCGATCGGTCTGGGCGCCGCGTTTCTGGTGATCTGCGATGTCGCGGCGAGAACGCTGCTGTCGCCAATGGAGCTGCCGGTGGGCGTGATCACCGCCATGCTCGGCGGCCCTTTCTTCCTCTGGCTCCTGGTACGCAACCGATGACAGTCATGAATCGACGGAACACCGCGTTCGTGGCCAGCGTGCTGCTGGCCGTGTCTGCGGCGCTTGCGTCTGGGCTTGCTTCCGGGCCTGCGTCCGGGGTTGCGTCCGGGCAGGCACGCCCCGAGCGCATCGTCTCGGTGGTCCCCGCGTTGACGGAGACGCTGTTTGCCATTGGCGCGGGGGACGACGTCGTCGGTGTCGGCACCTTTGATACGCATCCACCCGAGGTCGCGACACGGCCGCGCGTGGGCGGGTTGCTCGACCCGGACATGGAGCAGATCTTCGCCTTGCGGCCAGACCTGGTCGTGTTCCACGGCAGTCAGCAGGACCAGATCGAACAGGTCACACGTGCGGGTATCGACACGTTCACCTACGTGCATGGCGGCGTAGACGACACCCTGACCGTCATCCGCCGCCTAGGTGCCCGGACCGATCGACAAGCCGACGCGGAACAGCTCGCCGCCAGCATCGAAGACCGCCTCGCCGCTTTGCGCACACGTCTCGCCGGTCGCGACCGGCCGCGGGTCCTGCTGGTCTTTGGCCGCGAGCCTGGCTCCCTGCGAAATGTCTATGCCAGCGGCGGCACCGGATTTCTCCACGACATGCTCGAGGCGGCCGGCGGCGAGAACGTCTTCGCCGAGTTGCCACGCGAGTCGCTCCCGCTTACCTCGGAAGCGATTTTGACGGCGGCCCCCGACGTCATCGTCGAATTGACATACGACGAACGGATGGCGGCCAGCAGCCAGGCGTCGGAAATCGCAGTGTGGGATCGGCTGTCGTCCGTGCCGGCGGTCAGAGACCGGCGCGTGCACCTGCTGCTGGGCAACCAGTTCGTGCAGCCGGGCCCCCGTATGGCCGACGCGACCGAGGCCATTGCGCGAGCGCTGCACCCCGACGCGTTCTAGACACGAGCGACGCCATGCTTGTCACACACCCCTCACCGCACCCGGAGGAACCCCACCAGTGACGATGACCCGAAGACTCGGACTGTTCGTATTGACCCTGTGCCTGGTGGCGGCCTCGGCACAGGCGCAGCGCGCCCGCGTGACCGGGACCGTCGTCGACCCCGATGGTCGGCCCGCGCGACGCGCGACCGTGCTGGTCGTCGACCAGACCGCCGTCCGGGGTACCGATGTGACAGACAGCCAAGGGCGGTTCCACGTCGCGAACCTGGCGGCCGGGCGCTACGAGCTGCGGGTGGCGATGGAGGGATTCGCCGCCACGCCAGTGACGATTGCACTCTTGCCCGACGACAGCCAGACCGTGGCCCTCGCGCTGCAGGTGAGCGCCATCAGCGAGTCGGTGGTGGTCACGGCCGCGGGGCGTGAACTGCCGCGATCGCGTGTGACCGACAGCGTGACCGTGGTCACCGCAGACGATATTGCGGCCCGACAATTCGAGACCGTCGCCGACGCGTTGCGATTCACCGTGCCGGGTTTGGGGGTCACTGCCACTGGCGGCCGCGGCGGACAAACCACGCTGTTCACCCGCGGCGGCGAATCTAACTTCACCCTCGTGATGATTGATGGGGTGCGGGTGAACGGATTCGGGGGCGCGTTCGACTTTGCGCATCTGCCGGTCGGCGATATCGAGCGGATCGAAGTCGTGCGAGGACCGCAAAGCGCGGTGTACGGGTCAGACGCCATCGGCGGGGTCGTCCAGATCATCACCAAACAGGGTGGCCCGGCGCGGATCGGCGGGGTCATCGAAGGCGGCACGTTCGGGACATCACGCGTCTCGGTGAACACGGCCGGGACGGCAGGACCGGTCGCCTGGGGCGCCGCGTTCGAGCAGCTCGACACCGATGGTCAACGCGGCGAGACGTCGCAGGCCGGCGAGACCGTCAGCAACGACGACTACTCCCGACGCAATGTGTCCTTGCACGGCCAGTGGCGGGGCGAAGGTGGGACCACCGTCCGCTCGGTGTTCCGCTATGGCACGAATGAACGTGGGTTCCCGGGCCCCTGGGGCAGCGACCCCGGCGGAACCTTCGCCGGCGTCGACACACTCGCTCGCGGGACGAACGACAACCGCCTGGTATCGGTCGGTGTCTCGCAGCGACTGGGCACGCGCGTCGATCAGCGTGTCGAGCTCAGTCATACGCAGACAGACAGCCTGTTCAACGGCCCCTTCGGAGCGTCGGACTCCGATGCCAGCCGACTCACTTTCCGCGCGCGCACGGATGCGACGCTCAGCAACAGCATCGTGGCCACCGGCGGCTTCGATATCCAGCAAGAACAGGCGGGCAGCACCTTCATCACGGATGCGTCGTTCACCGAAATCCCTGTGGACCGGCGCATGCTCGGATTCTTCGGCGAGCTCCGTTTCGACCCGACCAACCGGCTGTCGGTCACCGCAGGGATACGGGGTGACCGCATCACCCGCGAGGCGCTCCCCGGCGACGGATTTGCGCGTCCGACATTCGGGGACGAGACCGAAGTGGCAGCCAACCCCAAAGTGTCGCTGGGGTGGTATGTGCGTCCGACTGAGACCACACCGGACTGGACCCGGCTCCGCGTGAGCGCCGCCACCGGGATCCGTCCGCCCAGCGCGTTTGAGATCGCCTTCACCGACAACCCCGCGCTGAAGTCCGAGCGAACCCGCAGCGTCGACGTCGGGGTAGAACAGGCCCTGGCCGGGGGTCGTGTGCTGGTCGAAGCGACGGCGTTCTTCAACCGCTACGACGACCTCATCGTCTCCGTCGGGCAGTCGTTCCAAAATACCAGCCAGTTCAGGACCGACAACTTGTCCAACTCGCAGGCGCGCGGGCTCGAGTTTGCCGCGACCGGACGGACGCCACAGGGGTTCGAGGCGCGGGCCACCTACACCTGGCTGCACACCGAGATTCTCGCGGTGGACTCGACGGAGTCGGAGGCGCCCGGTGGATTCTCGATTGGCGACGCGTTGCTACGACGGCCCCGCCATCAGGGCTCGGTGGAACTGTCATTCACGCAACCGGTGTTCTCGGTCTTTACGTCGATCGGGACCCGTAGCGCGACCCTCGATGTAGACCCGTCCTTCGGATCGTTTGGTGGTTTCTTCGACAACCCAGGATATGCGGTGGTCAACCTCGGGGGCAGCGTGCACGCCTGGACCGGCGTGGAGTTCACGGCCCGGGTCCAGAATCTGCTCGACCGCCGCTACGAAGAGGCGTTCGGCTTCCCCACCCTGGGTCGCAGCGTGATGGCTGGACTCCGGGTGCGGTAGGCGGTCCGGTATCGCGCGAGCAGGACACAGCAATGACGGAGCCGATTGCGATGTGCTTCAGCGGAGGGAAGGACAGCGCGCTGGCGTTGCACCACCTTCGCACGCGCGGGTCGCATGATGTCGTCGAACTGGTCACGACGGTGACCGATGCCTACGACCGAGTCAGCATGCACGGGGTGCGTCGCTCGCTGCTCAGGCGGCAGGCCCAGGCCGCCGGTGTCGCGTTGACGGAAGTGGTCGTCCCTCCTCAGTCGTCGAACGCGATCTACGAGCGCGCGATGGGGGACGCCTTCGCCCGTCTGAGAGCGGACGGCATCCGTCGCGTCGCGTTTGGTGACATCTTTCTCGAAGATCTCCGCACCTATCGAGAACGTCAACTCGCGGAGCACGACCTGGCTTGTCTTTTTCCGATCTGGAAACAGGACACCACCGCGCTGGCCCACTCATTCATCCAACTCGGTTTCGCGGCGACCACCGTTTGCATACACCGCGCCGTGCTCGACGCGAGGTTCGTCGGACGCGCATTTGAACGACAGTTTCTCGCGGAGCTGCCGGACGCCGTGGACCCCTGCGGAGAGAACGGGGAATTCCACACGTTTGTGTCAGACGGCCCCATCTTCAGTGCGCCGGTTCCCGTCACCGCCGGCGCCATCGTCGAACGAGACGGCTTCGCGTTCTGTGACCTCACCGCGTCGGACGAGGCGCCGTCACGGGAGACCCGGCCGGGTGGGGCGCCGCCGAAGGACCTACCGCACGGTAACGCCCACGACCATCGATCGAACCAGGGAGCAGACCAATGACCGGCATGACGCGATTCACCCGACCACGTCGTTCAACCCTCGTTGCTTTGTTGCTGCTGAGTGTCGGCGCCAGACTTGCTCCGTTTCTGCTGCTCCAGCTAGGCGTCGCCATAGACCCGGGACAGGGTTTCTACCCGTGGAACTTTTAGCCGCTCTTGCCCATCGGCCTCTTTGGGGCGGCGTTCTACGCCGATAGGCGGCTGGCATTTCTCGTGCCGCTTGCCTGCTATCTGCTGGGCGACCTCGGCATTTTGATCATCACGGGACGTCCCGAGTGGGCGTTCTACGCGCATCAGCCGATCGTGTATCTCTCGGTCGCGATGGTGGTCGTCAGCGGGCTCCTCCTGCGGCGGGATCGGTCAGCGGCGCGCATCGCCAGCGCGGGACTGCTGGCGTCCACCGCGTTTTTCCTGCTCTCGAACTTCGGCGTCTGGGCGTTTGGCGGCGGCGTGCGATTCGCGTTGACCCCGGCCGGCCTGATCGAGTGCTACATCATGGGGCTGCCCTACTACCGGAACACGCTGATCAGCATAGTGGTGTTCCTGCCGATCCTGTTCAGCCGGGTGTCGCTGCAGGCGGCGACCCCGCAAACCGGTCACCTGGCGACTCAGCGCGGGTGAGGGATGACAATGGCCACACACCGCATTGTTTCGCTCATAGCCAGCGCGACCGAGATCGTCGCCGCGCTCGGGTTCTCGGATCAGCTCGTGGGGCGTTCGCACGAGTGTGACTTCCCGTCGCTCGTGGAACGGCTGCCGACCTGCTCCGCATCGCGCGTGGACATCGGCGCGCCGAGCCGGGTGATTGATGAGCAGGTGCGCTCGATTGTCGCCAGCGCGCTGTCCGTGTACAGCGTAGACCCCGACCTGCTCAACGAACTGGCGCCGACGGTCATCATCACGCAAACGCAGTGTGAGGTCTGCGCGGTCAGCCTCAAGGACGTGGAACGGGCCGTCTGCGAGCTGGTCACATCGCGACCGCGCATCGTGTCGTTGGAACCGATGTCTCTGGGCGATGTCTGGACAGACATCGAGACTGTGGCCATCGCGCTGGGCCACCCCGACCGAGGCACAACGCTGGTCGCCAACCTCCGCCGTCGGCTGGCGGCGATCGCCGACCGTACTGCCGACCTGCCGTCGCGACCGTCGATTGCGTGCGTGGAGTGGATCGACCCGCTCATGATGGCCGGCAACTGGGTCCCGGACATCGTGGAGGCGGCCGGCGGCGCCGACCTGTTCGGCACGGCTGGCCAGCACTCCGGCTACCTGGAACCGGCCGCGTTGGCGGCGGCCGACCCCGACGTCATTGCCATCATGCCCTGTGGATTCGATATCAAGCGCGCCCGGCAGGAAATGCCGCCGTTGACTGCCCGTCCCGAGTGGACCGGTCTCTCCGCGGTGGCGAACGGCCGCGTCTACATCACCGACGGCAATCAGTCCTTCAACCGACCGGGTCCACGAATGGTGGAGTCAGCGGAAGTCCTGGCTGAACTCCTGCACCCTGACCTCTTCGATTTCGGTCATCGGGGACCGGGGTGGACTCCGCTGTAACGACCACCCATCAAGAGAGCACGGATCGCGCGAACCCGGTCAGGACCTGGGCAGGATCCGGAATCCGCGTCGCGTGTCCGGCCTCCAGCGGCGCCGTGTAGTCCGCCACATGCGGCATCTCGACCTGCGGCAAGCTGTCGGCGTCCATCTTGCATAAACCCATCAATCTCATCAGACATTGGCAGACCTCCTCATCGACCGTGACGTTATTATGGATTTTGAGCCTTCGAGGTAAATATTTCTATAACTCGAACAAAAGACGCTACGCAACAGAGCCGACACGGAGCGAGAATAGGCGGTAGAGAGAAGTGAGAACATGCGAACGATGGGAGGACGGACCGGCCGATTGGGTGAAGTAGTGCCAGACCGCACACCGCGAAGACCCGCCCCCGCGGCGGTCGGCCTGTTGCTCGGACTCGTGGCCACGGCCGCCACCGAGAGCTGCGCGAACGCGTCGAGCCCCACGTCTCAGCCGCTCACCATTTCCGCCGGCTTGTCCCAAACACATTTCTGGGTCGGTCACTACCTGGACCCGTTCACCGATGCGATGGAGGCGGAGACCGACCTCGCGTTTACCCGCTTCTACGCCGGAGAGCTGGTCGCGGTCGGCGGTGAGCTCGATGCGCTGGAGAGCGGCGTGATCAGCGTGGCCGCGCCGATGCTGGCGCCCTATCATGAGGGGCGTTTCCCGTTGTCCGACGTGACACAGCTGCCGACCTATGGCACCGACGCGCGCATGATCACGCGCGCGTTTCAGCGCCTGCTCGCGTCCGAGACGGAGGTCACTGACGGGAAGACGTTCTACGACTACGAGATCGGGGACAAGGGGCTGGTCGCATGGGGACTCGGCGCCACGGGGGCCTACGCCATCTCCACCACCGGTGCCGAGCTCAACCGCGTTGTGGATTTCCGCGGCATGCCGATTCGGGCAGGTTCCGCGCTGCACACGATCGTGCTCGAGCGTCTCGGCGTAACACCGGTGACCATGCCGGCAGCCTCGGCCTACGAGGCGCTGTCGCGTGGCACCCTCGACGGCGTCATCCTGTCGATCGGTGATTGGGTGTCGTACTCCCTGGAGGAGTTGCTGACCTATACGATCACCGACGTGGCGATCGGCCACTGGCAAAGTTACCTCGCGGTGACCCAGCGGACATGGAACAGCCTGACGGACCAACAGCGAGACAGCTGGGTTCGAGTGGCCGACGCCGTCACCACACGCAACGCCGAGTACATCGACGAGCAGGACCGAGCCGTTCAAGCCCGGGCTCTGGCCAATGGCGCCACCTTTGTGGCCGTCGACCAGTTGCCCGCGGCGATGCGTGACCACATTGCACGGGCGGCGAGCGAGACGTGGACCCAGTGGGTCCAGCAGACCGAACAGAACGGCCATCCAGCCAGGGCAACCGCCGTCCTGTGGGCCGAGCTCGTGCGAGCCGAAGGCGGGGGACTGCCCGAAGGGGTCGCCGACGCCCTCGGGCTAGAACCCTGACGCGACCCGACACCCCCTCACCAGCACTGGAACCATGCCGCAGGATCTCGTCATCTGGATCGTCGCGCTGTGGTTCGTGTTCTTTCTGATCCTCGGCCAGCACGTCGCGACGGTGCTCTTCGCGTCTGGACTGTTGGGTATCGCGCTCTGGGTCGGGCCGCAGGTCTTTGCCGGCATCATCGGCACCAACGTCTTCTTCACCGCCTCGAGCTACTCGCTCTCGATCATCCCGCTCTATCTGCTGATGGCCCAGATGCTCCTGCGAGGCGGGGTGATCGTCGATCTCTTTCACGTCGGCTACCGGCTGGCCGGACAGCGGCGGTTCCCGCTGGGGCTGGCCACGGTCGTATCAGGCGGTCTGCTCGGCGCGGTGTCCGGGTCGGGTGCGGCCACCTCGGCGGCTTTGGCGACGCTCGCGGCGCCCCAGCTCAGTCAGATTGGCTACACGCGCCGGATGTCGGTCGCCATCGCGGCGGTCGCCGGATCGCTGTCGGCGATCATCCCCCCAAGCCTGATCATGATCATCTACGGGTCGCTGACGGCGGTGTCCATCGGACATCTCTTCATCGGCGCGCTGCTGCCGGCCGGCCTCTGCATCGGCGTCTACATCGGGTGCCTGGCGCTGTTCGGAGAGGTCGAGCCCGGCGTGGTCGACGGGCGGACGGGCGATGCGGTCCCCGACGGCGGTGACGTTGGCGGGGGGAGCGTGCCCGCGTTCGTGTTCGTCGTCGTCCTGATGGCCGTGGTCTTCGGCGGCATCTACGGCGGAGTGGTGACGGCCGGCGAGGCCGGCGCACTCGGCGCGTTCACGGCCCTCGTCGGCATGGTCGTGATGAGACGCGTCGATGTTCCCGGCATCGCCCTGGCCTTGAAGGACTCCGTGCGGGTGACCGCCATGATCATGATCATCGTGATCGGGTCGCAGGTCTTTGGCCGGTTCCTGTCGTACTCGCGGCTGCCGCACGAGCTGCTCGCGCTGGTCGAGCCGCTCCTGAGCCAACCGACCCTCGTCGTCGCGCTCCTGCTTGCCGCGTTCTTCGCCTTCGGCCTGTTCCTGGAGTCGGCCGCCGTGATGGTCCTGCTCGTCCCCGTCATGATGCCGATTCTCGAAGCGACCGAGGTCGACTTGCTCTGGTTCGGAGTCATGGCGTCGTTCATGATCTCGTTGGGCCTGCTGACGCCGCCCGTCGGGCTGGCCGCATATGCGGCGTCGACGGCGGCCGGCCATCCCGTCGGCCCGGTGTTCCGGATGACGTCGGTCTTCGCCCTATCCGCCGCGGTGGTCGTGTCGGCCGTCATGCTCTGGTTTCCCGCGGTGGTGACGTGGCTCCCGGGCACACTTCGTTAGCAGGAAGCTATCGCATGCGCATCTGGACGTGGGTGGGGCGACTCGAGGGGGGCATGGCCTCGGTGGGCGCCGGTCTGTGTCTGCTCGCGATGATGTGCATGACCGTCGCCAGCGTCTTCGGACGCTACGTGCTGGGCGTGGACCTCATCCCGGGCGGCTACAACATCGTCGAGCGGCTGCTCTTTCCTCTGCTCGTCTTCTGGGCGCTGCCGCTGGCCCATCGAGAGGGAACGTTCCCGCGGTTGGAGATGCTCCAGAACGCCCTGCCGCCTCGGGGATACGCCTGGGTGCGGGTCTTCGTCGTGGCCGTGGAGGCCGGCGTCTTCGGCCTGCTGTTGTGGTACGTGGCAGCGTTCGCGTGGCAGGGGTACGTGAGCGGACGCCAGATGCAAATCGGCACGACCTACTGGCCGCTGTATCCCGTGCTTGCAATGGTGCCGCTCTCGTTCGGGTTGATGCTCATCGAGATGGTGCGGCTCGTCGTCGCGGATGTTCGCACGGCACTGAGACCCGCTCAGGAATAGCGTGTTGAGCGGGTCCTTACTCCGCACCCTCGAGACTGATGCTGAGACGCAGCTGCCGCTTCAAGACCTTGCCGCTGGGGTTCTTGGGCAGCGCCTCGAGAAACACGACGCGCTTGGGCACCTTGAACCCGGCCAGACGCGCGCGGCAATGCGTCACCACGTCGTCCTCGGTCAGGGTCTGACCTGCACGCGCTACCACCACGGCCACCACGGCCTCGATCCAGTAGGGATGCGGGACACCGACCACGGCGACCTCTGACACCGACTCCACCCCATAGATCGTCTCCTCCACCTCGCGGCTCGCCACATTCTCGCCACCGGTCTTGATCATGTCCTTCTTGCGATCGACGATCGTGATGTAACCCTCGGCATCGACCGTCGCCAGGTCGCCGCTGTGAAACCAGCCTCCCTCGAACGCCGTGGCCGTGCGCTCCTGGTCCTGGTAGTACCCCTGCAACAGCTGTGGCGACCGGTGGACAATCTCGCCGACCACGCCCGGCGGCACCCCACGTCCGGCATCGTCCACCACGCGGGTCTCGACATTGAGCGCCGGGTGGCCGGCCGACCCCGCCTTCCGAATCTGGTCGTCCGGCTTCAGCACGGTCGCCAGCGGCGCGATCTCGGTCTGTCCGTACAGATTCCACAATCTGACGTTCGGGAGCCGCCGACCGATCTCGCCGAGTACCTCGACCGGCATGATCGCGGCGCCGTAGTAGCCCTTCCGCAGCGACGACAGGTCGGTCTGGTCGAACAGCGGCGACCGCAGCAACGCGATCCAGACGGTCGGTGGCGCGAAGAACGACGTCACCCCGTGCCGGGCGATCATCGGCAGGACCACCTCGGGCTGGGGTTGCGCCACGATGACATTGCTCGCGCCGACATAGACCGCCGGCCCCAGGAACACATCCAGCTGCGCGCAGTGATAGAGGGGCAGCGCATGCAACAGGATGTCGTCTGCACCAATCTCGGCGTCGATGATGCAGCTGACATACTGCCAGATGACGGCGTCGTGGGTCAGCATCGCCCCCTTGGGGCGTGACTCGGTCCCGCTTGTGTAGATGATCTGGGCCAGGTCGCCGGTGTCGAGGTCCACGACCGGTTCCTGGTCGTCCGCGGAAAACACCTGCTCGAACGGCACCCACCCGGACGGCGCCGCCGTCCCGTCCCGGCCCAGGTGGATGAGGATCTCGACGGCCGTGCCAGTGACGGCGTCCCGAGCAATGGCGGCGAACTCATCCTCGACGCACAGCATGCGAGCGCCCGAGTGGCCGAGCACGTAGGCGACCTCCTCGGCCGTGAGCATGAAGTTCACCGGAACCAGAACGGCCCCCAGTCGCGCCACGGCGAACCGGATCGCCACGAACGCGTGCGAGTTGCGTGACAGCAACGCCAGACGGTCGCCGCGGCCCAGCCCGCGAGCCGCGAGGCCGTGCGCGAGCCGGTTGCAGACCGTGTCGAGCTCGGCGTAGGTCCACGAGACATCGCCGTGCCGCACGGCGGGTCTGGCCGGCGTCCGAGCCGCCGTACGTCGCAGCAGGTCCCCAAGCGTGTGCCGCCGCAGTGTCATGCCTTTAGTGTGGAAACGGCTCGAGCCCCGGCGTGGCGTTCGGCGCCAGCGGCACCCGCGCCGTGTTCAACACCATCGCAATCAGCGAGTAATAGCCGCTGAGCCCCACCATGTCGACAACGCCTTGCTCGCCGAACTCGGCGACCGCCCTGGCGTAGGCCGCATCGCTCACTCTCCCGTCTCGATGCAGCGCGGTGCAGAAGTCATACAGCGCTTCCTCGTCATCGGCCATCCCGTCCGGGCGCCGCCCGTCGGCCACGGCCGCCGCGATATCGGGACTCAGACCGCCCTCCACCGCCAGACGATAGTGCGCGGCCCATTCGTAATTCTGCGACCACTCGCGTGCGGTAACCAGGATGACGAACTCGGACAAGCGGGGCGGCAACGAGCTGTTGAATCGGAGGTAGTCGCTCACGCCCCGCAACCGGTTGAGTAGCTCCGGGCTGCGCAGGATCACGCTCCACGGTCCCGTGGGTTCCCCACGCTCGGCTCGAAACTCCGCCACGGCTTCCTTCTGCGCCGGCGTCATGTCCTCGTCTGGAATGGGCGGCATCCGATTCTGGGCCTGGGCGCCCACCGAGAGCAGTGACATGAGCACCACGAGTCGGGCAATGCGCCGGGTTCGCCCGCCGCGTGCGTCACACTTGCATTCCGTCATTGACAGGATCCCTCCAAGCACGATGTATGGCTAGCAGCCCGTGGTGAATCATCCGATGCGACGGGCCGGGACCAGGATATAGGTTTTGCGGTGCTCACGGTCGATGACGAAGACATACGATTGCGGTTCGAGTCGATCACGTGAGGTAGAGTGTCGAAATCAGGATCCGCGTAGAAACTCGTCACGCGCTCGGGACGCGAGCCCACGGGTCGGGCACGCCAATCAGCAACGGGCGTGTCCTCAGGAGGGACCAATGTCATCGTTACGATTCCCGCTGTCCGTACTCGTGTGCGCCGCGCTGCTTGCGGCGTGCGCTGGGGAGCCCGCGCCACCGGCCACCATCGACACGCCGGAGAGCGACCCGGTCGCGGACGTCAACCCCGTCACGGGTGAGGGACTCCCAAACCCGAACCCGACACGTATCGGAAGCTGGGCCACCTTGCCCGAGGGGCGGGAGTGGGGCTCGACCGCCGGTCTCGACATCGATCCGACCGACGGGCATGTCTGGGGGTACGAGCGCTGCGGATCCGGCTCAGCGGGTGGACCCGGGGTCAACTGCGACAACAACCCTGTGGACCCGATCTTCAAGTTCGACCGCAACACCGGGGAGATCCTCGCCAACTTCGGTGCCGAGATCTTCGTGACGCCCCATGGCATCTACGCGGACGGCGAAGGCAACGTCTGGGTGACGGACTTCGCCGGCAACGACGAGGGCACCAAAGGTCACCAGGTCCACAAGTTCAGCCCGACCGGAGAGCTGCTCCTGAGTCTCGGTATCGCCGGGCAGCCCGGGAACGGGCCGGATCAACTCAATCAGCCGATTGACGTGATCGTCGCGCCCGACGGAAGCATCTTCGTCGCAGACGGTCATACCGGGCAGAACTTGACGACAGACGAACAGATGACCGAGGCCCACGCGACGGGGCTGACCGGTCGCATCGTCAAGTACTCCCCCGACGGGGAGTACATCTTGGAGTGGGGCGAGATCGGCACGGAGCACGGGCAGTTCCGCACACCACACGCCCTGGAGTTCGACGCTCAGGGCCGGCTCTGGGTCGCGGACCGTGGCAATCACCGCCTCGAGATTTTCGACCAAGAGGGTAACTACCTGGACTCGCGCTATCAGTACGGGCGGATCAGCGACCTGTTCATCACCGAGGACGCGATGGTGTACGCCATCGACTCCGAGTCCAGCCGGCTCCGGCACATCAACTGGCGGAACGGCGTGCGCATCGGGCCGGTCGATCGGGACGTGCTCGTAGGCTTCATTCCGCCATGGGAATCGGACAGCCGGCCGAACCATGGCGTGACGGGAGAGGGCGTAGGCGTGGACGAGGACGGCAACGTCTTCGTGGCCGAGGGACCGTCCTCGCTCAGCGATGCGGGCTCGGCGTTCACGAAGTATGTGGTGGACGGGATGTAACTAACGGCCCATGCCATAGCAAGGCGCCGTGCGATGGCGCCGAGGAGTGCGCAATATGTCGAAGGAAACTCGCATCGGAATCGGCGAATCGCGTTGGCTGGGAGCCGCACTGATCGTCATGGGGGCCTCGACCGCCTCACCAGGCGTCATCGTCGCCGCGACGCAGCCCGCGGTGGAGGACGGGGCCTTCACCACGGACCAGGCCGCCAGCGGCTGGTCGGCCTACGGCGTGCAGTGCCAAGAGTGTCACGGAGCGGCCCTGGAGGGGATGGTGCACGCCCCGCCCCTCTCGGGCGTGGAGTTCCTGAACGATTGGGTGGGACAGACGACCGATGAGCTGTTCGCCTATCTGCGCGACGAGATGCCTCCAGGGCAAGCCGGCTCGCTCAGCGACCAGTCCTACCTGGACCTGGTGGCATACCTGTTGGAGTCGAACGGCGCCGTGCCCGGTGAGCGCACCCTGACCGCGGATGCGGGGGTGATGATCGGCGACGCGGCCGACATCTCCGACGCGCGCCGCGCGGCGCAAGCGGGCGAGCGGCTGCGGCGCCGATCGTCGCGATTCGTCAACCAGGAGGTGCCGCACGAGCTGAGCCCGGTGACCGATGCCATGCTCACGGACCCGCCCCCGGGGGACTGGCTGAGCTGGCGGCGAACGCGCAACGGCCACGGCTACAGCCCCCTCGACCAGGTGACGCGCGACAACGTCGCCGATCTGACGCTCGCATGGTCGATCGCCATCCGGCCGGGCAACCACCAGACGACGCCGCTGGTGCATGACGGCGTGATGTTCCTTGCCAGTCCGGGGAACGTGGTGCAGGCGATCGATGCCGCGACCGGCGACGTGATCTGGGTGTACCGCGCGCGCCTGCCGGAGGACGCGAGCGCCGGCGCCACTCGAACGCTGGCGTTCTACGGCGACAAGCTGTTCCTCGCCACAGCCGATGCCGCGGTCGTCGCCCTCGACGCGCGCACCGGCGAGGAAGTGTGGCGAACGGTCAAGACCGACTACACGCAGGGCTTCCGGCAGAATGCCGGCCCGGTCGTCGCCAACGGGGTGGTCGTCACCGGCACCAACGGCTGCGAGCGATACACGGAGCAGAGCTGTTTCATCACCGGCCACGATCCGGACACCGGCCAGGAGCTGTGGCGGACATCCACGATCGCGCAACCGGGCGATCCGAACGACGCGTCATGGGGTGATACGCCGCTGTATCTCCGGGCGGGCGGCGACGCCTGGATCCCTGGCAGCTACGACCAGGATCTCGGTCTCTTCTACATCGGCACAGCGCAGGCGAAGCCGTGGGTGGCGGCGAGCCGCGGCATGACAACGCGACAGGACGCGCTCTACACCAACTCGACGCTGGCGCTGAACCCGAGCACCGGACAGGTGCAGTGGTACTTCCAGCATGCCCCCGGCGAGACGCTCGACCTCGACATCGTGTACGAGCGCGTGCTGGTGGATGCCGACGACGACAAGTGGCTCTTCACGATAGGCAAGGACGGCATTCTGTGGAAGCTCGATCGGCGGACCGGCGCGTTCGTCGCGCTGCGGGAGACAGTCCACCAGGATGTCTACGACTCGATCGATCGGACCACCGGCGCCCTGACCTACAGAGAGGACCTGCAGAATATCGCCATCGGCGAGCGGGTGTTCGCCTGCCCCAGCCTGCTGGGCGGACACAACTGGCAGGCGTCGGCCTATCATCCGGGCGCCGGTGCGCTCGTCATCCCGCTCCACCAGTCGTGCATGCACCTGACCGGACGCGAGGTGGAGTTCATCGAGGGGGGCGGCGGAACGGCCGGCCGCTACGAGTTGCTGGAAATGCCAGGCAGTAACGGCAACGTCGGGAAGCTGGCGGCCTACGACGTGCGGACGATGGAGGAGCTCTGGAGCCACGAGCAGCGATCGCCGTTCCTGACATCTGCGCTGACGACGGCGGGCGGATTGGTCTTTGCCGGTGACGGCGCCCGCTTCTACCGGGCGTTCGATATTGAGACAGGCGAGGTGGTCTGGGAGACGCGTCTCGCCGCGTCGGCCCATGGGTACCCCATTACATACGAGGCCGGCGGAAGGCAGTTCATAGCCGTCCCGGCCGCGCTGGGAGGCGTCTTCCGCAGTCTCACGGCGAAGCTCACCCCGGAGATCTACCAACCAGAGGGTGGCAACGCGCTCTTCGTCTTCGCGCTGCCGAAGTGAAAGACCGGCGTCAATCGCTGTGGTGCAGGATCGTGTTGAACACCATCGTGAACTCGCCGGCATCTTGCCAGCGGTAGCATGGATTCGTGGCGAACAGCACCACCCGCCCAGCGCCACTTTGTCTGTTCGACGCCTCGCACGTGCCCGCTCCCCGCCTCGCCGGGAAAGCGCATCAGGACCCAGCGACCGTATAGTCATCGGAGGCTGACGTGGCAGCCGCTGGCAGCGTGATGCGGAACGTACTGCCGCTGCCGTTGACCTGGTGGTCATAGCTCAGCTGTCCCTGGTTCGCTTCCACGGCCCACCGCGCTATCGACAACCCAAGACCGCTGCCCCCGGGCGCGCTATCCCGCCCGCGGTACAGCCGGTCGAACAACCGCGCTTGATCGCCCTCAGGGATGCCCGGACCGGTGTCGTGCACTTCCAGCACGGCGTTGTCCGATGACGCGGACACCCGAAGACGGATCTGTCCGCCCACGGGCGTGTAGCGGATGGCATTGTCGACCAGATTGATCACCGCGTGGCGGAGGGTGATGCGGTCGCCGCGACACCGGGGCTGCCCGGTCTGTTCCACCGACATCGACTGTTGCTTCTCTTCGGCCAGCACATCGAGGTGGGCCGCGACTTCGTCGGCCAGGGCGCGCAGGTCGATCGGTTCGAGCGCCAGCGTCCGGTCCCCGTGGTCGGCGCGCGAAACCATCAGGAGTCGGTCCACGAGGCTCGTGAGTCGATCCGTTTCTTCGAGCATGCTCTCGATCACCCGCCGATACGACGAGGCATCGCGCGGCGCGCGAAGGCTGACTTCGCCAACGCTGCGGATCGCCGTCAACGGAGTCCTGAGCTCATGCGACACGTTCCCGGTGAACCGCCGCATCTGCTTGAACGATGACTCGAGCCTGGCCAGCGTGTCGTTGAAGACGGACGCCAATCGGCCCAGTTCGTCATGCGGGTTGTCGATGGGCAGACGCTCGCTCAGACGATGTGCCGTAATGTCCTGCGCCCGTTCGGCCATGCGATGCAACGGGGCCAGCGCGCCACGAGCGAGCAAATAGCCACCAACCCCGGCCACGACCACGGTCAGCGGGAGCCCCAGCAGAAACACCAGTGCCAATTCGCGGACCTCGAGGCGCATGATCGCCTCGGAGCGACCGACCTGAAGCACCACCGGGCGGCCTCCCACCGTCGCCGGACCCGCCAGCATGCGGAACGGCGCCGGGCGGGCGGACACCGAGACGATCTGCCCGTCGGCGCCCGTGACCAGCGTCGAACTTTGTGGCACCGGCAGCCGCCGGGCGACCTCCGTCTGGTAAATCGCCTGACCCGCCGGTGTCCACACCCGAAGCCACGGACTGTCGGCGCTCCAGGGGTCGCCTTCGAACCAGGACAATGATCCGTCTGGACCCTGCTGGGCCATTTCGGCCGCCCAGCGGAAATCGCTGCGCAGGCGAGCATCCAGCGATCGCGACAGGTTCCGAGTCACCAGCAACAACACCACCGCGGCGTAGAGCGCCAGCACCAGCACGACCACCGACACGTGCCACACGGTCAGCCGCGCCCGCAGCGTGCGGGGCACTCTGAGCCAGCTCATTCCCCGCCCTCTCGCAGGACGAATCCGACACCGCGCACCGTCTGGATCAATTTTGTCTGGCCCTCAAGGTCTATTTTGCGCCTCAGCCTGGAGATATGAACGTCGATCACGTTGTCCAGGGTGGTGCTGCGTGCGGTTTCTCGCCAGACGTCCCGGGCCAGTGTGTCGCGGGAGACGACCTGTCTGGGGTGCGCGGCCAGGTAGTGCAGCAAGTCAAACTCTTTGGCGGTCAATTCGATGGGTTGACCGGCGCGCGTGGCCTGGCGGGTCGTCCGATCAAGTTCCAGCGTGTCGAGGCTCAGGCCACCGGCATCGGTGGCTCGCCCACGACGCCCCACCGCCCGCAACCGGGCAAGCAGCTCGGCGAACGCGAAGGGCTTGATGAGGTAGTCATCGGCGCCCGCGTCGAGGCCGACGACCCGATCGCCAAGGGAATCTCTGGCGGTCAGCACGATGACCGGCGTCTCAATGCCACGGCGGCGCAGCTCGGAGAGCACCTCAAGCCCGTCACGACCTGGGAGCGTCAGGTCCAGCAGCACCGCATCGAACGTGTCGTAGTGCGCGATGAGGCGAGAAAACGCCCCCTCGCCGGTGCCTTCGACCACCACGCTGTACCCCTCCCCCTCGAGTCCTTCGCGAAGGGCGCCAGCCACCTTCTGCTCGTCCTCGACCACGAGCAGATGCCCACCCGGCCCCGGCTCAGGGCCCGCCGAAGGAAGGGGTGTGGTCACATCCCCAAGCTTATCGAATATCTCGTCGCGCGCGCCCGGTCCGGGACCAGACTTCAGACAAACTTCAGACCTCCCCACTGCGAGGGGCAGTATCATGGCCCATAGCTACGCTGCTGGAAGGAGGGAGACGAATGACACGGTGTTTCGGTGTTCTGATGGCAGCCGGTCTCTGTCTCGCAGGCCCTCCGCTGCACGCCCACCACGCCATCGGTGAGATCTACGACGAAGAACGCACGGTGGTGCTCGAAGGCGAAGTCGCCTCGTTCGTGTTCAGCGAGCCTCACACGATGGTGCAAGTCCGCGTGGGGGACGAACGAGGGCAGGTCCACACCTGGGCCCTTGAGTGGCGTGGAGCCACGCGTCTACAACAAGAGGGATGGACCGACCGCGCCCTCAGCCCGGGCGACACGGTCCGCCTGTGCGGGAACCCCGGTCGCGACCCGGGCGCCTACCGGTTGTATCTCCTGAATCTCGCCCCGGTGTCCTCCGGATCCGGTCCCGCAACAGACGCGGGCGAGCGCCTGTGCTCGTCCACCCTGCGCGGACCAGCGGCGCCATCCACCACCGCTCGGTGACACCGGCCACGCTGGTGGTACACTCCCCGCTGATGTCTGTGGGACGCGTGATTCGCGACATGGCTCGCCACTCAATGCGAGCCTATTACTGCCCGATCGCCGCCGGGGCGGTGCTGGCCGCGAGCGCGTTCATGCCCTGGGTCTCGGTGGGCACACAACGATTCGGCGGCGTGCCGGACCTGGCAGGGCTCTGGGTGCTGCTTTGCGGGATTCTGGTCGTCGTCCTGGCCGTGCTGAGCATTGTCACCCGCAAGAACTCCAGGCATCCGCTCTTGCTGGTGGGGTTGTGTGCGTTCGGCATCCTGTTCCTCGCGGAACAACTGATGGAGCGCTCGGCCGTCCAGCAGGGATGGTCGACCGCGCAGGCGCGCGCTATTGTCCAGGGCGGCCCCGCGCGAGCCACCGCCGAACCCACCGTGGCACCGGGCGCCTACGTGGGCTTGGCCGCATCCACCGTCATTGCCCTCTTTGGCTTGACGGTCGTCTTCAAACGCACTCCGCAGATACACGCCTCCGCGACCGACGACGACGTGTGACCCCTAGCGCTCGAGCGTTTTGAGGTAGTTGACGAGATGCCAGATGTCGTCGTCCGTGATGCGGCTGGCGTACGGCTGCATGTCAGCCGACACACCTTCCTTGATCACGGTGAAGATCTCGCCGTCTGATGACCCATGCATCCAGATGTCATCGGTGAAGTCGGGCACGTCACCGCCCGCATGCGCCATGTCCCCGTCGCCGAGACCGGTATTGCCGTGACAGTCGCGGCAATTGAACACGAACCGTTGCCGGCCCGTGGCCTTCGAGTCAGCCGTCGCCTCCATCGGATTCTCCAGTGCCTGCCCCTCCGCGTGCCGGTGCGGCTCCGGGGGATGCGACTGGAGGGCCATCAGGGTGACGGCGGCGCAGCCGCTAACGGCGAGGATGAGAGCAAGTAGCCGGACACTGTGCTGGTGCATCTGCGGTTCTCCGTGTTGAACATGAGCGCGCAAACGGCGCCCTATTCTTCTGGCGCGTCGAAGTGCTTCCACATGTACTCCGGTTGATACGTATGGAGATACAGGAAGATCTCGTGCGCGAGATTGACGATTCGGTTGACGCCGTAGTCGTGGTGGTTCCGCGTCGCGACAAGTTCCACGGAGACCGCCCCGCGTGACGGCAGACATCTGAGCCGCGCGCGGCGACGCTCGACCCGTCGATGCGGCGGCAGACGCGGGGAGGCTCGACCGGTCACAAACGTCTCGACATCGGCGGCCAGCGATGAGCGCGCAGGAATGCCTGGCAGCAGGGAACGAAACAAGAATGTCCCGGTTGCTGGCGTGTAGTCCAGTGACATCGGCTTCGCGCCAAGCCAGGAAAAGCGAAATCGATGCCGACCGGCGCGCGCGGCCTGTTCACTAAACCCGCGGAACACGCCACGGTCGGCGTACGCCTGCAGGCGCTCCCGAACCACCGTCAACGATTGCTCAGCCGTCAGCCGCTGACGAGAGACGGGCGGCGCGGTCTTGGTTCGGGTAGTCACGTTCTCAATATAGAAGAAGCCGGCACAGCGTGCCGGCTTCCTCGTCTCCTACTGTCGTTTCGAATGACGCCGTCGACTAGTGGTAGTACGACATCACGCCAGGCTCGATCTTCCCGAGGAACCCTGGTTCGTACTGATCCCGCAGCCAGAACTCTTTCTTGGCCTGTACGTTCACCACCGACGGACGGCTCTCGTCGAGCGCCACCTGGTAGGCCCGCTCAAGCGCCGGCCGGAAGTCGGCCGGAGTCGTGACGTACTCGCCATGCGCGCCAAGCGCCTCGCCGAGCTTGTCGTAGCGCAGGTTCTCCTGGAACAGGTGCACCGGCAGGCCGACCTTGTTGTTGCGTTGTCCTTCCCAGGTGCCCCACGCATTGTTGTTGTACACGATGACCACCGCCGGCAACCGGTATTTGGAGAGCGTTTCCATCTCCATCCCGGTATAGCCGAATCCCGCGTCACCCGTGATCGCAATGACCGGGTGGCCCTTGTAGGCGGCCTGGGGACCGACCCCGTGTTGTACGGCCGCGGCCACCCCAATGGTGAAGCCGACGTCCGGCCCAATCGCCCCGTACTGATAGGCGCCGTTCATGATTTGGCCAGGTCGGAATGCGCGCAGGTAGCGACGCGTATAGCGCGCGATCCCATAGCCGCCCTGCACGATGGTCGTCCGGTCGCGCGGCAGCGCGCCGGCATGCAGGAAGTCGGCGAGCTCCTTGCCGATAACCGCCGGGTGCACGGCATCGGTGTAACCGAGCCCGGTCTGGTAGTACTGCTCGTTCTCGGCCTCGAACTCGACCCGCGCGGCCGCCACCTCTGCGACCCAGGCGTCGTGACGCATCTGCGGCACAGCGGCGGCAAGCGCTTCAAGCGCCGCTTTCTCGCAACTGACAATCCCGAGATCGATTGGCAGGTTTCTGCCGATGTCCTGTGCATCTGGGTCGATTCGGATGTATTTCGCGTCGGGACCGAAGGCAAACTCGCCCTGCGTCGGCATACAGTATTGCCCCACGAGCAGCACCAAATCGGCACTGGCGAGTGCGCCCGGCGCAGTATTGGCCGACAGTGGGTGATCGGCGGGAAACTGCCCCTTGGTCGCACCCGACTCCACGACCGGAATCTGTGCCCGCTCGGCCACCTTTCGGAGCGCGTCCCACGCCCGACTGTAGAAGACGCCGTTGCTCGACACGATGATGGGGCGCTCGGCATCGCGGAGCAATGCGACCGCCTGCTCAATTGCGCGGGGATCAGGATGCGGTTTGGTTTCAGTGCGGTACTTCGACTTGTCGTAGTAGTACTCGATCTCGCTTGCGTCCCGGAAGCGGGCGTTCGCGATCTCGGCCGGGAAGTCCAGGTGTACCGGCTTGGGCACGCCGCTGCGAAGCTGGCGGAACGCGTAGCCGGCGTACTCGTGCACGCGGGCTGGGGTGATCAGCCGCTTCCCCCATTTGCGAATCCCCTCGGTGGTCGGCTGCTGATAGGCGTCCTGAATGCCTCGTTCAGTATCCTCGGCGAAGAGCGTCTTATTGCTGGCCAGCACGAGCACCGGCGACCGTGCGGCGTTGGCCGTCGCGATGCCGCAGATCATGTCGGTGAAGCCCGGGCCTTCGGTGCCAGAGGTCGCGGCGATCTCGCCGGTCACCCGGGTAAAGGCGTCGGCGGCGTGACACATCGACCCTTCGTGACGACCGCCGTAGGTTGGGATACCGGTATCGGAGATGGAGTGCACCACACTGTAGTTGCCCGGGCAACAGAACAACGCCGCAACACCTTCTGCCTTACAGGCCCGCGCGAACACCTGCGCCCCCGTCATCGGGAAATCAACGGTCGGTAGGGGCGCGTTCTTGGCGGTTTCAAACTCGTCTGGCACCCGAATCGGCGCGGTGTCTTCTTCGGCCGCAGCCAACCCGACAGTCCCGGCGCCAAGTGTCGCCGCAGTGGCGCCGGCGCCCAGCACAGCCTGCTTCATGAACCGACGCCGAGAGTTCGCCTGCTTCGCACGTGACATGTGGTGGCTCCTGTTAAATTTTGAGTCTGAAAGAATGGCATGTGAGCGCGACGAAACGCAACCTGACCGTGCTCGGTCGGCGCGTTACGAGGCGCAACTCACAAGCCGAACGACAGACCGCATCCGCACTCGGTCTTGGCCTGGGGATTGCGCAAAATCAGGTTCTGGCCAAGCATGTTCGGGTCACAGTCCAGGACGGTGCCGTCAAGATATTTGAAGCTCTTGGGGTCGACGAAAATCTTCGCACCGTCGTCACTCTCGAAGACCTCGTCGACGGCGCTGGGTGTCTGTTCCCATTTAAAGATGTAGCTCATCCCGGAGCACCCGCCAGCCTTCACGCCCACGCGAAGGCCGCCCTCAGCAATCCCTTCCTGCTGCATTGCGCTCTGGATTCGCTTCGCCGCTGCTTGGGTGATCTCAATCATGTGTAGCCTCAGTTTACCTTAAGGACCCGCTCTTCACCCCAGCTCGGGGGCAGCTCCGGGTCATCGTCCGCGAGCTCGAACACCGGCACGGGCGTGCGTAGTCCGGTCACCAGGCTGCGCAGCGTCTCGACCACGCGATCGACCTCGGCCTCCGTGTTGAAACGGCCGAGACCAAACCGGACCGACGCGCGCGCCGCAGACTCCGGGACACCGAGCGCAGCCAGCACGTGCGACGACTCCACGCGACTGGATGAACAGGCGGCACCTGACGACACGGCCACGTCGACGAGACCCATCAGCAGTTGTTCTCCGTTCACCCCATCAAACGTCACATTGAGGCTGTGCGGTAGCCGCGCGACCAGGGACCCGTTGACCGACACCCCGGTCAGCGCGCGCTGCAGACCAACCCAGAGGCGGTCGCGCATCCGAGTCATCCGCGCGGCCTCGTCGGCCATGCCTGCCTGACACAAGGCGGCCGCACGGCCGAGACCAACAATCGCCGGCACGTTGAGACTGCCGGACCGCCGCCCCGACTCATGCCCGCCGCCGTCGACCATGGGGGTAAGCGTCAGCCCTCGTCGGACAAACAGCGCACCGATCCCTTTGGGCCCATAGAACTTGTGGGCGGTCAGAGACAGCAAGTCGATACCGTCCGCGACCACGTCAACCGGTACCTTTCCGACCGCCTGCGCCGCATCGGTGTGGAACAGCGCGCCGGCCGAACGAGCCACCCTCGCCAACTCGGCGACCGGCTGCAACACCCCGATTTCATTGTTGGCGGACATCACGCTGACCAGGACCGTGGTCGGCCGGAGCTGGTCCGCCAGCGTGTTCGGATCGAGCAGACCGTCCTCGCGCACCGGCAGATACGACACCGTCACGCCTTGCTGCTCCAACCTGGCGCACGGATCCAGAATCGCCCGATGCTCGGTGGAGACGGTGATCAGGTGGTTCCCGTGCTCGCGCGAGGCGTCCATCACGCCCTTCAGCGCCAGATTGTTCGACTCGGTCGCGCCGCTGGTGAAGACGAGCTCCCGCGGCGAGGCACCGATCAGGGTGGCCACCGCGGACCGGGCCTCGGCGACCGCGTCGCGCGCTGCCCATCCGAACTGGTGATGACGGCTCGCCGCGTTGCCATAGTGCTCGCTGAAAAACGGCACCATCGCGTCGACCACGCGCGGATCGACGCGCGTCGTGGCATGGCCGTCCATGTAGATGGGCAATGTCATTCCTTCGATGGGCCGGACCGTCGCGCGCTGGGTTCCCGGGGCGCGGCGCGCGGATGGCCCGGCGCACCACTCGGATGGCCCGGCGCGACGAGGGACACCCTACGAGTGAGGCAGGTGTGCCGCGGGCTCGAGCGCGGCCGGCTCAGACGAGCGGGGAGACAGCGAGATCGGCAGCAATGGTGACTCGTCGGTCGCGAGCGCCTGCAAACTGTAGGAGTTCAGCGCCTGAACGATCTGGTCCTTGATGCGCCACAGCGGATCGCGAATGTTGCAGGTCGCGAACTGCTCGCACTCGTCATCGATGGTGGTGCACGCCGTCACCATGACCGGACCATCGATCGCCTCGATGACGTGGGCCACAGAGATCCGCTCGGCCGAGCGGGCGAGATGATACCCGCCCCGCGTCCCGTGGTGGGATGCCAGCAGGTCTTGCCGCACGAGTCGCTGCAGCACCTTCGCCATCAGCTCGACCGGAATTCCGTAGCGCTCGGCGATTTCCCGCGCGCTTGCCGCCTCGGAGACCGGGCGTGACGCCAAGTCTTTGAGCGCCATCAGCGCGTATTCAGCTTTTTTCGAGAGTCGCAGCATTGGGATACCGGTAGCTCATTGTACCCGGACTGACCGTCGTTCCCTCAATACTTCGGCAGCGTCGGGTCCACACGGTCGATCCAGGCCAGGATTCCCCCCTGCAGGTTACGCGCCTGAGTGTAGCCGGCGTCGCGCAAGAGGGCGACCGCCTTCGCGCTCCGGACGCCCGACTTGCAGTGGACGACCATGTCCGTGTGCCCATCCAACTCAGACAGTCGCCTGGGCAGCTCGCCGAGCGGAATCAACACGGAGCCGGGGATGCGGCAGATCTCGAACTCTCGCTGCTCTCGCACATCGACCAACAAGACGGAGTCCTGACCGTCGAGGCGGCTCTTGAGTTCCTCCACCGTGACGTCACCCGAACCGGGCGTGGTCGGTGCGGCGACGGGTGCCGCCGGGGTGATGCCACAGAACTGGTCATAGTCAATCGGCGCCGTGACGGTGGGGTGCGTGCCGCAGACGGGGCAATCGGGGTCTTGCCGGACTTTCAGCTCGCGGAACCGCATCTTGAGCGCGTCAAACAGCAGGAATCGGCCAACCAGCGATTCACCGACTCCAAGAATCAACTTGATCGCCTCGGTAGCCTGGAGCGTACCGACGACACCCGGCAAGATGCCGAGCACGCCGCCCTCGGCACAACTCGGCACAAGCCCGGGTGGCGGCGGCTCCGGGAACATGCACCGGTAGCAGGGGCCATTCTCGGCCGCAAACACCGTCGCCTGGCCCTCGAACCGGGAGATGCTGCCGTACACGTTGGGCTTGTCAGTCAGCACACACGCATCGTTCACCAGATACCGGGTCGGGAAGTTGTCGGTGCCGTCGACGACCATGTCGTAGTCCGCGAACAGCGCGAGCGCGTTATCCGACGCAAGCGCCATCTCGTAGGTCACGACGTCGACCTCGGGGTTGAGGGCGTTGAGCCGGGCTTTGGCGGACTCGAGCTTCGACCGTCCGACATCGGGCGTCCCGTGAATGATCTGCCGCTGCAGGTTGCTGTAGTCGACGGTATCGAAGTCGACGACGCCAATGGTGCCAACCCCGGCCGCGGTCAAATACAACGCCACCGGAGAACCCAACCCCCCGGCGCCGATACACAACACGCGGGCCGCCTTCAACTTCAGCTGCCCCTCCATGCCCACCTCGGGCATGATCAGGTGCCGACTGTATCGCGCGACTTCCTCGTTCGTGAGAGCGCTGGTCACGACCACGCTCCACCCGCCACCGAGGGAATGATGCTGAGGGTGTCGTCTGCGGTCACCGGTGTCTGATCCTTCTCCAAGTATCGGATGTCGTCATCATTCAAGTAGATGTTGACGAAGTTTCTGCGCGTGCCGTCTTCGGCGTACAGATGCTTGCGAAGGTCGGCGTAACGCGTGGTCAGGTCCGACAGCAACTCGCCGACGGTGGCGCCCTCGGCCTCCACCTCATCGAGCTGATCGGTATATCCGCGTAGCGGCGTTGGAATCAAAATCTTGGTTGCCATGGTGTCCTTCACTATTGGCCGGAAGCGCGCACTGTGACCGGCTCCTCGTCGAATGTTGACCGGTCTTCTCGTAGTCGCCAGGACGTCAGTGCACCCGGCAAGGCCCGCTCGACGGCCACGATGACGTACGCAAACGTCGGCCATGCGTGGTCGAGGTCATAGCGCGACGGCCGGGCCGGGCTGTCGGGGTGCGAGTGATAAAACCCGATCAGTTCGGCTTCGAGCGCCGCGGCTCGCCGTTCCGCGGCGAGGTAGTCAACCGGGCGCACCAGAAACCGCCGACGTGGCCCCTCGTCCGTGCTGTTGGGCAACGCCAGCGCCTCGGTCACCACATGGTCACGACCGATCAACGCCCCGCAGCACTCGTGTGGGTACGCGTCCCGACCGTGCCGTCGGATCCCAGTGTCCGCGTCGGCCTGGATCACGAGTGCCTGGAGCCCCATCACTCCGAATCAGTGGCGAAGCCCTTGTCACGCCACGCCAGCGTGCCGCCGTCGACGCTGCGCACATTGCGATACCCGAGCGACTTCAAGAACAGCAGCCCCGACAGCGACGCGTTCCCCCGCTGACAAATACTGAGAATCGGGGCATCGAGATCGCGCGGCAGCACGTTGACCGCCTGGTTGTCTTCACCCAACTCCGGGAGCGGAATGTTGTACGCCCCGGGGACGTGCGCCTCGTCGTATTGCGCGGTCGGTCGCACGTCCAGGACGAACGGCTTGTCGCGCTGCCACTGCGCGTGTGCCTCTTCAACACCAACGGTCAGCTCCGCGTTGCCACGCACGTTTTCGCGCATCCGGTCCAGCAATGGGCTGGCCCCGGCCGCTTTGGGCGCCCCGGGCGCCACCATGCCAGGCAGATGCTTCACGAAGGATGACGCGTACTTGAACGCGTTGTCCGGAAAGATGACCACGACCAGATTCCCCGGTTCGTCCGGCACCAGTTCGAAGACCCCCGCCAGTGCCATGGCTGAACTCGGCCCGGCGGTGATGCTTTCTTCCCGATTGAGCCGCAGACACAGCTTGTAGGCGGTCTCGTCGTTGACCTCAGCCAGATGGTCGTATCCGTCCGGGCGAAACAACTGCGTCTGCTTGAGCTGACGCAAGCTGCGCACGCCGGGAATGTCGTGCCCGTCCTGTGGATGGATGCCCAGCACCTGCACGTCGGACCGCTGGTCCTTGAGGAAGCGGCCCGTGCCGGTAATCGTGCCGCAGGTACCAAGTCCGGCGGCAAAATGCGTGACCTTCCCCTCGGTCTGGCGCCAGATCTCAGGGCCGGTGGTCTTGTAATGCGCGTCTGGGTTGGCTTCATTCACATACTGGTTCAGCATGTGAAAGTCGGGGCGTTCACCCAGTTCCATCGCTCTCGCGATCGCTCCTTCGGGGGCGCCCGGAGCCGGGCACAGCGAGTCCTGCAGCTCGATGACGTCGGCCCCGAAGAACCGCAGCATCGTGCGTTTTTCGAGCGGAATCTCACTGGAGAGCGGCGTGGTCAGAGAATACCCTCGGGCGTTGGCCATCATGGCGAGGGCCATACCGGTGTTTCCGGACGTGGGCTCAACCAGCTTCTGGTGTGGCCCCACGGTGTGCCTCGCCTCCCCGTCTTCCAGGAGGTTCGAGGCGACACGATCCTTCACCGCGCCAAACGGGTTGTACCACTCGAGTTTGGCGTAGATCTCGGTATGCTTGAATGGGCTCACTCGGTTCAGGCGAACCAGCGGGGTCGGGTTCTCGGCGTCGCAGCGGAGACCAAGAATCGAGTCGTAGACGCGTCGCGCGTGATCGGTCATTGCTTGGGCAGTCCGTGTGAGCGTGGGTCCGGCACCAATCGTTCGCGGCTGGACACCCGCAGCGTCCGATAGACCACTGCAGGTCGTGGTGCGACGCGGGACTTGCACCACGAGCTGCTAGAACCGTCTAGTTTATGCTGCTGTCGGGGCCGGCTTCAAGAAGAGGTGCGGGAAGGGCGCCCCCCGCTCGCCACCGGTTACACTGTGAGACGCGTCATCGTCACGCTCAGATCCCGTCATCGCCGTTAGCCCCCGCCGCCAAGATACGACTAGCACGTGGACACGATCTCCATACTCGCGGGAGCGGTGCTTGGCCTGGTCATCGGCGGGCTCGTCGGCTGGGGCCTCGGCCGGCTGGGCGACGGTGCGACGGCCCCACGGTCTGAGGCCGCGGCAGCTCGAGCGCGCGCCGACGAGCTCGCCAAGCAGATCACACACCTTGATGCCGCAATCCTGACGCGTGAGCAGGCACTGACCGATGCGCGCGCGCAGGCAGCTCAGCAGGCGGAGCGACTGGTCAGGGCCACGGCTGAATTGGATGGGGAGCGCCGCGCGGGAACCGACCGGATCCGACTGCTTGAGCAGGCGGAGCAAACATTGCGCGACGCGTTCGCCACGGTGTCGGCCGATGCCTTACGCGCGAACAACCAGTCGTTCCTCCAACTGGCCAAGGCGTCGCTCAGCGAATTCCAGAAACAGGCCGTGGTCGATCTCGACCACCGGCAGCGCTCGATCGACGGGCTGGTCAAGCCGTTGGAGGACACGCTGAGCCAGGTCAATACGAAACTGCTCGAGGTCGAGAAGGAGCGGGCCAGTTCCAACTCGCAGATGCGCGAACAACTGCAAACCCTGGCCACCGCGACCACGCACCTGGAGCGGGCGTTGCAGACCCCACACGTGCGGGGGGGATGGGCGAGGTGCAGCTGCGGCGGGTTGTCGAACTGGCCGGCATGCTCGACCACTGCGACTTCTCGGAAAAAACGACGGTCCACACCGCCGACGGCAAGCTGGTCCCCGACATGGTGGTGAATCTGCCAGGCGGACGAAACATCGTGGTCGACGCGAAAGTGCCGTACGTGGCGTATCGAGAGGCGGCCGAGGCCGAGGAGGACGCCGAGCGGGCCGCCAAGCTACGTGAGCACGCCGGGCAGGTGCGGGCCCACATGGTCCAGCTCGGCAGCCGCGCATACTGGACCCAGTTTCAGCCGGCGCCGGAGTTCGTGTTCATGTTCTTGCCGGGGGAGGGCTACTTCAGCGCGGCACTGCAGCATGACGCCGGCTTGATTGAGTTTGGCGTGGGCCAACGGGTGATCCCGGCGAGTCCGCTGACATTGATTGCGCTGCTCCGGGCGGTTGCGTACGGCTGGCAACAGGAACGTATCGCGCGGAACGCGGAGACCGTCAGCACCTTGGGACGGGAACTCTACGAGCGCATCTACCGGCTGGCCGGGCACCTCGACGAGCTCGGCCGAGGCGTGACGCGCACGGTGGACGCCTACAACAAGACGGTGGGCACCATTGAATCGCGGGTCCTCGTCACCGCGCGCCGGTTCAAGGAACTGGGCGTCAGCGCCGCCGAGCCGATACCGGACATCGCCCCCGTCGAGCGCAGACCCCGGCCTCTGCAGGCACCGGAGATGGCCGACCTGTTCGGAGACCTCGATGGACCGCCGCCATCGGACGATGCTGACCGCGAGTGAGCGGCATCCGAACCACCGCGCCTGTGTGACCATGCCCATCGAACCGTTCGCGCTCGAGCGCTGGCAGTCCGTCCACGAGCACACCGTCGGCATCAACCTGTCGGAGAGCGGAGTACACCCGTTGCGGCTCCGCGACTTGCTCGGGCCCGATGACCTGGAGCCTCTGCTGGAGCAGCGGCTCGGGTACTCGCAGACGAACGGCACCATCGAACTACGCGACCGCATCGCGACGTTCTATCCAGGCGCCACGCGTACCGGCATTCTGGTCACCAACGGCGGCTCGGAAGCCAACTTCATCGCCTGTTGGCAGTTGATTGAACCAGGCGACCAGGTGGTCAGCATCCAGCCCAACTACATGCAGACTCCGGGGTTGGCCCGGGCCTTCGGCGCCGACGTGCGCGAGGTCTGGTTGCGCGCCGACGCCACCCGATGGTCCCTCGACCTCGATGCCGTCCGGGAGGCCGTGACCGACCGCACCCGACTCATCGTGGTCTGCAACCCAAACAACCCGACCGGGAGCCGCCTGACCGAGGCCGAGGTGACCGGCCTCTGCGACATTGCCGCCCGACGCGGGTGTTGGATCCTGGCGGATGAAATCTATCGTGGAGCGGAACTCGATGGCCGCGACACGCCGTCGGCGTGGGGGCGGCATGACCGGGTACTCATCACGGCGGGGCTCTCGAAGGTCTACGGACTCCCCGGGCTCCGCGTCGGCTGGGTCGCAGGCCCGTCGGACATGATCGAGCACCTGTGGGGTCGACGGGACTACACGTCGATCGCGCCCGGGGCGATCAGCGACCGGTTGGCCCAAGCGGCGCTTGCCCCGACGCGACGGGACTTTCTCCTGCAGCGCGCGCGCCGAATTCTCAACCAGAATCAGGACACCGTCGCAGCCTGGGCGTCCACGCAGCCCGGGGTACATCAGATTCCGCCGGAAGCCGGCGGCGTCACCCTGGTACGCTATGCGGGGGGGCAGCGCTCGGCCGCGCTGGCCGACGCACTGCGCGCGGAGCACGACGTGCTCATCGTCCCAGGCAGCCACTTTGACCTGGACTACTATCTGCGCTTGGGTATCGGCGGCGAATCGGCACCGCTGCGCGAAGGCCTGGAACGCCTCACAACCGCACTCACGACCACACCCGTAGACGGAGAGACACAGCGATGAGCGAGAGCAATCCGACATCCACGACGCCGCAGGGCCCGCTGTCAGGGCTCACGGTGCTTGATATGACGCGGGTCCTGTCTGGCCCGTACTGCACGATGATGCTGGCTGACATGGGCGCCCGGGTCATCAAGGTGGAGCAACCAGGCAAAGGTGACGACACGCGGGGATGGGGCCCACCCTTCCAGAACGGCGAGAGTTCCTACTTTCTGAGCGTCAACCGGAACAAAGAGAGCCTCACGCTCAACTTCAAGCAGCCCGAGGGACGACGGGTCCTCGACAAGCTCATCGCCAGCGCAGATGTCCTGGTCGAAAATTTTCGACCGGGTACGCTCGAGCGACAGGGGCTCGGGTACGACGCGGTATCGGCGTTACATCCGCGTCTCGTCTACTGCTCAATCTCGGGGTTCGGCCAGACCGGGCCTCGTCGGTCCGAACCCGGGTATGACGCGGTGATGCAGGGCGAAGGCGGGCTCATGAGTATCACCGGACCAGGCGGCGGCACGCCGTATCGTCTGGGCGTGGCCATCGCAGATATCGTGTCGGGAATGTTCGCCGCCTACGGCGTGGCGATGGGCCTGCTCGCCCGCGAACGCATGGGTCAGGGGCAGTTCATCGATGTCGGGATGCTCGACTCGGTCGCCGCGCTGCTCACGTACCAGGCTGGCATCTGCTTCGCGACCGGGCAGGCCCCGCCGCGGTTGGGCAACCAGCACCCCACGATCGTCCCGTACGAGACCTTCACCGCCTCGGACGGCGACGTCGTCGTTGCCTGCGGTAACGACACGTTGTTCGTGAAGTTCTGTGCAGTGATTGAGGCGCCGGCCATTGCCGAGGAAGAACGGTTCGCGACCAACAAGGCCCGTGTCGAAAATCAAGACGCGCTACGGCCGTTGTTGGCGGAACGCCTCCGCACTCGATCCAGGGCGGTCTGGCTCGACGCATTGAAGACCGCCGGGGTCCCGTGCGGGGCGGTCAGAGACCTGGCCGAAGTACTCGCAGACCCGCAGCTCATCGAGCGGATGATGGTGCTGCCGATGACCCACCCCGTGGCGGGCGGGATCAGCGTCATGGGGGTCCCGGTCAAGATGGGCAGCACACCCGGCAGCGTGCGTACGCCGCCGCCGGTCCTGGGTGAGCACAACTCCTCGATACTCGGAGAACTGGGATACGACGCGGCGGGGATCGCCGCGCTTGAACAGGCAAAGGTCATCTGATGGTCTGCACACGGCGCGTTCGATCTGGCACCCGGTTCAGCGGATGGCATCTCACCCTGTTGGTCGGCGCGCTTGCCCTTCCGAGCGGGGCCGACGCACAGCAGGTGATCGGGGTAAGCGTTGGCAGCTTTGCGGCTGCCTCGGAGAGCAGCCGGTCACCCTCGGATGTGATCAGGGCGAACGCGGAGTTTCAGACGTTCGACATTGGCGACTTCAGCAACCTGGTCGTGGGTGGAGAGTGGATGCTGGCTGTCAGCGAGTATCTGGAGGCGGGCGCCGGACTGGAGTTCTACCAAAAATCGGTCTCTGGCACGCAGCCGGTCACCGTACCCGCACCAGACGTCGCCCTCGCGCTGGACATGACCGTCCGCTCGATCTCGGTGCCCGTTACCGCGCGCTTCTTTCCGTTGACGCGCAACGCCCGCGTGCAACCGTATGTGGGCGGTGGGGCCATGATCCACTTCTGGCGCTACACCGAGGAAAGAGCCCTCAGCACCGGCATGTTCTCCAGTCAGTCCAGTGTCATAGACCAGGGTATTACGGCGGGACCAGTGGTCTTTGGCGGTGCGCGTGTGCCCGTCGGTCCAACTGTCAGCATTGGGGGCGAGGTGCGCTACCGGACCCGGGAAGCCCGACTCACGGCGCCAGTCTTTGCCGGCACGACACTCGACCTGGGGGGACTGAGTACGGTCGCGACGGTCCAGTTCAGAATCCCATAGGCGAACCACGCTGGCCGCGGTCGGGCAGGGACACTAGCGTACGACGAAGATGGGGATCGTGCCGATCAGAAATGCGAGCACGTCTTCATCCGTGAGTCGATCGATCTCAACCCCAGGACGCAACGGTTGTTCGGTGGTGTCCACACGCTTCCCGCGAATATGACTCACGGTGGTCGAGATCGTCACCGGGTCCCGGGTGGTGTCGACGGCGAAGTCGATAAAGTCCTCGTGGCGGGACTCCGACGCGAGTCTGACCGCACCGGCCGGCGTGGACAGACGAAAGAGAAAGCCTTCCGACTTGAGCACGGCCGCGAACTGGCGTAAGACCGGCACCGCGGTGGATTCGAGGAACGCGCGCGCCTGTGCGCCGTCACGCTCGACTCGCGAGCGACGATCCGCGGCGTCCAATGTGGCCTGTTCAATCGCCGCACGCACACGCCGGCTCACGTCGGACATTTCAGACATCGTTCGGTGCCTCGCGCGACTCGGAGCCGGCCTCGTAAATCCTGACCAGTTCGACGAGCTTGTACCCGCGGGTCTGATACGGCGGCACGATGCGCTCCGTTCGTAAGTATTGCAACATGCCGTCGTCGGCGTAATCGGGCGGGCCCACCCCGTCCATCTCGCACATCGCCCGCTCGAGATCAGTCACCGTCATCACCGGTTCTGTCACGGTGCGGGTGACCGGAATAATCCCTAATATCTTGGCACGGACACGTCGTTCGCGGGTACCGAACTGCACGAACAGCTCGTTGCTGATGAAGTTGAACTCGACGTCCGACCGCGAGGAGGTCGCATCCTCGACGCGGAGCAGGGCTACCTGTTCCACCGTGCCCAAGACGTCAAGCAAGGCCTGGGTGAAGGCCCCCTCACCGGACCAGTTGGTCGTATCGAGTTCCATCAGACCTATCGTCGAAACGCAGGCCGCCTTCCGCGAACAGGTGACAGCGACAGGCAGGATACCGGAAGACGTCCAGGTCAGTCGCCGCCTACCACCTCGATGACCCCGCGCATCATCTTACCGTGCGGAGTGCAGACATACTCTCCCCGACCGGGTCGCGCGGGCGCGCGGACCACGACGGTCGTCGACGCCTCCGTCTCAATGAACGGAGTTTCGAGGTCCCACGCGTCGACGACGAAATTATGTGCAAAGCCGGGGTCACGGTTCAGCACCGTGAACCGCACCTCTTCGCCGGCCCGGACCCGTATGGTCGGATTGGGCTCCGTGCCGCCCTCCAGATAGAACGCCATGTTGCGGATGACGAGTGTGATCTCTCTCGCTGAATCCGTGGTGCTGGCGGTCAACGGCAGCAGCAGCACGACGCATAGCAGGCCCACCGCGGCCACGAGCACCGCCGCGACCGCACCCCGGGTCCCGTGCCTCCGTCCAGCGCGTTCAGTTGCTCTCATGCCCCTACCCTCAAGGTTCGTCATTGGCTCAGCTCAGCCGACAATGAGTCCGGTGACATACATCACCGCCACTCCCGCGAAGAGACCACTCGCCACCGTCGGTGTCGCCACATACCGGGCAACAGAGCCGGTGCCCACCATCTGGCGAGACAGCTGGACAATCACCTGCGCGATGGCACCCGCCCCCAATGCGAGGCAGAGCACAGACCAGATCGGCGAATAGACCAGGCCACCGATCCAGGCGCCGACGATGGTGGGCCCACCGCCCAGCAGACCAAGGCGAACGAGCTGTCCGAGCCGAACCCGCTCGTGTGCGAGCGGCGCGACAATCGCCAAGCCCTCCGTGGTGTTATGCAGCGTGAAGCCCACGATCAAGACGGTGCCCAGCGACGCCTCGCCGAGCGAGAAGGCGGCACCGATAGCCAACCCCTCCCCAAAGTTGTGCAGGCCGATCCCGGTCGCCACCATCACGGCGAGGATCCACCCGCGACTCGCCGGCTCACCAGTGCTGGCCCGGCGACCGCGCAGCCAGGCCCCAACCATCTCGAGACCGATGAATGCGGCGAGTGCACCAAAGACGAACAGCGCGACACCCTGGAACGAGCCGGGCGCCAGCGCCGCCGCTTCCAGCCCGTCGTGTCCGGCCTCGATGAGCAGAAACAGCAACAAGCCGACCGTCAGTGCCAGCAAGAAATCCAGACCCTTCCGTCCCGCCCTTGAGACCCACGGCAACCAGACCAAGCCGATGGCCACCGGAATCACCCCGACGTACAACCCGATCAGCGCAAAGATGCCGAAGAACCGCGCATCCGCCCGTGGCGTCTCGACCGCAACGGCGACCTCATGGTCCACAGTGACCCCGGTGGACGTCACCACCCGGACGACGTGGGTATCCCCCTGCACCCAGGGATAAGGAATGGTCAGGATCGTGCGCCCGAGATGGGCCAGCGTGGTGCCGGGCTCAGCCGAAAACCCCCAAAACGCGTCGTCCACCTGCACCTGGGCAATGGTCACGGCGTCCGGTCCGTCGTTGAACACCGTCGCGACGATGCCGTCCGGCCCAAGCTCGACCCGTTGAAATGCCAGGTCTTCGACCGGCGGATACTCCTCGCCGCGTAACGCGTCGAAAGGGCCGGACCACAGCATCAGACCCAGCACTCCGCCGAGAAGGACCAGCGGCAGCACACCGAGGGCCCAGAGCACAGGACCCCGCACGGGACGGACGGCCGCGACTGGCTCAGCCGGCACTGGGCGCCTCTGCCCGAAACAGGCCCATCCAGCCAAGCTCAGCAAACTCGCTCTGATGGGCGTGGAACATGAAATCACCGGGATATCGGAACGTCGTTTCCAGAATCGCGCGTTCGCCCTGGCACAGCATGATCGTGTCGGTGGACTCGGACGCGGTCATCGAGGTTCCGGTGCGAAAGACATCAAAGAACATCCCGTGCAGGTGCATGCTGTTGATGAGGTCGAACTCCGTCAGGTTGACCACATACATGCGCACCAACTGCCCCACCTGCACGCGAATCGGTTCCTGCACATAGAAGCTGGCCACGGTGTTGGCCGCATACACCTCGTTCTCGGCGTCGAAATTGGTGTCGAACGCGTTCAGCACCATCACCAATTCGTCGGCTGGCGGCCGCGCCGACGTGGCCGGAGGGTCGATAATGAAGGCCCCATAGAGGCCCTTGTGAACATGCCGCTTCAGCGGATTCGCGTGGCAGTGATACAGGTGCACGCCGAACGGGTCCGCGTCGAACTCGTAGAGAAAGCTCTCGCCTGGCAACACCTGATGCGCGGGCAGCGACCCGTCCATGGCGGGCTCGTGCCAGCCGTGAAAATGCAGCGTGTGCGGGTGCGATCCCTGGTTCGTGAAATTGATCCGGAGATGGTCTCCAGCGGTCGCCCTGATGGTGGGTCCCGGCACCTGGCCGTTGTACGTCCAGGCCTGAAAAAAGACGCCTGGCGCGATCTCGATGTCACGGTCCACCGCGAACAACTCATACTCGCGCAGCATGGTGCCGTCCGCGCGGGGGGTCTCGCGGTAGACTCGCGCCCGTTCGTCGGACGGGAGGTCCGAAAAATTCCACGCCCGCAAGAAGCGGGTCGGGTCGAACGAGTCAGTCGAGACGCGGCCCACGGGACCCATCGCGCTGCCGCGGTGATCTGGCATGGTGGCCAGGGCGGGAGCCACTTGGCCACCGACGGCGCCCTGCGCGGCGGCGACACCGCCGGTCAGCGAGCCAAGCCCGGCCACACGCAGCCAGGCGCGGCGCGACCAGGGTCTGCTTTGGGCAATGCCACGATTTCTGGGTTGAATCATTGACAGTTTCGTTTTGACAACTCAAAATATAAAGCTGAGTCGCTAGAAAAGTCAACGAGCGCCAGTCACCATGCTTCCCTCCAGCACCGTCGAAAACTACTTGAAAGCGCTGTATCAGGCTGAGTCCTCTCGGACGGGCAAGACGCTGGTGCCGATGGGCCAGCTCGCCACCGCCGTCGGGGTCGCCCCCGGCACCGCCACCACCATGGTGAAGGCGCTGGCCGAATCCGGGCTGGTCGACTACGAGCCGTACGTCGGAGTGCGCCTCTCGTCAGCGGGAGCCAAGCTCGCCGCCCTGGTGCTCCGCCGTCACCGCCTCGTCGAGCAGTTTTTGGTAGAGGTGATGGGGATGAGCTGGGCCGAGGTCCACGAGGACGCGGAACAGCTCGAACACGTCGTCTCGGACCGGCTGGTCGAGCGGATGGACGCGATGCTGGGGCATCCCTCGGTGGACCCGCATGGCGACCCGATTCCGACCGCTGACGGCACCATCGTCGCGCCCGACTATGGCTCCCTCCTGACCTGCCCGCTGACCGTGACGGTCACCGTGACCCGCGTCACGGACCAGGACGCCAGCTTTCTCAGATTCCTCGAGAAGCAGGACCTCAAGCCGGGTCACGCACTCGAGGTAGAGGCGCGAGACTCGGCGGCCGACAGCGTGCAATTGCGGACCGCGAGCGGCCGCCAGATCACGATTGGCACCCAGGCGGCGTCAAAGGTCCTCGTGCAGGAATCGTCGTAGCGGCGGGCTCAGGGGCTCGGGCGGGAATAGGTCGCGGAGGACGTGGGCGTCTCCCACATCGTGACGCGCGCGACGGGCAGACCAGCGGCGCTAGCGTGCTCGAAGATGTGGCGGGCGATGCACTCTGCGGTGGGATTGTCGTCAACAAGATACACCGGTTCCCCGGCCGCCTGGAGCGGCGCCACCAGCGGATCGTCTCGTCGAAGGATCATCCGATGGTCCAGCTCGCGATCGAGCCAGCCCTTCACGATTCGCTTGATCTCGGCAAAGTCACACACCATCGCACGCTCATCGAGCGACGCGGCGCGTACTTCGACCTCCACGAGCCCGTTGTGTCCGTGCAGGTGCCGGCACGGGCCGTCGTGGCCGAGCAACCGATGTCCATAGCAGAACTCGATGCCCTTCGTGACCGAATAGGTGGGATGCGATTGCGGCGAAATGACTGACACCTTGGGCGAGATCGTAGCCGAGCCATCAAAAACCGGTCAACCGAGGTCGTCAAAACCAATACCAGCGCGGTGCTGCGGCCGATAGT
>CALLXD010000022.1 GCA_937766455.1 Vicinamibacterales bacterium | reverse complement strand
CTGGCTCTCCTCGGGCAGCTGGTGCCGGTTGGGCTGGGTGACACCGAGTCGCTGCCGGGGGGCGCTCAGGTCACGTTCGTGCCGGCCGGCCACATTCTGGGGGCGGCCATCATCGAGCTGCGACTGGACGATGACGGCACCACGCGCCGCCTGGTCTTCTCGGGCGACCTCGGGGTCCAGGGCGCCCGGCTGCTGCCACCGCCCCGGACGGTCGGGCGGCCGGACTACCTGATCATGGAGTCGACATACGGTGACCGAGAGCGGGAAGACGAGGGCGACCGGACGGAGATGCTCTTCGACATCATCCGCGACACGACGGCGCGAGGCGGGAAGGTCATCATCCCGTCCTTCGCGGTCGGTCGGACGCAGGAGATACTCACCCGCCTGAACGACCTCGTAGAGGCGGGCCGGCTGCCGGGCCTACGGGTGTTCGTCGACGGCCCCATGGCGGTCGCCGCCACCAAGGCGTTCGCTCTTCATCCCGAGGCATACTCCGGGCCGGTACGGGAACTCCTGGCCAGCGGTGACGCACCGCTGCAGTTTCCAGGACTGGCCCTGGTCACCCGAGTGGAAGACTCGATCGCCATCAACAAATCCCAAGAGCCAGCGGTGATCATCTCCGCGTCTGGCATGTGTACGGCCGGACGCGTGAAGCACCATCTAAAGCACACGATAGCCGATGCCAAGAACACGATCGTCTTCGTGGGCTACCAGGCAGCCAGGTCGCTCGGCCGGATCATTCAGTCGGGCGTCTCGCCGGTGCGAATCTTCGGCGAGTCGTATCCGCTGAACGCCCGCGTCGAGACCATCGAGGGCTTCTCTGCCCACGCGGACCGCACGGAGCTGCTGGATTGGTTCGACGGGCTGGGCGGTGCACCAGAGCGAACATTCTTGGTGCACGGCGAGGAAACGGCCGCGCTCGCCTTCGCCAACTCGCTCGTCGATCGGTTCGCCGCCACGGTCACCGTGCCCAAGCTCGGCGAGTGCGTCGACCTGTCGTGACTATCGCTCACACCGGGCCCGGGGCCCCGGACAGACGGGCACTGACACGGACTGCTAGCCAACCGTGAAGTCGGCAACGTGGACGTCGAGCTGGTGACTGAACCGGACGCCGGCGATACCGTCGACGCTCAGCCCCGCTTTGGGCACGCTCAGCACCTCCGTGCCATTCGACAGGAAGCGCACATTGCTTGCGCCCACCTCGACACTGAGCGTGTTCCGCGCCTGGCCGTTATCGAGCGCGTTGACTGCGTCATGCCGCGCCCAGCCATCAGATACGTTCTCGGTATCAGCGCCCATCCGTTTCTTGATGAGGAATTCTCCCGTTTCACGAATCAGGAAGTAGGTGTAGGCCTGACCGTCGCCATCGAGGTCCCTACCACCAATGAACAACCCGTAGGAATTGGGGTGCGAGGACGGCTTGGTCTGCATGAGCGTGACGCTCGCGGTGAACGTGCCCGACCCCGAGTTGGCGGCATTCCAGAAAATCGCGTGGGGTCCCGTGGTCACGTGGAACCCATCACCCATCGACCGGAAGCTGAGGTCCTGGACGTTGGTGCCTCGATCGAGGCGCGTCTTCCAACCGTCTGCCGTTACCCCGCCGCCCTGACCCAAAACCGGAAGGGTCATACACAGGACCGCCGCCGCTACAAGACTGGTTCGCATAGTGCCTCCTTCAGGCTGCCGTGAAGTCTGCTCTGTAATACGCCGCTCGCGCCACGGTCATTTCGTTTATCACGAAACGGGGTGCGACCCGAGGCCGCGAGTTATGCCAGTTCCGAGAGTGTCGCGGCCACCAGGGTGTAGAAGCGGGCCACGGACGCGATGTGCACTCGTTCGTCTGGGGAGTGCGGAAATTCGATTTGCGGCCCAAAGGAAATCATGTCGATGCCGGGGATCTTCTTGCCAAGAATGCCGCACTCGAGCCCGGCATGAATCGCCTTGATCTCCGGATCGGCGCCCAGCTCGCGCTTGTGTACCGCCTTGACCACCTCAAGCAGCCGTGACTCGAGATCCGGTTTCCACCCGGGATACGCGGCGTCCTCCTCCACCTCCGCGCCGGCCAATAGGCCCACGGCCCGGACCCGCCGACGCAGCGCCTCGAGGGCTGAATCAATCGACGACCGACTGCTCAAGCCGACCCGCAGTGTCCCGTCCTCCTCAGCGACAGTCGCCAGGTTCACGCTGGTCTCGACCAGATCGGGGATGTCATAGCTCATGGCCTCGACACCATGAGGCAAGGCGTTGAGCAGCGTGAGCACGCGCTCGGTCGTGGCGGCGTCCCAGGCGACGGACGGCGGCGTCACGTCATCCACCATCAGCTGCATGCCGGGGTCGGCCGGTCCGTACTCGCGCTGGATCGCCTCCAGCTCCCGCTCGAGCGCCGCCATCACGGCGCTGCGCTCCCCGGTGGATACCAGGAGCGTCGCGAACGCCTCTCGAGGAATGGCGTTGTGCGCGCTACCGCCCTCGATCCGAGCTAGCCGAAACCGGACACCGCCGTACGCGGCCCACAGCGCCCGTGCGAGCAGCTGCACCGCGTTTCCCCGCTGCAGGTGGATATCGCATCCGGAGTGTCCCCCCTTGAGCCCCCGCAGCGAGACCGACAACGCGGTACCGTCGGCCGCCGCTGATGTCACCGGAACGGTGAGCTGCGTGTCACCCCCACCGGCGCAGCCGACGTAGACGATCCCGTCCTCCTCGGAGTCCAGATTGAGCAGCTGACGCCCCCTCAACAGGCTGGCGTCCAGCTCCGCGGCTCCCGTCAGGCCGGTCTCTTCATCTATGGTGAACAACAGCTCCAAGGGACCGTGCGCGAACCCGGTATCCCCCATCAGCGCAAGCATCGTGGCCACGCCCATGCCGTTGTCCGAGCCGAGCGTCGTGCCGGTGGCGGTGAGGTATTGGCCATCAAGTTGGGGAATAATCGCGTCTGTCGCGAAGTCGAACACCACGTCGGAGTTCTTCTCCTGCACCATGTCGAGGTGTGATTGGAGGATTGTGACGGCCGCTCCCTCGCTACCCGGGGTCGCCGGTTTGCGGACGACGACGTTGCCTGCGGCGTCGACCTGATGGGGCAACCCGTGGCTGTCCGCGACCGCGAGGACGTGACTGCGCATCCGCTCCTCATCTTTTGAGGCCCGGGGAATTGTCAGAATCGTGTCGAAATGCTGCCAGACGGCGGTCGGTTCAAGCTCTGCGACGAACGTCATGCATCCTCCTGGTGCGGAATCCAGATCGCACGGACACCATCCACATTCCGGCGGCCCGGCCGCAACGTGCGGGCGGCGGCGATGCCAGCGGGGCTCACCAGACGTGCGGGTGACCCGCCGTGAGGGCGAGGTGTATCATCAAATCTACGCATCAAACTTACACCATGACTGTGGCACGAGCAGTGGCGGCGACAGTCCCGGGACCGGGTCCGCCCACATCGAGGCCAGGCCTGGGCTGGTATCTAGCCGCGGTTGTCCTGACCGCCATCGCGACCTCTGCGGAGGCACAGCCGGCGGCGTCCGGCGAACCGCCGGCTCAGACTGCACTTCTCACGGACGCGCCTGCGGCCGCCGTGTCATCAGCGTCGCTGGAGCGAATCAAGCGCGCGTTGGACCTTCGTCGCACGGATAGGGCCCGGGCCAGCGGACTCGAATTCCGCGAGGACATCCTGCTACGCGACCGGCGACCGGAAGTCGAGCCACTGCGTAACTTCGGCGTGGTGGCCGGCGTCGACTACGACCAGTTCAGCCGCATACGTCCTGCGACCCCAGGGGCACTCCCCGGTCACTGGGACATGGTGGCCGCGATGACGCCGCGGGAGGCGACGGAGGCAGGGTCGGCCGACGTGATGGGAATTGCGACTGCAGCCGCCTTCAGCGCGGCCGCGTTCTCGCTGGTCCCCGCTGCCATCAAGACCATCGGTGGCTGGTTCGACAGCCGTGACACCCGCGAGCCGTCAACTCAGCCCATACTCACCCCCGGGGAAGCATCCATCGCGCTTGCCGGCGTGTCCATCAGCGACTCGGTCATCAACGCGGACATCGACCAGCGGGGACGCACAGTCGCGTTGTCCCTCACGGTCAGGGCCGATACACGACCCACCGCGGCCCGTGCGCTTGGAGAGGAGTTTGTTCGACTGGTCAAGACGATGGCCGCCAGCGAACCGGCACCCGGAGACGACCTGGGCACCGGTGCGTTCGACTATGTCGTCCACATCAGGACGCCCAGTAACGGGCTCCTCGCCCGCGGCGGCAAGTCCACGGCCGACCGAACCATCCATTGGTAGCCCGTCTGGCGGTGCGACCTCAGAGATCCATGATGGCCTCGATGTCTGGGTCGATCTTTGGAGCTGGAGACGCCAGCGAGATGCCGAAGAACAGCGTCAACGACAGCAGCAGCGCCACGAACCCGCCGGTAATGCCGTATGGGATCGTAAGACCGAACACTTCAACACCGAAGTTGACGACCAGGCTGGTGACGATGGCGACGTTGGCCGCGGTCGCGGTCGCCCGCTTCCAGTTGAAGCCAATGGCCACGGCCGGCACCAGCGCGGCCGCAAAGGTGCCCCACCCGAAGGCCCCGAGCAGGGCCACCAGGTCCTGCCGGGAGTAGAGCACGAAAATCGCCGACCCCACGGCTAGGACCACCGTCGCGACCCGGGCCCAGAACAGCTCGTTTGACAGTGACCGTCCGTAGAGGGCGCGCGGAATGTCGTGCACGACGGCGGCGGCCCCGAGATTGAGAAAGCTGTCGGCGGTGGACATGATGGCGGCAAAGAGCCCCGCGAAGACGATGCCGGCCAACATCGGACTCGCATGGAATTGCAGAAACTGCGGCGCCGCCTCGTCCGGGCTCGCCAGCTCCGGGTGGCCCCCCTGAATGACCAGTGCCCGCATCGCCAGCCCGATGCTGAGCCACAGCAACGAACACAACATGTACCCGCCAGCGCTCACCGGCAAGGTGCGACGTGCGTCCTCGACCCGTCGATTCATCATGAACTTGGTAATCACGTGCGGCTGGCCCGCCGAGCCCAGCACAAAGACCACGAACCAGGACAGTGACCCCATCATGCCGAGCGTGCCCCACGGGCTGACCACTTCCGGATCGTCCTCCATCAAGGTGGTGACCATCCCAGTCAACCCTCCGTCCACCGCACCCAAAGCCGCGAAAAAGACAAAGACCGCGGCGACGATCATGATGGCGCCCTGGACCAGGTCCGTGTAGACGGACGCCACGATGCCCCCGGTGACGCAGTAGAAGACCAGCACGGCGCAGGCGATCACCATGCACGTCAGAATGGAGACCTCCGGAATGAACGACACGTTGTTCAACACATCGCGCAATACCGTGGCCATCGCGAGTATCTGCGTCCCCAGGTAGCCGACGACCCCTAGCAGGATAGCCACCGCCGTCAGCAGACGCGCGCGCTCGCTGTTGTAGCGCGCCGCCACCGCGTCCGGCAGCGAGATGGTGTCCCGCAGCTCGGCAATCATGCGCAACCGGGAAGCGAGCAGGTAGAAGCTGCAGCAGAACGCCAGTGGACCAACCACCGTCATCCAGGACGAGCTCAGGCCCATCCGGTAGACCAGACCTGGTCCACCGACGAATCCAAACCCGCTCATCTGGCTGGAGAACAACGCGAGCCCGGTCACCATCACGCCCAGGTCTCGGCCCGCCATGAAGAAATCGCGTGGAGACTTGGTGCGACGGAGGGCCCATAGGCCGACTCCTATACACATCGCCAGATAGACCACGACGAAGGCGAGCGTAATGACCGACCGCGAGTCGTCCATCAGTGGGAGTCCGTCTGCCCAGTCTGCGGCGAGTGACCGGCAGCAGCCTGGCGGGCCGCCACGATTTCTCGAAATCGGCGCATGTCAGTCGGCGTCACAATCGACCGACTGAACAGCACGACATAGACCAGGACCACCAGGAACTCGGCCGGCCACAGCCCGTAGAGGAACCACGCGGTCGGAGCCGGGAGCCCGAAGAAGAGAGCCGGGGCCGCGTCTGTCAGGTAGCCCCGATACGACAGCACCATCATGGTGAACAGACCACCGAGGAGCAGGCCTGAGAGGCCGAGCCACAGGCGGGTGACTCCCGCTCGCCTCACTCCAAGCATGAGACAGCCGACGATGATAGCGAGTTGCAACAGACCAAACGTCCAGCCGAGCCACAGAATCGGGCTGTGGCGAGCAGGTCCATCCCCGCCGTGATTCATCGACGGAAACCGCTCGTGGGTCACGCCGTGACCGGTATAGACGCGCTGCATGGCCCCGTCCGCCGCTGCGACGTCTTCGAACGGGACCTCCTCAAGCAGAAACGCCAGGTTCGTGACGACACACAGCGCGACGAGCAACCCGAACAGGACGACTGGCAGTTTCATCGTGGGGGTGAGGGTCTCGGCCCGGGCAGTGTAGCCCGTCCGTTCTCGGAGGTACAATCGAAATACGCCGTCGGGCTCCACAGCTCGCCGGCATGGGGGACGATATGAGATACCGGCCACAGGCCTGGCTGACCGCCGTCGTGCTGACGGGATCCGCGCTGACCGCGCAGGCCCAAGACGGCGCACTCGACTATCCGCAATGGCGCGGTGCGCAGCGAGATGGGGTGGCGGCGGCATTCGCCGAGCCGGTGAGCTGGCCGGTCGGATTGACCCGTCAGTGGCAAGCGGAAACCGGTCTTGGCTACGCCACGCCGATTCTGGTCCGTGACCGCGTCTACACGTTTGGGCGCCTGGACACGGACGAGGTGATCATGGCCCTCGACGCCGATACCGGCGCCATCGTCTGGCGCACGACCTACGCCGCGCCCTTCCGCGACAATGCCGGCGTGTCCCGACATGGACCCGGCCCGAAGTCGACCCCGTTGTTTTACAAGGGTGCGTTGTACACCCTGGGCATCAACGGTGTCGTATCGGCCGTCAACGCCGCCGACGGGGCGCTCCTGTGGCGGAAACCAGCCGAAGCGGTCGAACCGCTCTACGCCACAGCGCTGTCGCCGGTCGCCGATGACGGGCGGGTCATCTTTCATCTCGGCGGCCAGAACGACGGGGCACTGACGGCGTTCGACGCCACGAGCGGCGACGTGGTCTGGACCTGGGATGGGGACGGTCCCGCCTATGCCTCTCCGATGGTGGCTGAACTCGGCGGTGTGCGACAGATCGTCACCGTCACCCAAGCGCACGTGGTCGGCGTCGCCGCCGACAGCGGTGAGTTGCTGTGGGAGCGGCCGTTCGTCTCCCGGTCGACCAACAACTCCATCACCCCGATCGTGGATGGAGACGACGTGCTCGTCACGGGGCACGACCTGGGGGTGACGAGATTCCGACCTCGGCGCAACTCGGACCAAGGAGGCTGGACGACCGACACGGTCTGGGAAACGGCTGAGGTGTCGATGTTCATGAGCAACCCGGTGCTGTCCGGCAACACGCTGTTCGGCATGTCGCACCTCCGAAGCGGCCAGTTCTTTGCGATTGACGCCGGAAGCGGCGCAACGCTGTGGCGCACGGAGGGACGTGAGGCGACCAACTCCGCGGTCGTGCTCGCCGGCGACCTGCTGTTCCTCCTCAACAACGACGGCGATCTGGTGGTCGCGCGCACCACTCGATCAGGCTTCAGTCAAGTCGCCCGGTACGAGGTGTCCCCCACCGCCACGTGGGCGCAGCCAGCCATCTCCGGCAACCGGGTGTTCATCAAAGACGAGTCGAACGTGACGCTTTGGACAGTGCAATGATCGTGAAGCCTCGGCCGAGTGGGACTGGACAGATGCGACGCGCGCTGCGTGGGCTCGTCGTGCTTGTGGCCGTCGTCTTCGTGGCCCTAGTGAGCGTCACGACCGTCAACGGGCAACGAGGCGGTGTGTTCCGCGAATCACGTGATCACCCCGCGATTCGCTATTCGACGGGTCAGACCACGGACGCGGTGACGGCCCTCGAGAGTGCGGTCAGGGCCGGTGACGTAGCACTCGCCTTTGACCCCGCGACCGGGTACCTCCACTCGATACTCGCGGCGCTCAATGTGCCGATCGAGTCGCAGGTCACCGTCTTCTCACAAACCAGTTTTCAGGCAAACCGTATCAATCCAGAGAACCCACGGGCGATCTTCTTCAACGACACGGTGGCCGTCGGGTGGGTCCGCGGGGGCGACGTCTTGGAGATCGCGTCGCTCGACCCGAGTCAGGGTGTGCTGTTCTATTCGATCGACCAGACGCCGGCCGAACGCCCGGAGATTCAGCGCAACGACCGGTGTCTCGCGTGCCATCTTTCCTGGGACACGCTGGGCGTGCCCGGACTCATGACGATCAACACGTTGCCAATGCCGGACGACCCGAACGCATACGCGGTCGGATGGACCACGGATCACCGCAGCCCACTCGAGGACCGCTGGGGTAGCTGGTATATCACCGGCGCACCGCCGGCGCTGGGCCACCTGGGCAACACGACCGAGCCTACGGAGTACCTCCCTGGCGGACCGTCAGTACCGGCGCCGGAATTCGCGACACTGGAGGGGCTCTTCGACCTATCTGGGTACCCAACCCCCTACAGCGACATCGTCGCCATGCTGGTCCTCGAGCACCGCAACCATATGACGAACTTGTTGGTGCGGATTGGGTGGGAGGCCAGGGTAGCCAGCCATCCGCGACCATCAGCTGAGAGCACGCGGGAAGGCCCCGAGATCGACCTGGAGGACACGGCCGAGGAACTGGTGGACTACCTCTTGTTCGTCGACGAAGCACCGCTGCCAGCCGGTCTCACGAGCACGTCTGGATTTGCGGAGCGATTCTCGTCCGAGGGGCCATTCGACGGAGAGGACCGCTCGCTTCATCAGCTGAGCCTCGACGGTCGCTTGCTGCGCTATCCGTGCAGCCCCCTCATCTACGCTGCCGCGTTCGACGCCCTCCCGGCCGACGCGCTCGAGGTGGTGTACGACCGCCTGTGGGACGTCCTGTCGGGCGCCGCCGCAGAACCTCGCTATGAGGTACTCAGTCGGCAGGATCGACTCGCGATTGTCGAGATTCTGCGCGAGACAAAGACCAACCTGCCGGACTACTTTCTGGGCGACGTGCTATAGCCTGGCGCAGCGGATCTGCTCCGTCACGCGCGCGTTCGTCGACGCGGGGACGCGCCATCGTCAGAGGTCGGTCAGGTCGATCTCATTCGGACCCGCGACAACCTCCACCTGGTGCGTCCGACGCTCTTTCCCGATGATCATGGTCGCCGTGTAGTGCCCGGGGACCACATCAGATACCGTGAAGCTCCCGTCCCGTTCGGCCACAACCGCATACGGCGACTCCACCACCATGATGTCAGCGGACATCTCAGTATGCGTGTTGCATTCGACCGAGAACTCGTCGCCCACCTCGAAGGTATGGGTGTAGGAATTGCCGTTGATGGACGCGACGTTGAATATCGACTCGCCAGCGCTGTCTTTTACGTGAACCGTGTGGAGATCGTCCTCACTGTTCGTAAAGTCGATGGTCTGGCCAACTCGAACAAGGATGAAGCCGGGCACGAACTGACGCCCGATCTGGTCCATCACCGGCGGTGCCTCCGGGAGCGGGATGTCGACCTCATGGTGCGGATCGAGCAACACGATGGCTCGGATGACGGCGTCTCCCTCAGGGGCTGTGCCGACCACCTCGCCCAACGCCAGGTCTTGAGCCTCCGGCACCTCGGCTTCCGGGACCGGCTCCGGCTCAGCCTCTGGGGCACCGCCACCACACCCGCCGACCAGCAGCGCCGCGGCAACCGCCACCGCACGACTCAGTCGCCGCGCGTGGCCGGCCGGCCGCCGGTCGTCAAGACGTCTAGCGGCGTGAGACACGTCAGCGGAACACACATTCGACATGGCAGGAGATCGTACCAGAACTTGCAGGCTGAGACAGCGTGCCCCCGTTGATCGGCGTTCGAGCAAGGACGCGTCCCGCGTGCGGCGGTCCCGTGGCTGGAGCGGGGATATACTGCGCACAGTTTCCGGAACAGGGGTCGCGGTTCGAAAATGGGTGAAAGCTGATGAACACGTGGGCGCAACGTATTGGTCGGATGTTCCAGCGTGGCGAGTTCCTCATTGCGTTGGTGGTTGCACTCGGGCTGGCGATCACGGCGGCCTCGGGACGACAACCAGAACGGCCGGTCCTTCGGACTGAAGCTGACTTCCACCGCGCGATGCAAGAGCTGTCCAACTGGGGGCGGTGGGGCGACGACGACGAGCTGGGGGCGGCAAACTTCATCACCCCCGCCACACGCAGGGCGGCCGCCGCGCTGGTCACCGAGGGTATCAGCGTCTCGCTCGCACATGACGTGATCCAGGAAGACGCCGTCGACGGTGGCACCTATCTGGACCGAGAGGTGCTTCGCGTCAGCGAAACGGGCGCGGCCGACCGCTATCAGTACACCGGTACCTATCACGGCACGATTCACAGTCATCTGGACTCGGTAGCCTGTCACGTCATGTACGAAGGCAAGGGCTACAACGGCGTGACGCAAGAGTCGATCGAGGCGACAGGCGGCTGCCCGAAAGGGAGTATCCACGCCCTTCGGGACGGCATCTTCACCCGCGGCATCTTGTTCGACGCCACGCTGCTCCCGGGTCGCGCCACGCCTGAAGGCTGGATGCAACCAGGGGATGAGATCACGTGGGCCGACTTGGAGCAACTGGAGGCGATCGAAGGCGTCCGTGTGGCCGAAGGCGACGTCATTCTGCTCTACACGGGCCGCTGGAAGCGGAGGGCGGCGCTGGGCGCGTGGCCGACCTCGGAGGGCGTGTCTGGATATCAGGCGGAAGTGGCCTACTTCCTGAAGGAGCGTGGCGTGTCGTTCATCGGGCACGATATGTTCAACGACGTCTCGCCCCATGGATTCCCGCCAGACGTCGGTCTCCCGCTCCATCGGCTCGCGCTCGTCTCGCTGGGCGTGTCGATCTTCGACAATCTGGACTTCGAAGCCTTGGCCGAAGAAGCACGACGGCAGAATCGGTACGAATTCCTGTTTACAGCCGCCCCGCTGCGGATCGAGCAGGGCATGGGGTCGCCGTTGAACCCGATTGCCACGTTCTAGGTGGACGCCCAGACGGTACGTCCGGACGCAATGGAAGCTACTCAGGGATTCCCGGCTCGGGCCGGCAAGGAGGCACTGGATGTCGTTTCTGAACAGATGCGGTCTCATGGCAACGCTGACGCTGGTAGCCGTCGCGGCCGCGTGTAGCAGCGACTCGGGGGTGACCGATGCCGTCGACGCGCCGGCGACCAGCCAGGCGGCAGCGCCGGCGCCGGACGCGAGCGGTCCGCAAGCGCCGATGTTCGAAGTCGACCCGCTGTGGCCCAAACCGCTGCCCAACCACTGGCTGCTCGGTTCAACCATCGGGGTCGACGTCGACGCCCAGGACCACGTCTGGATTGTCCACCGCGCATCGACGCTGGCCGGCAACGAGACATCGGCCATGGGAGACCCGCCGACGGCGGAAGACTGCTGCTTCCCTGCCCCGCCGGTGCTCGAGTTCGATCCGGCCGGGAACCTCGTGAGCAGCTGGGGCGGACCCGGTGAGGGCTATACCTGGCCGTCCTCCAATCACGGCATCACCGTGGACCACATGGACAATGTGTGGGTCGGCGGCAATGGCGGCGGCGACTCGCACGCGCTCAAGTTCACACGGAGCGGTGACTTCTTGTTGGAGGTGGGCGTGCCCGGTCGTGGTCGCGACAGTCTCAGCCTCGACAGTTTCAGCCGCATCGCCAAGATCGCTTTCGACGGACCGGCGAACGAGATGTATTTCGCCGACGGCTATGGCAATCGTCGGGTGGCGGTGGTCGACGCCGACACCGGCGAGCTGAAGCGGTTCTGGGGTGCGTACGGCAACGAGCCCGACGATGCCTATGACGAGCGCTACGTACCGGGCGGCCCGAATCTGCAGCAGTTTCTCAGTCCAGTCCACTGCGCCGAGGTCTCCAGCAGCGGTTTGATCTACGTCTGCGACCGCGCACACGATCGGATTCAGGTCTTCCAGAAAGATGGCACGTTCGTCGACGAGATGCTCGTCATGCCAAATACGACGGGATCCGGAGCCGCGTGGGACCTCGACTTCTCACGCGACCCGGACCAAACCTACATTTATCTGGCGGACGGGGTGAACCAACGGGTCCATATCATCGACCGCGTCACCCTCACGCATCTGACCAGCTTCGGCGACGGCGGCCGCCAGCCCGGTCAATTCTTCGGCACCCACAGCATCGCCACGGACTCGGCCGGGAACATCTATACGACCGAGACCTACGAAGGGAAGCGTCTCCAAAAATTCGTCTACAAGGGTCTCGGCCCGGTCACGACGAACAACCAGGGCGTGGTCTGGCCCCAGCCGTAGTGCGCAAGGGATCGTCCACACGATGGACGGACGGCAAGGAGGTGCGTGTGCGATTGCTCGTAGCGCTGAGTCTGGTCACCATGCTCACTCCCCTCGGGCCGGCTGCCGGCCAGTCACGCCGAGCCACCGCGCCCGACGAACCGGCACCGGTCCGTGGATGTCTGGACCGGGACATGATTCTGGTGGCGAACGATGTCACCCATCAGGCTCGGGGCGCCCCATTCTGGGTCGACACAGGGCACGAGTTCGAGCTACTGGGCGAGCGGGAGATGCTCTTCGACCTCGAACAACACATCGGCCACGAGGTGGAGATCACGTTGCTACTGGAGTGGGAGTCGAACGCCGGGCCGCGACCGATACCGGAACCAACGGCGCCCGGCCCTGGTCTTCCCGGGCTGCCTGGCGGCGTCGGCGCTGGCCGTGGCGGGTTCGGTGGCCAACCCAGCGGACCCACGGGACGGCCTCAAGGAGGCTTCGGACAGCCGCCCGCGCCCCGGCGGAGCCGAGCGGTGCGAGCGTCGGCCATCCCGGGCATCATGACCGAGTTCACGGTCGTCAGTTTCGCGTGCCGCAGTGACCGCCGAGGCCGCTAGTACCCGGTCAGTCGCGGCGCACAGCGACGCCTTGGCGGACTCGTTCAGGACTGCCCCCGTGCGGTCGAGAGAGGATTCACGAATGCAGACCGGCTCTTGCAGACAGTATCGAGCGCGTGCCCTGGCGACGGGGCTCCTGCTTCTACAGACCGTCTCCCCGATGCCCCAGGCACCAACCGTGGAGGCGGCGTCGGCGCCGGGCACGGCCCCCGGGGCGACCGAAACCACGACACAGACCGAGGTCGTCGGCGTCGACGTCTCCCAGTTTCAGGGGGAGATCGACTGGCAGTCGGTCAAGGCCAGCGGCGTCGCCTTCGCGTTTGCCCGGGCGCTCGAGGGTGAGACGATTCTCGACTCCGATTTCGCCGCGAACTGGGAGGGCATGAAGGCGGCAGGCGTCGCGCGCGGGGCCTACCACTTCTACGTGGCCGACGACCCGCCCGAGGACCAAGCGAGGGTCTTCTCCGGTCTCGTCACGCTCGAGCCCGGCGACCTGGTGCCGATGGTGGACATCGAGCAGGCCAGTATCGGGGCGTCGGCGCCATCGGACCTCGTCTCGAATTTCCACCGGTACCTCGATTTGCTGGAGCAACAGTTCGGGGTCAGACCGATCATCTATACCGAGCCGGCGTTCTGGAACGAACACATGGATGACTCGTTTGGCACGTATCCGCTCTGGGTCGCCGACTACAGCGTCGACAGCCCGGTCCTACCTCAGGGCTGGGACAACTGGGTCCTGTGGCAGCATAGCCATAGCGGCACCGTGCCGGGCGTCGACGGGTCGGTCGCTCTGAGTAGATTCGCAGCCGGGCTCGAATGGCTTCTGGCCGGCTACTCGGTACCGGAGCCCGCCGTCCCGGTCGTCCAGGTCGACAACATCAACAACTCCGGGCAGTGCGGCGGAAACATCGGCAACGTAAATTTGCTGATGGCTGGGTCATTCACGACTGGCGGCGACGTCTATGCCCTGACCTCGGCGATGACCAGGCTCTTCAACAGCTCCGGAGCCGAGGTCGCGGTGGCATACAGCCTGTACACCGACGATGGTGGATTCCCGGGGGCTCTCCTCGAGGTCATCGGTATGACCCCACCGTTGCCGGTCAACCAGTTCAGCGACATACCGGTGTTGTCGTCGTCGCAATCGACGCTGGACTCGAACACGACCTACTGGGTCGTGTTCAGCCTGGACGGGGCCGGGAGTTACCTCGACCTGCAGGGATCGCAGGATGCGTCCGAGTCGTCCCCGGCGAGCTGGACCATCGGCGATGCCTTCGCCCGTAGTTCCGACACCGGACAGACGTGGGTCTATACCGACTGCTCGCCAAAGCTGCGAATCGACGCCACGATCGCGGCGGTCGTGCTCAAGAGTTCTCGTGGGGACGCGTGAAGCACTACGTCGTCGGGTCCGGGGCGCAGCCCCGTCAAACGGCCAGACGACCCTAGCGCTCCTGTGCCCGGGCGCCCGCAAGCAGATTGGTCATCCCGTAATTGCCTTCGTGGCAGGCGTATTCGAACAACGGTGCGTCGGTGCGCTGCATCGGGATGGCGGCAGTGAACGGGGCACGGAAGGTTGAGGGGTCGTCCACGGTGAATTCGTAGCGCAGCGTGTCGTCCGAGACCCGTGTAAAGCGTTCAACCAGGTGCAGGGACTCGCCGGACCCATACGTGCTGACAATCGTATAGAAGCTCCCAGTCTTGTCGGTGTAGTTGTCGCTCTCGACGACCAGGGTGTCACCGTCCCACCAGCCGCGCGCATCACCCATCCACTGTCGCATCCCTTCCGGCAACGGCGGACGACCGTCCAGCGGCACCACCCTGACCTCGTGGATCATCTCGCTGAGGATCACCACGTGGTCCGGCGTCTGAAAGATCTGCACGTTGTTGTTGTAGGCGCTCGGAAGCATGGGCGGACCTGAGTTGAACCCGAGCATGCAGCGCTCCGACAGCCCAAGGTCTTCCGGCCCGTACGCGGGGGAACCAATGAGCACGCGAGCTCGCACAGGACGGATCCCATCCTGCCCGGCGGCCCGCTGACCCTGGGCGGCGGGTACACGATCGGGGATACGGCCGTCCGGGGGATCCACGATCAGCGATGTACGGCGGTCACCGGTCAGACTGTCGCCCCAGTCCCACCAGAAATCGTTATAGGCACGCTCGACGTCGCGCTGTGAGCCGCCGTCGCGGCGGTCGGCGTTTCGCCCTTCCGCTGACTCCCGTGTGAACTCCGCCGCTTCTTCGGCCGTGAGTACCGGCTTGTCCTTCAACGCGGCAGGCCGCTCCAGCGGCGTGATCGTACGGAAGTCCCAGACGCCACCGAGGTCTGGCGCACCCCATGCGGTACGGGGCACTTCGCCGGTCTGGGCGGAAGCCGGCCACGGCCCCCCGCTGAGCACCGCGACAACGATGAGGAGGAGACGGCCTCCGGTCGATAGCATGTTCACCACAACCTCCAGGGCAGACCGGCGCACCGCGCACGATGAGGACGACACCGCTACCGATCGAACAACGTCAGATCGATCGCGTGGGCCATGGCGCGATAGCCGATGTCGCTTGGATGGAGCCAGTCACCCGACTGATAGTCTTCGCGTATCTTGCTCGGGTCCGTCGAATCGCGCACCGCAGCGTCGAAATCAATGACCGCGTCGTAGGCGCCCGATGTTCGCATCCATTGGTTGAAGGCTTGACGCTTCACCTCGCCGATGTCGCGGAAGTAGAACGCCCCCTCGAACGGTGCCAGCGTCGCGCCGTAAATTTTGAGCCCCTGTGCGTGTACCCGTTCGATGAGCTCGAGATGGCCCGCAATGATCTCCTCCACCGTCGGCGTTTCGGACTCAAACGCCATCCCGATGTCATTGGTCGATTCGAGCACGATGACATGCGTCACACCGGGTTGGGACAATACGTCGCGGTCTAACCTCGACAGGGCGCTCGGGCCAAAGCGGGCATTGGGGTTCGGCGGCGGCGGCGCCGGCCCATCCGCGTCGCGTCGCAAAATGCCGAGACCGGCGTTGTGACTGAGTACGCGGTTGCCGCCGATGCCGACGTTGAGCACGCCGGGCGGCGTGCTCCCCGGCCGCTGGACGAGTCGACGGGAGAGGAAATCAGGCCACCGGCTGTGCGTGTCCGGGGTGGAGGCGGTGCCGTCCGTAATGGAATCGCCGAGCGCCACGACGACCGGAGTGCCCTCCGGTGCCAGCACCTCGACGCGCGACAGATAGAACCATGACTGAAAGGTCTGCTCGATCGGCAGGTCGACCACACCGGTGTGGTCGCCGACGGGCGACAAGTAGTTCGTGGTGAGTCCCGTCCCGTGCACGGTGGCGCCGGTGCCAGAAGCCGAGTCGCTTTGTATGTGCAGATCGATGACCAGGTCGGCGAGTGCCGGCACCCCGAACTCGACCGGGTCGCTGACGACCATCGCGCCCGGGGCGACGGTGACGGATGGCGTGCCCGCGAACTGAAGCGCCGCCCCGGCGCTCGCATGGATGGAGGCGTCACCGTCCCGCAACGCCACGTGGGCCGCACCAATTTCGAGCGGCTCGCTGCCAAACACATTGGTCAGCGCCACCCGTATGGCCGAGCCACCAATGCTCGTGTGGATGATCTGACGTGCGGTCTGGTCCGCAATACGCACCGGCCCGGCTCCGGGCCCGCCTGGGGCGTCATCGCTTGGCGGCGGCAACAGTACCGGGGCCGTGGCCCAGGTCCCCACCCACGCGCTCTGCTCCTGCGCCCGGGCGCCTTCTGGCGACGAAAGCAACAGGAGCAGCGCCACAACACCGACGTTGAGCCGACCCCCGCGAAATCCGAATGTGCCAAGTGTCATGGTGACTCCTTCTCCGATGCCTGGAGCATAGCTGTCTGGCCTCCGTGTGACAACGCACACGGGGCGCCCAGCTGGTACAAAATAGGCGTCATGCCCCCTACGGAACATACCTTGTCCGTGAACGGATTCGAGATGCGCTACCAACTTAGCGGGCACGGCGAGCCCCTGGTGCTGCTGCACGGATTTCTCGGGTCCGGCGACACCTGGTCCACCATTCTCGGCGGCCTCGACCGGTTCGACCAGGAGTACCAGCTGATCGTGCCAGACCTGCGCGGCCACGGTGGCTCGACCAACCCCAGCGGCGAATTCACCATGCGTCAATCCGCCCTCGACATCTTCGCGTTACTCGACCATCTGAAGATCGAGCGCTTCAGGGCGATCGGTATGAGCGGGGGCGGCATGACCCTGTTGCACATGGCCACCCAGGCCCCCCACCGTATCCAGGCGCTGGTGTTGATCAGCGCCACGACCCACTTCCCCGAGCAGGCTCGGGTCCTGATGCGGGGTACCACCGAAGAATCCCAGACAGAGGACAGCTGGGCCATGATGCGCGGCTTGCATCACCACGGTGACGAGCAGATCCGGGCGCTCTGGCGCGTGGCGCGTGGATTCGCCGAGAGCCAGGACGACATGGCGTTCACCGCACAGACCCTGTCCGCCATCACGGCTCCGACGCTGATCGTGCACGGCGACCGCGACCCGCTCTTCTCCTTGGACATCGCGTTTTCGATGCACGACGCCATTCCGACCTCGTGGCTCTGGGTCGTGCCGAATGGCGGGCATCTGAGTCTCGTCGCCGAGGGGTTGTCGGATCAGTTCGTGGTGACCGCCACGACGTTTCTACGAGGTGACTGGCCGTCGCCGTAGTCCCAGGGACCTGCGCGCCCCGCGTGTGGCACACTTTACCTATGCTCGAGACACACAAGACGTATGCCGTGCAAACCCTCTGTGCCGTGCTCCTGGTGGCAGCGGCACCGGCGTCGGCCCAACACGGCGCACCGAACGGCGAGTGGCCGACCTACGGGGGCGACCTCGGGCACACCCGGTACGCGGCGCTCGACCAGATCGACGCCGACACGTTCAACGATCTGGAGCTCGCGTGGCGATTCAACACCGCGAATCTGGGGCCTGGACCGGAGTACATCTTTCAGTCGACGCCACTGATGGTGAACGGCGTGCTCTACACAACGGCCGGGACGCGACGAGCCGCGGTGGCGCTGGATGCCACGACCGGCGAGATGTTGTGGATCCACCGGCTCAACGAAGGTGAGCGGGGTGCCGGCGCACCGCGCCGGTTGTCTGGTCGCGGGCTCACCTATTGGGACGACGGCGACGACGGCGTCATCTTTTATGTCACGCCCGGCTATCGCCTCATTGCCCTCAATGCACTCACCGGACGCCGAATGTCCGATTTCGCAGACGAGGGCTTGCTGGACCTGAAACAAGGGCTGGATCAGGATCTCGGGGCGGACGCCGAGATTGGCCTGCACGCGGCGCCGGTGATCTCGAACGGGGTCATCATGATCGGCGCCGCCCACCTGGCTGGCGTGGCTCCAGCCACGAAAGAAAAACCGAAAGGCTATGTGCGCGGCTTCGATGCGCGGTCCGGTGAGCGGAAGTGGATCTTTCACACGATCCCCACCGCCGACGAGCTGGGAAACGACACCTGGGGCAACGATTCGTGGCGCTACACCGGAAACACGGGTGTCTGGGGCCAGATGACCATCGACGAAGATCTGGGCTACGTGTATCTCCCGATCGAGATGCCGACCGGCGACCTCTACGGTGGCCATCGTCCCGGCGACAACCTGTTTGCGGACAGCATCGTGGCAATCGAAATCGCCACCGGCAACCGGGTGTGGCACTTCCAGACGGTGCACCACGACGTTTGGGATTTCGACCTGCCAAGCGCCCCCATCTTGGTCGACATCACGGTGGACGGTCGGGCGATCAAGGCGGTCGCCCAGCCCACCAAGATGGGTTTTCTGTTTGTGCTCGACCGAACCAACGGCGAACCGGTATGGCCGATCGAAGAACGCCCGGTGCCGCAATCGGACGTCCCTGGCGAGGTCACCTCCGCCACCCAGCCCTTCCCCACGAAGCCGCCGCCGTTCGACCGCCAAGGTGTCACGGTGGACGACTTGATCGACTTCACGCCGGAGCTACGGCGACGAGCCGAGGAGGTCGTGACACGTTACCGGATGGGACCGCTCTTCTCCCCGCCGTCCGTGGCGACGTTGGACGGCACGCTGGGAACGCTCCACCTGCCTGGCCTGACCGGGGGCTCGAACTGGCCAGGTGGCTCGTTCGACCCCGAGACCGGCATCTTCTACCAGTACTCGAAGACCGAGGTCCACGGTTTAGGGCTGGTCAGCAATCCCGAGCGGTCGAACATGGACTACATCATGGGTCGACCGCGACCGCCGGCCGGGGCCGCCGGAGGACGTGGGGGTCGAGGCGGGCGGTGGATTCGGTGGTACCAACATCGACGGCATCACGATCGTCAAACCCCCATGGGGGCGGATCACCGCCATCGACCTGAACCGGGGGGAAATCGCGTGGCAGGTGGCGCACGGCGAGACCCCGGACAACATTCGAAATCACCCGCTGCTAGAGGGCATCGATGTCCCGCGTACCGGGGTCGCGAATGCCCGCATCGGCACGCTGGTCACCAAGACACTCGTCATCGCCGGCGACGGCGGCTTGTTCACGAACGCGGAGGGAGTCCGGGGCTCCGCGCTCCGCGCGTACGACAAGGCTACCGGCGCGGAAGTGGGCACCGTGGCGTTACCGGTCCCGGCCACGGGGTCGCCGATGACCTACCTGGTCGACGACGAGCAGTATCTGGTGGTGGCGATCGCCGGTGGTGGGTTCGCGGGCGAGCTGTGGGCGTTCAAAGCCCCGTAAGCATGCCGCAGCCCGGCGGTCCGCGCTACGGCCCAACCGTTGGCATCTGGATGCCACGGTCCGTCGGGTCAAACACCGCTTCCATCTTGGCGTCACGATCGGCCACGAACTGAATCTGGTCGCGCCGCGTTTGCAGACAGTCGTGGCAGACGGATCCCGGCACCGTGTGCCCACCGCCCTCGGAACTGATGCCACGCTCAGCCATGAGCGCCTCAAGGTGCGCCGCCGTGAGCACCTGCGCCTTGTAGAAATCGGAATAGCTCAGGCCGCGGGCAATGGCCAGTGGCGACCACCCATCCACGGTGCGGGCGTCGAGATCGGCGCCCTGAGCGACCAGGTAGTCAACCACCTCGTTGGCTCCCCGGAAGGCAACACCATGGAGCGCGGTCTCGCCACGATAGTTCGCGGCGTTCACGTCGTTCCCCACCTCGACGAGCATGCCAACGGCTTCGAGTACCTCGTCTTCCTGACCCGGGAGAGACCCCCCGTCCTCGCCAGGATTCCAGAGAGCCAGGCCGGCCGCCACCATCAACGGCGTCGTGCCGTCGGCGCTGGGCATCAGCGGATCAGCACCGGCGTCAAGCAGGACCCGCATCGCCTCGACGTCGGTCACCTTCGACGCCAGCATGAACGCGGTGGCGCCGAGCCGGTTGAATCGGTTCCGCTGGCCGTCCCGCATCCCATTGCGAGTCATTCGTGTGTTCACTTCTACCCCACTCGCCAACAACCTTCGGATGAAATCGATGCTATCGAGGGTGCCCGAGGCAAACGGCCCCGGCGTGCCGAAGCCGACATTCATGCGGCGGGTGCGCACCGCTTGATGCAACGCGTTCCAGCCCGCCCCGGCATGGTTCGGGTCGGCGCCACGGTCGAGCAAATAGGCGGCCAGCTCCCAATTGGCGTTGGCGGCCGCAATCACTAGCGCGCTCTGGCCGTCCGATACGGCGTCGTTGACATCGGCCCCGGCGTCCAACAGCACCGTGGTCGTCTCGAAATGCCCACTCCGCACAGCGAAGAGTAGCGGCGTGAAACCGGTGGCTGGCAGGCTCGCGAAGGTCCGGCCGCGTCCCGGCGGGGGGTTGTCGGTCCGGGCATTGATGTCAGCCCCCAGCTCGGCCAGCGCGTGGACCACGGCAGCGTTGTTCTTCGCGGCCGCCCACATCAGTGCCGTCTGACCGCGCAGCGCCTCGCGCGCGTTCGGGTCCGCACCACGCAGGAGCAGCACGCGGACCGCATCCGGGTCTCCAGTCCGCGCGGCGGTCATCAGTACCGTCTCGCCCCCCGGCATCGTGCGGTTCGCGTCCGCACCCGCATCGAGGAGCCGTTGAAGCATCGCCGCGTCGCCATTTTCAGCCGCCAACCACACCGGGCTGACACCGTGTCTGTTCGCGGTGGTGACGTCGGCGCCGACTTCCAGCAACAGATCGACCATCTCGGGTCGCTGCTCGTGCACCGCCCACTGCAACGCCGTCGATCCGTCACCCATGCGAACGTCGACGTTGTCCGTCTGGTCGAGGATGGCACGCACGGCGTCGAGAGAACCACGACGCACCGCATCGATGAGCGGCGAATCGGCTGGGGCCAGGGCCACCAGTGAGGTCGACCATGCCAGCCCCACGGCGACAACCAACAGCCCGACCGGCGCGATTCGCAGTAGTCTCATCTCGATCTCCCAGGGCCCTCAGATGCGCGTGCGACGACGAACGCTGGTTGCGTCACCGGCTGCGCCGTGACGCGTCAACGAGGACACCCAGCGGCAACCACCCGCCCAGCCGCTACCCATGCCTAGCGGCCGCCACTGTCCTACAGATCCGCCAGCCGTCCCGTACTGTCAGACACGCGGTCGACACGTGCGCCCACCTTGTCGAGCAGGCTCACACCCAAGTTCATGAACGGGGTGTCGAGCTCGTATTGCAGATGGCGTCCGCCGACGAGCTGTCCGTTGCCGCCACCGACCAGCGTGACCGGCAGGTTGTAGGGCGTGTGGTGGTCGCCATCCCCCATGCCCGTGCCATACAGCAAGATCGTGTGGTCGAGCAGCGTGCCGTCGCCGTCCGGCGTGTTGTGCATTTTCTCGACCATCTGTGCGAAGAGCGACATCTGGTGCGTGTTGATCTTCGTGTACTGCTCGATATTGTGCGGGTCGAGTTGATGGTGCGACACGCTGTGGTGCGCCTCGGGCACGCCAATATTCGGGTAGGTGCGCCCGCTCAGCTCGCGAGCCATCTGGGTACAACTCACCCGGGTGACGTCCGCCTGGTAGGCCAACACCAGCATGTCGAACAGCAACAACACATGTTCGTCGTACTCTTCGGGCACGCCGCCTGGCTGCTCGACCGCGGGCAGGGGTGTCGCCGCATTGCCCTGCTCGGCCCGCTGAATCCGCCGTTCGATCTCCCGCACGGCGTCGAGATATTCCTCGACCGACGATCGGTCCCGCAGACCCAAGCGACGCTCGAGACGGTCAATACTCTCGGTCACGGAGTCGAGAATGCTGCGGTCTGTCTGCATCTGCGCTAGACGCGCTTCCATGCTGCCGCCATCGCCGAACAGACGCTGAAACACCACGCGCGGATCACGCTCGTGCGGCAGCGGGGTGGTCGCGGTGCGCCAGGACGTCGAATTCTGATACGTGCAGCTGTAGCCGTTCTCGCAGTTACCCACCGTAAAGTTCGACTCGGTCGTCAGCTCGAGCGACCGCAGCGAAGTGTCGGCACCCAGCGTGTCGGCGGCGTACTGGTCGATGGTCTTTCCGGCCTCGATATCCGCTCCTTCCGTCCGTTTGGGGAGCACACCGCTCAGCCAACCACCGTGCGCGCGGGTGTGTACCCCGCCGCCTTCATTCGTGCTCACGAGACCACGGTTGCTCAGACCGCTCACCACCACCAACTGATCACGATAGGGCTCGAGCGGCTTGAGAATCGGAGACATCTCGAAACCCCGCCCTCCGCCACCGGACGGATGAAAGTTCGGCAGGAACATGCCGTTGGGCGCGTACACGAACCCGAGCCGTGGAATGGGATTCGCCGCGGTGCGCGCCGTGGCGGTCAGTGCCGGCGCCATGGCGTCGAGGAACGGCAGGGCGACGGTGGCGCCGATGCCTCTCAGCACGGTCCGGCGCGGCAGCGCCTTCTTGGTCACGATCATGACTCGCTTCTCCTGTGCAAAAACGGATAGCTGTTCACGATGCCGATCACGATGGCATGCATCCCGTGGTCGTCCTCCGACGCCTCACGTACGATGCGCCGCACCGCCGGCATGTCGTAGTAGTCCAGGCCACGGCCCAACGCATAGGTCAGCAGCTTCTCGGTCACGGTCGTGGCGAAACGGTCGGGGCGCTCAACGAGCGCCGCCCGCAGTTCGGCGACGCCATCGAACGCCGTACCATCCGGCAACACCCCGGATGTGTCCAGCACGTTGAACGACTCGTCCACCACGCGCGAGCGACCGATTGCGTCGAACCGCTCCAGCGCGAATCCGGCCGGGTCGATCATCGAATGACAGGCCGCGCAGGCTGGATTCGCCCTATGCGCCGACATCCGCTCGCGCATCGTCGCCACCTTGGCCTGGGTCTTCTTGTCATTCAGCGCAGGAATCCCTGGCGGCGGATCGGGCGGCGGGGTGCCCAGAATGTTGTTGAGAATCCACTTCCCACGGAGCACCGGCGAGGTTCGGATGGCGTGCGACGTCAGCGTCAGAATGCTCCCGTGGCCCAGCAAACCGCCGCGGGCGCTGTCGGCCGGGAGGGTGACCCGGCGAAAGTGACTGCCCTGGACGTTGGGAATGTCGTAGTGGTCGGCGAGGCGCTCGTTGAGGAACGTGTAGTCGGCCGTCAACAGGTCAAATACCCCACGGTCCTCACGGACGACGCTGTCAAAGAACAACTCGGTTTCGCGCAGCATTGCCTGACGCAGCGTCTCGTCGAACGCCAGCGCATACGGGTCACCCGGCCGCACCACCTGCTCGAGGTTGCGCAGCTGCAACCACTGCCCGGCAAAATTACGCGTGACAGACTCCGACCGGGCATCCGCAATCATCCGACGGGTCTGTTGCTCGAGAACCGCCGGGTCGCTCAGTGCGCCGCGCTCGGCCAGCGACAGCAGCTCGTCGTCAGGGATGCTGCTCCAGAGGAAGAATGACAACCGGGAGGCCAGCTCGAGGTCGGTCACTTGATACGACGCGGCCGGGGGCGAGTCAGGCGGGTCTCCCTCGATGCGCAGGAGGAATTCGGGGCTCACCAGCAGACGCCGTAGCCCCATTTCGATACCCGCCTCGAAAGTGGCCCCGTCGCCACGACCCATCTCGTAGAAGCGGAGCAGTACATCGAGATCAGTATCGGAGACCGGCGCCCGATAGGCGCGTCGCGCCAGCGTGGACAAGATGGTTCGCGCGCAGGCCGGCTCGTCAGCCGGAGTGGCCGGACGGCAGGAAAAAATACGGTCACGGCTCGGCGTCTGTCCGGGCCCTCTGGCGTCGTGCGGCCCAGAGATGCTCACGGTGCTGACGAATGGCAGGCTCCCACCCGGGCCACCAGCGTTCCCGGACGTGCGGGGATTCTGAAAACGCTCTCGTACCTGTTCGACCAGCACCGGCGGGTTCCGCGAAAAGGCCAAGGCCAGCTCGTGCCGCCCGGCACCGACGGACACGCGCAGGTCGAGCGTGCCACCGGTTAGATACGGATTCGGTTCGCCCTCATTGGGAGCAGGCCCGAGCGTGTACTGTTCCACCGGCTCCCCATCCAGGGTCACCTCCAACCGATGCTCCTCACGCAGACCTCGGTTGCCGTTCAACTGAACGCGCACGTCATAGTCGGCATCGAGCGGAAAGAGATAGTCGACCAGCAGTCCACCCCGGGTACCGAATGGCAGTCCCTGCGCGCGTTGATGCTGCTGCTCATCCTGAGCCGCACGAAACGTCTCGGACACCACCCCCGGGGGAGGGCTACCTACGGCCAGTCGGCTAATCGATCGGCTTGCGGCCAGATACCGCTCCAGCAGCGACTGGGACATCCGCAGCACGCCGCCGATGTTGTCGAACCCGAAACTGGCGTCGTCGGCCGGCAGCAGGTCATTGACATCAACCTCAAGCGCCAGCAGATCTCGGATGGCGTTGCCATACTCGGTTCGGTTCAGTCGGTGCAACGTTGCCGTGCGGCCGGGGTCCGGCGCGGCCATCCAGTTGCTGTCCAATTGGGTTTCCAGCCACGACCTGAACCCGTCCAGCGTGGCCTCATCTGGCCGTGGACGCCCGGCGGGCGGCATCAGTCCGGCGCGGAGCTTGCGGACCACCTGCTCCCAATGCTGTCCCGCGTCGCCGACGCTGGACAGATTGAGGGTGTCGAGGCTTAGCCCTACCGCTCGCAACTGAGACACCATCGGGGTGCTGGCAGTGCCAGTGCCGCTCACCACCGCCTCGTTGTGGCAGGTGACGCAGTACTGATCGAGCATCGCACGATAGGCGATGACGGGCTCGTCGGCCGCCGTCGACTGGGCTCCCGCCGCGCTGCCGTACAGCAGCGTGGCCGTCAGCAGGGCGGCCGACACCACCCGGGGACCGTGGATGCTTGTCAATTGCACTCCGGGGCCTTCAACAGTGCGTTCCGCTTGGAACGGGGGTAACAGCCAGCGTGACGTGATCGAACCATGCTAGACCGGCCGCAGGAGGGCTTACAAGCGTAAAACCGACCTGCTGTGAGCGGGGCTTCGCCGCGGTCGACGGCAGGCGGCGGCAGGAACAGCCACCAGTTGACGCGGGCCCCTCTCCAACCCAAGCGTCGGCGCTAGCTGGGACCGCGTTGAACGGAGGTCTCGATCTGGTCGAAGACCTGGCCGGTGGCCTCTGGAAAACGACGCGCAAACGGGGCAGTGGCGCGCGCGGCGGCACCGTTGCTGGTCCCCTCGGTGGAGGGTGCCAGAAAGAGCGCGGCCAGACCGTGGGATTCGGCGAAGTGCACTCCGGCTTCAGGCCCCATGACATAGAGCGCCGTCGACAGCAGGTCAGCGACGAGCGGGTCCTGGTGCCAGACTGTCGCTGATTCTCGGCGATACAGCGCCTCGCCCGTTCGTGGATCCAGGATGTGGGCGATCCGCACGCCGTCCACGCTGAAAGCGCGCTCCGATGCTCCGCTGGTGGCGAGGGAGCCCTCGTCGAGCACGATGTCAATGACGGATTCGCCCCGGCGAACGGGGTGCGCGATGGCGGCCGGCCAGCCGCCGGGCCGTCTCGTGGCCACCGACACGGCCACCTGCCCGCCGAGATCTACCCGCCACGGGAGACCGTTCTGACGATCAGCTTGCAAGCGCCGCAAGGCCTCACCCTTACCGAACGCTCCGGCGTCAAGCGTGACCTCCCCCAGCCGTGTCACACGGCACGCCCCTGAACCGGAGTCGAACGCGAAGTGCCTGAGACCCGACACCGCGCGCGCCGCCGTGAGTTCGGTCGCGGATGGGCGTCGCCCCCCCTCCCGTAGTCCCCAGGCCTCGATCAGCGCCCCCACGGCTGGGTCGAACGCCCCGCTGGTTTCCTCGTGCCACCGGATCAGGATGGGCCAGAGCGCGCAGACGTCCGACCCGACCTCGAACGGCTCGCCCACGGGTTGCCGATTGAGCCGACCCAGTTCGGTGCTCTGACGCCACGTGCTGAGCGTGGCCTCGGTCTGCTCAAGGCTCCGGACCATACGGTCTAGCTGTCGCAGCGCGACCACTCGGTCCGGCGCTGTGACCACGAGCGTCGCACGCGTACCCATGAGGTACACCGTCCGCTCGACCTCCATCGGACCAGCGGCCAGGAGCGAATGTAGAAAAAGTGGGCATAGCGTGCCGAGCGCGACGAGGCCCATCGCGCGGTTCACGCCGAGATGCCGACCTTGCTGGGGAACGTGCTCGTTGAGTCGGACGACGAGTCGGACGACGGATCGGAGGACACTCGACCGATACGCCAGCCGATGAAGAGGTGCAGACTGTAGCCGACGACGAAGACGACACTGGTCGACGCATGGGCCCAGACCATGACGGTCACCAACTCAGGGGTAGATGCCACCTGCAGCAGGTAGCCGGAGAGTGCCATCGCCGAAAAACTGAGCAGTGACATCCAGCCGGACCGCCGGTTCCCGGCGTTCGGCGACGTGAGCTTCTTCAATGTGTGCGAACGGAACAGCATGCCAAAGAAGGCAATGAAGAACGGCGCCGCCAGCAGATGCAGGGCCAGCATTGCCGGCTGCCACGGATGATTGATGACCGCGAACGGGTCGACCGCAGCCGCCAGGTATTTCATGTAGAAATAGGCGATACCGGTCACGGTCACGATGCCGTGCAAGCCATTGAACGCCCACTGCTCCCACCACTTCATCGGGCTACCGCTCCAACCTTTTCTTCCGCTAGGGCCAGCACCTGGTCAATGGCCAACACCCGCCGCACGGCCGCGTTTGCCGCGCCCGCAGTGAGGGTAGCGCCGGCAATCGGACGTATCGCCCGCTGCACCGCCAGGTCGTCAGTCAATGTCTGCTGGTCGTACTGCTGCAACCAACGCTCGTGTGCCTGATACTCGGTCGGCTCCAGAAACGCCGTCACGTCGATCCGCTTCACGCTGCCGTCGGCCTCGAGCGAAATTAGCAAGCTCTCGCGTTTGGTTCGAACGACGTGGGTGTCGACATAGGCGCGGCCCACAATCCTTCCATCCTGCGTCGCGACGTAGCGAGCCACGAGTCCGCTTTCTACGTCGACCCCGGCTAGCTCGCCGATCTGAACCATTTGCTGTTCGGTCAAGAAGACGCGTTCCGCTTCGATCCCCGCCTGCGGGAACACGGCGGCCAGCGCCTCCTCCCGACTCATCTGGCCACCCTGGGCGACCACGGCCACCGTTGTCGTCACGAACAGCAACGACGTGCACATTGAGGCCACTCGAATCATGCCAATGCCGCCCTAGAAGGCGTACCCCATGCTCACGTTGAACTGGTTGATACCGGTCTCGGCGTCGTTGCTCACCCACGCGTGATCCACCTTCACCACGATGTTCGGAATTGGCTTCAGCTCAATACCAGCCGTGACATAGGTGTTGTCGGTCGAGAGGCTGCGGGACAGTCCGTCCGGCACCCGGTCCTGCGTATCCACCTGCTCGTAGCGCACATACGGCGTCAGCGCGACTCCAGCGGAATTCGTCTGCGAGAGGAGGTCGTAGCCGACTTGAATGTAGGCCCCCTGCATGCGTTCACCGACAACCGTGTCGAGCACCTGGTTCAGCTGAGCTGCATCGTCGAGATGCGCTCGGGCAAAGAGCCCCCGCACGTCCAGTCCACGCACCTGCATCTGGCCATGCAGGTCGAAGATGGTCGTCCGGACGCCATACTCCGTGCCATCCACCACCACTTGACCTTGTCCGGAATCACCGGTGTAGAGGCTGGCTCCCACAAATACGCCCGGGGTCGGCGTCACATCGACACGTCCGGTGAACGCCATGCTGGTAGCCTTTGCCTTGCTGCCCTTCTGACGTCCGCCGCGCACCCCACTAGACGAAAAATCGAGACCGTCAAATCCGTTCATGACATAGGCCCTGAACGACACACGGTCGAACGCCCCATAGATACCGCCTCCATTTTCCCGCCACGTCGACGGGATAATCCGGCTCTCGGTCACCGGACGTTCGGCACCGAGGAATACGGTCGGCTCATGGAGCTCGTTGACCAGTCCCATGGGCACCAGCAACACACCGCCGCGCACCCCGACGTTGTCCGTCGCCCGGTAGTCCAGGTACGCGAACTCCACGAAAATCTCATCCGCGTGCTCAATCTCGATCTCCGAGTTGAACAGGAACTTGTCATTGAACCGGTACCCGGCGTAGATGATCGCGCGAAGAAAATCGAACTGGGTCGTGCTCCCCGTTGGGATGCCGGCTTCGTTCTCGTCTCCGAAATTTTCGAGGAGCATCTCGCCATACCCGGCAATCGAGACCCCTTGGCCGCGGCCGTAGGTGGACGCTGCTGACGGAGCGAGTCCCAGCCGCCTGGCCTCGTCGACACTGAGGGGCTCGACATCTTCTCCACTGCGCAAGCGCTCGACCTCGTCAGCGAGCAGGTCCAGGCGGCGTTGTAATTCCGCCAGATCAGGTTGCTGCTCGGCCGTCTCCGTACCGGCCGAAGCGGCATTGCCGATGGCCGCCGGGGCTGCGGTCTGGTCAACATCGCCGGATCCGGTCGGTGAACTGGCGACGCCCACCTGGCCCGTTGGTTGCGCGCTCGCTGCAGTGGCGAACGTGCCCAGCGCCAACGACGCAACAACGACGAATCGATGCCAAACGCGGTCCTCGCCACGGCTAGCCCTCACGGGGCCAGGGTCTGGGCTGCGGTCACGCGCGCCGACGGTCGTTGTAAAAGGCATCGCTGGATGCGTGGACAGTTCAAGCACCCTGCCAAGGGCCCTTTCCTTCCACTCGCTCAAAATGAGACTGAATCTCAATTTGAGACAGCAAATATATATCCGACCAATTTGGTCGTCAATAGAAAATGAGACTGGATCTCAAAAAGATCGGTGTGGGACGTCGCGTCCGACCGCTGGGGATGGAGCCGCTGCCCAGGTGTCGATCAGTCCCGTTGGTAAAATTGGAGGATTGGAGGAGGGGTAGTGAAGCGCCGGCGCGTAGGCGCCGGCGCTTCCCGGTCGATCGAGGCCATCGTCCCCAAGGGACCGTGGGAACGCTGGCTGCGTGCTACTGCTCGTTCGATGTCGATGCGGTCTGGTTCAGCAGCAACTTCTGCACCCGCCAGTTGTTCATGTCGGCCACGAACAGGGTGTTCTCGTCGCGGCACGACAGACCGTGGATCCAGTTGAACTGTCCAGGGGCCCGACCCGACTCACCCAGGTAGCCCAGCATCTCGCCGTCCAGCGTCATCTTGTAGATGCGACCGGGATCTTCGTCGGACGCGAACAGATACTGTGTGTCACCACCGGAAATGCACAGCGTCCACGGAGCGTGCGCGTCCGGTCGACCCGGGTTTCGGTTGCCGAGCACCGGCTGATAGTTCTTGTCGAACGGGACCGCCATGACGATCGACTTGACGAGATTCCCATCGCTGTCGAACTTCTGAATCCGCCGGTTGGAACGGTCGGCCACATAGACGTTACCGGCCCGATCCACCTGCAGGCTGTGTGGCAGACGAAACTGCCCGGGCTCGTTCCCGTAGCCGCCCCACGACTTGATCCAGTTGCCCCACTTATCCATCTTGCCAACGCGGGAGTTGATGTAGCCGTCGCTCACATAGATGTTGCCTTCGGCGTCCCACCCGACATCCGTCGGGCCGCCGAAGTACCCGTCGACAGCCCGCGCTTCGCTAGCCGGCGGATGGTGGTATTCGTCGAATCCTTCCGGCCGACGCCCCAGATTCAACGTCACGTAGCCGTCCGGGTTGATCTTTGTCACCGCGTTCGTCCCTTTGTCGACAATCCAGAGGTTGTCCTCGTTGTCGAACCGGACCGAATGGCCGTAGCCGAAGCCATATACGTTCTGACCGATCTCGCGGACGAAATTACCTCGGTCGTCGAACTCGAGCAGGTTGGTCGTGGCATTGCCGAACAATGGGCCCGTGGTGGACGAGCCAGGGTGGTTCAGCACAATCAGGTGGCCCTTGGAGTTTTCCGCCACCCCCAGGGTCTCGCCCAGATTCATCGTCGGCGGGTATTTCAAGTAGTCCGGCACCGACACGTACGGAATTTCTGGCACATTCTGCGCGAACGTGGGCGTGGCCAGCGCGATAAGCGCCACGGCGGTAATGAGACGTTTCACGGAAACCTCCTTGAGGCCGGTCGGAGACCGGGAGCAGATCACGAACAGATAGTGGTCCCATCATAGCGCGACAACGGTCGCCGCTGCCTGGTTGTTGTCGTAGACCACTGTGATAAGGTGACGCGTTGCCCCTTCCGCCGCTGGCGAGTGTTGTCGCGCTCACGTGTGGCCGTCACGAAGGGTGGAAGGACCAAAGTCGATGCGCTTTCAGATTATCGTCCGTCACTCGTAAGCGCTCCGACCTCCGGTTAGGTCTGCCAGATCCGCATTCGGGATTGCACGTCCCTCACTACACACGCTGATTTGTCACTGTCCACCGCCCCGGGCGGTCCAGCGACCTGTGTTCTTGCTCGTTCTGTGGAGCACTCCGCAGAGGCGAGCCGCTAAAACCGTGTTTTCAGCGGGCCCGACGGCCCGTTCGAGGGAGTGTCATGTCATCGACAAGCGCCAGCACAGACGCGGCGCCGCGTGCCGGGCTCTGGAGGGACATCCGCGACTCCATCCGCGGGGTTCCGCGCGACTACACGGTCGGCAACATCGGGCGTGCGGTCATGCTCCTGGCAATCCCGATGGTGCTGGAAATGTCGATGCAATCGCTCTTTGCGGTGGTCGACGTCTTCTTCGTGGCCCGACTCGGCCCCGAAGCGGTTGCCATTCTCGGGCTCTCCGATTCCCTGCTCGCTCTGGTGTTCTCGGTAGCCATCGGTCTCTGCATGGGTACGACCGCGATGGTGTCGCGACGCATCGGCGAAGGTTCGCCTGAGCAGGCGTCCCTGACGGCGGTACAGGCCATTGCCACCGGCGTGGCGGTGTCCATTGTCCTCGGGACGATCGGCGTGGTGTGGGCTCAGGACCTGTTGCAGATGCTCGGTGCGACGCCCGAGCTGGCTGCCAACGGGCGCTCGTTCACGTCGATCATGCTCGGCGGCAGCATGACCGTCATGCTGCTGTTCCTGATCAACGCGATCTTTCGAGGCGCCGGAGATGCGGCACTGGCGATGCGGTCACTCTGGCTGGCCAACCTGATCAACATCGTGCTCGATCCCGTGCTGATCTTTGGACTCGGGCCAATCCCCGCCATGGGTCTGGAAGGCGCCGCCATCGCCACCACCTTCGGTCGGGCGATGGGTGTGCTGTATCAGCTCCGCCACCTCACCAATGGGCGGGGTGTCATCCAGATCGACTGGCGTCGTGTCACGATCAGCGTCGGCGTGATGGCGCGCCTGCTGCGAGTCAGCGGGATTGGCGTCGTGCAATACCTGATCAGCACGGCCAGTTTCCTGGGCCTGATCCGGATCCTGGCGCCGTTCGGCGAAACCGCGTTGGCCGGCTACACCATCGCCATCCGGATCATCATCTTTATCCTGCTGCCGGCGTGGGGCATGGGCAACGCCGCGGCGACCTTGGTGGGACAGAACCTCGGCGCGGGGAATCCGGAGCGGGCAGAGCGGTCGGTCTGGTTCACTGCCCGGTGCAGTTCGGCCTTCCTGGGGTCGGTCGGGCTCCTGCTCTTCATGCTCGCGACTCCGATCGTCGCGTTGTTCACCACCGAGCCGAACGCGGCTGCAACCGCGATCGCATGTCTTCGGACGATCAGCTTCAGCTATGTCTTTTGGGGCTTTGGGCTGGTCACGGTTCAGGCGTTCAACGGCTCCGGTGACACGACGACCCCCACCTGGATCAACTTCTTCGTCTTCTGGGTGGTGCAGCTTCCCCTCGCGTGGATGCTGTCACACCCAGCCGGTCTCGGACCGAGGGGCATCTTCATCGCCATCGCGGTCTGCCAGAGCCTGCTCGCCGTGGTCGGCGTGACCGTGTTCCGGCGGGGCACATGGAAGCGCCGCGAGATTTAGTGTCGTGCCCCAGAAGTTCGCTGACTTCTGGGACACGACACTACTACGCGCCCTCTTTTTTCGGTCGCTGGTTAAAAGGGAGCACCCGCTTGCGTAGGCGGATGCTATGCGGCGTCACCTCGACCAGTTCGTCATCATTAATGAACTCGATCGATTGCTCGAGATTGAGCAGCCGGGGCGGCACCAGACGCAACGCATCATCGGCGGTGGACTGACGCATGTTCGTCAGCTTCTTTTCCTTGGTGACGTTGACGTCCATGTCCGACGGCCGGGCGTTCTCGCCGATGACCATCCCCTCGTACACAGCGGTCCCTGGTTCGATAAATATCTCGCCCCGCTCCTGGAGGTTGTAGATCGCGAACGCGGTCGCCTTGCCCGTCCGGTCCGCCACGAGAGCGCCGGTGGGTCGCCCGGCGATCGGTCCATGCCACGGTTCCCAGCCATCGAACAGGTGGTTCATGATGCCGGTGCCACGGGTATCGGTCAGGAACTGCGAGCGAAATCCGATCAGACCGCGGGTGGGAATACGGAACTCAAGCCGAATACGACCGCTGCCATGATTGATCAACTTCATCATCGTGGCCCGCCGAGTCCCCAGTTGGGCAATGACGACCCCCTGGTAATCCTCCGCCACATCGATCACCAGATGTTCGACAGGTTCTTCGGTACGACCGTCGATCTCACGCGTCACGATCTGCGGCCGCGAGACCTGAATCTCGTAGCCCTCCCGGCGCATCATCTCGATGAGGATCGACAGCTGCAGTTCTCCCCGCCCGACAACCCGCATCTGTTCCGCAAACTCGGTGTCCTGGACGCGAATCGAGACGTTCCCGACCAACTCGCGCGCAAGCCGGTCACGCAGATTGCGCGAGGTGACATATTTCCCGTCACGCCCCCCCATAGGCGACGTATTGATCCCGAAGATCATCGAGACCGTCGGCTCGTCGACGTGCAGGGGCGGAATGGGCTTGGGGTCCTCCAGATCGGTGATCGTCTCCCCGATCGTGATGTTGTCGATGCCAGCGAGACAGATCACATCGCCGGCGGCGGCGGCCTGTACTTCGACGCGGTGGAGCCCATCGAAGGTATAGAGCTTGGTGACCTTCGTTGCCTCGATGCTGCCATCGAGCTTCGAGACTGCCACCGCGTCACCTAGCGCGACGCGGCCGTTGAAGATACGCCCGATCGCGATCCGCCCAAGATACTCGTTGGAATCGAGGTTCGAGACGAGCACCTGGAGCGGGGCCTCCGGATCACCTGCCGGGGGAGGCATGCGCTCGACAATCTTGTCCAGCAGCGGCCGTAGATCTTCACCCGGCTCAGAGGCACTGAGGCTGGCCGTCCCGGCCTTCCCGTTCGCATAGAGCACGGGAAAGTCGATCTGATCCTCCGTGGCGTCGAGGTCAATAAAGAGGTCGTAGATTTCGTCCAACACCTCCGCTGGTCGCGCATCGTGGCGGTCGATCTTATTGATGACCACGATCGGTGTCAGCCGCTGTTCAAGCGCTTTTCGCAGCACGAATCGGGTCTGGGGCAACGGCCCCTCGGACGCGTCCACCAGCAGCAGCACACCGTCGACCATCGTCAACGTACGTTCGACCTCGCCACCAAAATCCGCGTGGCCTGGCGTGTCGACAATGTTGATGAGCAGCTCGCCGTAGTGGATGGCCGTGTTCTTGGCCATGATGGTGATTCCGCGCTCTCGCTCAAGGTCGGTGTTGTCCATCGCCCGCTCCTGGACCCGCTCGTTGGCTCGGAAGACACCGCTCTGGTGGAGCATCGCATCCACCAGTGTGGTCTTACCGTGGTCAACGTGAGCGATGATGGCGATGTTGCGACGGAGGGGGTTGGCGACGCCGGTGTGGGAGGCGGCCATCATGGAGTGACGGGGCCCGGACAGGAAGTGATCATCCCATGATCATAGCTGAAGCGGACACGCGCGCGGCCCACCGTGCTCCCAAGGACCTGCACCGGATCGCATAAAATGTCTTGAGGAGGCTCGAAGTCAATGCGCGTCACAACACTTGCAATCGTTTTGTCCGGTGCTCTGGTCACCGGATGTGGAACAGAACCGGAGGCCCCCGGGCCAGACACAGCGCCCGCGCCAGCGCCCCCAACGGAGGCCACAGACACGAGACTCCCCGATGTGATCGTGGCTGAGCGGGGCGGCTTCATCCCAGAAGGCGTGGAATACGACCGGACCAATCGCCGGATTTTGACCGGCTCGTTGTCGGAGGGCTCTATTCTCCAACTCCACCCAGACGGACGCGTCAGCACAGTCGTTGCCGACCCGGATCTAGTGTCGTCCGTCGGAATCGAGGTCGATGAAGTGCGGAATCGGCTGCTCGTGGCCAACTCCGACCGCACCGTCTTTGAAGGCACCAGCGCGGGACAAGCCGAGCTTGCCGTCTATGACCTCACATCCGGCGACCGGATCGCGCTGGTAGATCTGGCCGCCACGGTCTCGGACCCGGACGCCACCCATTTCGCCAACGATGCCGCGGTCTCCGACGACGGCACGGTGTATGTGACGGACACCATGCTCAATGCCATCTATCGGGTGACTCCCGAGTACGAGGCATCGCTTCTCCACCGATTCGACGATGCGGCCGGCGGTCCCAACGGCATCGAGGTGCATCCGGATGGCTATCTGCTCGTGGCCCGCGGCGCAGAGCTGTGGAAGGTCCCCGTGAGTGATCCTGGGTCCTCCGCGGCGGTCGGCCTCGCAGAACCCGTCCCCGGCGGGGACGGCATTGTGTGGTCGGCGGGCCGGCTGGCGATCGTCAGCAACTCGGACTCCCGAGTGGTGGCCCTGACCAGCGTGGATGATTGGACGACGGCCGAGGTGGCGGGAGTGGCGACGTTCGAGACGGCAGCCACGACGGCGGCGGTCGTTGATGACGAGGTGTATGTCGTCCATCCCGTCTTCGAGGGTGACGATCCGCCGAGTGTCGCGCGCGTGACGTTCCACTAAGCAGACGGCCGGACCCGGTGGGTCCGGCCGTCCATCGTCTCCGGCGCGCGAACTAGCCCCGCGCCGGGCTAGTTCGCGACGTACTTGGTGACGCCGCCACCGGCTGTCGGACGCGACCCCGGCCCCTCCGCCGCGTAGATGTTGCCGTCAGCGTCCACGGCCACGCCTTCTCCAGCGACACCCTGCAGGACCCGAACGTCATGCGGGTGCGGCGGTACAAACCCGGTCAGCCGGTCCTCACCGGAGGGCCCAATTCGCACACCTGTCTTCCAACCCGGGTGGTTCTCGACCCCTGATTCAGAGTCGATCGCGTACAGCGTGTCGTCGGCGGTGATGAATAACCCGCTGATCCGACTGTATTGCTCGTAGATGTCGAGCAACTCGCCGTCCTGATCAAAGATCTGGATCCGGTGATTGCCGCGGTCAGCCACGTAGAGACGCCCTTGAGAGTCGAACTCCATCGCGTGGGGCGTCCGGAACTGCCCTGGTCGAAATCCGACCTCGCCCCACTCTTTGATGAAGGTCCCATCGGCCGAAAATTTCACAATTCGACCGGTCGCCCCCTCCGGCGGGTCGGGGTTCTGACCACTGTGCCCATCAGACACGAAGATGTCGCCATTGGGCGCGGTAATGACGTCACACGGCTCGTTGAGCTGCCCGGGGCCACTCCCCGGCTGTCCGGCGGTTCCAAGTCTGAGCAGGACTTCGCCCTCCGGATTGAACTTGATGACCTGGTGCCCCTTCGTTCCGGCCTCGTTCCCCTGGGAATCGGTCACCCAGACATTGCCATCGTCGTCCGCGTGAATCCCGTGTGGGAGCACGAAGAGGCCTTTGCCGAACTGCGCCAGGATGGCGCCGGTATCTTTGTCGAACTTGAAGATCGGATCACGATCCGGGTTCTCTTCGCACCCGCCGGCCAGCGCCAACCCGCCGCACCGGTCATATACCCATACGTGACCGTCCGGGCCGATGTCGATCCCGGCCGTGGACCCCCACTCCCGGTCGTCCGGCAGCTTCGCCCAATTGAGCAACACCTCTCCGGTTGGGTTTGGTAAATGCCGGTCAACCCAGTCGCTCGTCGTCCCGGTCTCAGCCATGGGCATCGGCGTCTCGGGCGCCGGCTCCATCGGCTCGCCGCCACCGCACGCCCCGAGCGTCGTCAGCGCCGCCGCCCCGAGCGCGACCGCCACGCGTCTCCTGCTCAACCATCGGTCGTCAGTCATTGCAGTCCTCCACTCTCGTAACGGATCAATTGACGTCAAGGTGCACCTCGGCGATCGCGATGCCGCTTTCGCCAGCGACGGCGTAGGCCAGAAACACCCGCCCGGTCTCGGCGTCCTCGTAGATGGCGGGATCACGGAGCTGATTCACGTGACCATAGGCGGTGCTTCGCACGGACGGCTCGAGTGGCGCGTCCGCGCCCTCCCAGTCGAACGCGGGCCGCAACACCTCGACGCCCGGGGTCTCCGACCACCCCATCCAATCGCCGGACAGGTCAATCGTGCTCGTCTTGATGTGTTCCGGCACGTCACCGACCTGGGTCCAGAAGACCGTGAGGGTGTTCCCGCGCTTCAGCAGGGCGCTATGGCGCATGGAGGAGTTGAACAACCGAGGGCCCTCCTCGAAGCCGCCCAGCGGATCTCGCGACCGGTAGAACTGCCCCGGCATCGACATCGCGTAGGTGTAACCGTCGTGACGAAACACCCGCATGTAGGTCCGCCCCAACCGTTCGGGCCGCGCCACAAATTGGATCCCATCGCTAGACGTGGCCACACGGGACGCCTGGCGGCTCACACCGTCGAGGCCGTGAAAGTACATGACGATCCGCCGGTTCTCATCATCGACGTGCACGTCCGGCGATGCGATGTGCGGGGTCGTCGCTTCGGTCCGCACGTCGTGAGACAAGGCGGCCGCGCCGTTGCGCCGCCTAGCCGCTGTCAGCCGGTCGACCTCCTCATCAGAGATCTCGGGTGGTTCCGTGAGGAACGCTGAGTCCTCGATCTGGAGACTGCCCGGCGGATGAATGTGCCAAGGCCCCAGGACATCGTCCGCATAGGCCATCCGAATATACCGACCCTTGTGGTCCGCAAAATACAGGTAATACGCGCCCAGCGGTTCCTGGACCCAGTCGGGGACCTTGATGAGCGACGGGCCCTGGATGTTGGCGCCGATGCTGGGGTGGAGATCAGGTCGAATGATGGGGCGATCCGACAGACGCTCGACCCGTACCGCCTGGGCCACCGACTGCACCGCGCCGCCGAGGAGCACGCCAACACACCCCGCCGCCACCCCCATGGCTCTGCCCGTAATCTTGGTCACCCTCTGCATCCCCCGTCTGGTCGTCGAGGCGGCAGAATACGCGATCGGAGTTGCCGAACCAACCGACCGACCTCAACTGGTGTCTCGGTCGAGCCACTTCCCCGTGTTCGGCACCTGGTAGGCCATCATCCGGTCGACCAACACCGTCGGGTCGTCATCGGACAGCAGCAGACCCCGATGAAGCTCCGAGATGAACCGCTGATCGACCGCGTGGTCCAGAAACTGCAACAGGCGGTCGAAGTAGCCCGCGACATTCAAGACGCCGCACGGCTTGCCGTGGAGCCCGAGCTGGGCCCAGGTCAACATCTCAAACAGCTCTTCCAGTGTGCCGAGCCCGCCAGGCAGGGCAACAACGCCATCCGACAGCTCCGACATGACGGCCTTCCGCTCGTGCATCGAGCCGACCACCCGCAGCTCGCTCAGTCCGCGATGCGCCACCTCTTTCGCTTCCAGGTGAGCGGGAATGACGCCGATCACCTCGCCCCCCCCTGCAATGACCGCGTCGGCGAGCACCCCCATCAGGCCAACCTTGGCGCCACCGTACACCAGCGTGTGCCGACCCGACACGAGGACACGGGCCAGCTCGCGTGCAGACGCGGCGTACGCGTCGAGTGCCCCTGGGCTCGATCCGGTAAAGACGCAAATTCGTGTCATCGCGTGTCCGCGGTAGTAGCAGGGGCGGCCAATAGATCCGTTCCGAACATGCCTGCAAGGATCGCATACTCGTGCACCGAACATCATGCCTGTCGCAAGAGGTAGATTGCGGCCAGAAGCGGGACCAAAGACGACCCGTGGGCACCAACCACCCCGCCTGGCACATCACGACTGCGACACAGGCGCTAGTCCAGGTGAGTCACGACGCCGTGGTCGCCGTCAACCCGCAGACGGTCACCGTCACGGATTTTCTGCATGGCGTCGCGCACATTGACGACGGCGGGAATGCCGAACTCGCGCGCTACGACGGCCCCGTGAGAGAGATACCCCCCGGTCTCCATCACGACCGCCGACGCACGGAGAAACAGAGGCGTCCACCCCGGATCGGTGGACGGCGCGACGAGCACGTCGCCGCGCTGCATCCGTTCGGCATCGTGTGGGGAGACCAGCACACATGCGGGCCCAACGGCGGCGCCGGGCGCGGCCGCCAACCCGTCCCAGACGAGATCGCCAGACGTCGCAGCTCGGACCGCCCCGTCGGGGACGGCCGGAAGCGGCGCAGGCGCGGTCCAAGTCGCTCCCTCAATGACACCCGGGAGCTTCTGCGAGACCTGGCGGACACGTCGTACCTGCCGGTCCGCGACGAGCCTGAGGCCACCGGCAGTCGCCCAGCCCCCGTCGAGACATGCCTCGACCTCTGGGAACGCGAGGTGAAAGATGTCGTCGGCAGAGGCGAGTTGTCCGCGGTCGACGAACCGACGGCCGAGCTCAAGGCACACCTGGCGCACCATGGCCACTCCGGCGGCCATCCCAGATTTGGCGTTCTCGCGTAGACCAGCACCGTAGCGAGCGCGGTCCAGCAGCCATCGTACCAGCGGACGGACGTGCCACGGCACATGCTTCAGATCGGTCCGCGCACGCCGGCGCACGTCCTCGGCCCGGGCGCGGGGGTCCGGCATGTCTGGATGGTCCAGATGAAACCGGATCTGGCTGATGAGGTACGTCGGGTCCTCGTACCAGCGAGTACTCGCAAACTCCATCTCGAACACGGCTCGGTGACCAAACCGGTGCAGGTATCGGCCCATCGCAGACCGGAACGGTGACGCCGCTGCCAAAGTACGCCAGGCGAACGGGTCTGCCCCCGCCAGCGCCTCAACAGCCTCCGGCTCCCGCTCCGCGCGCCGCGCGAGCTCGTACAGCCCGTAGCCCTGTTCGGCGCTAGCCACGTCGCCCGACGCCGCAAGCATCCTGGTCACCAGCGACTCTTCACGGCTCCCGGTCGAAAACTCCAGCAGGTCGTGGGCCACCGTCATCCAACCGCCGTAGTAGGCGGCTGCAATCTGAAGGGTCGGTTGATATCGGAGCACGTCGGCCTGTATCTGCGTCAGTTCCGCCTGTAGAGCCGTGTCGCTCAGGGCGCTCAGGTCCCGGCCGCGCAGCACTCGGGCACCATCGATCATCGCCTCAACGTCGCCCGGCGCTTCTTTGGCGAGTCGCCGGAACCGACCCAGCAGGCGCATGCGACGCCGCAGGCGCGACAGGCCGACTCGCCCTCGGATGGGGTTACCGGGTGGCACCTGAATCTCCGCCTGGAAACCGCCCATTCCGCGGTTGGTCTCCGCCGTCGGTATCCCGAGCGCATCGTAGAGGCCCCACTGTAGGCTGCCAAGGTCGAAATACGGTCGCCCCCCGAAACACCGTAGGACTTCCATCCCGTCGGGGATCGGATAATTCACCGCCTCGAGCGAGGCATACACGATGGCCTGCACTGCGGACGTCAGGACCGACCAGGTCATGGTGGTCACCGGATTGGGAAGCGAGTCGACGATATTGGCATTGGACCAGATCGTGGGCCCTGACGGCACACCGGGGAACGACCACAGGGGCAGACGGGTCACCGGACGGGCCTGGACCAGCCAGAACGTGCTCCCGTCAAAGGCCCACTCGACGTCCTGCGGATCCTGCCCGTCGCCGAGCGCCCAGTGGACGCGCATGACAAGGCGCGCCAGTGACGACAGCTGGTGGTCGTCAAGAATCGCGGCCTCTTCAGAGTCGTCTTTGCGCTCTACGACTGACTCCGGGTGGGTGCGGACCTGGAACTGCTGCGGTTGTATCGTCCCTTGCACGACCGCGTCGCCGAGCCCTCGGGCCAGGTTGATGGTGACCACCTCCCGCTGTCCGGTCACCGGCTCACACGAGAACGCGACCCCGGCCGCGGCCGGACCGATTGTCTCATCGCCCACCATCCGACAGATGACTACCGCGCAGGGTGTATCCAGGTCGCCGACCCTGAAACGCCGGCGATAGGCGACCGCCTGGGGGGTCCACAACGACGCGAAACACTGGAGAATCGCCGTGGCCACCGCCTCCGCCCCCCGGACGTTGAGGACACTGCCGTGAATACCCGCGAACGCGAGGCCGGCGCTGTCTTCCCCGACCGCGCTCGAGCGGACCGCGACAGGCTGGTCGTGCAGCCCGTGCTCGCGCAGAAAAGCCGCGACGGCTCTCTGGACGGCAACCGGGAGACCCAGGCCGACCAGTCGCTCTCGTATCCCGACCAGCAGCCGATCGACCCGCGCCGACGCAACGTCGTGGGCGCCGACCTCGCGTACCTCCTCCAGCGACACCGCGACCTCCGGTGTGTCGACGAACGACCGGTAGACGGCCGCCGCAAGGACCCCGCCAGCGGGTACGGCGAATCCATAGCGATGGAGCCGACTCAGATTCCAGCCTTTGCCGCCCACCACGGCCGCGCCGGCCACATAGGCCTGCTCCCAGGTAAGCATCTGTTCTCTCATGGTGTTGACGTGATGATCCGCCCGTCTGGATGAGGTACGTATGTGGGGAGAGCTACTCGATGCGACGCGAGCACTGTTGTGCCCAGCACCGGCCCAGAGGACGCACTCGCCCAAGTCAGACGCTCGCGGCCAAGTGTACATATTTCGCGGAGCCCACGGCACCTGCTGCGGCAGTCGGAAACACGCTCGTCGAGAGTGACGAACATGACGAGCCACGTGTACCGCCTGGACTGAGATAGGATCCCCACAGCCCAGAACTTTGCTTGCCGCCGGCGGCCGCGCAGGCAGTATCGGCCGACGCGGCACGCAGTATCGCCACGCATGATTACCGAAAGCGCACTCATCGCGATCAGCGGTCTCGTCGCCGTGGTCGCGCTCCTGTTCCTGCTGATCACCGTCTCCAAGTGGCACGTCTTCATCGCGCTGCTGGTGCCGATCGTATTGTTCGGGTTGCTCCCGGGATTCGACCGCGATGCCTTCATCGGTGCGTTCGAGCAGGGTTTCGGTGGGACCATCGAGGATATCGCGGTGGTGATCGTGCTCGGCTCGATTCTGGCCGAGGCGCTCAAACACACCGGAGGCATCGAGCGGATCACGGGGTCGATGATTCGGTGGGTCGGCGAAGCACGTATGCCGCTAGCGCTGACTTTGAGCGGCTTTGTCATCGGGCTCGCCATTTTTTCGGACGTCGGGTATCTCATCCTCAATCCGCTCGTGCATTCGGCCGCCATCAACAGCGGATTGAATATGAGCGTGATGGCCACCGGTCTGGTAGGGGCGATGCAGCTCACCCACGCGATGGTGCCACCGACCCCAGGGCCTCTCGCCGCGGTGGCATTGGTCGGCGCCGACATCGGACAGGTCATCCTGTATGGCGGTCTCTGTACGTTGGTCGCGGCACTTGCGGGGTGGGGCTACGCCCTGCTGGTTGGTCCCTACATCGACTCACCCCCGTCTCGCGAATTCGTCGGACAGTCCCTCATCGAGCAGGGCCGCGAAGCGGAGCTCCCGTCAACCTGGCGGGCCTATGCGCCGATTTTGATCCCGTTGTCATTGATCGCCGGAAAGAGTGTCGCAGCGTTCGCACTCCCGCCAGAGCATCTGCTCAACGCGGCAATGCTCTATCTCGGATGGCCGGTGGTCGCCCTGGGCATCGGCATCTTGCTGGCATACCGGAACACGAACGCGAGCCACGCCAAAGACCGGAAAGACGCCTGGATCGAAGAGGCGCTTCGCGCGTCGGCGATGATCATCATGGTGACGGGGCTGGGCGGCGCGCTGAGCCAGATTCTCCGCGAGACGCCAGCCGTGGATGCCATCGCGGACTTCGTGCTCTCAACCGGGCTGCCGGCCATTTTCCTGCCATTTGTGTTGGGCATCGCCGGCAACATGGTCACCGGCTCCACCACCGTCGGGGTGATTACCGCGGCCTCGGTGGCGGCACCGATGATGGGCACACTGGGATTGAGCCCAGAGGCGACGATGCTGGCCGGTGCGTCCGGCTCCATCATCATCAAATACGTGAACTCGAGCTACTTCTGGGTGTGCACGTCGCTCTCCCGCATGTCATTGAAAGCCGCGCTGATTTCCTTCGGCGGCGTCACGCTGGTCAATGGCGTCACGGCGATGGCGATGGTGTACCTCCTCTGGACGGTTGGACTGATTTGAGCCGCCCCGTTTCTGGCACGTCGCACCGATCTCGTATAGATTCTCTGTACATCCCTTGCTGTGAAGCGGCCCGCGGCCAAGAGGCTCGACGGAGCTCATCCGTGTGGTTGCGTGCCCTGCGGGGCGATGAGGACTGGAGACATCGTGGGAAAAGCTGAATACGCGTGGCGCCGTGGAATCTCTCGCCGTCAGGCGATCGCCGGGCTCGGCTCGTTTCTGGCCGCATCGCCATTGCTACACGCGCAACGCGACCCCTGGCCGCTCGACTCGCACCGACGGTTCATGGGCTTCGACGAAATACGCGATGTCTTCGACTTTGAACCGCTGTTCCGCGCCAACGTCCCGCTGTCGGTATACGACTACAGCGCGCATGGCACCGAGTCGGAGTTCACGCTGTATCGCAATCGCGACGCGTTCGACTGGGTCCAGCTGGTTGGGGGTGGCGGCGTAGCCCCGGCCGATGTCGACACCTCGACCGCGTTGTTCGGGCACGGGATGCCCAGCCCCATCATGCTGGCTCCCACGTCGCGGCAGCGCGACCTGCATCCTGACGGCGAATTGGGTATGCACCGCGCAGCGACGACCACGTCGACCACGATGATCGTCAGCAATGCGTCCAGCTTTCCGTATGCGCGCATCGCCGAAGAGGCCGAAGGCCCGCTCTGGTACCAGCGGTACGCCACCCGGGAACTCGACCCCAATCGGGCCGCGCTCGACGCGGGCCAGGAGGCCGGGGCCCAGACCATCGTCGTCACCATCGACCAGCAGGCGACCCTGTATGAACGCGACCTGCACGTCCGTCATCTGGGTGGCGCACCGCGCCAGGTCCGGAGGCGGACGCCACAGAACCCGCCAAATCCGTATCGAGTGGGCGCGTTCCGGCTGTGGTACGAGTGGGAAATGTTCGACGACCTGAAGCCGATGTGCCAGGTGCCGATGCTGGCCAAAGGCATCCTGACCGGAGAGGGCGCCAAGGAATGCCTGGAGCACGGAGTGGACGGCATCATCGTCTCGAACCACGGAGGGCGGTCACTCGACTACGGACCGTCGACCCTCGAAGTGCTGGAGGAAGTTGTCGAGGCTGTCGGTGATCGGGTCCCCGTCATCATCGACAGCGGGTTCCGTCGGGGCACCGATGTGCTGAAGGCACTGGCGTTGGGCGCCGACGCGGTCTGCCTCGGACGGGCCTCGCGGTGGGGACTCGGCGCCTTCGGCGAGTTGGGTGCACAAAAGGTCATCGAGATGCTCAACGCCGAACTCCGACAGGCGATGGCCTCGGTCGGCGCCGCCACACTCGCCGACATCAACCGCAGCATGGTGAAGACCAACTTCCCCTAGCGGGTGAGCCATTCGGAAGCAGCAGCATCTCAAGCTGGCCGACCGGAGCTAGTCGACAAGCGGTCGAGTCAGACACGACAGGAACGCGACACGAGGGATACGCAAGATGACGGTCGACAGACGGGAATCGCTACGAGCGTTGGGTGCATTCGTCGCCGGATCGGCGGCGGCCGGACAACCTTCGGGGGGCCCGGAGACGAACGTCCTGGCCCCTGTCCTGGAGCTGGTCAACGCAACCGAGTTCGAGTCGATGGCCCGACTCGTGCTGCCGCCGGCGCGATACCAGACCATCAGCGGTGGTCACCGGCGGTCGTTCGACAAGATGACGTTCCGCCAGCGGCTCATGGTCTATGCGATGGATCTGGACCTGACGACGGAGCTGTTCGGACACCAGATGTTCGCGCCGATCATCGTCGGGCCCGTGGCCAACCAGGGAGATCTACACGCGGACGGCGAGCTCGGCACGGCCCGCGGCGCCGGGGCGGCCAAGGCGGTCATGGTGGCGACCAGCGAGACGAGCCGCCCCATCGATCAGATCGTCGCCGCCAGCAGTGAACCCGTCTGGTCGCAGGTGTATGCGGATTCCGACCGCGCCGCCGAGGACGCGGCGAAAGCGGTGTCTGCCGGCTGCACGGCGCTGTGCGTAACGATCGGCGTGTCCGCTGCCGGCGCGCCCATCGGGACCAATTGGGACACCGTCCAGCAACTGTCTCAAGCGGTGAGCGTGCCTGTCGTGGTCAAAGGCATCATGAGCGTCGAAGATGCGCGGACGGCACTCCAACGTGGTGCCGACGGGCTCGTCGTCTCGAACCACGGTGGCCTCGTGGGCGGGGAAGGCGCACTCCCGGTGGATGTGCTGCCGGCGGTGGCCGACGCGGTGAATGGTCAGGTCCCGATTCTGGTCGACGGGAGCTTCCGCCGGGGCACTGACGTGCTCAAAGGACTCGCCTTGGGAGCCACGGCCATCATGGTCGCGCGGCCTCCGATGTGGGGGTTGGCGGCATATGGAGCAGACGGCGTACAAGCCGTGGTCGAAATTCTGCAGACCGAGCTGGCCAGAAACATGGCCATGTCAGGCCGGCCCACCATCAGCATGATCGACCGCGAGCTAGTCCGCTTCGACAAGTGGTAGGCGACCAAAGGCACTCATGAAGACACACAGATATCTCACGACGGTTGTCGTGCTGGCGACGGCCGCCGCCCTCCCCCTCGCAATCCTCCCCCTCGCTGCCCAGGCGCCGCCGGGTGAGATGGTCGAATGGCGCTACGTCGGCGCCACTCAGGGCGCGTCCAAGTATTCGCCGGTCGACGACATCAACCGGGCGAACATCGAGCAGCTGGAAATCGCCTGGACCTGGGAACCGAACGAAGTCCCGAACCAGGAGTTCAACACGCGCCCCGGCAGCTTTGAAGCCACGCCCCTGATGATCGACAACGTCATCTACGTGGCCACGATGTACACGCGCATCGTCGCCCTCGACGCCGAGACAGGGGAGGAACTCTGGGCGTTCGACCCGGAGGCGTACCGGACCGGGCCACGCGGCGCCGGCCCCGGTGGCTTCAAGCATCGCGGGGCGTCCGTCTGGGGCACCGGCGACGAGATGCGCGTCTTCATCAACAGTCGCGACCGCATCTATGCGGTCAATGCGAAGACCGGCGAGCCGATCCGATCGTTCGGCGAGGACGGACACGTCGTCATCACCAAAGACTTCCCCAACACCGTCACCAGCGACGAATTCGACCAGACGTCGCCGGCGGTCATCTTCGACGACCTCATCATCATTGGCAGCCGCGTGCCGGACCGCGTCCAGCACCGATTCGACACGCCTGGAGCGGTGCAGGCCTTCGACGTCCACACGGGCGAACGTCGGTGGGTGTTTTACACGGTCCCCCAGTCGAACGACGCCTTCGGGGCCGACACCTGGCAGGATGGGTCGTGGGAGTACACCGGTCACGCCAACGTCTGGGGCCTGATGTCACTCGACGAAGAACGCGGCCTGCTCTATGTGCCAACGAGCACCCCGAGCAGCGATTTCTGGGGCGGTCAACGGCTCGGTGCCAATCTGTTCGCCGAATCGCTGGTCGCGCTCGACGCGCGCACGGGCGAACGCGAGTGGCACTTCCAGACCGTCCACCACGGGCTCTGGGACTACGACCTGACCTCGGCGCCGAACCTGATGACGCTTGAGGTTGATGGCCGCCGCATCGATGCCGTGGCCGAGGTCTCGAAGCAGGGATTCACCTACGTGTTCGACCGGGTCACCGGCGAACCGGTCTGGCCCATCGAGGAGCGGCCGGTCGACACCGAGACCGATGTCCCAGGCGAAGTCCCCTATCCGACCCAGCCGTTTCCCACAAAGCCGCCGCCGTTCTCCGGCCAGGGCGTCTCGCTCGACGATGCCAATGACCTGACGCCGGAGGTACACCGGCTGGCGCTGGAAGAACTGCGCACCTTCCGTCTCGGCCCGCTCTTCACGCCGCCAAGCCTGAGAGGCACGCTCCAACGGCCCCGGGTCGACGGTGGCGCCAACTGGGGTGGCGCCGCGCTCGACCCGGCCACCAACTTCCTCTACGTCCGGACCTCAGAGGGCGGCACACCGAACCAGGTGTGCGCGATGGATCCGAACGTGCCTGATGTGGATGTGCCCTACACCAACAACTGCGCCCGCGGCGCGTCCCCCGGGATTTTCCGGGGGCTGGAAGGCTACGTTCCAACGGAACGCAGTCGTCTGGGTCCGATTCCACTGATCAAGCCGCCATACGCGAAGCTGGTCGCCATCGATCTCAATGCCGGCGACATCGCCTGGAGCGTTCCCTTCGGTGAAGGTAGCCGGGTCATGCGCAGTCACCCTCTCCTGCGGGACGCGGATTTGCCGGACCGCCTCGGTACACGGGGTGCCAACGGCCCGATGGTCACTGCCGGCGGACTCGTGTTCCTGGGTGGCGGTGACCCGTATCTGTACGCCTTCGACGCAGAGACGGGCCGCGAGCTCTACCGCGTGCCCACGGCCAACCGTACCAGTGGTAATCCGATGAGCTATCGGTCGCGCGCGGGAAAACAGTTCATCCTGATTGCCACCGGGGCCGGGCCGGATGCCTCACTCGTCGCATTCGGCCTACCCGACCCAGACCAATCGTCAGCCTCGGCCGCCGACGCCCAGGCGGAACACCCCGGCGCCGCACCCTACGCGCAGGTCTGTGGGATGTGCCACGGCGAAGGGGGCACGGGTGGCCAGGGCCCCCCGCTGGTGCCCGGTCGGTTCGATCCCGACTACGTGCTAGCGGTGGTCCGTGAGGGGTTTGGGCAGATGCCGCCGATTTCGACTCGCGAACTCACCGACGACCAGATTCGCCAGGTCGTCGCGTATCTCGCATCGTTCGACTAAGAGCACTGGTCCTGAGGAGGGACCGGCACGGCCGGGGATGGTCGACTACGTCGAGACCGGACGATTCCGAGTCACCTACCGAACGAGCGAGACGACGCGGGGGGTTGGTGCATGAATACCCTGGGTCGCTGGCTCCGGCGTACCATGCCGTGGAGGGAGCGACGCCATGGCCTCGACGAAATCCAGCAGAGTGAACCCCAAGTACAAGAAGAGGTATCGGGTCCGGAACTGGCACGCGTACGAGCGCGGGCTGCGCGCCCGCGGCGATGTCACCGTCTGGTTCGCCGACGAGGCCCTCAGCACCTGGACGCCGCCTCCGACCCGCTGCCGTGGCGGGCAACCGCGCTACTCGAACCTGGCGATCCTGACCGCGCTGAGCCTGCGCATGCTCTTCCACCTCCCGCTTCGGCAGACCGAGGGCTTCGTCGCGTCGTTGCTCCGGCTGATGGACCTGGACCTGCACGCCCCGGACCATACGACGCTCTCCCGGCGCAACAGAGACGTGCTCGTCCCCGCCCTGAGGCGAGCGGACGACCGACCGATCCACCTGATCGTCGACTCGACCGGGCTGAAGATCTACGGCGCCGGCGAATGGTGTTCGCGCAAGCACCGGAAGGCGCACGAGCGCGGCGGCTGGCGGAAGCTGCACATCGGCGTGGACGATGACGGCTACGTCGTCGCGGAGGCGCTCACCCAGAACACGGTCGACGACGCGGACACGGTCCCGGACCTGCTGGGCCAGATCGAGGCCCCGCTGCGGCGCTTCACGGGCGACGGCTCCTACGACACGCGCAGCGTGTACACGGCGGTTGGCGAGGCCGGCGGCACCGGTGTCGAGATCGTCGTCCCTCCTCGACGGCCGGCGACAGCGTCGCCGGTGGCGACGGGCCCCTGGGCGCAGCGGAACCAGCATATCGAGAGGATTGCCGAGATCGGAAGACTGGCGTGGCAGAAGGAAACCGGTTACCGGCAGCAGGCCCGCGTGGAGGGTACGTTCCTCCGGTACAAACGGATCCTCGGCGGCAGTCTCCGGGCGAATGGGTTCGAGGCGCAGCAGCGCGAAGCGAGGGTGGGGTGCACCGTGCTGAACAAGATGTTGGCGCTCGGGACGGCGCAGTCCTCCGCGGTGACGGCGTGATCGTCGTCGCCGGCGACACCAGATCGGTTCCGTGGTCGAACCATGCAACAACGCCCCGGGGGTGGGGGGCGATTCCACACGGAGCTAAGGTCCACGGGATCTTGAGTCCCCTTCGGTCTATAGTCTCTAGAGGCAATCAGCACGACTGATCCGAAGCGGCCCCGCGATGCTTGGCCGCGGTTGATACCAGGAGAGTTTCATGAAGACGCGACATCTCGTACGCAGCGTTTCGTTCCCAGTAATCGTCTCGGCGCTGGCGCTTTCGTTCGGTGCCTCAGCCCTCGCGCAGACCGCGGCCCACGGGCAGCCTGACATCCAGGGCGTCTGGACCAACTTCGACCCCACGCCGTTCGAGGCACCAAACGACATAGACCTGGAGCGGCTCGCGCCGCTCGCGGCCTGGTTCCCGGGGAGCAACCAGCCACAGCGCCCGCCCGCCGAACCCAGCCCAGACGCTCGGGCCGCCGGGCCCTCGGGTCCCTGGGGCGATGGCCCCGGCGACGCGCTGCGCAACGAGCGACGCCAATCGATGGTGGTAGACCCCCCCAATGGCCGCGTCCCGTTGCGGCGGGAGGCCATCACCAGCCGCAACAACAACCTCATCAACTTGACGGATGGCTGGTTGACTCACACGCCGTGGGAACGGTGCATCACGCGAGGCATACCGGGCGGGATGTTTCCCGGGGGATACGGCGCCGGCTATCAAATCATGCAGGTGCCGGGCTACGTCGTGATTTTCTACGAGATGATTCATGAAGCGCGCGTCATTCCAATCACCGACCGACCCGCGCTGTCCGACAACATCCGCCTCTGGAACGGCGACGCGCGCGGACGCTGGGAGGGCGACACCTTGATCGTCGAGACG